>JAVEXZ010000004.1:0-12085 GCA_034003765.1 Anaerovoracaceae bacterium | reverse complement strand
GAAGCTTATTTTGGAGCTTTTCCTGTTAGGTGTTCAATATCAATTGTTACTATCAAGAATTGTCCTCTGCATTCTTCAATATACTCCTTACCGTCTTCCATGTAGTCGGGGGAGTATTTTTCCAGTATCAGCATTAGGGGGCCATGCATCTCTTCCATATCCTCAATAATCCGAGCCTTACCAAAAGCAATTGCACTGGCAAACTTAGTAGAGAAGTCTGCAGGTTTTATATCGTCTTTGGAAACCACACAGAATGAAACCTTGGGGTCTTTTTTAAGGGCAGCCAATTTGTGACCTTCCACATTGGAACAGTGAAAATGTATCCTACCATCCTCATAAACATAACTAACTGGAACTGCATAAGGGTAACCATCATCTCCACTTACTGCCAGGACTCCGTGGGTTTGAGAAGCTAAGATGCTAATGGCTTCCTCAGTAGAAACACTTTTGTCTTTTCTTCTTAATTCTCTAAACATTTTTTTACCTCCACAATCCATTTGCAAAAATTAATAGAAATATATATTTACTCTTTATAAAAGTCGATAAAGTCAAGGAAATCATCTATATCGTCTTGAATAAACTCGTAAAGAACAGGTTCCTTAAACTCAAATCTACCTTGCGGAACAAGTTCAATGGCCATATCACTAAGGGCGATTTTCAGTTCCATTTCTTTTAAGTTGTCACGTATAAAGGAACTGACCAGTATTTGCCCATAATCAGAGATAAAATATGACCCATAAACATCCTCGTGAATTTTAAATATGGGGTTTTTAACGTGATCGTTGTGAGAGTTATAAAGCATGAAGAGCTTACCCTTTTCATAAGTGGTCATAAAGGGATGAGCATTAAAATTTGGCAATCCCTCTGCCATAACATCACTATCGGCAAAAAAATCATAACAGGTAATATATTCTATTCTGTTGATTAAAAGCCCAGCCTCGTAAGGCGTTATAGGAAAAAGTTTGTGTCTCTTAAAATCCCCTATAAGAGTATTTTTAAGAATAATTTCCGACACAGCAATATAATATTGGCCCTCAACATCCAAGAGAGATTCGCAAAGATATTCTCCCTTAACTTCCTCGATTGTATTTTTAACCAGGGTGCAAGGGCTTAGTTCTGGGTATAGATCTTTTTCCTTTAGACTGTGGTTGCTGAGATAGTCGGCATATTCAAAATCTCGAGCAAATACACGCATCAAGAAGTAATGAATTGGCTGGTATTTGGTCTCTAGGGGAGCGCATTCTTTTTGGTATAAATTTCGGCGTTCCTTGGGGTCCATACTTATTAAGGGTTTTGATAAAAAAGCGAATTCCTCATGGCCCAGAGGCAACTTAACCCCTAGCCTTTGGCTGCCACGAATATAGTCCTGAACTAAAAACCTGGCTTCGCGTTCTGAAAGGTCTACTCTTTCTCCCCCAAGGCCACCAGCCAAGAGGTTTTCTATGGCTTCTATTTCTAGCTGGTCAGTTCCCATATAGGACACGTAGTTTTCTAATCCATATTCCTCACCGTCAAAATAGAAGAACTGATGAAAGTCTTCTTCATAAAGTGTTTTTTCACGCCAATGAATATAGAGCACCTCCACTCCCATTAATCGGGTGTTGGTAACAAAAGCAGATACGAACTGATAAAGGATTTCCTTGGGAGACAACAAGCCTCCTTGAAGAACCTTGAAAGTATGATTTTTTTTATTTGCCATATTCAAATTATATCCCATATTTTTTAGGTTGACAATATCATAAAACAAAGGCATAATTGAATAACAATTAAATACGACTTATCAAGAGTGGTAGAGGGACTAGGCCCTATGAAACCCGGCAACCTGGATGTAATCCAAGGTGCTAAATCCTACAGAGTGAAGACTCTGAGAGATGAGGAAAGGCGATATATTAAATTTACCTCTTCTCAAAGAAGTGGTTTTTTATTTTATGTAGTTATTCGAGGAGGAACAAAATGAAAAGACTTTTTACATCAGAATCAGTTACTGAAGGCCATCCAGACAAGATGTGTGACCAAATATCCGACGCTATATTAGATGCGATTTTGGAACAAGACCCCTACGGAAGAGTAGCAGCGGAGGCTACGACTACTACAGGCTATGCCATGGTAATGGGAGAAATCAGCACAACATGTTATGTTGATATACCAAAATTAGTTAGAGAAGTTATCTGCGAAATTGGATACAACAAAAGTGAATATGGTTTTGACGGGAATACTTGTGCAGTGCTTACTGCAATTGATGAACAATCCGCAGATATTTCCATGGGAGTAGACCCTGGTGGTGCAGGAGACCAAGGTATGATGTTTGGTTTCGCTTGTAAAGAGACCCCTGAGCTTATGCCCCTGCCAATAAGCCTAGCACAAAAATTGGCCCTACAGCTAACTAAGGTAAGAAAAGATGGTACCCTTAAGTATCTAAGACCCGATGGAAAGACGCAAGTTACTGTGGAATACGATGAGGGAGGGGTTAAAAGAGTAGATGCTGTTGTAGTATCTGCCCAACACGACCCAGATGTAACCCTAGAAGAGATCAGGAAAGACATTATAGAGAAGGTAATCAAACCAGTTATACCCCAAGGGCTTTTAGACCAGGACACAAAATATTTGGTTAACCCAACCGGCAGATTTGTAATCGGTGGTCCCCATGGTGATTCGGGATTAACGGGAAGAAAAATAATTGTTGACACCTATGGTGGTTATTCTCGACACGGTGGAGGTGCCTTTTCTGGTAAAGATCCCACAAAAGTTGACAGATCTGCATCCTATGCAGCACGTTATGTAGCTAAAAATATTGTAGCCGCAGATTTAGCAGACAAAGTAGAAATACAGTTAGCCTATGCAATTGGTGTTGCAGAACCTGTTTCTGTTATGGTTGATACCTTCGGAACTGGTAAATTGTCTGACGATAAGCTAGCTCTTATAGTGAGAGAAAACTTTGATTTAACACCTGCTGGTATTATCAATGGTTTGGAATTGCGACGCCCTCTCTACCGTAAGGTGGCAGCATATGGACATTTTGGAAGAACCGATGTTGATCTTCCTTGGGAAAAAACTGATAAGGCGGATCAATTAAAGAAAGCCTCAGCTGAATAAGTCTATATTTACACTATACTATTTAAGAATTTCTACAAAAAAAGAGGCGAAATTCGTCTCTTTTTGTTGAATTCTACAAAGAAGTAGGTTATAATACATCATTATTCTAAAATTAATGAGGGAATTTATGGGAATCAAAGTAGCTAAATTTGGTGGGAGTTCTGTTGCAGACGGGATTCAACTGGCCAAAACAAAAGAAATAATAAACCAAGATCCAGAGAGAAGATATGTTGTTGTCTCTGCCCCAGGGAAAAGGTATGAAGGTGATAGTAAAATAACGGACCTTCTTTATCTTTGTAAAACCCATATAGAACACAACTATCCTTTTGATCAAGTTCTTCAGGTTGTCTGTGATCGCTTTACAGCTGTTGTAGTGGGTTTGGGCCTTGATCTAGACCTAACGGACCACTATAACAAGATTAGAAGAAAACTAACAGAAGGTGCCTCAGAAGATTATATTGTCAGCAGAGGTGAATTTTTGAATGCCATTATAATCGCTAAGCATTTGGGCTATGACTTTGTTGACACTGCAGGCCTTATACTCTTTGATGAAAATGGGAAATTCATGGAAAACGAAACCAATGAAGCCCTAGCCAAAGAACTAGCTAAACATGAAAAAGCAGTTCTGCCAGGCTTTTATGGGACCCTGCCCAACAAAAAAATTAAAGCCTTTTCCAGAGGGGGGTCTGACATAACTGGGGCCTTGGTAGCAAGAGCTGTTAATGCTCAGGTATATGAAAACTGGACAGATGTTTCAGGGCTACTGGTGGCTGACCCTAGGATTGTAAATGCAGAACCAATAGAAAGATTGTCCTATAAGGAATTAAGAGAACTTTCCTATATGGGAGCTTCTGTGTTGCATGAGGATGCTATTTACCCTGCCCGTATTGCTAATATTCCAATTAACATTAGAAACACCAACAAGCCTGACGACCCGGGGACAATGATTACATCTGAGGAAGAACCTAATCCCAACAGGATCATAACTGGAATTGCAGGAAGCAAAGATTTTACGGTTATAGCTATCTACAAGAATATGATGGCTACCGAAAAGGGATTTATAAGGAAAATACTTTCTATTCTAGAGGATTATGATATTTTAAGCGAACATTGCCCAACTGGGATAGACAATGTTTCTGTGGTAGTAAACACCAAGGCTGCAAAGGATAAGATGGATGACATCCTGGAGGAAATCCGGAGAAAGTTGGAACCTGACACAGTAGATGTATTCAATGATATAGCCCTTATTGCTACGGTGGGCTGCGGCATGTCAAAACGGCCAGGAGTTAGTGCCAAGCTATTTACGGCCTTGGCAAATGGAGGCATTAATATCAGGATGATCGATCAGGGATCCAGCGAAATGAACATCATTGTTGGAGTTTCCAACAGTGACTTTGAAAAAGCGATTCGACTTATCTATGAGGCCTTTGTAGAGCCCCAAGTTGAGGAAGCCCCTAAAAACTAGGCTGTCATTATTTAGGCTTAGGAGAATTTAGTCCTCAAGGTCTGCCAGCACATTACTTACGCCAAATGCAAAGTTAAATGCTCCTGATCGGGAACATATTGACTAAAGAGCCTTTTAAGGCTCTTTTTTTGTATAAGTGTTCTATTTTCGGGATAATTCATGTATAATATTGTATTGAGCTCCAGTAAATATATGTCTTACAAGGAGAAAAACAAGGAGATGAAATGGAATCCAGCATAGTAGGCCAAATTCTTGCAATTATAGCTTTGGTGGTCTTATCCGCCTACTTTAGTGCTACAGAGACTGCCTTTACTTCTGTGAACAGAATACGTATGAAAAACAAAGCGGCTTCAGGAGACCCTAGAGCAAAACTTGTTATAAGCTTAATTGATGATTTCGATAAACTTTTATCTACAATTTTGGTGGGAAATAACCTGGTTAATATAGCCATGACTGCCATAGCCACCTTGCTTTTTATAGATTTGTGCGGCCATTACGGAGCTCCAGTAGCTACGGTGGTCATAACTATTGTGGTCCTGGTTTTTGGTGAGATTAGCCCCAAAAGTATTGCCAAAGAAATCCCGGAAAAATTCACCATGGCATCAGCGCCTATTATTAAGGCCTTGATAGTTTTATTCAAACCCCTAACCTGGTTTTTCGGTTTGTTCAGAAAATTGGTAGCCAGGCTTTTTAATGTTGACAGTGAAAAATCTATTACTGAAGACGAATTAATTACCATGATAGAAGAGGCTGAGACAGAAGGAACCTTTGATAACGAACAAAGTGAACTTATAACCAATGCTATTGAATTTTATGAATTAGAAGCTTACGATGCCCTTACTCCCCGTGTTGATATTGTGGCCATAGAAGAAAATGCCAGCAAAAGTGAGATAGCGGCCCTCTTTCAAGAAACAGGCTTTTCTAGACTTCCTGTATATCAAGAGAACCTTGACCATATTATTGGTGTGTTAAATCAAAAGGATTTTCATAATTCATTGGCTAAATCAAAAAGAAAAGTTGCTGAATTTATTAAACCTGTTGTTTTTGTTTCGGGCTCACTGAAGATATCATTTCTATTAAAGAGAATGCAAAAGATTAAAACCCATATAGCAGTAGTTATTGATGAATACGGTGGTACTGAAGGAATCATTACTATGGAAGATATAATCGAAGAGCTAGTTGGGGAAATATATGACGAGCATGACGAAGAGACAGATGTGGAAATAAAGCCATTAGCTGATGGAAGTTTTTTAGTCCAAGGCTATACCAATTTAGAAAAATTCCTAGACGTATTTGATGTGGAGATTGATCACCCAGTTAATACAGTAAATGGTTGGGTCTGCACAGAACTTGATCACCTACCTGTGGTCAACGATTATTTTGAAGCTCTTGTGATGAATCAATTATTTAAGGTTACGGTAACAAAGGCCGACGAAAGAAAGGCTTTAGAAGTATTAGTTTTTGTAGAAGAAGTAGAAGAATCAAAAAACCAGGATTAAGGATATAGCTAAGGAGAAAAGAATGGGATTTTTAGAAAAAATTTTTGGAGACTTAAATGCCAAAGAAGTTAAAAAAATTGAGGGCATTGCTGACCAAATAGAAGCCCTAGAGCCAGAAATACAGGCTCTTACAGAGGATGAACTAAAGGCAAAGACCTTGGACCTCAAAGCAAGGCTAGACCAAGGACAAAGCCTTGACGATATTTTGCCAGAGGCCTTTGCAGTCTGTAGGGAAGCCGCTTGGAGAGTTCTGGGTATGAAGCATTTTAGGGTTCAGCTTATTGGGGGAATAGTTCTTCATCAAGGGCGAATAGCCGAAATGAAAACAGGAGAAGGAAAGACCCTTGTGGCCACCTTGGCTGCTTATCTAAATGCTCTTGAGGGTAAGGGTGTCCATGTTGTTACAGTTAACGACTATCTTGCCAGAAGAGACAGAGAATGGATGGGACAGATATATGAGTATTTAGGCCTAAGCGTTGGATGTGTTGTTCATGGAGTTGAAGGTGAAGAGAGAGTTCAGGCCTATGCTTCTGATATAACATATGGGACAAATAATGAATTTGGCTTTGATTATCTAAGAGATAATATGGTTCTATACAAAGAAAGGCTAACCCAAAGAGAATTAAACTATGCAATAATTGACGAGGTTGACTCCATACTTATTGATGAAGCAAGAACTCCTCTTATTATTTCTGGCCAGGGGGCAAAGTCCACTGACCTTTATGAAAAAGCGGACAGGTTTGTTCGCAGCCTTCGCAAGGAAGAAGATTTCGTCCTAGAAGAAAAAGATAAATCCGTGTCCTTGACGGAAGAAGGTGTTGAGAAGTGCGAAAAATTCTTTGATGTTGAGAACTTCTCTGACCCAGAAAACATGGAAATTAACCATCACGTTCATCAAGCCTTAAAGGCTAGAAACTTAATGAAACGGGATACGGATTACATAGTAAAAGAAGATGAAGTTATAATAGTTGATGAATTTACTGGGAGATTAATGTTTGGAAGACGATATAGCGACGGTCTTCATCAAGCCATTGAAGCAAAAGAAGGGGTCCTTGTTCGATCAGAATCTAAGACCTTAGCCACCATTACCCTTCAAAATTATTTTAGAATGTACCAAAAGCTTTCGGGGATGACAGGAACTGCCAAGACAGAAGAAGATGAGTTCAGAGACATCTATAACATGGATGTTGTTGTAATTCCAACCAACCAGCCCATCCAGAGGCTAGACCTTCAAGATGCGGTTTATTCCACTGAAAAAGGTAAGTTCAAGGCAATAGCAGATGCAATCAAGGAGATTCATGAAACGGGCCAGCCTATTCTAGTGGGAACCATCTCTATAGAGAGATCCGAAGCCATTAGTGAAATGCTAGTTAGAAGAGGTGTTAAGCATAATGTGCTAAACGCCAAGCAGCATGACAAAGAGGCCCAAATCATTTCTGAAGCAGGACGCCTTGGAGCAGTTACCATAGCTACAAATATGGCTGGTAGAGGAACTGATATAGTTCTTGGTGGCCAAGAAGCTACCCCTGAAGAAAAGGCCAAGGTTATTGAGCTTGGTGGTTTGGCAATTTTAGGAACTGAGCGCCATGAGGCAAGGCGTATTGACAACCAGCTTCGTGGTCGTTCTGGACGACAAGGAGACCCTGGGCAAACACAATTCTACATATCTTTGGAAGACGAGCTGATGAGGCTTTTTGGTGGAGACAGGATACAGGGAATTGTAACAAGATTAGGCCTTGGAGAGGATGATGTAATTGAGGCGGGCATGCTTTCAAAGTCCATAGAAAATGCACAAAAGAGAGTTGAAAGTAGGAACTTTAGCATAAGAAAATACGTCTTGCAGTACGACAATGTTATGAATAAACAAAGGGAGGTTATTTACGGCGAACGTAGAAAAGTTCTTTTTGGGGACAATCTGAGAGACGATATTATGAGCATGATGCAGAGTCTTGTGGACGAGGTTATAGACCCAGTGGTAATAGCATCAAAATATCCTGAAGAATGGGAACTATTTAGAATAGAAAGCGGACTTGAAAAAATCTGTTCAAGATTTTCTGGCCTAGGCTATAAAGATGAGGAGATCACAGAGCTAACAGAAGAACTTTTAAGAGAAGATGTCATCAAAGCATTTGAAGGCCTCTACGAAGAAAAGGAAGAAGAGATAGGAACAGAAAGAATGCGTGAACTTGAGAGGATGATCCTTCTTCGAGTTGTGGATAATAAATGGATGGACCACATCGACGCCATGGACCAACTAAAGAGCGGAATTGGACTTCGTGCCTTAGGTCAACAAGACCCTGCCGCCGCCTATGCAAATGAAGGTTTTGATATGTTCGAACTTATGATCCAATCAATAAAAGAAGAAACAGTGAAATTCTGCTATAACGTAACTGTTTCAACAACAACAGAGCGTAAAGAAGTCCTTACAGTATCCGATGCAAGAAAAGCTGACTTTGTGGATCAAGGTGGGTCAAATGCTCCTGGTATTGCTGCAGGAGGAGCCCCTCATAGGCAGCCTTTACACTCTGGGGAAATGGAAGCCCAGTGGCCACCAGTAGATGGTGCCCCTCCAAGGGTGGTAGTTCCCCCAAGAGACAACAAACAGCAAACGGTTCAGCGTGCCCAGGCAAAGGTAGGCAGAAATGAAACCTGTCCTTGTGGGTCGGGTAAAAAATATAAGAACTGCTGCGGCAGCTAGCTACAATTGTAGGGAGGAATTTGATGGTAATAATAGAACAAATTAAAAACGAAATGCCTTTGGCTAGGGAGATGTTAGATGAGATTCGAGGGTCTCTTTGACCTAGCTGGCTTAGAAAAAAGACTTGAAGAAATTATAGAGGACACAGAAAAAGAGGGTTTTTGGGATGATCATCAAGGTGCTCAAAAACTCTTAAAAGAAAAAAAAGCTTTAGAGAATAAAACAGGGGAGTATCACCAACTTGAAGAGGAGCTTTCGGACCTCGAAACCCTTATTGAGCTTGCGGTGGAAGAGGAAGACCCCTCCCTAGTGGATGAAATCCAAAAAGCCTATGATGCCTTTAACAAAACATCTGAAGACTTACGCCTAAAGATCTTGATGAACCAGGAGTATGATGAGAACAGTGCAATCTTACATCTTCATGCAGGAGAAGGTGGCAAGGATGCACAAGATTGGACAGAAATGCTTATGAGGATGTATGGCCGCTGGATGGATACCCAAGGGTATAAATGGATGGTTGCTGACGTCCAGTATGATACTGAGGGTGGGATTAAAAACGCCACTATGCTTGTGGAAGGAGACTATGCTTACGGCTTCTTGAAGAATGAAAAGGGAGTTCATAGATTGGTTCGAATTTCACCCTTTGATTCATCAGGCAGAAGGCATACCAGCTTTGCGGGAGTAGATGTAATGCCAGAAATAGAAGATGACATAAGAGTGGATATTGACCCTGGTGACCTTCGCATAGACACCTATAGAAGTTCTGGGGCAGGAGGGCAGCATGTAAACAAGACTGACTCCGCAATAAGAATCACTCACATTCCCACAAATGTGGTGGTAACCTGCCAGAACCAAAGGAGCCAACACCAAAATAAAGAAACTGCCATGAAACTTTTGCGGTCCAAGCTGATGGACATTGCCATCAGGGAACACAAAGATAATCTAAAGGACCTTAAAGGAGATTTTAGCCAAATAACATGGGGCAGCCAAATCAGATCTTATGTTTTTCACCCCTACACTTTGGTCAAGGACCATCGTACAGGTGCAGAAGCTGGAAATATCAATGCTGTAATGGATGGGGATATAGACTATTTTATAAACGAAAAATTGAAGCAAAAAGATTAATAGAGATTAGTTTTCAAGGAGAAATTTTCCTAAAGTATACATGATGTAAAAGCTTGGAATCTCTTGCAAGGAATAGGCTTATATGTTACCATGCAATAGGTATGGAAGAGAAAAAAGGAGACTAAAGAAATGATTTGGGAGACTTTAATAAAATTTATCGAGGGCATGGGAATCGTCAACATGGATTTCAGAAGTGCCATAATGTTAGCGGTTGCTTGTTTGTTCTTGTACTTGGCTATTAAAAAGGGTTTTGAACCTCTTTTATTAGTACCCATTGGCTTTGGAATGTTGCTTTCTAACATGCCCATGACAGGGATATTCGTAGCACATGTTGAAACGGGAACCCCACTAGAAAGCATGGGAATCCTAACAATATTTTACTTATTAAAACCCATCCTTCCCAGTTTGATATTTATGGGAGTTGGGGCCATGACAGACTTTGGACCACTCATCGCTAATCCAAAATCTCTATTCCTTGGAGCGGCGGCACAGTTGGGAATTTTCTTCGCACTATTTATGGCGATTTTCCTAGGCTTCAATGCTCAAGAAGCGGCCTCCATTGGTATCATCGGAGGAGCTGATGGACCAACGGCTATATATACTACCCAGCAACTGGCTCCCCATATATTAGGAGCAGTGGCCGTAGCAGCCTATTCTTATATGGCACTGGTGCCAGTTATACAGCCTCCAATCATGAAAGCCTTGACAACCAAAAAGGAAAGAATGATTAAGATGGATCAGTTACGACCTGTAACTCAAAGAGAAAAGATTATTTTCCCTGTAATGGTAACCATAATAGTAGTATTGTTGCTACCAGCTGCAGCACCTTTAGTGGGATTGCTAATGCTAGGTAACTTATTTAAAGAATGTGGAAGAACACTTAGACTATCGGACACATCAGCAAATGGCCTTATAAATGTAGTAACCATTATGCTGGGTTTAGCAGTAGGTGCTTCAGCCCAAGGTCCAACATTCTTGATTCTTGACACAGTAAAAATAGTAATACTTGGAGTTTTAGCCTTTGCAGTTGGAACGGCTGGTGGAGTCTTACTTGCAAAATTAATGAACAAACTAACTGGTGGTGGTATCAATCCACTTATTGGTTCGGCTGGTGTATCTGCAGTACCTATGGCAGCTCGTGTGTCTCAAAAGGTAGGTCAAGCAGAGAACCCATCCAACTTCCTCTTGATGCATGCTATGGGTCCGAATGTGGCTGGTGTAATAGGCTCGGCTGTTGCCGCCTCGGTTATGCTGTCTATGTTCTCAGGCTATTAAAATCTGGAAGAATTATAAAGGAGAGCCCCGACGATAATAGCCGGGGCTTTGTTATTCCCAAGGAAAGGTGCCAACAAATGGAAATTATGAAAGGCAAAATTACCACTGTATTATTCGACTTCGATGGAACATTGATGAACACAAACGATTTAATAATGGATTCTTGGAGACATATATACCGTGTACTTGAAGATAAGGATATCGATGAGGTCGAGATTATTCGTACATTCGGAGAGCCCCTAATTAGGACTATGGAAAAGGCTTTCCCCCACATACCTGTTGAAGAATGTGTAGATATTTACCGCAGTTATCACCGTGATAGTTTTGGAGACAGGATATCACTATTTCCGGGCATCAAGGAAATGCTTGGTGAATTGAAAGATTTAGGATATAAAATGGCTGTGGTAACTTCTCGTGCTGCTTTTACAACCCAACAGGCAATGGAGAGGTATGAGATTGGGGAATACTTTGATGTTGTGGTAACTTGTGATGACACAGATAAACATAAGCCAGACCCTGAACCTGTTTTAATTGCCTTAGCTCAACTTAAAAGTAGCCCTGAGGAAAGCATAATGATCGGTGACAGCATGTATGATATTCTCTGTGCCAAAAATGCTGGGGTCCAATCAGTATTGGTGGCCTGGGCAGTGGCGGTTACAGAGGAAGAAAAGACTGGACCTGATAGGCCAGACTACTTTGTCCAAAGAGCTGAGGACATTGTAAGCTTGCTTGAAAATCAGAATTAAATATTCGTGTAAAAATTTTATCAATAAAGAAAGAGGCCTCTTCATTTGGAGAAGCCTCTTTTCATTTGAAACCCTACTATTTGTGTATAGGATTATTCGTTGATAGGATAAGAATCTTTTTTAGCGTAGTGGGTGTGGAGAAGTTTGTGTGAAAGATGCCCGTTAGGTTTGCCCAAGAAGTCTT
>JAVEXZ010000017.1:32566-37098 GCA_034003765.1 Anaerovoracaceae bacterium | reverse complement strand
AAAGACTCTTCCTTGATCCCTCTCAGGAATAGATCCTCCCACAAGATATATGTTGGCAGCTTTTGCAATTGAAGCCATAAAACTATAGGTCTGGCCATCCTCTGGCTCTGCGTAATCTTTGAAGTAGTCACTTGAATAGGGGCAGTTCCACATTTCTGGTAATACAATTAATCTGGCCCCATTTTTGGCAGCCTCAAGAATCATTTTGCGGGCTTTTTCTATGGATGCTGTCTTGTCCATTGAGCCCATCATTTGTATCAATGCAATGGATAGCTTCATACCCTGCTCCTAGTAAAAACGGGATTGCCTTGACCTTTCGGTGCTGACAACCCCTTTGTTCTCTAATTAAGTATTTTACAACCATCTAGACAAACATTGTCCAGTTGCTCTTTGTCAGCACTAATGCTAACAAGAAAGTCTACTTCGTGGTTGTCTGAAATATCTTTAAGCCTTTCGATGAACTCAGCTAGGTCAGGGAGTTCAAAATCAGCATGCTTTAGAATACTATCAATAAATATCTCTGCTATATCGTGGTCTCCGCTGATTATGCCATAAAGGAAACCTATATATTCGTCACTATTTGTAATATGCGGGAATTCTTCCATACATATGAATCGTATTTTATGAACAAGATCATACATCAACCTGTCGTCGGTATTTATAAAAACGATGCTTCCTGTGCTAGTCTCCGCTGCTTCGTTTGCCATCTCTACCATAATCTTAGTTTTGCCTGAACCCTTGCGACCTACGACTAATTTCACCATAACAACCGCCTCCTTATTTTCTATTCATTTAGTAACGATTTCCCTAATCGACTATTATCACAATTATACACGCAACCACCCTCCTCTGCAAGACGAAGTTGTCCGCAAGCTGCATTGATATCTTGTCCTAATTCTCTCCTGATGGTAACTTGGATTCCAGCATTTTCCAGAATTTTGCGAAAGGACTCTACCCCCTCTCTTGGGGTCCCTTTATACTTTGACTCCTCCACCTCATTAAGAGCTATCAGGTTAACATGGCAAAGCATCCCTCTAAGAAGAGAGCCCAGTTCTCTTGCCTCTTTGTCTGTGTCATTTAGGCCTTCTATTAGAGCATACTCAAATGTAAGTCGTCGGCTGGTTTTTTTAATATGGTCTTTGCCCACTTGTATCAGGTGGTTAACACCATATTTTTTATTGATAGGCATTATCTTCTCTCTAATCCTATCGTTGGGGGCATGAAGAGAAATTGCCAAGTTAACTTGGGGGAAATCGTCTCCGAACATCTCTATTTTATCTACCAAACCCACAGTAGATACTGTGATGTGGCGGTAGCCCAAACCCATGCCAGCAGGTTCATGAATAATCCTTAAAAATTTCGACAAATTTTCGTAATTATCAAAAGGTTCTCCTGTTCCCATAACCACTATATGGGTAATAGGGCCATCAGCTAAATTGGCCATCCCTACTACTTGATCCACCATTTCTCCAGGAGTAAGATTTCTTTTCTTACCTCCTATAGCAGAAGCACAGAACTCGCAACCCATATTACAACCAACTTGGCTGGATATACACACCGTATTTCCATAGCGATATTTCATTAAAACTGTTTCTACCCCTTGATGGTCCCATAGGCCAAAGAGAACTTTTTTAGTATCATCAAGCTTTGAGGTCTGGAGACGAAGAATGGCTGGGGATCCTATGGAATATCCTTCAGCCATTAATTTATCTGTAAAAGTTTTGGGTATATTTTTCATCTCTTCAAAACTCTTAATCCCTTTGTAAAGCCAGCCCATCATCTGTTTTCCACGATAGGAAGGCTCTCCTAGAGCTTTTGCGATTTCTTCTAGTTCTTCCAAGGTATATTCCTTTAGATTTTTTACCATTATTTTTGCTTCCTTGCCTTGATTAAGGTTTTTAATTCTATAGCAGCATATATATCACTATCAAATAATGGAGAGTAAGCTTTTAGCTCATCAAGTTCTAATTCTTCAATGGCTTTGCCGCAGTCAAGACAGCCCAAAACCATAGACCCTATTATTTCATGACAATCCCGAAATGGCACGCCTTTTTTTACCAGGTAATCTGCTGCATCTGTGGCATTCATAAAGCCTTTTCTAGCCGCCATTTCCATATTTTCCTTTTTGAACACCATAGTGGCAAGCATCTGGGTGAATATTTCAAGGGCATCTTTGAGGGTGTCTCCTGCGTCAAAAACAGGTTCCTTGTCTTCTTGCATGTCCTTGTTATATGCTAGAGGCAGCCCCTTCATAACCGTAAGAAGGGCCATTAGGTCTCCATATACCCGACCAGTTTTACCTCTGATTAGCTCAGCCATATCTGGGTTTTTCTTTTGGGGCATTATGCTTGACCCTGTACTGTAGGCATCGTCAATTTCCACAAAATCAAATTCTTTGCTATTCCAATAAACAATTTCTTCACAGAACCTAGAAAGGTGCATCATAGTTAGGCAAACTGAGAAAATGAATTCAAGAGCGAAATCTCTATCGCTAACTGCGTCCATTGTGCTGAGGCAGATACGAGAAAAACCTAATTCCTCTTTCACAAATTCTCGATCAATATTGTAGGATGTTCCCGCCAGGGCGCAGGCCCCCAAGGGTAAAGAATCCGTTCTATTGTAAGTGTCCCAGAAACGCTCCTTGTCCCTTAAAAGCATTTCTCGGTATGCAGATAGATGCCAAGCTAATGTTACGGGTTGCGCTCTTTGCATATGAGTATATCCTGGCATTATGGTGTTCTCATGATCCTTTATCAATTTGTCTATAAGTTCAATGAGATCCTCTGTCAATCTGACAATCTCATCAATTTCTTCTTTAAGATACATTCTAAGGTCTGTAGCCACTTGATCATTTCTGCTTCGGGCTGTATGAAGCTTTTTCCCTGCATCCCCGATTTTCTCTGTTAAACGAGATTCAATTCCCATATGTATATCTTCATCTTCTACAGTGAATTGAATAGAACCCTCTTCATATTCCCGAAGGATTTCATCTAATCCCATGATTATTGAATCTCTTTCAGCTTCGCTAATAATTCCTTGGCGAGCCAACATTTTACTATGTGCAATACTGCCAAGGATATCTTGCCGATACATTCTTTGATCTACTTCTATGGAAGCATTAAATTGATTAGCAGATGAAGTCGCCTGCTTTGAGAACCTTCCTTTCCAAAGCTTCATTGTCTTCTGCACCTCCTTCTTTAACCTGCTTTTGTATGGCACGGATCTTTAGTGGCAAGCTAAATAAATTAATAAATCCTTCAGCATCACTCTGCTTGTATACCTCGTCTTTACTGAATGTGGCAAATTCCTCACTATATAGAGAGTTTGGAGATTGAGTAGCAACAGGGATGGCCTGGCCCTTGTAGAGCTTTACTATAACATCTCCATCCACTAGTTCCTGGGTTTTGTCTACAAAGGATTGGATAGCCTCTCTTAAGGGAGTAAACCACAATCCATCATAAACTAATTGGGCCCATTTTTCAGCAACAATGGTTTTATATTGCATGGTATCCCTGTCCAATATTAATTTTTCCAATGCATTGTGAGCTTTATATAGGATAGTTCCACCTGGTGTTTCGTACACACCTCGAGATTTCATACCTACTAAACGGTTCTCAACTATATCAACGGTTCCTATACCATTAGCACCACCTAGGGTATTAAGCTCGGTAAGCAATTCCACTGGTCCCATAGCCTTACCATTAATCATTGTTGGTACCCCTTTTTCAAAATGAATTTCTATCTCTGTTGCCTTATCTGGTGCATTTTCTGGTGTGACACTAAGTACATGAATATCATCTTTGTGCTTGTTCCAAGGGTTCTCAAGATTGCCACCTTCATGACTGATATGCCAAATATTTTCATCGCGGCTATAAATATTCTCTTTGGTCTGGGCAATTTGTACATTATGATCCTTTGCATATTCGATGCAGTCTTCCCTAGAAGTAAGGTCCCATATTCTCCAAGGGGCTATTATTTTAATGGCTGGGTTTAATGCTTTTATTGTTACCTCAAAACGAACCTGATCATTGCCCTTGCCTGTACATCCATGGGCAATGGTATATGCTCCTTCTGCTTCAGCTACTTCTACTAATTTTTGTGCCATTAATGGTCTTGCCATGGAAGTTCCAAGAAGATAATCATTTTCGTAAACAGCTCCTGCTTTTAAGGTGGGCCATATAAAGTCAGTGATAAACTCTTCTTTGAGGTCTATAACATGGGCCTTTGACGCTCCAGTGTCAAGGGCCTTCTGTCTGATTGCAGAAAAATCCTCCTTCTGTCCAGCATCACAACAAACTGCAATTACTTCAACATCGTAGTTTTCTTTCAACCATGGGATAATAATGGACGTGTCCAATCCTCCCGAATACGCTAGTACTACTTTTTCCTTAGCCATTTTACAGGCCTCCTCTCCTGGCGCTTTGCCATATTTAAATATTATCATTTGTCAATTGTCGAGCTATTGTCGAGCTATTGTCGAGCTATTATCGAGCTATTATCGAGCTATTATCGAGCTATTATCGAGCTATTAT
>JAVEXZ010000017.1:26024-32466 GCA_034003765.1 Anaerovoracaceae bacterium | reverse complement strand
TCGAGCTATTATCGAGCTATTATCGAGCTATTATCGAGCTATTATCGAGCTATTATAAATTGACAATAATATATCTTAGCATTAAGGGGTGGATTTTACAAGGAAAACTTTGTTATATTTCACAAATTTATCGATTGTTTAGAGATGCTTTTTTTGAATTGTCCCAATTCTTCCCCTTTTCTCCCTTTTTCCATGAAAACTCCCGATATACTGCTTGCCTAGTAGCAATATTACCGTGGGGCACACGGGGATAGCTCTCTTATGCTGTAGCCGATAGGCTACTCGAAGGAGAAGCCCCCACTTCTATAAGTGGTGGGAGTATGTCACCCACTGTTCATATTTACTTTTCATAGCCATGTCTAGTTTTGATGAACCGAGTTAGAAACGATGTCTGTGTTTGGTGATTACAAAGTCTGTGTTTGGTGATTACAAAGTCTGTGTTTGGTGATTACAAAGTCTGTGTTTGGTGAATTTTCTTGACATTAAGGCCACTTTAACTTAGAATAGCAGTGTTGCAAAACAATTTAATAGAGAACATTGACGGATCCTAGTAAGTCTTGACCCTCTTCCTTACAGAGAACCTGCAAAAAGCTGAGAAGCAGGTGGAAGACCAAGCACTGAATATCAATCCCGAGTTCATGAGTCAATTAAGTGGTTTGGTTTTTGTACCGAACAACTAGGGTGGTACCGCGGTTATATATCGTCCCTAGCGCCTATGCGTTAGGGATTTTTTATTTGAAAGGGAAAATATAATGTTTCAACACTTATCGGAAGAGCCTATTGCTCAAGTACAACTAGACCAAGCAAAAAAGTGGAAGGATGAAAACCTACTTGAAAAATGTGTAACAACAAGAGAAGGATATCCTCCTTTTGTTTTCTATGAAGGCCCACCTACGGCTAACGGCCATCCTGGTATCCACCATGTTATGGCAAGAACTCTAAAGGACTCTGTTTGCCGCTATAAGACTATGCAAGGATTTAAGGTAAAACGTAAAGCTGGTTGGGACACCCATGGACTTCCCGTGGAAATTGAAGTTGAAAAGCAGCTAAAACTAACAGGGAAGCAGGATATTGAAGATTATGGCATGGAAGCTTTTAATGAAAAGTGTAAAGAATCCGTCTTTAAGTATGAGGGCCTTTGGCGACAAATGACTGAACGTATGGGTTTTCTGATTGATATGGATGACCCTTACATTACCTTGGATAATGACTATATCGAATCTTGTTGGTGGATTATCAGCGAATTCTTTAAGGGTGAGCTGATTTATGAGGGCCATAAAATTCTACCCTACTGCCCAAGATGTGGAACTGGCCTAGCCTCTCACGAGGTTGCCCAAGGCTATAAGGATGTTAAGGTTCTTACCATAACCGCAAAATTTAAGAGACGAGATGCAGACGAATATTTTCTAGCATGGACAACAACTCCTTGGACTCTAGCTTCAAATGTAGCTCTAACAGTAGGTCCTAAAATCGACTATATAAAAGCTCGCTTAAAGGATAGCGCACCAAATTCTCCAGGCCAAGTTGTTTATCTGGCCAAAGCCCTAGCGGATAAAATATTAGGTGAAGGAAATTACCAGGTATTAGAAGAAATGAAGGGTGATGCCCTTGAAAACCTTGAGTATGAACAACTAATGCCCTTTGTTGAAGTTGACCCAACAAAGAAGGCTTTCTTTGTGACCTTGGGAGAATATGTAACTATTGAAGATGGTACTGGAATTGTTCATACAGCCCCTGCCTTTGGTGAAGACGACTATAATACTGGTAGAAAATATGACCTACCTGTTGTAAAACCAGTAAATGAAGAAGGGGAATATACCACAACTCCATGGGCAGGTCGTTTTGTGATGGATGAAGGATTGGAAGTTGACATCGTAAAATACTTGGCTGAAGGAGACAAGGTTTTTTCCAAGGAAAAAATAAGCCATAATTATCCTCACTGCTGGCGTTGCACCACACCTTTAATATACTATGCTAAGCCTAGCTGGTATATCGAAATGACAAAGCTTCGAGAAGAACTAGTTGCCAACAACAACAGTGTAAACTGGTTCCCAGATTTTGTCGGAGAAAAGAGATTTGGTAACTGGCTTGAAGAAGTAAAGGATTGGGCTATTTCAAGGAATAGATACTGGGGAACTCCTATCCCTATTTGGCGTTGTGAGTGCGGCCATTTAGAATGTATTTCAAGCCGTCAAGAGCTAAAAGATAAGGCACAAGAAGATATTTCAATTGATATTGAACTCCATAGGCCATACGTTGATGACGTCCACCTAACATGTCCTAAATGTAATAGTACAATGGAAAGAATCCCAGAAGTTATGGACTGTTGGTTTGACTCAGGAGCAATGCCTTTCGCACAATGGCATTATCCATTTGAAAATGCAGATATATTTGACCAAGAACTTTTCCCAGCTGATTTTATTTGCGAAGGTATTGACCAAACAAGAGGTTGGTTCTATTCCCTAATGGCAATTTCAACATTTATAAAGAAGCAGGCCCCCTATAGAAATGTTTTGGTTAACGACTTAATTTTGGATAAAGAAGGCAAAAAAATGAGCAAAAGCAAAGGCAACACTGTTGATCCCTTTGTGATGTTTGATCGATACGGAGCTGATGCCACTAGATGGTATCTTTTATATAGTTCTCCCGCCTGGTCACCTACTAAGTTTGATGAAGAGGCCCTAAAAGAAGTTAACAGCAAGTTCTTCGGAACCCTAAGGAATGTGTATAATTTCTTTGTTCTTTACTCCAACCAAGACCAGATAGATCCTGCAAATATTTTTGTAGAGTATAAGGATCGCCCAGAACTAGACCGTTGGATTGTAAGCAAGTATAACCAGCTTGTTCTTGATGTCACTGAAGACATGAACAAATACGACCATATGAAATCTGTTCGAAAGATCCAAGAATTTGTTTCTGAAGATCTTTCTAACTGGTTTATCAGAAGAGCTCGAAGACGCTTTTATACAGAAGGAATGACCCAGGACAAAAAAAGTGTTTATGCAACAACCTACGAAATGCTCTTGGGAGTGTGTCAGCTAACCGCACCTTTTGCACCTTTTATAGCAGATGAAATATATACAAAGCTAAGTGGAGAAGATTCAGTACATATATCATTCTTCCCCCAAGGAAACCCAGATTTGTTGGATAAGAATGTAGAGCAAAGAATGGACTTGGTAAGAAATCTGGTAAGTCTAGGTAGAGGTATCAGAGAAAAAGAAAGAATTAAAGTAAGACAGCCTCTTCCTAATATTCTTGTAGACGGACAGTATGAATCTCTTATCTCTGACTTAACTCCCCTTCTTATGGAGGAGCTCAATGTCAAAGAGGTTTCTTTTGAGAATGATTTAGATGCATTTATGAACTTTAGTTTGAAGCCAGAATTTAAGCTTGCGGGCCCAAGCTTTGGCCCAAAGATAAAGGCCTTTGCTGGCTACTTAAACCAACTTGAACCTAAGGCCTTCGTAAAGGAATTGGAGTCTAACGAAACCATTACTATATCCTTAGAAGGCCAAGACTTTACCATTGATAAATCATATGTGGACGTAAGAATCGAAGCCAAAGAAGGATTCTCTGTGGCCATGGAGAACGGTGTTTTCACTATATTAGACACAAGCCTAAGTCCTGGCTTGATACAGGAGGGCCTAGCAAGAGAGTTGATTTCCAAGGTTCAACAAATGCGTAAACAAAATGACTTTGAGATGATGGATAGGATTAAAATTTACATTTCTGCAGACAAGGATGTTCAAGAAGCAGTGGATTTCCACAGAGATTACATTATGAAAGAAACTCTTGCTCGTGAAATATTACCTTCCACTGACACTCTGGAAGAAGCAGATTTGAATGGCCACAAAACAGGAATTTCAGTAGAACGGATATAAGATAGGCTAACAACAGGGATTCTTTCGGAGACCCAATTCTATAATACCTAAAAAAACAAAAAAGTGATGGATAGATTAATGGCTAATAATATCTTCATCACTTTTTTAATTTTATCCCTTAAATTGTATTTGATGGGATTTACTCAAAAAGAATAAGCATTAATCCCTCTTATAAGCTCTGAATATGTCTCCAAATATTTACTGAGAATCGCTGTTTTTTTCAAGGGTTTTAAGCTTTCCTTCCAGCCTTTCAAGCTGTTCTTGCAGTCGACATATTTCGAGCATGATTGGATCTTGGATATTGATCTGATCCACATCTTCATTGCCTTGCCTAGTTCCATTAGGGTCCATAGCGAAGCCACATAGAATTTGGGCAGGGACCCCAACTGCAGTGGCATAGGGTGGTACTTCGCTAAGAACTACAGCACCTGCAGCAATCTTAGCATGATCTCCTACCTTAAAAGGACCTAATACTTTGGCACCAGCTCCAACTAAAACATCATTCCCTAATGTGGGGTGTCGTTTGCCGTGAACTATTCCTGTGCCTCCCAAGGTAACCCCTTGGTATAATGTACAATAATCCCCTATCTCTGTGGTTTCGCCAATTACCACTCCGCTGCCATGGTCTATAAAGAGTCCCCTTCCTATGCTAGCTCCAGGATGGATTTCAATCCCAGTCAACCAACGGGCAAACTGAGATATAGCCCGGGCTATAAAAAACATATGTGCTTTGTAAAACTTGTGGGCAATTCTGTGATAAAAGAGAGCATGAAAACCAGAATACAAAAAAATAACCTCTAAGCTATTTCTGCAAGCTGGATCCCTCTTTTTAATTGAATTTAAGTCATCCCTGATTTTCCCCATTAACCCTTTATCCCCTATTCCTTAAATAATAATGTAGATAAGTATCGTTCTCCTGTATCCGGAAGCAAAACTACTATTAGCTTAGCTTTGTTCTCCAGTCTCTTTCCTACAACTAGGGCTGCTGCTAAAGCCGCTCCCGATGAAATACCAACAAGAAGACCCTCTTCTTTAGCTAAAAAACGACCATTAGCATAGGCTTCTTCCTCTTTAATGGGAATAATCTCGTCAATTACTTCCATCTTTAATATATCAGGTACAAATCCCGCACCAATACCTTGTATGCCGTGAGGGCCGGCTTTGCCTCCACTAAGAACTTGGCTAGCATATGGTTCAACACCTATTATTTGTATCTGGGGATTTCGGCTTTTCAAGTATTCACCAACACCAGTAATAGTTCCTCCGGTGCCAATACCTGCCACAAAAATATCCACTTTCCCATCAGTTGCTTCCCATATCTCAGGACCTGTAGTTTCAAAATGAGCTTTGGGATTTGCCGGATTTGTAAACTGACTTGGCATGAAAGCTCCTGGTGTTTGTTCAACTATCTCTTGGGCTTTTTCTATAGCCCCTTTCATACCCTTAGCTCCATCAGTTAGTACAAGGGAGGCCCCATAAGCCTTAAGGATTTGTCTTCTCTCTAAGCTCATGGTTTCAGGCATGGTTAAAACAACAGAATAGCCCTTGCTGGCTCCAATTGCTGCCAGGGCTGCTCCCGTGTTACCGCTTGTGGGTTCAACCAAACTAGCCCCTGCTTTTAGGAGACCCGCCTTTTCAGCCTCTTCAATCATTGATAATACAGGTCTATCTTTTGCACTACCTCCAGGATTAAATGCTTCTACCTTTCCTAAAACACGAATAGAATTTCCAAGATGGTCTTCCACTTTTCGCAATTCTATTAATGGTGTGTTTCCAATTGTGTTTCTAACAGAATCAGCTATTCTCATCTTCTTTTTTTCTTCTTTCTTTTTCTGCCTCTAAGTCTTCAGGTAGGTAGATAACCTTGAAGGGGTCATTCTTTTTAGGTCTTTCACTGGTATATAGAGAGGAATTGCTGACAAAAAAGTAATAGACAACAAAACTTACAAGTAATACCAGTGCGAGCGCAATAATTGGCATGCTTTTCCTCCTTTTGAATTCGATTAATTATACATACCCCTTGAAGCTGATTTGCAACCACAATTATACTTTTGCCAAGCTTAGATAGGGCTTTAGTAATTATACTTTTGCCAAGCTTAGATAGGCTTTAATAGTTGTACTTTTGCCAAGCTTAGATAGAGCTTTAATAATTATACTATTGCCAAGCTTAGATAGGGCTTTAATAATTATACTATTGCCAAACTTATATACCCTCTAAGTATAAACATATTAGACCCAGATGTAAAGTTCCACCTCACCCGACAAGTAGTCTAACGCAGGGGGTGACTTGGAGGTCAGCCTTGCAGAGTTCATAAAAGATAACTTGGGATATGGTAGCTAGGTAGCTTGGATATGGTTTCTAGGGTAGCTTAGATATGGTTTCTAGGTTAGCTTGGATATAAGTTCTGGGGTGGTTAGGGATATGACTTATAGGGGGTACTGAGGAAGTTAGATTGGAGGAACTAGATACATCCCATCTAAAAAAAGGGAGGCCCATTGGCCTCCCTTAGTATTACAGTGCTAGGTTCTTTCAAGAGTCTTACAAGAGTCCCTTAAAAGAG
>JAVEXZ010000017.1:17802-25924 GCA_034003765.1 Anaerovoracaceae bacterium | reverse complement strand
TCTTACAAGAGTCCCTTAAAAGAGCTCTTGCAAGAGTTCCTTGCAAGATGTCCTTATAAAAGTTCCTTGCGAGTAAGATTAATTCGATTTTGGCTATCAATTTCTGTAACCTTAACCTGAACCGTATCTCCTACGTTCATTATATCTTCCACTCGCTCAACTCGCTCTTTTGCCATCTTGGAAATATGTAATAAACCCTCTTTACCTGGTAAGATCTCAATAAAGGCACCGAAAGCCATAAGCCTTGTTACTTTGCCTTCATAGATCTCCCCTACTTCTACATCCTTAAGAAGAAGTTCAACTTCTCTTACTCCCTTTTCTGCAGTTGCCATATCAGGGCCTGAAATGTAGACAAGTCCAGTATCATCAATGTCTATTTTAACTCCAGTTTCAGCAACAATCCTATTAATAGTTTTGCCTCCGGGGCCTATAACAATACGGATTTTTTCAGGATCGATTACCATAGTTATAATTCTTGGAGCATACGGGGAAAGTTCTTCTCTAGGTGCAGAAATCTCTTCCATCATCTTCTCCATTATGTGTAATCTTCCTTCTTTGGCCTGATCAAGAGCCTTTTTCAAAATGTCTCTAGAAAGGCCATGAACCTTTATATCCATTTGAATAGCTGTAATTCCCTTTTCAGTTCCAGCAACCTTAAAGTCCATGTCTCCTAAAAAGTCTTCCATTCCTTGAATATCGGATAGGATTACAATCTTACTTGAACCATCCTCTTCAACTCTTTCAACAAGGCCCATAGCAATACCAGATACTGGTCTTGTTATAGGTACTCCTGCATCCATTAGAGCTAAGGTACTACCACAAACAGATGCTTGTGAAGTTGAACCATTGCTAGATAAGATATCACTTACAACACGAATGGCATAAGGGAAATCCTCAACTGAAGGAAGCACAGGTACCAAGGCTCTTTCTGCAAGGGCTCCGTGACCAATTTCTCTTCGTCCTGCAGAACGCATAGGTCTTGCTTCTCCAACAGAGTAAGGAGGGAAATTATAATGATGCATATAGCGTTTTTCTGTCTCTTCGCCAATACCATCAATTCTCTGGCCTTCCCCAACAGGTGCTAGAGTTGCTACACTTAAGGCTTGTGTTTGCCCTCGCTTAAATAGTCCTGTTCCGTGGGCTCTAGGTAAGAACCCAGTTTCACACCAGATCTGGCGAATTTCATCAGGCTTACGATTGTCTGGCCGAATATTCTCATCTAGAATCATCCCTCTAACCTGCTCTTTGGTAATATTGTATAGTGATGCGGAAACATCTTTTGGATTTTCTGGGAAAATCTCGGCAAAATGTTCTTTCGCTTCTGTCTCCACTAGGTCCATGTTATCAAGTCTCTCCTGCTTGTCAGGGGTTTGGATAGCTGATTTCATCTTGTCAGTAGCAAAAGCCCGAACAGCAGAATCTATTTCCTCTGGAATTTGGTATAGGGTAACCTCTCTTTTGGGTTTTCCTAGTTCCTTAACTATGTCCTCGATGAAAACAACCAATTTCTTGATTTCTTCGTGGGCAAACATTATGGCCTCCAGGACTATATCTTCACTTACTTCAGAACAACCAGCCTCTACCATCATAATGGCTTCCTTGGTACCACTTACCATTAGTTGCAATTCACTTATTTCTCTTTGAGCTTGAGTAGGGTTAACTATGAACTCTCCATCCACTCGACCGATAAGTACTGAAGCTGTTGGCCCATCAAAAGGAATATCAGAAATGCTCAGTGCAACAGATGAGCCTATCATGGCTACAACTTCTGGGGAGCAGTCATGGTCTAATGACATTACTGTTGCCACAACTTGCACATCATTATGGAATCCTTTTGGGAAAAGAGGACGAATAGGGCGGTCAATTAGCCTACAGGCTAGAATCGCTCTTTCGCTAGGCCTTCCTTCTCTCTTAATAAATCCACCAGGAATTTTACCGGCAGCATACATTCTTTCTTCGTAATCTACAGATAAGGGGAAAAAATCAATATCTGTTCTTGGTGTAGTAGATGCGCAAGCAGTTACATTTACTACTGTATCACCATATCGCATTGTTACCTGGCCGTTAGCCAATTCGCACACTTTTCCAATTTCCATCTGAAGGAGTCTTCCTCCCAATGCAGTTTGGAACGTTCTATAATCTTCAAATCTCATAATTAACAACTACCTCCTGTTAATTTCTTTCTTACGCGTCTTTTTAAACGCTAACTAAATATTAATAAAAGCGGAGCTAATTAGCTCCGCTTAAATTTTAAGTTTTTATTACTTTCTTAAGCCTAAACGGGCAATAAGTTCTCTATACCCTTCTACATCCTTGCCCTTTAGGTAATTAAGAAGGTTTCTTCTCTGTCCTACCATCTTCAGAAGTCCTCTTCTGGAATGGTGATCCTTGACATGGATTTTTAAATGTTCATTCAAATCATTAATTCTAAATGTTAGTACTGCAATCTGAACTTCCGAGGAACCTGTATCCCCTTCTTTTAACTGATAATCTTTGATGATTTCCGTCTTTTTTTCTTTTGTAATCATAATAAATCTTCTCCTTTTCAATTAATCCGCCATTTGCCGAGTACCCGTCGGAGTTCTCTAAGCACCAAGCAATGGTAATTTTCACAACGACTAAATATATCACGATAAAGAGCCAATGTCTAGTTTTATTTGGAAAAATATGACTTGGCTGCTATACAATCCCTTTTGATCTGGGCTGAAAGCTCCTCAACAGAGTCAAATTTCATTTCATCTCTTGTTTTTACTAAGAATTCAACATGAATTCTCTTGCCATAAAGTTCTTTATCAAAGTCAAAAATATGGGTCTCTACATTTTTCACAAATTCCCCAATGGTTGGCTTGTTTCCTACATTGGTTATGCTGGGGTAAGTGACCCCATTGTATGTGCACCATGTAAGGTAAACTCCATTTGCAGGAGAAACCATATTTTCATCTATCATCAAATTGGATGTGGGAAAACCCAAAGATTTACCCAGTCGATTTCCTATTACGACTTCGCCATTAACGGCATATGGTCTTCCCAAATACTTTAAGCATAGATCAACTTTTCCACTACTTATTATCTCTCTGATTAATGTACTACTAACAACTTGCCCATCGATTAGGACTGGAGCAACAACTTCTATCTCATATCCCAGCTCATGGCTCATCTTGCGGAGTTCTTCCGTTGTCCCTAAAGCCTTGTTGCCAAAATGATAATTAAAACCGCAAAGGCCATACTTCATATTCATTTTTTCTAGCAAAAGTTCCTTTACAAATTCCCTTGGGCTCATTGCCATAATTGTCTCATCGAAGGTGATGTTAAATAAATAATCAACACCTAATTTTCGAATAATTTCTGCCTTCTCTTCAAAATAGATTATATTCTTGGTAAATTCTTCATTCATTATTACGTTTCGAGGGTGGTTTGCAAATGTGAAGATCCCGCTTTTTAACCCCATTTCACCAGCTTTTTTAACAGTTCTTTGAATAATTTCTCGGTGCCCTAAATGAATACCATCAAAATTACCCAAGGCCAAAACCGTGGGTTGAGAACAATTGCCGTGTTGGAAGGAATGATATATCTCCATATTTATACTATTTCGCTTTCCCTTTTAACAAATACTTTTTCTGGCTTAAAAACCTGCCCCTCTAGTCTACCTATTGCCCATAACTCTTCTTGGTCTAAAACTCCGTATATTTCTTTTTGCTCTTCTTTGTCAGGAGTTTTTACTATCTGGCACCTTTCTACCACTATCTTTTTCCCATCTAGTAAATCCTTTTTGTTGTGGAGATTGCCTTGGATCTCTCCCAAGCCTACTAAAGGAAACCACATTGGTTTTAAAAAAACACCATAGTTTTCAGCCCTTTCAAATTCATCTAGGCTTACCGAGTCTTCTAAGAGCATATTGCCGCACCGGGTTCTTTCGAGGGCAGACATAACCCCTCCACATCCCAGTTCTTGTCCCAGGTCATGGCAGATACTTCGAATGTAAGTACCCTTAGAACAGGTTATTAAAAGTTGGGCTGTCTTTGAATTCTGGTCAAAGTCTAGCATTTCAAGTTGGTGGATTCTAACTCGTCTACTAGCTATCTCTACTTCTTCACCCTTCCTTGCATATTCATAGAGGCGTTTACCATTTTTTCTTATGGCAGAAAATATGGGTGGCTTTTGGTCAATCTCACCCCTAAAAATGGGAAGTAGCGTCTCAATCTTATCTCCAGTTAGATCTTGTAAAGCTTTATATCTTTGTAAGCCCTCTCCTGTCTCAGTGCCCCAAATATCATAGGTATCTGTGGTTAGTCCAAAGGTTACTTCACATACATAGGTTTTTTCATCATGTTCTAGGTATTCAATCATCCTTGTAGCTGTCCCTATACACATGGGCAGAACTCCAGTGGCTTGAGGGTCTAGGGTTCCAGTATGTCCAATTTTCTTAATTCCAGTCTTTCTTCTAAAGCGGGCCACACAATCGTGAGATGTTAGGCCCTTTGGCTTGTTAAGTATAACGATTCCTTTTATCATGCCTTTGTTTTTCCTGCTTTTTTTAAGGAGATTTCAATCTCACTTATTATCATTTTTACTGCAAAATCCATGGTGGCATTAATAGTGCAACCTGCTGCTTTCTTATGTCCGCCACCGTTAAACCTTGTTGCTATTTCTGCCACATCTGCTTCGGTCTTAGAACGCATACTAACAGTAATATTATCTTCATCATCTTCCTTGAGAAATGCTGCGACTTCAACGCCAGCAATACACCTAAGGGTTTCTACAATGCCTTCTGTCTCATCTAAGGTTGCTCCTGTTTCTTCAAAAATATCTCGTGTTGCATAAGTAATGGCCCCTCTGCCATTAGCAAAGAAGGCTAAATTATCCATAACTTTATTGGTCATCAATATTTTTTCCGGTCTTATATTCTCATATATATTGATGCTTACAGCATTGTGATCTATGCCAAGATCGTGAAGTTCTGCAGCTATATCGTGGGTTTCCTTAGTGGTATTTGAATACTGAAAATTACCTGTATCAGTAGTAATCCCAGCCCAAATAGCCTCTCCGATCTCTTTGTCAAGAGGTGCATTAATGTGTTTCAAGATACGGAAAACAAGCATTGCCGTAGCTGAGGCCTTGGAGTCAACATAATTAAAATCAAATACCGGGTCAGTAGCCAAATGGTGGTCAATAACCATTGTGCTTTGCCCTTTAAAAAAGAAATCACTTCTGCTTTTGAATCTAGAGACCTCTCCACAGTCAATTGCTATACAAAGATCTGGGTTCTTAAATTTATCTCCATTTGTAATGCAATAGTCACGATCTAAAAATCTAAGATACATAGGGATCTCTTCAGCAATCAATATGTTGCATTTTTTCCCCAGCATCCTAAGGCTTTTACATAATGCTACTGAAGATCCTAAAGCATCCCCGTCCATATTTACATGAGGAAACAAGAGCACCGACTCTGCTCCAAGAATTTTACCGCCTATTTCTTCGATTGGATTAATCATCCCTATCTTTCTCCAATCCCAATTCATTTATAAGCTTTGAAATCTTTCGTCCATATTCCATAGAAGTATCCAGCTTGAATATCAACTCTGGAACATGCCTAAGTTTAATCTGTTTACCAATCTCTCTTTTGATTAAGCCTTTTGCGCTTTGAAATGCTGCAATAACTTCTTCCTTTTCTTCATTTGTTGGCTCATCGTCAATTGAACCACCTAACACTGTAACATAACATGTTGCATAACTTCCGTCTTTTGTCACAGTAACTGAGGAGATACTTACCATTCCAGAAAGTCTAGGGTCTTTAATTTCCCTAAGAAGCATCTCCCCGATAAGTTTTCGGATTTCTTCTCCTAGTCTTCCTTGTCTATATCCTTTATTAGCCATAACAATCTTTATCCTCTTTCTATTTGCTCCATCTTGAAGCATTCGATAATATCGCCTTCTTTGATATCGTTGTAATTTTCAATACCAATACCACATTCGAAGCCTTCACGAACTTCTTTTGCATCATCCTTGATTCTCTTCAAGCTAGATATTTTGCCTTCGTGTATTAGGATGCCATCTCTAACCAATCGAATTTTTTCATTTCTAACTACCTTGCCTTCAACAATATAAGATCCAGCAATAATGCCAGCCCCAGGAACCTTAAAGGTTTCTCGAACTTGGGCCTTTCCAAGAATCACTTCTTTGTATATCGGATCAAGCATACCTTTCATGGCAGCTTCTACATCTTCTATTAGCTTGTAAATAACTGTGTATGACCGGATTTCGATCTTTTCTCGCTCTGCTAGTAAAGTTATTTCTGTTGATGGCCTTACATTAAAACCAATCAAGATTGAACCTACCGTGCCTGCAAGCATTACATCAGTTTCAGTAATTGAGCCTACACTAGAATGGATTATGTTGGTTCTAATGTTCTCGTTTTGAAGCTTTTCTAAAGAAGTCTTCACCGCGTCAACGGAACCTTGAACATCTCCCTTTATAATCATATTTAGTTCTTTTATTTCACCTTCTTGAAGTTGATCAAATAACTTCTCCAAACTAGAACCAGAATTTCGAGCAAGTACTTCTTCTCTAAGCTTGATTCTTCTATTGGTAGCTATTTCTTTTGCCTGACCTAAGTCTTTAACAACATTAAATTCATCCCCTGCTTCTGGGACCTCGGTAAGACCAAGAATCTCAACAGCAGTAGCTGGTCCAGCCTTTTTTATAGTGTTTCCCTTGAAGTTGTTCATCAAGCGAATTTTACCAGCACTTGTTCCCGCAACTATGGATTGGCCACTTTGTAAGGTTCCATTTAAGACAAGTAATGTGGCAATTGGTCCCTTTGATTTGTCTAACCTGGCTTCTATTACAGTACCCGATGCCATCCTATTTGGGTTGGCTTTTAATTCAAGAATTTCAGCTTGCAAAAGGATCATCTCCAACAGGGTTGTAATTCCTTCTCCAGTCTTAGCAGAGACTGGAACTGCAATGGTTTCACCACCCCAAGCTTCAACTAAAACGCCTTTGTCTGCCAAGTCTTTTTTAACCTTCTCTATGTCTGCACCTGGTTTATCTATTTTGTTTATAGCTACAATAACATGAACCCCTGCAGCCTTAGCATGGTTTATGGATTCTAAGGTTTGAGGCATAACACTATCGTCAGCCGCTACAACTAGTACTGCAATGTCAGTAACATGAGCACCTCTTGCTCTCATAGCTGTAAATGCTTCATGGCCAGGAGTATCTAAAAATACGATTTTTTGGTCATTTATTACAACTTCGGAAGCTCCTATATGTTGAGTTATTCCACCCGACTCGCTATCCGTAACATGGGTTTTTCTAATGGCATCTAGTAGGGATGTTTTCCCATGGTCTACATGGCCCATAACAGTGATAATCGGTGGTCTACTTTGCAAGTCCTCTTCTTTGTCTTCAATTTGCTCAAGGCCTATTTCAACAGATTCTTTTGATACTGTGCCAACCTTTATTTCAATTCCCAGAATCTCTCCCAAAATAAGAACGGTTTCTTCATCAAGGTTTTGATTTACTGTTGCCATGATCCCAAGTTTCATAAGTTCCATTATTGTTTTTGATGTAGGGATTTCCACTTGCTCACTAAATCCCGCCACTGTAATAGGGACGTTAACTATAACTGTACCTTCTGGTAATTCTAAAATATCAATTTCTGGTTCCACTTCTTTGACCATCTTTATATGCTTTTTGGGTTTTGATGCTTTTTCTAAGCTACGAACTGCTTGGTAAGGAGGCTTCTTCCCCTTTTTGTTAGGGCCACCATCTACTTTTGCAAATTTATCTTTGTCTTTGTTCTTCCCTCGGTCATCTTTTTTAATATCAGCTTTACCAGAACTTGGAGCTCCAACAACACCAGCATGCTTTGGTTTATCTCCTTGATATTTGGAAGGAGGTCTTTGTGAGTTTTGATCCTGAGGCCTAGGCTTTCCAGTGCTCTTTCCTGGACTAGGTACAGTTCTTGACTCAGGTAATCTGGTCTCTGCTGCTGTTCTAGGAGCAGCATCCATAATTGAACCTGGCTTTCTATCAGGCCTAGTTCCATGTTGAGGCTGTGGCTGCTTAGACTGAGTGCCACGTTGAGGCTGCTGAGGCTGTGGTTGCCTGCCCTGTGAAG
>JAVEXZ010000017.1:0-17702 GCA_034003765.1 Anaerovoracaceae bacterium | reverse complement strand
GGCTTTTCTTGCTGAGCTTGGTGAACCTTATCAGTTTCTACAGTCTTTTTGCCTTCTTGAACTTGTTGGTCTAAAGTCGCTTTTTCTTTTGCCTTGGCTTTTTCAGCCTCTCTGGCATCCAATTCTTTATTTACAACAGGTTTGCCCAAGGGCGGTTTAGGCCGTCCTTCAACTTCCTTGGAAATAACCGGCCTTCCCATAGGGGGTTTTTGAGTTCTCCCTCGTTCTTCGGTTTTCACTTTTTCGGGCCCTTGTTTTACAGGTATGGGAGGAACTCTTAGGGCAGCTTTCACAGTAACACGGGGAGTCTCCTCATCCTGGTCCTTATCAACTTTCCTTGGTGCCGCCTTTACTATTTTGGTTTCCGAAGCAGATTTAGCCTTTTTACTTAAATTCCTAAGTCTATTTGCATCTGTGTCAGACAAAACACTCATATGGTTGGAAATGTTTATCCCTAGGTCCCCACACTTTTTTTGCAGCTCTTTGCTACTGGTTTCTAATTCTCTTGCAAGTTCATGTACCTTTATCGTCATCTTTTACCCTCCTTATTTTCTAACTCTTTTACGATGACATCTTTAAAATTGTCATCTAAAATTCCGAAAACTCCTGAGGTTTTTTCTCCTGTCAGCTTCGAAAGTTTTTCTTTTGTTTCATATATTTTATAAGGCACGTTATTTTTAACCGCTTCCTTAATTATCTTTTCTTTTGAATTTTCAGCAAGGTCAGTTGCAAGTAACAGCAATTTGATCTTACCCTTTCCCATGAGAATCTTACATGTATCCGTCCCCACTACAAGACTTCTTGATTTTGCAGCAAATCCTAGGTAAGAGTCAATCTTGTCTCTCATAAGTCTTCAACTCCTCAAAAAGCTTTGTTATGGTTTCATCATCAACTTTCATTTGAAGTCCCCTTCCTATAGCTTTTTTCTTGTGTGCTAGTAGAAAGCATCCTTCATTTGGGCAAAGGTATACACCTCTGCCCTTGGCTTTACCTGTTCTATCAATGGACACATTGCCTTCGTAGCCGGCAATCCTAATAAGCTGATTCTTGGGTTTTGATTCCATACAACCCACACAACGACGCATCGGGAATTTTTTTTCAACCTTAATTTGCTTCAATTCTTAGCCCTCGCCCAAACCATCTTCTTCTGGGGTTTCAAAGTAATTTTCTTCACTTATTTGTTTTTCAGGTTCGTCCTTCTCTACAACATCTTCAAAAAACTGTTCTCCATCATATTCTTCCTCTTGACCCATTTGACTATCTTCTCCATAGTATTGAGAATGACTCTTTATATCTATTTTCCATCCGCAAAGCTTAGCGGCTAGTCTAACATTTTGCCCTTCCTTGCCTATAGCCAAAGATAATTGATAATCTGGCACTATTACAGTTGCACTTTTCCCTTCTTCTCCTAGAATAACACTATCAACCTTTGCAGGAGATAGGACGTTAGCAATAAAGGTCTGGGGATCATCACTCCAAGTAATTACATCAATCTTTTCCCCAAACAATTCATCTACAACAGATTGCACCCTAACACCTCTTGCACCAACACAAGCACCAACAGGATCCACATTCCCATCTTCTGCCCATACGGCAATCTTTGTTCGAGATCCAGCTTCTCTACTGATTCCTTTTATTTCAACTATGCCATCTTGTATTTCTGGAACTTCCAATTCAAAGAGACTTTTAACTAGACCCGGATGGGAGCGAGACAGGTAAACCTGAGGGCCTTTGTTTGTCTTTTTTACATCCATAATATATACTTTGATTCTGCTGTTTATTGTATATGTTTCCCCAGGGACTTGCTCTGTAACAGATAAGATGCCTTCTGCTTTTCCCATATTGAAGAAAACTGTCTCATTCGAAATTCGTTGTACTGTACCAGTAATCACTTCCCCTTGGCGGTTTATGAAATCATCAAAAACCATGCCACGCTCTGCCTCCCGGATTCTTTGTACTACTACCTGCTTTGCGGTTTGGGCCGCAATCCTTCCAAAATCTAAATGAGTTACTTGATAGGATACAGTATCTCCAATTTCATACCTTGAATCTATTTCTTTGGCATCATCAATTGAAATTTCTACCATATCGTCATCAACTTCATCCACAACACCCATTAAATGCAAAATATCAATGTCTCCCGTGTCTTGATTGATGTTCACTTCAACATTTTGGCTTGTGCCATAATTTTTTTTATAGGCTGCTACCAGGGCAGATTCAATGGCTTCGATTAAAACCTCCTTTGAAATTTCTTTTTCTTCTTCTAGTGCCTCAAGAGCTTCAATAAATTCCTTATTCATTTTTTCTCCTCCTTTAAAATACGACTTTTAATTTAACTTTAGCAACCTTATCTAAAGGTAGCATTATTTCATTTTTATTTTCATCTTCGATTACTATATTCTCTTCATCAAAAGAAGCAAGGACTCCCTGGTATTTTTTGTGTCCCCTTAAAGCCTCATAAAGACTAATTTCAATTAACCTGCCCTTATATTTACGGTAATCACTTTGTGTTTTAAGGGTTCTCTCCAAGCCCGGCGATGAAACTTCCAAAAAGTAGTTCTGTTCTATGGGATCTGTTTCATCTAATCGGTCTGACAAAAATCGGCTAACCTTTTCACAATCTTCCAGGCTAATATATTCTTCCTTGTCTTCCCAAATCTTATCTATATATACCCTTAAAAACCAGTCCTTACCTTCTTTTACAAACTCTACATCGTATAGGCACAATCCCTGTTCTTGTAGAAATTCATGGGACACTTGGGCCACTACTTCTTTTACACTTAGCTTAGCCATTTATATTTCACTTCCTATATTTTGTCTCTTAATATATTTGGAGTGGGCAAGAGCCCACTCCAAAGTCATAACTTAAATAAATACACTGATATAATATCATGGGTTCAGTGGTTTTGCAAGAAACTTCACAGTTCTTTAACTACCTCAATACCCTTTTTTACTAATACCGCTTCTGTTTTTGGAATATCCTCGACTTTTAAGACAAAATACTGGGGGCCACCCTTTTCTACAACAAAGCTATAGATATAATCCACATTTATATCATTGTCCGCAAGGATATGGAATATTTCATTTAGGCTACCCCTTCGGTCTTCAGGATTAATAGCCATGATATCAGATACCATTGCCACAATGCCATTTCTATTCAATACTTCTACAGCTTTGTCAGGATCATCTACAACTGTTCTTAGGATTCCATATTCTGTGGTATCATAAACTGATATTGCTCGGATATCGATACCTTCTTCATAAAAAATATTAGTAAGTTTGCCTAGCATGCCATAACGATTTGGTATTAACACTGACAACTGTTTTATAGCCATTTTAATCCACCTTCCTTTCATCTATTACTCTTTTTGCTTTTCCTTCAAATCGAGGTAAGCTCGCAGGTTGAACCAAGTTAACTTTAGCATCGATTCCCAGCACTGTTCTTAATCTCCCTCTTATATCTTGGTTAAGGGTCTCTAGTTTTGCAAATGAATCCAAATAAGTTGCATCCTTTAGCTCTACATCCACTTCTATTTTGTCTAGATATTCTTTTTTATATACCCGTATCTGGTAGTGTGGTCCAATACCAGGAGCATTGATAAGTACCTCTTCAATTTGAGATGGGAAAACATTTACTCCACCTAAAATCAACATATCATCAGATCTTCCCTGTATCTTTGACATTCGAACAGTGGTCCTGCCGCATTGGCATTTTTCATAGTGAAGGGATGTAATGTCCTTTGTTCTATAGCGAATGATGGGAAGAGCTTCTTTTGTTATGGTGGTAATAACTAGCTCCCCCTTTTCACCAGGGCCTAAAACCTCACCTGTATCTGGGTTGATTATTTCTGGTAAAAAGTGGTCCTCATTTATATGCATCCCCTGTAATGCCAAACATTCACCAGATATTCCAGGACCCATAAGTTCACTCATACCATAGTTCTCAGTAGCAAATATTCCCCACGTTTGTTCCAGTTCATTACGCATAGCCTCAGTAGATCCTTCACCACCAAATAATCCCCACTTTAAGGGAATGTCTTTTTTGGGGTCAATACCTAGGGACTTAGCGACTTCTGCCATATGGAGAGCATAGGAGGGGGTACTTATTAGGGCAGTGGTCTGAAAGTCACGCATTACCATTATTTGTTTTTCTGTGTTTCCACTGGACATGGGTATAACAGCAGCTCCAACTTTTTCTAGGCCTTGATGCAATCCAAAAGCCCCAGTAAACAATCCATAGCCAAAAGAAATCTGAGCTGTATCATCTTGGGTAACACCAGCTTGTGTTACAACACGAGCGATCAATTCTTTCCAAGTTTTCATGTCCTTTTTAGTGTATCCAACAACAGTAGGTTTTCCAGTAGTTCCCGAAGATGCATGAAAACGAACAATATCACGTCTATCCGAGGAAAATAAGCCAAAAGGATAGTTAGACCTAAAATCATCTTTAACTGTGAATGGGAGCTTTTGTAAATCTTCTAAACTCTTTATATCTTCTGGGGAAATCCCCATTTCTTGAAATCTCTCCCTGTAAAAAGCAACATTATCATATACTCTTTGAACCGTGTTCTGGAGACGTTCTAATTGTAGCCTTCTAAAGTCATCTCGTGAAAGCCTTTCATCATCGCTCCAAATTCGGTGAGCAATATCTTTTTCTAAAATCATTTTTGTCTTACCTAACCTTTGCTATTATTTATTCGAAAAGTGACATTTGGTTTGACTCAGGTATTCCCTCTAGAAGCCCAAGGTTTTTTAGGGCTTCAATAGTGGTGTTATTAGCTCCTCCCCTGATTCTAACATCCTCTATGGTATCATAGGCTCGTGTCCGATACTCCTGGTCCAGGATTTTTGCTGCCCCTTCACCAAAGCCACCTATGGCACCTAATGGAACTCTAACTTTACCATATTCTACAAGAAATTGCAGTGGATCTGAAACACCTAATCTTGGCGGTAAAAATTCCAATCCTCGAGATGTCATCTCATACATCAGCTCTAACACGGTTGCCTCTTTCTTTTCTTTATCTGTTGCTCCTTTACCCTTATTGTATATCTCCGAAAGTGCCCCATATATTTTTGCTGGACCTTCAAATATGCGGGTGGAATTAAAATCATCTCGCTTGGCTGTAAAGAATGCGGCATAAAACTCTGCAGGATAGTAGACTTTGTAATATGCTATCCGATAGGACATCATAACATATGCAACGGCATGAGCTCTTGGAAAAAGATACTTGATACGTTTACAGGATTCAATATACCAATCTTGAACCCTATTTTTTTTCATATCATTTTCTTCTTCCTGACTTATCCCCTTTCCTTTTCGCACACTTTCCATTATTTTGAAGGCAATCTTGGGATCAAGACCCTTTACTATTAGATCATTCATTATATCATCTCTAGTTGAAAGAGCTTCTTGTAATTTAGCTTGGCCAGATTTGATAAATTCCCGAGCATTATTATTCCACACATTTTCACCGTGGGAAAAGCCCGAAATCCGGACTAAATCAGCAAAACTTGAAGGTTCTATATCATCAAGCATTCTTCTAACAAACTCAGTTCCAAATTCTGGGATTCCGTAGGTTCCATGAACAAACTTATAGTCTTTGTCCCTAATTTCTAATGGCTCAATGCTTTTAAATAGCCTAGTCACTTTTTCATCATTCAAAGGAAGAGTCAGAGGATCTACTCCTGTCATATCTTGAAGCTGCCTTATCTGAGAGGGGGCATCATGGCCCAATAAATCCAGCTTAAGTAAATTATGATCAATTGAGTGATAGTCAAAATGTGTGGTAATAATATCAGTATCTGAATCATTTGCTGGGTGTTGCACCGGACAAAACTCGTTGATATCATGACCTCTTGGAACTATAATTATCCCTCCAGGATGTTGTCCAGTGGTTCTTCTTATCCCTGTACACCCTATAGCCAAACGTTCAAGCTCCCATTTGCTGGCAGATTTTCCTCTTTCTTCATGATACTTCTTCACATAGCCAAAGGCTGTTCTTTCACCTATGGTACCTATAATACCCGCTTTAAATACATTTTTTTCTCCGAATATTTCTTCTACATATTTATGGGCTGTGGCTTGATATTCACTAGCGAAATTCAAATCTATATCTGGTTCCTTATCACCGCCAAATCCTAAAAATGTTTCAAAGGGAATGGAGAATCCCAAGCGATCCATAAGGTCACCGCAACTAGGGCAAAGCTTGGAGGGCATATCTACACCACATCCATAATTTAGAGGGTCTCCCCACTCAAAACTCTTACAAGAATTACATAGGTAATGGGGTGGCAATGGATTAACCTCAGTAATACCTGCCATGGTAGCCGCAAATGAGGATCCCACAGAACCTCTAGAGCCAACTAGGTAGCCGTCTTTCAATGACTTTTCAACTATCATCTTAGCAGATACATACATCACAGCATATCCGTTGCCAATTATGGAATCTAACTCTTCCCTTAGTCTCTCGTCTATCTCTTGGGGTAGATGGTCTCCATATACTTCTCTTGCTTTTTTATAGCAGGCTTCTTTTAGTATCTCTTCTGCATTTTCGATTTTTGGGGGGAATTTCCCCTGTCGTAAAGGTTCAATCACTTCCACCTGACTAGCTAAATCCCTAGTGTTTTTTACAACAACTCTATAAGCTTCCTCTGGCCCCAAATATGAAAATTCTTCCAGCATCTCTTCTGTCGTTCTCATATATAGGCCCTTGCTACTATCAGCATCTTTATATCCTCGCCCTGCTTGGATAATAGTCCTATATATTGAATCTTCTGGCTCTCCATAGTGGGCATCGGTTGTGGCAACCACAGGCTTACCCAAAGCTCTACCCAAGGCACAAATCCTCTTGTTAATGTCTATTAAATCATCCTGATTATTCAAGACTCCCTTGTCAATAAGAAATTGGTTGTTAATTAAAGGCATTATTTCAAAATAGTCATAGAAACTGCCAATCTCATCGATTTCATCTTGGTCTTTATTATTTAATAGGGCCCCAAAGAGTTCTCCCGCTTCACAAGCTGAACCGAGAAGAATTCCTTGTCTCTTTTCTGCCAAAATAGATTTGGGTATCCTTGGCTTTCGATTGTATAAATGGTCTAGGTGAGAAAGAGAAACTAGCTCGTAGAGATTACGAAGGCCAACTTGGTTACAAGCAAGTAGCACTACATGGTAACTATTGTCTCGGCTTATTTTTCCAGAACCCAGCTGATCTTTGTCGTCAAATAAATATCCTTCCATGCCATATATTACTTTTACTTTTAAGGGATTTTTTTTATTGTTTCTTACTTGAGCGGCCTCGGGAAAAGCTTGGACCACTCCATGGTCTGTTATTGCAATAGCTTCATGGCCCCATCTTTCTGCAGTTAAAAGCATATCTTTTACATCATATAAACCATCATTTTCGCTCATTTTGGTGTGGCAATGAAGTTCCACTCTCTTTTCTGGTGCTGGGTCATGTCTTCCAAGGTCTGACTCTTCTTGGATTGCTATGATTTTCATAACTAGAGTGTTTTCATATGAGTCTATTTCAGGTTGCCCTAATACCTTGATGGTGTCCCCTATCTCAAAGCTCTCATCGATGGCTTCCCACTTATCTTCTTGGCAAAATAATTTGCAACATAGAGCTCCACTTTTATCATAAATAAACAGGTTAACCAGCTTCTTGTTGCTGCTAATGGTGCGAGAATCTTTCTTAAAGAGTTTTCCCACAACTGCCGTTTTTTTCATGTCTATATGTACATCTTCAATAGCTACGGGAACTTGACTAATTGGCATCCCAATTATTTGATTCTTTCTTCTGGATTTGCCAGAACCGCCTTTACCCTTATAGTTTTGTTCCGCCACCCTTCTCTTGGTTTCTACCTCTATTAATTCTTGGGTGTTTCGTTGCTGGCTTTTTAATTCTGATTCTTTATATCGTTCTTTGTGATTAGAAAAAACCACAAGGGCCTCTAGGCCAAGGTCTCTTTTAATCAAAGTTTCAAACTTGTTGGCAAGGGTTTCGTTTAGTTTAAGGGTGGCATTTTCTCCCAATACAGGTATCCTTACCTTGAATCTTTCACCATCCTTTTCCTCTATTTCAGCCTCATCTAAAAAGATAGTATTTGTGATAACACGGATGCTACCCTTTTCACTTTGAATCAGAAAGGGTAGATACATTAAAATAGCTTGGTATTCAGGAATCTCTAAATTTTCGTATTGGAATTTAAATATTACATCCTCTAGTGTTGAGATACTTTCCCGTATTCGATTTCTTATCAGCGAAAGGTTATCAAAAGGGAAAACTATATTTGTCTTAATCAACAAAGTAAGGGTATCCCCTTTTTTATTGAGTGTTCCCTTACAAATTTCGATTTTATATTTATCCCTATTTTTACCAACCTTGTCCCATGAAATCGAATCCCCTATGAGCTTAAGCATTCTTGTTCTACCCCTTTGATGTATATATTAATTTGATTAATTCTTTTGCAATGTCCTCTTCCGCAACTGTTCTTATTATATTCCCATGGGAAAACAAAAGACCTTTTCCCTGTCCACAAGCAACCCCAAAGTCTGCATCTTTTGCTTCTCCTGGGCCATTTACAGCACAGCCCATAACAGCAACGGTTATGTCAGAATTCCCTAGTTCGCTATTTAGCAAAGCCTCTTCAACACTTAGGGCTATTCTTTCTAGGTCAACCTTTGTGCGTCCACAGGTTGGGCATGATATAATTTGTATCCCTTTTCTAAGCCCAACATCTACTAGGAGTTTTTTGGCAAATAAAACCTCTGGAAGAGGATCTCCTGTTAGGGACACCCTTATTGTATTCCCTATACCTAGGAGCAAGAGTCCACCAATCCCAGCAGCTGATTTTATTTTCCCATTCTCCATTGTTCCTGCCTCAGTGATGCCAATATGTAGGGGGTATTCCGTCTTTTCCCCAAGGAGTCTGTTTGCCTGAAAGGATTTTTTTACATCGGATGATTTAACAGAAACAACTATCTGATCATAGTCCATCTCTTCAATCATTTTAATATTGACTAGGGCGCTGTCAACTAATGCCTGGTAAGTAGGACCACCATATTTGTCTAGCAAATCCCTTTGAAGAGAACCGCTATTAACCCCAACCCTTATGGGAATACTAGACCTTTTAGCCGCCTTTACAACCTGGGCCAAGTTGTCTCTATCCCCAATATTCCCTGGGTTAATCCGTATTTTATCTGCCCCATGTTCCATTGAAGCAAGGGCTAAACGATAGTCAAAATGGATATCAGCAACTAGTGGTATTTGGGAAAAATCACGAACCTTTTCTTTTATTTTCCCAAAAGAAACCGCTGCTTCACCATCAGGTACTGCAAGTCTAACTATTTCACAGCCTGCCCCAACTAGGGCTTTTATCTGGTTTACACAAGCCTCTATATCATGTGTATTTTTTGTTACCATAGATTGTATGGTAACGGGTGCATCTCCACCAATAAAGAGATTCCCACAGGCAATTCTTTTAGTCATCTATCCTCCAAACCCTGGAACAATAAACCTAATTATATCTTGCCATGTTACATATACCATTAGGGCCAATAGCAAAAATATACCAATCATATGAACCTTTGCCTCCATCTTGTCTGTAACACGTTTCCCTGAAATCTTACGGATCAGTAAAAAAACAAGCCTTCCACCATCTAGAGCTGGAAGTGGCAGCATATTTATTATAGCTAGGTTAAGACTAATTAAGGCTGCTAGATAAGCTACATAAGAAGCTCCCATCTTAGCAGAATCCCCTACCATATAGACAATACCCACAGGCCCTGTTAAATCCGTGGCGGGAATATTTCCTGTGAAAAGTTGCTTTAATATATCAATCATAGAGACAAACATAGCCCATGTAGACTTTGCTCCTCCACTTAAGGCTTGGCCAGGTCTTTTAACAAATGTAGGGGTAATTCCTACAACAGTTCGGCCATCTTCAGATTGGTAGGTGCTGCTAACTATAGTTAGCTCTTCTCTATCTCTTACGATGTCAATTTTAATTGTTTGATCTGGCTCTATTTCTCCAATGGCTAAAGTAATATCCTCCCACTCACTGATCTTCATTCCTTGGATAGCAACAATCCGATCTCCTTGCATTAGACCTGAAGCCTCCCCAGGGCTTCCAGGAAAAACCTGGTCCACAACTGTAGATGGCTGACCTATAGAAAAAAGAATTGCTGCCAATATAATGATGGTTAGGACCACGTTCATTGTTGAGCCTGCTGCTAAAATAATAGCTCTTTGCCATGCAGGCTTTTGGTTAAAGGCTCTTTGGTCATCTGAGTCTTCATCTTCTCCCTCCATTGCGCAAAAGCCCCCTATTGGAACTGCACGTAAAGAATACTGGGTCTCGCTCTTTTGAGTTTTTAAAAGTACGGGCCCCATACCCAAAGCGAATTCGTTTACCTTAACTCCAAACATTTTGGCCGTGGCAAAATGTCCCAATTCGTGGACAAGAATTAATACTGCAAAAACTATTATGGAATATACTATTGTCATGTGCGCTTTCTCACTTCCTCATCTATTTCAATGATTTTCTCTAAATCTAAGTCAAAAGAAGGGCTATGTTTTTGAAGAGCTTCTTCTACCCCCTCCTGAATATTCAAAAATGATATTTTGCCAGCAAGGAATCTATCTACTAAAACTTCATTGGCTGCATTTAATACAATTGGATAACTTCCGCCTTTTTCTCCCGCTTCTTTAGCCAGCCTCAAACAAGAGAATGTTTTATCATCAGGTGCTTCAAATGTCAAAGATGAGGCTTTTTCCAAAAAGTTTAACGAAGGATAATCTGCTTTCAATCTTTTGGGATATGAAAAAGCCAAAGCTATTGGAATCTTCATATCGGGGCATCCCAATTGGGCCATTATTGATGTATCCATAAATTCAACCATACTGTGGACAATGCTTTGTGGGTGAACCAATACCTCTATTTTTTCAATGGCCATATCAAACAGCCACTTAGCCTCTATTATTTCAAGGCCTTTGTTCATCATTGTGGCAGAGTCCACTGTTATTTTCTTGCCCATTTTCCACTTAGGATGGTTTAAGGTTTGCTTCAGTGTGACATTTTCTAAGTCTTCTCTTTTATAGCCTCGAAAGGGTCCTCCAGACGCTGTAAGTATAAGGCGTTTTACTTCTTGTTCATGATTACCCATTAAACACTGAAATATAGCACTATGTTCACTGTCTACAGGAATGATAGCAACATTTTTTTCAGCGGCCAACCCCATTACTATTTCCCCTCCAACAACTAGAGTTTCTTTGTTGGCTAAGGCTATTGGGTTTCCTCCTAGGATTCCAAAGTAGGTAGGAGCAAGACCTTTCATGCCCACAAGAGAGTTAAGAACAATATCCCACTTAATGGAAGCGGCTTCAATCAAGCCCTTCTCACCATATAGGACATTAAGTGAAGGAAAACTAACTTGAACCTCCTGGGCTTGTTCTGGAGTTTTAACAACAACCAGGTCTGGATGATGTGTATTTATTTGATCTATAAGCATCTCCACTTTTGTGCCACAAGACAAAACCGAGGCTCTAAAAAGGTCCTGATTGTTTTCTATGATTTCAAGGGCTTGTGTCCCGATTGAACCCGTGCTTCCTAGTATGCAAATCCTTTTCATCTTGCCCTCGTTAAATAATCCAAATAATATAGTAGTAAACAAATGGGGCAGTAAACAAAACACTATCAAAGCGGTCAAGAACCCCACCATGGCCTGGTATTAAATTACCATAGTCCTTTATTCCAATTTTTCTTTTTATTATAGAGGCAGTTAAGTCTCCAAACTGGGATATAATACTTCCCAACACTCCTATCACTATGGCATGAAATAATAAATCAGGTTGAATTATCATTATAAAAGCAAAAGATAATATGACGCTTCCAAAGACACCGCCAATAGCCCCTTCTATGGTCTTTTTTGGACTAATAGCTGGGCAAAGTTTGTGTTTCCCAAAAAGATAACCAGTAAAATATGCAAAGATATCTGTTCCGAATGCTGTAAGGACAACAAGCCATATCAATATAGAATAAGGAGTTTGATCAATTAGGATAATATGAAAACTAAAGTAGCCTACATACAACAAAGCAAATCCTGTCAAAAACGCCTCTTCAGGCTTTCTGTTTTCAAATTCCACAAATAAATATAAAAGGCTTCCTATTACTACCAAAAAAAACCATAGGAGCATACCCTCTTGACTGCTATCTCCCATATAATATAGGGTCACCAAATTAATTATATAAAGGGCTAGCAAACCAAATATCCCAAAAACCTTTGAACCTTTCAGGCCAATTTTTTCAAAAGCATTATAAAATTCCACAAGTCCAATTAGGCCAACTATCAAACAGAAGCCCATTAAGAAATAGCCTCCTAAATAAACTACTATCATAAGAGGAAGCATAATTAAAGCAGATAAGATTCTTGTTTTCAACGAATTTCTCCTTTATCTTTTTTATCTAAACGTCCTCCCAGACGCCGTTCTCTTTGCTGATACTCTCTAATGCAGTCTTCATAAATCTTAGGTGTAAAGTCGGGCCAAAGAACATTAGAGAAAACAAATTCACTATAGGCACCTTCCCACAGTAAAAAGTTAGACAACCTTTGCTCTCCGCTGGTTCTAATGATCAAGTCGGGGTCTGGTATATGATTTAATCCCGTGTTTAGGGCTTTTGAAAATTCCTCTTCACTAATAGAATCTTTGTCTATCTCTCCAGATAATACTTGCTGGATGACACGGTGAACGCCTTGAAGAATCTCATGGCGCGATCCGTAATTTAGTGCAATGTTAAATGTTAAACCACTGTTATTCTTGGTTGTTTCTATGGTTTTTTCAACTCGTAAAACAGCATCTCCTGGTAAGGCAGTATAGTCCCCAAGTATATTAACCTTAACCTTGTTTTCATTGAGCTCTTTTAGCTCATTGTCAACAAAATAAACTAGGAGTTTAAATATTCCTCCTACCTCTTCTACACTTCTCTTCCAGTTTTCAGTGGAAAAAGCATAAACGGTTAAGTGCTTAACACCCAGCTCTGAAGACTTCTTGACAATTTCCTTCATGGCCTTCATCCCCGCATGATGACCTGCCATTCTTGGAAGACTACGCCCTTCAGCCCAGCGACCATTACCGTCCATAATTATAGCTATATGATGGGGAATTTTATTTTGATCCATCTAGCAAAACCTCTATCAAAAAGCCTCCTTAGACTTCCATGATATCCTTTTCTTTAGCAGCAATTATATCATCAATGGCTTTGATTTCTCGGTCTGTTAACTTCTGAACTTCATCCAGATCATTTTTCAAATCATCCTCAGTTAATTCTCCATCTTTTTCCTGTTTTTTAAGTATTTCATTGGAATCTCTTCTAAGATTTCTTACAGCGATTTTTGCATCTTCTCCCATTTTTTTAACCAGCTTTGTTAGCTCTTTTCTTCGCTCTTCCGTTACTTGGGGGATTACAAGACGAATATTCTTACCATCATTGTTGGGGTTTATCCCTAAATCCGCCATGTTCAGAGCCTTTTCTATTTCTTTTATGGAAGAAGGATCAAAGGGGGTGACTTGAAGGGTTCTTGGATCCGGGGCTGATATGTTTGCTATATTCTTTAGGGGTGAAGGTGTTCCATAATAACCCACCATAACCTTGTCTAAGAGGGCTGGATTTGCCCTTCCTGCCCTTACAGTATTTAGTTCCTCCTTTAAAAACATAACACATTTCTCCGCCTTATCTTCAATTATCTTAATTGCATCTTTACTCATGGTAAACAGCCTCCTTTTATATTTTTCCTTTTACTTCTTAATTGATTAAGGTACCGATTTTTTCTCCACACACTGCTTTAATCATGTTGCCCTCTTCCGCTATGCCAAACACGTGAACGGGAATTTTGTTATCCATACATAGGCTTGCTGCGGTAGAGTCCATAACTCCTAGATTTAATTCAAGAATTTCTTTGTGGGTTATTTCATCATATTTCTTTGCATTGGGATTAATTTCAGGGTCATCGGAATATACTGCATCCACCTTCTTTGCCAAAAGTATAATATCAGCCTCAACCTCGGCTGCCCTAAGTGCAGCTGTGGTATCAGTTGAGAAAAATGGATTTCCTGTCCCTGCTCCAAATATAACTATATCTCCATTTTCAAGTTGCTTGATAGCTCTTTGACGAATATACGGTTCGGCAATTTCTCTCATTTCAATTGCTGTATGAACTCTCGCTTCAAGACCTGCTGCTTCAAAAGCATCCTTAAGGGCAAGGGCATTAATAACTGTTGCTAGCATACCCATGTAATCTGCAGTAGCCCTATCCATACTTTTTGAGCTTCTACCCCTCCAAAAGTTACCACCACCAACTACAATCGCTGTCTCCACACCCATCTCGTGAATTGTTTTTATTTCCTTTGCTATTTTTTCAAGAACTTCTTCGTTTAAGCCAAACTTATTCTCTCCTGCAAGTGCTTCACCACTTATTTTTAGAACAATTCGTTTGTATTTTGCTTGCATATATTTCCCCCTTAAGTCTATTATTCTTGATAAGATTTGTTGTAAAGCTCTTTCAATTATTTCTCAATCATTATAACATAACTTTTCACTCCATAACAACGGCATTATAGACCAATTAGAAAGCTGAATTCACCTAATAGTCTATTAGATGCTACAACTTGGCTTAAGCCTAAATTCAACCTCAAAAAAACCTCCCTAGACCCCCATTAATTTGCTGAATCCCCAGTTAAAAGTTTTTTTGTACTATTATTACTATAGTAGAGTGAATTTACTGTTAATTCTCTATTAAATAGATTAAAATGGTCTTGTAATATATTTGCATTATTTTAAGGAAAGTATTAAATTAGGAGGGAAAAAATGAGAAAATATTTAGGCATTATTCTTATCTTATTGCTAGTGTTCTCTTTATTCACTGGATGTGGTGGAAAAGATGACAACCAGGCATACCAGGTACCCCAGGAGCTAACAGCTATGTATGATGAATTTCTTGCTGCTGCTGATCCTAGCTTTGCCTATGATGTTGCATTTGAACTAAGTCAAAACCCCGAATTATGGTCCACCCCTGACTTGGGTGGAAGAAATGCAGGCTCAGAGGCAGAACATGCAGCTGCCGAATACCTGACAAATGTTATGGCGGATATTGGCCTAACTGATATCGAGAAGGTGGGAGCCCAATGTGATATGTGGTCAAACAATGGATCAACATTCAAAATTGGTGACACAGAGTATCCAGTTTATGCTTATGCTTGTAAAGGAACCCCACCCGCAGGAATTACAAGCGATATTGTTTACGTTGGTACAGGTACTATGTGGGACTATGAAGACCTTGATGTAACAGGTAAAATAGTGCTTGTTGACATCAATCAGAGAGCAGACTGGTGGATCACTTATCCAATGCTTGAAGCCGAATACCAGGGTGCTGCAGGAATAATTGCTGCAAACACTGGCGGATTTTCAGAAATAGCTGGAGACGCACTTAACTGTAATGATATTTGCGCTCCTATAAGTATCCCTACGGTTTCTATTTCAATGGATGATGCCTTGGCAATTCAGAGTCAACTTGAAGCTGGCCCATTAAAAGGAACCCTAACTGTTGATAACGATATTTCCGTAGATACCGGAGTGACCTATAACGTTATCGGTAAAATCCCTGGAAAGAGCAGCGAAAACCAAATAATTGTGGGTGGTCACTATGATATGCACTTCTATGGATTCCAAGACGATAACTGTGCTGTTGGCCTAGTTCTGGCTATGGCAAAGGCCATGGTAGATTCAGGCTACGTTCCTGAGAACGATATTGTTTTTTGTCTACATGGAGCTGAAGAATGGGGTTCATTTGGAACCCAGTATGACTGGACCATCGGTGCATGGGAAATGATAAATACCCAGCACCCAGAATGGGTTGGGAAAACACTAGCCTTTATTAACTTTGAACTTCCAGCTTTCCAGTTCGCAGATTATACCTACACAGCTTCTGCCCCTGAGACTTATACTATGATGGATTTCTTCGCAAACACTTATCCTCTATCTCCAAAACCAGTGGATTGCTTCCCTGAAGGAGTATTAACTGAAGGTTACCAAAACTATACATATTCGGATGACTTCTCCTACTACGTTGCAGGGGTTCCTTCATTTGTTAATGGCTTCCTATTCACAGACAGTGGTGATGATGTATATGAATATTATTATCAGATTTACCATTCAAACTACGATTTGCCCGATACTTACAATGAAGCCGTAATGGACTTTAACCTTAAATACTATGGTGCTTTCGCTATGTTTGTTGACCAAATGCCAGCCCTATATATAGATTACACTGGTCAGTATGATAGGATTATGGAGTCTATAGATGACGAAGTAATGGCGGCTGCAGGGGTTGATATGGATGCCTACTATGCCGCTTTAGAAAAACTAAAAGAGAATGCAAGTCTACTTAAGGGTGAAGTTAACGCAACAAATGATGCATACATTGCTGCCTATATTGATGGAGATGAGGCAACAATGGCAGAGATGTGGGAACAAGGAAAAGAGCTTACCGCTAAAAATCTTGAAGCTTTTAAGTTTTCTCAAGAAGCATTCGTAGGCCTTATGTATGAACGTCCCATAGTACGCCATGAAGCTCCTCAAGAGAATATACAATTGATGAGTAAAATCAACGAAGCCCTTGCTGAAGGAGATGTAGTGACAGCAGCCGATGAATATTCATGGCAAGTAAATAATGTTCTTGAATGGTATACCACATTCTTCTCACCAGCTGTATTAAAAATAAATGATGACATGCTTTGGAGTGAAGAAAACCAATATAACAATTATTGGGGAATTGGTAAAAGCTTTGTTCCCGCAAGTGTTGGTGATGCTAGCATGAGCTTATACCTTCGTTACGATGATGTTGGTGGGGACTTCTCCAAGGAAATCGCAATCTACAAGGCGGCCATTGATGTTCAATCTAAGGTTCTTAAGAAATTAGGGGAACAAGAGATTATAGATATGGGTAAACTTGCTGATATGCTTGCTCTCTAAACTTACAAATTACCTATGCATAATGGGAACTTAAAAGCAATAACTATTAGTGAAGCAATCCTCCTAATAGACAACTAATACTCTAGAAAAGAGGATTGAGACAAGACTAACAAAAAAGCCCCGGTCATAACCTTGTGGTTAAGAGCGGGGTATTTTTTAATCATAATATTAGCTTTAGTTCTCTGCCCTTATCCTCTATCAAACTCCAGCTAGATTATATAAAATCTACTTTATTAGTTAATCTACAGCTATCTATCAAGTGCCTGAAATTAAAAGCTACTTCAATTTTATGATGCGGCCGCTGTTAATTAAAATAACAAAGGCCCCTAAGTTATGAAGTACTGCACCTAGAAGTGCCCCTATTATCCCAGCTGCTGCCAGAGTTATCATTACGAAGCTTACGGTAAAAGCTATTACAATATTTTGATAAATGATTCTTCTTGTTTTTCGTGACAGCCTTATGGCAAAAGAAATATTGTCTAGGTTGTTATTCATTAAGGATATATCCGCGCTCTGTATGGCTGTATCTGAGCCCATAGCACCCATAGCTATTCCAACGTCTGCCTCTGCTAAAGCTAAAGCATCATTTATTCCATCTCCCACAAAAGCAACTATTTTATCCTTCATTACATGCTTAACCATTTCCAACTTTTGTTCGGGAAGCAGTCTACAAT
>JAVEXZ010000033.1:0-8008 GCA_034003765.1 Anaerovoracaceae bacterium | reverse complement strand
TCCCACTCGATGGTCCCTGGAGGTTTCGGCGTGATGTCGTAAACTACTCGATTTGCACCTTCTACTTCACTGGTTATTCTCATGGCAATTTTGTTGAGAAGTGGGTATGGTAATTCAGCCACATCAGCAGACATTGCATCACTTGACTGGACCGCTCTTAAGCAGATAACACTCTCAAATGTACGAACTCCATCTTTAACCCCGGTGGAGCGAGCCTCTGGGTCTAGTGCGAAATATTGCCATATTTTTTGATCTAGACCTGCTAGAGCTATTTCTTCCCTAAATATAGCATCCGCTTCTCGAACCATGTCTAAACGGGCTTTACTTATTGCTCCTATAACACGTACCCCTAAACCAGGGCCTGGGAATGGTTGTCGCCAAACTTGCTCTCTTGGCAGACCTAAGGCCTCTCCCACCATTCTAACTTCATCCTTAAAAAGCCATTTAACAGGCTCTACTAATTCAAATTTCATATCTTCGGGTAGGCCTCCAACATTATGGTGGGACTTTACCACACCTTTTGTTGATAAGCTCTCTATAATGTCTGGATATATAGTTCCTTGAACTAAAAATGGAATGTCCCCCAATTTCTTGGCTTCTTCCTCAAAGACTCTAATGAATTCTTCTCCAATAACTTTTCTTTTAGCTTCTGGGTCTGATACATCTTTTAATTTAGAAAGAAACCGGTCTTCCCCTTCCACAGTAATTAAATTCATTCCGAATTGCTTAGCAAAGATCTCTTGTACTAGTTCTGGTTCACCTTTTCTCATTAATCCATGATCTACGAAAACGCAAACCAACTTATCCCCCACAGCCTTATGCACTATGGCTGCACAAACGGCACTATCAACGCCTCCAGAAAGAGCACATAAAATTCTCTTATTTCCTACCTGCTTTTTTATCTCTTCAACAGCATCCAATATAAAGGCATCAATAGACCAGTCCTTTATAAAACCGCTATGGTCAATGAATTCCAGAATCTTCTCTTCAGCAAGAGTGTTGGCTTTATATAGGATGGGAATTCCCATGCCCTCTAAGAAGTCTTTTTCCGCTGGAGTTAATTCTCTCTCTTCTTCTCCTATAATGCAGGCTGCCTTGGCATGACCATATTCCTTAGAAGTGATTAATGGCTTAACCTCACAGTATACTCCACCTAGTCTTGCAACCTTAGCCACTGACTGGTTATTGTGGGCCCCAATATCAAATATAATAAGTAGTTCTTTATCCATAATATCCCCCTTTTACCCTTTAAACGATGTAAAGATTGTATCACTTAGTCATTTTAATGTAAATGCACCAACATTAAATCAGAGGGTTTGATCAGCAAAAATAGCAAACGTATGTATTGAACATTTGTTCTTTTTGTAGTATACTTTCATTATATAAATGGAGGCCTATTATGAATGAATCTACAATGGAAAAACTCCGCCTTTTGGCAGAAGGCGCAAAATATGATGTGTCCTGCTCTAGCAGTGGAACTCAAAGAAACAACCAGGGGGGACTTGGTAGCGCAAGCAATGCTGGCATTTGCCACAGCTGGTCCAAAGATGGCCGATGTATTTCTCTACTCAAAATACTCTTTTCTAATAGATGTGTTTTTGATTGTGCCTATTGCGTGAACCGACGGACTTCCGATATTGAGAGAACCTCATTTGAGCCAAGAGAGCTGGCCGATTTAGTGATGTCCTTTTATAGAAGAAATTACATCGAGGGGCTTTTCATAAGTTCAGCAGTTGAAGAGTCTCCTGATTTCACCAGTGAAAGGGTGTTAACCTGCCTGAAAATCCTTCGCCAAGAATATAGTTTCGGTGGATATATTCACACCAAGGTTATTCCTGGAACTTCTCAAGAATTGCTGCATCAAATCGGCCTTTACTCCGATAGATTAAGCATCAATATTGAAGTCCCTTCACCTCAGGGTCTACAACTCTTAGCACCACAAAAAAAACCTCAAGATATTTTTAGGCCAATGCGACAAATTACAGACACTATCCTTGATCAAAAGTCTTTAAGGGCCCCAGGATCTAGGGCTCCAGGATCTAAGGCTCAAAGCTCCAAAGATCAAGACCTAGCTATTACCCCCTTTAACTCCGATGGCCTACCTGCCCTAAGAACAAATGGTCGGTTTGCTCCAGCAGGCCAAACAACACAAATGATGGTTGGTGCCTCGGGAGAAACAGATCGACAAATACTCCTGACCTCGGAAAAACTATACCAAACCTTTCAGATGAAGAGAGTCTACTTTAGTGCCTATATTCCCCTAGTGGACTCTCCTCTTTTACCTTCACTTTTAAGCAAACCCCCTTTACTTAGGGAGCATAGGCTGTATCAAGCAGATTGGCTACTTAGGTTCTACGGTTTTACAGCAGACGAGCTCTTTAACGATGGTCACCCTGATTTAGATCCTGATCTTGACCCAAAAATAATATGGGCTCTTAGGAATATCAAGATCTTTCCCATAGAAATAAACAAGGCATCTCTAGATGACCTCCTTAGAATTCCAGGCATCGGTAGAATTTCAGCCCTACGAATACTAAGGCAAAGACGAGTTTGTCGGGTACAGTATGAAGACCTCAAAAAGATGGGTGTAGTTATTAAGAGAGCTAAGTTTTTTCTAACATGCAATGGCAAATATTATGGAGGTAAAGACGTTATCCCTGAGCATATACGAGCAGAAGAACTAAGGAGCGCAAAAGGCTTACTCCGTGATGACCTTATACAGTCACGATTAAAGCCAGAACCAGATCCACAAATATCTCTCTTTGAACCCAAACATGTATCACTTATAAGTCCTACAGGTTTCTTGGAATTAGGAGGTAATTGATGATGATAGATTATCTTTATGATGGGTCCTTTGAGGGTCTATTAACCGTTATATATAAACACTATCACCAAGAAAAAGCTAAAGGAATCTATCCCTTGGATCTATATCAGGTAAATCTTACAGTTCCATACCAAATCTTGCAAACAAATGAAGAACAAGCCGAAAAGGTCTATCGGGCTATTCAAAAGAAAATATCCTACCATGACTTAAGAAGAATATACTACGGGTACTTGTCTAATGATCAAGAAAAGGAAATAAAGGTATTAAAATACTTAGAGCTCGGCTTCAAGACAGGTCCAACAATCAGCTCCCTTCACGGTAACCCAGTGGTTTTTGATTTACAATCTATCGAAAAGAAAGTCAGTCACGAGGTACACCGCCTTAAAGGGCTTATTCGCTTTTCACTTTTAGAACAGGATATCCTTTATGCCCCAATTACTCCAGACCATGATGTGGTTGCACTTTTAGCCACCCATTTTTGTGACCGTTTTCGCCATGAGAATTTTGTGATACATGATACTAGGAGAAGCAAAGCCCTTCTCTATAACCAAGGCCGCTCCGTAATCGCACCCTTTGAATACGAGAAATTACCTTCCTTGGCACGAGAAGAGGTCCTGGTTCGCAGCCAATGGCGAACATATTTCGATACTATTGCAATTAAAGAACGTACCAACAAGAAATGTCAACGCAATTTCATGCCAGTACGTTATTGGGAAAATCTTACGGAGATATTCTAAGCTTCTTCATTGTACTTATTAAGAACAACTATACACTTAAATAAATCCCCATCTATCTTTATTTCAAACCACCCATTTTGAAGCTTCATTAGATCTTTGGTAATACTAAGGCCAAGACCACTTCCTTCAGAGTTTCTGGACTCATCCCCTTGAGTAAATCTTTCCATTAATTCAGAAGGATCCATATTTAGAGATTCTTTGGAAACATTCTTCATTTCCAGTTGAATAATATCAGAGTCCTGCCCATCTTTTCCATTGCCTTCTTTTATATCAAGATAAACCCTTGTATTAGACATTGCGTACTTCAAAGCATTCCCCAGAATGTTTTCCATTACTCTCCACATTAAAGATCCATCTGCCCATACAAAATAGTTTTCCTCTTTGTTGTTTAAGATAAATTCCAGGTCACTGTCTTGTATCCGTTGATTCATTTCCCCTAGGCTTTGATTAACCAATGACACTAACTCAACCTTTTCAAGCTTTACAGGCATAGATCCGCTTGCCGCTTTAGCCGCCTCAAATAAGTTGTCAGTAAGAACACATAATCTGTTAGTTTTACTCTCTAACACATCTAGGTATTCCGGGGCATTCTTGCCGGTTAACCCCTCGGTCTTGAGTAGGTCAATATAGGTAACCAAAGATGTCAAAGGAGTTTTTAAATCGTGAGAAACGTTAGATATTAGTTCAGTCTTCATCCTTTGATTCTTGATTTCGTTCTGTACCGCCATATGGGACCCTTGAGAAATCTGATTAATACCTCTAGCTATTTCTTCTAACTCACCATTCTTACTCTCATCAACAGGAATTTTGTAAGCCAAGTTTCCACTAGCAACTTCATCTAAGCCTTCTTTTATAGCATCAACTTTTCGCACAAATCTAGGAGCAAATACCAAAATCACAGCCAGGACCACGGGAGCTAAAAATACAGTGGCGGATAATAAAACGATAATCACAGCTCCGAGAACAACCTTTCTCATAGTGCTTCCACTTTCAAAAAACACTCTGTACAAATAGCTAAAAAATATAACAATACAGGAATCTTTGAAAAATGTTCCGCCTTTAATTTTCTTGACTAGAGATAGAATTAAAACAAGCCCTATATAAGCTCCTGCAAGTCCCACAAGAATCCCTAATATACCTTGCCAAATTTGGCCATTTAGAATTGAATAAGTGAAGTTACGCATACCCTCACCTGGGCCTATCCTAAATCCATTATTGATAAACCTGAGGAGATAAAATGTGGACCCCAAGAATACTCTTCCAGCAAATGCAAAGACTAGTCCTAGCACCGCCAATTGAACCTCCGTATACCATCTATCAATACCTTTAATCTGGATTACGCCATCTTCCTCATGATTACGGGCTTTTTTAATGAGATAGATCAAAGATGCAAGGGCTAATATTCCTCCTACTACCACAAATAATGCGAAAACGATTAACTCACCCCGTACCCAACCTAAATTACCTGAATAGCTATTCCAAAACATTAGTCCAAAAGGATCATAAGAAAAAAGATGACCCCTTGCATTTATAACTATATCCCAACCCATAATACCAGTGAGAAAAGCTATGAATCCCAGCCCACAAATAATACCCATAAAAACATAAAAACCTCTACTGCCTTTTTTCAATTTTGTATCCAATTCCCCACACCACCTTCAAATATTTAGGATCTTTGGGATTAATTTCAATTTTTTCTCTTATGCGACGAATGTGAACGGCTACCGTATTCTCAACATTATATGCTGGCTCTTTCCATACGGCTTCATATATTTGGTCCATGGAAAAAACCATACCTGCACTTTCTGTTAAAAATTTGAGAATTCCATACTCTATTGGAGTTACTGGCACCTGGTCCCCATCTAAGGTTACCATTTTTTGTTCATCATCGATGACTAGACCCCCAGTTTTGCATATCCCCTTTTTCTTTTCAAGGCTTCCAAGATCAACATATCTCCTTAGCTGGCTTTTCACTCGAGCTATTAACTCTAATGGATTGAAGGGCTTTGTAATATAATCATCAGCTCCTAAATTTAGTCCAGTAATCTTGTCGTAGTCTTCCCCCTTGGCAGAAATCATTATAATAGGGATATTCTTAGCCTCTCGGATTTTCATGGTAGCCCTTTGCCCATCAAGACCTGGCATCATTATATCCATAAGAATTAAGTGGATTTCTTCTTCCTCCAAAACTTCCAAAGCTTCAAGACCATCATATGCCTTGAACACATTGTAGCCTTCATTTTTCAGATAGATCTCTATGGCATTTACTATTTCTCGGTCATCGTCGCATACCAAAATATTCATTCATCCCCTCCTATAACTAAAAGGATACTACATAATTATTAACAAAGACTCTTCAATATTCTTACGACTTTCTTAAAGGATTATGGGAATACTTTTTGTCTCTGGATTGATAGCGAGACTATCTGGAGTAACCTTACACTCTAAGGCTAAAATTGAAACCCCTGCTTCATGGGCCAATTTTAGAGTATCTGCAAACTGAGGATGCATTTTTCTGTTTGGGGAAAAAGAATGGGTCCCCGCCATTTGTACGACGAAAACAATATATGCATCATAACCTGCTTCTACTGCCTTTATCAGTTCCCTTATATGCTTAATGCCTCTAGGGGTTGGTGCATCAGGAAACAGAGTTTTTCCCTCCACCTCAAGCGTAGCTCCCTTTATCTCAACATATATTCTTTTATCTCTTGTTTCAATATAAAAGTCTAGGCGGGAATCTCCATAGGTCGCTTCTCTCTTAATTTTTAACACTTTCGGGAGGAAATGCCCAGCCTCAACATATTCTTCAAATACTCTATTAGGAGCTTGACTATCAATATTAACCAAAATAGGCTCTCCACCTTTTATTCCAAGAGCATCTTCTTTATATACTGCAATTAAATCATAGGCTGTTTTACGGTTGGGATTTGATGCCTTGGATAAAAAAACCCGACTTCCAGGTATCAATAATTCCCGGCATCTCCCTGTATTCTTAACGTGAACACTTTCAATGATTCCGTTAATACTAACCTTAGCCACGAAACGATTAGGCCTCTCAATAAAAACTCCTTCAGCAACTTGATTGTATTTCATGCCTATAAAAACACTCCTGTCTGCTCCAGCAATATTTTAAGGCCAATAAGGATTAGAACCCCTCCGCCCAACATTTCAGCTTTGCTGCCAAAAGCATTTCCACATCGGCTTCCAAATAAAACACCCCCTAAGGATAATGCAAATGTTATCCCCCCAATAATAAAGGCAGCAGCAAGAATTTGTACATCCAAAAAAGCAAAGGTTACCCCAATAGCCAAGGCATCTATGCTGGTAGCTATGGCCAACAATAATAATTCTTGTAATTTCAACGGGCCACATGCACAAGAACTCCCACTCTTGAGAGAATTGTAAATCATCCTTCCCCCAATAATGGCAAGGATAAGGAAAGCGATCCAATGGTCAATCGCTGCAATAATATGGGCAAACTGTTTACCCATGACCCAACCCACAATTGGCATCGCTCCTTGAAAGAAACCAAAGAAAAGACCTATGATTAAGGCCCCCTTAATTTTGGAACCACCTATAGAAAGTCCCTTGCAAATTGAAACTGCCAAGGCATCCATAGATAATCCCACACCTATAATGAATAATTCTAAAAGAGTCATATTATATTTCCATTTCTCGGAACGAATAATTCTAAAAGAGTCATATTATATTTCCATTTCTATTTCCATTTCTCGGTTGGATGTGCTTAAATAGGTGCAATTGACATCCTTTGCCAAATACCTCTTCACTAAATCAGCTAGCTGGTCCATTGCATCTCTATATTCCCTTGATCTCCTAGGGTCCACACTTTCAATAATAAGAAAGGCCCTAGTGGTATCAGTAGTAAGCATAGTTCGTTGCCCATCTCGCCAGTTCCAACAACGGCAAACTGCCCCTATGTCATCTTGATATATTATTTCTCCAGGCAAAGCGGGGTCTTCTTCAGCATCTCCCAAGGCCAAAAATGATTCTCCACCTTTAGCAAAACCAAGAACTAAATCTCCAGCGAATTGATCTAGGTCTTCCCCTCCGCAGGGAATTCCATGAGTTAATGAAACAGCATTATATATATCAACCAAAGGATTGATTGTGGAAACCTCATTGCCTTTCTCCACTCTCTTTAATAAAGCTTCAATCGAGCAACGCACCCCTTTTTTAGTCTTGAACTTACGATAAGCTTCCCGCCATGGTGCCACAACTATATTCTCACTGAAAACATCTTCAACCAGATACTTCTTTGCTTCGATGTTTGCTTTAGACAACAAATCTTGAATTTCACTTAGAAACTCTTCATTTCCCTCCAAAAGATTATCTACTCCTGTAGCCAATATAACCCCTATCTCAGCATGGGGAAATAAGCTCCAAAAATCTTCTTTAATTATGAATTTCGCCATTCTTATAAGCCTCC
>JAVEXZ010000003.1:0-134857 GCA_034003765.1 Anaerovoracaceae bacterium | reverse complement strand
AACCTCTAAAACCCCAATTTTTCATTTATCAATATTATATTTAACCTTCCAGGCGTTAAGTTGAATCTCGTAGTAACAATGGAAGAACAAATTGTTTCTTTTGGTAGGAGACAATCGCAGCAATGCCCAGTAAGTGCACAAGGTGTTTTTCTTCCAAGCCTTATTGCATTTTGGGGACATGCAACTTCCTTTACCCTCTTAATAGCCTCCTCCAAATTGTCCGTCATTTTATTTATACCTGCAACTACTATAACCTTCTTAGGCCCAAAAGTTAATGCGGCAACCCTGTTACCAGTCCCGTCAATGTTCGCTAGTTCTCCATCTGTTGTTATGGCATTGGCACTTAGAAAGTAAACATCTGCTAATAGCCCTTGCCTCCGTGCTTCATAATTAGCCTCTGGATCTTTTTGTCTAAAAGGGTCAATAATAATTATTTTGCCCGCCTCTTCAAGCTCAAAAAGCCCTTTTTGAATACCAGTTTCCTCCAGGGTTTTTGACCCACCCCAAGAAACAACAGATCCTTCTTCAACCATGGATAAGGCTATAGTTCTCGCCTCTTCAGAAGTTTCGGCATAATACCCTTCTATATTTCGTTTTTTAAAATTCTTTAATATTGAAACCATTTTGGCATTCATTCTTCTATCCCTCCTTGCTGGTTGTTTTATCCCTACTCCATAAAAATGCTGCCGCCTATAAATTCTCGCAATACTGAGTTGTTGGGAATAATATGTTCATCCTCTATGCCTTGAAAAAACCTCAGAAATGCCAAAAACCTATGAGCCTCAGCATATTCTGGCTCTTCTCTTTTAATAGCCTTTAATAATGGAATGGCATGGGTCTTTAACACCGAAAGTTCAAAAATATGAACCGAGTTAAAAAAGACATCCGCCTTACTGTTGTATGGAAATATGTTTACGTCTTCTCCGGCTCTTACCTTGGGCCAGTCTCTGATTGTTCTTTGAGCATCATGACCTCTATAAAGATTATCACGAACTAGGCGACGAAGCATTCTGGAATCTGTAGTAGAGATTCGATTGTGTGCATCAATATTCAGATTAGTTAGAGGGCTTATGTAAATCTTAAATTTATCATCCTGGTCAATTTCGGGGGTCATGGCATCGTTTAAAGCATGGATGCCTTCTATTATTACAAGTTGGTTTGGCTTAATGGATGTTAAGTTATGGCCAAAATGTTTTTCTCCTTTTATAAAATCAAAAGAGGGGATGTCCACTTCTTTACCTAAGAGGAGGTCATTTAGGTTCTGGTTAAAGAGTTCCACATCTATGGCCCGCAAACTCTCGTAGTCAGGCTCACCATTTTCATCTAGAGGCGTGTCCTTCCTCTCTACAAAATAGTCATCTGTTCCTAGATACAATGGTTCTAATCCCTCTACGCGAAGTTGAATTCCAAGCCTTTTTGCAAATGTTGTCTTTCCTGAACTTGAAGGACCAGCAATTAAAATAATTCTCTTCCCTTCCTCTTTGATGCGTTCAACAACCTCCCCCAACTTTTTTGCATGAAGGGCTTCGCTGATAAGAATAAGTTCTTTATATGAACCGTCTTTGATTTTATCATTAAGGTCAGAAACGAAAGCGCACTTCATAAGTCGCCCCCATTTCTTTGCTTCTCCAAAAGCTTCTGAGAGCAAAAAATCATCTTCATAAAATGGAACTTCGTCGGGTTTGGAGTGGTGGGGAAATCTTAACAAAACAGCCTTTCCATCATTATATGGTCGCAATTCAAAGTATTCAATATAACCAGTGGATGGGACCATCTTTCCATAGAAAAAATTCCAATATCCATCTAGGGAATAGAACACCATGGTGTCTACATTAGATGAATTGAGAATCCTCATCTTTTCTACGTCCCCATCTTCCACCAGCAATTCTGCAGCTTTTTCACGGCTATATCTCTGTCTGGTAAAAGGGAGGTCAGAGGCAACTAGCTCTCTCATTCTCTTTTCAACCAAGATGATTTCATCCTCGGATATTCGACTTTCCTTTCTTTCGTTTTTTCCATTCTCATCTAGCTCCTCACGAAAAAAACGAACTTCTGTATATAGCCCTTTATTCAAGGAATTAGCGATTTCAACATCTGTCTTCCCCAAAACGTCAGATATAGCCTTTAGATATATCATTATTAGGCTGTGTTGATAAATCAAGTTGGCAGATTGTGAACGTACATCAAGAAATTCAACCTGACAATCTTCCTTAAGTTCTATGTTAAGGTCTTCTAATTTGTTGTTTATCTTTGCGGCCAAAATTCGGTAAGGAACTTGACTCTGAAAATCATCCGCCACTTCTTTTAATCGAATTCCTTCTTCTAATGTGAGAACTTGGGGTTGGGCTCTAAGCTCTTTTATTACTGTTATTTTCATTGCTACTCCTTCAGAATTTGTCTTCAATATTTGAAATTATAACATATAAAAGAAGGTTCCGCTACATTGGAACCTTCCTTCTATGGAATCGATGAATACCTATAAACCTGAAATTTGTCAGAGCTTAAAGTTCCCTTGAAGATAAAATTTCCGTCAACTTCTTTGCTTCCTCTGGATGAAGTGTAATTCCCCTACTCATGTGCTCATGGGTTCCGTCCCAGTCTCTAAGATCATACTTTGCTGGCCCCCCATTCCAAGCTACCATATTAATTTCTTTTGTCCAACCAGAAGGGTTGGTAGCTATAACACCAATATGTTCCACAATTTCAAAAGTGATTTCTTCTCGTTCGTTAGTCATGGATAATCTCCTTTCTTGATTCACAAACAAGCCCCAAGTGTCTTGTGGTATTATATTACATTATTTACCATATATTGTCAATAGCCTTTATTCTTTTTCTGTTGGGAATGATTTATCCTTTCTCTGTTAGGGAGTGGAAATCTGTTCCCTTTGTAACAAATAGATCGAGTGTTTCTGCTATATCAAGAATTTTCTCTTTTTCTTCCTGGGTGTGGCTGGGATAAAAACACTCAAGTCCCCCTAATCCATAGTCTTTTAACTGTCTAGCTAAGTTGTACAGATAAGACCAAAACTCTTGGCTTCCTCGAGTGCCAATTCCTTTAATTTTCATTGGATGGGCTAAAACGCTTAACCCACCTGCTTCTTTGATAACTCGAATTATTTTTTCTGCCGAAGCTTTTCTTTTTTTGATTCCTCGTATTTCTTTTGAGTCAAGGAACTTGCCATCCTTGAAGGCCTCCGAAAAGTTTTTTAGTAAGCCTTTTTCTACCAATTTTCTGGCTATTAGTGGTTTGCCCACATATCCCTCATTTGGTATTCCAGAAAAATCATCTTCAGAAATGTGAAGACCCATTTCTGTAAGAACTTCATATAGTTTGACATTTCTTTCTCTTCGAGCCCCTCTAACATCCTCGATTAATTGAGTGAGGCCAGGATTATCAGTATCAATAAAATATCCTAGTATGTGAAGCTCTTCTCCCCTAGGGCCACTAGCTGAAAACTCGATGCCTGGGATTATCTTAATTCCCCCTATATTTGCCGCTATCTTCTTGGCTTCTTTTACACCATAAACACCATCATGGTCTGTTATAGCCATAATAGTAGTACCCTGTTTTTTAATTTCTTCTACTACATCTTCAATAGATAAAGCCCCATCGGAACGATTGGAATGAACATGGAGGTCAGCATTTTCTAAGTCCATATCCTTTATAGTCCTAATCCTTTTGGTCATGATAATCCTTTCAATCTATAGCCATAAAAATATTTACTTATAGCTTATAAGTTAGCATAAAAATATTTTAGACTTCCTTAAATAAAAGCCCTTTGGCAACTTCCTTTTTTCCATCGGAGCCTTTCAATATACCCACTAACTCCAGAGCAAAATTCATAGCTGTTGCTGGTCCTTGAGAAGTTATTATGTTTCCATCTACAACTACTGGAATATCTTTATAATCCCCTTGCTTTAGGTGACTTTCCATACCTGGATATATTGTAGCCTTTTTGTCTGCAAGTATGCCTAGTTCTCCAAAAATCATAGGGCCAGCACATATGGCCGCCAGATATTTACCCCCTTGGTTAAATTCCAGAACCTTCTTTCCCAAGTCTTCATTATTCATCAAATTGCTTGTTCCTGGCATTCCCCCTGGAAGAACTATCATTTCACAAATTTTATAATCAGCCTGGGAAAACATAATGTCTGCTTTTACTAAAATCTCATGGGCTCCTTTGACCTCTAAAGTCTTTTCCATGGAAATTGTATTCACTTGTAAATCTGCTCTTCTTAATACATCAACCACGGTTAATGCTTCAATCTCTTCAAAACCTTCTGCTAAATGAACATAAATCATAATTGTTGCACCTCCTTGTTTTCTATTATATTATAATACACACATAAGTAAACTATTTAACATAAGAAAGGAAACATCATGTATCAAGTTGGAATTTTGACCGCCAGTGATAAGGGCTTTCAAGGCCAAAGAGAAGATTTGTCTGGTAAACTTATTCGGGACCTACTACGTGAACGAGACGATTTTTGGGATAAGGAGTCAATTATACTTCCTGATAATCAAAGCATGATTGAATCTACCATGATAAAATGGGCTGACGAACTTCATCTAAGCTTAATCCTAACCACAGGAGGCACTGGCTTTTCTCATCGGGATGTAACCCCTGATGCTACCCTTAATGTAGTCGATAAAAGAACCCCCGGAATTCCGGAGGCCATGCGTTTCTATTCATTGAACATTACGCCCAGAGCTATGCTATCAAGGGCAGAAGCTGGTATTAGAGGTAATACATTAATAGTAAACTTACCGGGAAGCCCAAAAGCAGTGAAAGAAATACTAGAATATATTTTACCCTCTATTAAACACGGCTTGGATATCCTGCTGGATCTAGATGGCGAGTGTGCTAGATAATTCCTTTTCTATATCTAGCAATGATTTCCCCAATAGGGATGCCAACTCAATCATTTCCTCTTTATTTATTATAAATGGTGGACTTATTAGGATTGAATCTCCTAAAACCCCATCAATAAAACCACTGCTGGGGTAGACTATTAGCCCATTACTAAAACAAGTCTCAACAATTCTATTTGTAAGATTAACCCCTTTAGAAAAAGGAGTTCTATCTTCTTTACTTCTTGCAAACTCCATCCCCCACAAAAGACCCTTGCCACGAAGATTAATGGCTATGTTTACCCTGTCAAGAACATCCATTAGCTTCTCTTCAAGGAACTCACCTTTTGTTACCACTCCAGCCACTAGGTCCTCTTGGGCAAGAACTTCCATTGTGGCTACCCCTGCCGCTGTTGACAAGGGATTACCACCAAAGGTATGCCCTGTGGTAAATTCTCCACCCTTAGCCTTCATCCCTTGGTAGATTGAATCCCTTACTATTATACCCGCTAAAGGCCCATAACCACTGGATATTCCTTTGCCAAAAGTTATTATATCTGGAGCTATATCGTAATGCTGGCTGGCAAAGTACTTTCCTGTGCGGCCAAAGCCAGTAATAACTTCGTCCATAATAAAAAGAATATCCTTGTCTCGGCATATCCTCTCAATTGTTTCAAAATATCCTTGGGGTGGATTTATTCCAGCGCCAGAGGCCCCTGTAATAGGCTCCCCAATAAAAGCGGAAATCGTATCCTCACCCATTTGATTGACCAATTTTTCAAAATATCTGGCGCAAAACAAATTACATTCAGGATAAGCCTTCTCGTAGGGGCACCTAAAGCAATAGGGCAGTTCTAAGTTTGGATAGTCATTTAAGTAGGCGGCATATTCTTTTCGTCTAGCTGGATTTCCTGACATAGACAAGGCGCCTAAGGTTGCCCCATGGTAACTGTGCCATCTAGAAATCACTTTGATTTTTGATGGTTTCCCCTGGGCCCTCCAATAAGAGTGGGCCATCTTCAGGGCTAGTTCAGTGGCTTCGGATCCACTACTACAAAAAGAAATATTGTTGAGACCTTGTGGGGCAACAGTTTCAATCTTTTCACAAAGTACTTCCAAAGGCTGATTGGTAAATTGGCTGCGATAGGTAAAAGAGATATTGTCCATCTGCTTGCTAATTGCCTGGATAACATCCTTGTTCCCATGGCCAAGATTTACAGCCATTGGTCCAGAAGAAGCATCCAGGTATTTTTTCCCCTTGTGATCATAAACATAGACCCCTTGGCCTTTTTGAGCCCTAGGAATATTTTCCCCATTTTTGGGAAAAATATAATTAGATCCCATATCTATCACCTTTCCTCTCTAAAGTATGATTTGCCCAAGTCCATTGGTGGTTGATTTTCTTTGCCTTTTTTGTGGGAGCTGATGATAACAATTACAATAGTTGCTAAGTAGGGGATCATATCAACCAAATATTGGGACACAGATATTCCCATGGCTTGAAGCCTCAATCCCAAAATGCTAAGACCCCCAAACAGGATTGCTCCAAGGAAGGCTTTGATAGGATTCCATGATGCAAAAATAACCAAAGCGACTGCAATCCAACCTCTACCACTTACCACATCTGATTGCCATATGGGAACACGCACAAGAGACAAATATGCCCCTCCCAAGCCGCAAAGAGCTCCTCCAATTAGAATATGTGCATACTTATAATATGCTACATTGATACCTGAGGCATCAGCTGAAGAAGTGTTCTCTCCTACTGCTCTTAAGTTTAAGCCAGGTTTGGTCTTATAAAGATATATGCTAGCCACCACAACTACAAAATATGCTAGGTATACAAAAATATCTTGCCTGAAAAATACAGGACCAAAAAATGGAATATCTCCCAAAATAGGCAAGGTTTTTTTTGCAAAAAACCCTGCTACAGAAGAAGGTATCATGGCTCCTAACATGTCTTGTCCCACAAAACTAACAAAGCCGGTTCCAAAGATGGTCAGAGTTAGCCCTGTAACAACTTGATTGGCCCTTAGTGTAACGGTAAGGATGGCATATATTAAGGCCCCACCTGCCCCTGCTAGAGCGGCTGCCATTAAAGCAACGCTTGCATTATCAGTATTCAAAGCAGCCATAAAACCTATAAGTGCCCCAAGAAGCATCATCCCTTCCACTCCCAAGTTAAGGTGGCCGCACTTCTCAGTGATTAGTTCACCCACAGTAGCAAAAATTAAAGGAGTAGCGGCTACAATACATGTAGCTAAAAAGCTTTCCATACTATGCCACCTCCCTTTTTGCTTTTCCAAATTTGTTGCCTGGAATTAATCGGTATTGCAAAAAGAATTCGCTACCAAGAACAAACAAGAGAATAGTTCCTTGAACCACATTAGAAACGGCACTTGAAACATTAAGACTAACTTGTATGTAGGCACCCCCTTGAATAAGCATGGCAAATACTATGCAGACAAAAAGAACGGCAATTGCATTTAACCTTGCAAGCCAAGCAGTAATAATGGCAGTAAAACCGTAGCCTCCAGAAATGCCTATAGCCAAAGTTTTTTCAACTGCTGAAACTTGAATCATACCAGCCAAACCACAAAGCCCACCAGAAACAAGCATTGCCGTAACAATAACTCTGTTAATATTCATCCCTGCGTATCTGGCAGTCTCGATGCTCTCTCCAACAACAGTGATTTCGTATCCCTTCTTCGTATGCTTCATAAAAACATATATTAATGCAACACAAACTAGCGCTACCATCCACCCCACATGTAAACCAAAGAACTTAGGCATTAATGCCCACTCTGGGAAAGGAGCAATTTTAGGGAACCCATTTGCGGCAGGGTCCATCCAAGCCTGATATTGCAAGTAGGTTACAAACTTAATGGCCACATAATTCATCATAAGTGTAAAGATTGTTTCATTGGTTCCCATTTTGGCCTTAAATATCGCTGGTATAAAGGCCCATAGGCCTCCTAGTAAAATAGCTGCCAAGGCCATAACCACAAGTGTTAAGGCTTTTGGCATTTCCGGAAAAAATAAAGCCACGTAGCTAGCTGCAAAAGCACCCATCATAATTTGACCTTCTCCACCAATATTCCAAAACTTCATTTTGAAAGCAACTAGAATTCCAAGAGATGTTATTATAAGAGGAACGGCCTTGATAATGGTCTGCTTGATTCGCATTTCTGAACCCACAGATCCTTCTATTATCGTCTTAAATATCTCAAGGGGGTTTAAGTTAAAAAACAGAAGTATTAGGCCTGTAAAAACCAGAGAAAGAAAAATAGCCCCTCCCCTAATAAGCCATTCTTTTCTTTTGGGGATATCATCCCTTTTAGCAATTCTCAAAATATTCATTGAGAGGTGCCCTCCTCTTCTATCCGACTAGAACCGGTCATTAGTAAGCCAATCTCTTCTTTGGTTACATTGGCAGGATCAACTATTCCTGTAATCTTCCCATGGCAAAGCACCATAATACGGTCACATAGTGCCATCAGAACGTCTAAGTCCTCGCCAACAAATAAAACCCCAACTCCTGCTGCTTTTTGTTGGTTCAATAAGTCATATATCTTGTGGGAAGCGCCTATATCAAGACCCCGAACTGGGTATGCTGTAATTAACACCTTGGGACTGGAGTCTATTTCTCTTCCCAATAAAACCTTTTGAATATTTCCACCTGAAAGCTTTCTAACTGCTGTAAAAATACTAGGCGTTTTTATCTCCAAGGAGTCAACGATTTTTTTCGCTTTTTCTATACTGGGTCCTCTTCTTAGGAAAATACCAGGTTGACTTTGATAATCCTTTAATACAATATTATGTACAATGTCCATACTTCCAATCAAGCCCATTCCCAATCTGTCCTCAGGAATAAAACCCATCCTTATGCCTAGGGTAATAATTTCTCTTGGACTTTTGCCTAAAATGTTCTCACCCTCAAAAAAAATACGGCCCTTTTCTGCAGGAATCAAGCCAGCAATTACCTCACACAATTCTTTTTGCCCACTTTTTGCAACTCCAGCCACACCCAAAATTTCGTAATCGCAAAGGGTAAAATTAATGCTCTCTAAAGCATATTTTCCTTCTCTGTCTTTTATAGTTACCCCGTCCATTGCAAGCAAAGGTTTGTGGTTAGGAAAGCTATCCTTGTGTATATCTAAGTCAACTTTTTTGCCAACCATCATTTCTATAAGTTCAGGGACTTCAACCTCATCCGTGAAAACCGTATTTATTGATTTCCCTTTTCTAAGTATTGTTATACGGTCAGAAATTTCCATAACTTCATTTAATTTGTGTGTTATTATAATGATGGCACAACCTTGGTTCTTCATGTTTTGTATTATTTGAAAGAGTTTCTTGATTTCTTGAGGTGTTAAGACTGCAGTGGGTTCATCCATTATTAATATCTTAGCCCCACGATATAAGACCTTAATTATTTCAAGGGTTTGCTTTTCTCCAACTGACATGTCATAAACTTTTTTGTCGGGGTCAATGTCTAAACCATACTGATCTGATATCTCTCGTATTTTTTCAGTTAACCTTTTCCCCCTTAGAAAAAAACCTGAGGGTTGACCCAGGATAATGTTGTCTTTTGCCGTCATAATGTCCACCAATTTGAAGTGTTGATGAATCATCCCTATTCTTCTTCGAATGGAATCCTTTGGAGAAGCAAAACTCACTCTCTCCCCCTCAACTAAAATATCGCCTTTATCCGGCTTGTAGATTCCACTAAGCATATTCATCAGGGTGGATTTTCCAGCACCATTCTCCCCTAAAAGCGCATGAACCTCCCCACTTTTTACAGCAAGGTTCACATCTTCATTGGCTATCAAAGATCCAAATGATTTCCATATACCTCTCATCTCAATTGCTATTTGCTCAAGCACCATTGCCCTCCAAGATAAGGCAAGGGACAGTCAATCGATGAATGCCCCCTGCAAGATTTAAGTATCAGCTATAGTTTATCTAAAAACAACATGATGGTCAATAACTAGTTTCTATTTTGCACCCTTTACTAGACCCGTCATCTGCCAAATTTCTGCTATGGTCATAGAGTGGCCTTCTTCGTTCATTACACTTCCATCGTTATATTCAATGTAACCTGAGAATGGAGCGAAAGCGCCTGACTCGATTTCTGCTTTTTTAGCCATTACCATTTCCTGAACATCAGCAGGAACTAAATCTGTCATTTCGGCAAGGGCTACATATCCATCAGTGAGATTTCCATAATAATTTTCTGGAGTAAATGTTCCATCCAATACTTTTTGGACCCTATCAATTAAATATACCTCGTGGTGCCAAATAGGAGCAGTTAGGAAGGCATCAGGGGCAACATTGTTTGGGAAGTTATATCCAATTGCATAGCCGCCGCCTTCAGAAGCTGCAACCTGTGGGCCAGTTGTATCGCAATGCTGGGCAATAACGTCACATCCTGCAGCAATTAATTCATCTCCGGCTGCTCTTTCTCTTTCAGGGTCATACCAGGAATTGATATATACAACCTTAACTTCAACATTGGGGTTAACAGCTTGAGCACCAAGTGTAAATGCATTAATGCCAATGTTTACTTCTGTATATGGATGAGCTCCAACATACCCCAACAAATTTGTCTCTGTCATGCTTCCTGCTACCATTCCTGACAGGTATCTAGCATCCTCAATGGCACCAAAGTAGTTTTCGAAATTTGTATCGTTACTCTTATTCCCAGAGAAGTGGAGGAATACAACATCATCATAATCTCCAGAATTTGCAAGTTCGTCTAATGCATCCATGAAACCATAACTTGTTCCTACAACAACTTTACAGCCTTGGTCAATTAAGCTTAATGCGGCATCAAGGGAAGCCTGCTTGTCAGTATCGTCAACACCTTCAATATATCTTGTCTCTACCGCTCCATCAAAATGAGCTTCCATAGCTGTGGTTCCTTCATGATGTGCTTGCGTAAAACCACCGTCATTAATGACTCCAATATAGATAAATCCAACTTTTAATGTAGCATCTTCGCCATTGGGCTCTACATCTGTTCCACCACATGCAGCAAAACTTAGGACTAGAACCAAGGCCAATACTATCGCTAAGACTTTTTTCATTTTATTTCTCCTTCTTTAAAAAATATATGATTGATTTCGCTTGTTACAGTCCCATTATATCGAACAAAATATTCTCGTAAAGGTATCCAGGGGATATTCTAATATATTTTTTATATGAATTCAATTAAAGTTCGTGTTAACTCGTACGTTCTCCTGGTTACTACGACATTAAGTACGATTAATCCTTCTTTTTCCTTTAATCCTTTACTTGTTCCTCTGCTTTACTATATATTCACGACAATCTTAATCGAAGAGTATCAGTCCATCTTGAATCTCTTTGATTACAGCTAGAGACTCAAATCTATAGCCCTTGTTAGCTAACTTTTTCCCACCACCCTGAAACTGTTTTTCAATTACTGCACCAATACCTAGGACTTCAGCTCCTCCTTGTCGACATAATTCACAAAGAGCAAGAGCCGCTTCTCCTGATGCAAGAAAGTCATCGATAATCAACACCTTGTCCTGGGGCCCAAGAAAATCCTTGGAAACTCTTAGTGTGGAAACAATCCCCTTTGTGAAAGATTTTGCGGGAGCACAGTAGTAACCCTCAACTAAAGTATTAGGTGCAGCCTTCTTTGCAAATACCACAGGAATTTTAGAAAAGCCTTTGGCAGTTTCACATGCTATAGCTATACCACTAGACTCTACTGTAAGAATTTTGTTGGGGCTACAGTCGGAAAATCGATTTCTGAATTCCTCTCCCAACTCTTCTATGAAAGCTACATCAATTTGGTGATTTAGAAAGTTATCCACCTTAACTATATCTCTACCAATAGCCTTCCCTTCTTCTAAAATTCTCTTTTTTAATTTTTCCATATTTTCAGTATCCTTTCACAATTATCTAAGTATCTTGAGAATCCTTTGATTTTAAGGTACTAGGGGGCTAAAGGAACAGTAACCTCCTCCACCCAAATGAATTGTACCGTGCTGAATACCTTCACCTAAAAGGTCTAGCAAAACCGCCTCCAAATTTCCATTTTCCATTGCTTCCATTATGTCTTCAGGCCGTCCTTGGCAAATCAATTTATCATATATATAAGCCTTTATAACCACATTTGATATGTCTATTTTTTTGAAGAATAAATTTCTCGCCTCCATTGTATCTAGTAAAAGTAGGGTGTTTTCTAAAACTGTTCCTTCTTCAACTTCCAGGTTTTCTCCAGTTTGCATATTTATAATAGTCATACCCATTAAAATTGGTATTTCCGGTTGTTGGTCTACCCTTCCAAGTACCATACCGTCTCTATGGATAAGGACATAGGAATCACCATATGCTATTCCTGCATCTTCTGTACGCTCTATGATTTCCACCAGCAAAGTTTCTGGAAGTTTTCTTCTCATGGAAACCTCTTTGATATATGGATCTTCCTTCATTAATGCAATTCTGTCCTTTTTATCTAGTTGGAAGAGATTTGTTGTGTCTTCAAGATTTGCTATTAATATAACCTCGTCAGCTGAGTAGTGGTTTTGTCCTCGGACTTCAACCTTTGCAATGTCGAATATATGAGAAGTCATAAAAAAGTATCCGCCTATTCCCACCAACAAGATCAGAATAAAACGGAGTAGATAATGTTTCTTTTTCCTACGCTTCTTTTTTCCCTTAACTTCATATTTCATTAATGATCTCTCTTTTTTTAATTATCATAAGTAGATAAATGGCTTTTCATTAGCTGAATACTATTAGTTTATCCAAAGTATTTCTCACTCTTAGGGGCATCACTCCTTAAATCTAGATGTTCATATATAAACTTAGCACCTTCTTTGCTACCAAGCTTTTTCATGGCAGTTCCCATATTATCTAACCTTTGGGGATCACCCATTAAGTCTAGTATTGTTTGTACTAGTTTGCTTCCCAAGCCTTCATCTTCTTTCAAAATAATAGCTCCACCATTTTCGGATACTGCCAGGGCATTATAGAATTGATGATTTCCCGTAACGTTTGGGGAGGGTATTAGTATGGCCGGGGTTCCAACCAAGGTTTCTTCTGCTAGGGTTAAGGCTCCAGCCCTTGATACAACTAAATCTGCCCCTGCCAGTAATATATCCATATTTTCCGCATACTCCATGAGTTTAATATTCGACTTGTCCCCTAACCCCTTTTCGTCTAGCCTTCTTTCTATCAGATCATAGTATCTACCACCCGTTACAAAATATATGAAAATATTTTTTTGGGTGGACAAAATAGGTAAAGCTTCGACGGTTGCTTCGTTAATTATGGAAGCTCCAAGGCTCCCACCAAATATTACTAGCATAAAAGTATCTTCCATCAAGGAAAGTTGTTTCCTGGCTTCCACTTTTGAGCTTCCCTCAAAGGATTTTCTAATTGGGTTCCCCGTTACAATTATCTTCTCCTGGTTCTTAAAGTATGGCGCAGCTTCTTTAAAGCCTAAAAAAACCTTGTCTACTCGAGATGCCAGGAATCGATTAGCTAAGCCAGGTTTTGCGTTTTGTTCATGTATGTATGTCTTAATGCCCATTTGATGGGCTCTCATAATAACCGGAACGCATACGTATCCACCTGTGCCTATTACAGCCAGGGGATTAAAGTCTTTTATAATTCGGCCTACTTGGATCATTCCCTTTACCATATCTTTGCCGGTAACAAAATTTCTATATATTTTCCTACGATGAAAGCCGCTAGCAGAAATGGTTCTTAGCTCATAGCCTGCAGCTGGTATTGCCTTTCTTTCTAGGGGCCTTCCAGTACCCACAAAGATAATTTGGGCATGGGGGTTTTCTTCCTTTATTTTATCGGCTATGGCAATGGCCGGGTAGATGTGTCCACCTGTGCCACCACATGTCATAATAACCTTCATCACTTCAACCCCATTTTTTCTAATCCAAATCAGCTTGTCATTTCCCTTATGTCAGAACTCCAAAGCATTTTTCTCTTTTCACACTTCAGCAAATCAGGTTCACTTATCATCTTCCCATATATAAGCAAATCAAATTAACTCTTCATTTTCCCTTATATCGAGAAATATTAATTAGTAGTCCCATTGCAATCATGAACATCCAAATTGCATTCCCTCCATAACTTATAAAAGGCAGAGTTATTCCTGTCGGCGGCATACTAGATGTAACTGTGGCCACATTCAATACTATCTGAATTCCCAGCATCAACGTTACCCCACTTGCTATTAGGGTTCCGCATAAATCTTTGGCATTAATCGCTATATGTATCCCCCTCCACAGCAAGAAAATGTATCCCAAGAAAAGTATAATAATAGAGATAAATCCCAGTTCTTCTCCAATAATAGAAAGAATAAAATCATTATGGGCCTCAGGTAAATAAAGGTTTTTCTGGATGCTCTTTCCTATGCCTACTCCAAAAAGACCTCCTGACCCAAGGGCATATAATGATTGAACCACTTGATAGCCAGTATTGAGAGGATCTGCAAAAGGGTCAAGAAAACTTGTAACTCTGCTTAAGCGATAACCACCGTCAGGGTCTACAAACACAGCAAAAAATCCCAATAAAGCACCTGTTCCTAAAACTATACCTAGGTGCCAGAGTTTAGCTCCAGCCACAAAGAGCATAGCTACAATTATTAAAAATATGGTAATCGCAGTAGAAAGGTTTGGCTGCATATAGATGAGGCCAAAGAAAATGCCACCAACCCCAAAGAGAGGCAAAACCCCATATTTCAAGCTCCTAATGTGTGAAGGGTCGCTACTTAAATATATAGCCACAAAAATAATTACAGCTAACTTTGCTATTTCTCCTGGCATTAAGGTCAGGTCTCCTACTCCAATCCAACGTGTTGCATTGTTTCGAGTAACACCTAAAGGAGTGAAAACCAGCATAAGAAGAACCAGAGAAGCTGCCAGGATTCCCCAGTATATTTTTTGATATATATGGTAGTCAATGGTAGCGGTAACCAGCATTAGAACAGTTCCAATTCCTGCGAATATAATCTCTCTCTTAAGGAAATAATAGGGGTCTCCATAATCACTTATTGCTGTATAGTAGCTGGCGCTAAAAACCATAGTAACGCCAAATATAACGAAAGCCATGGTTATCAATACAATAAGGAAATCCCCTGATTTCATTCTTTTAATGCCCAAGTTCATTCCATTCTCCCCGTTTTTCTAATTTGCTAATTTGTGTACCAAGGTTTTAAAGTGTTCACCCCTCTGTTCAAAATTTGTGTACATATCCCAACTTGCACAGGCGGGAGAAAGCAATATAGTATCCCCTGGGGATGCCAGTCCATAAGCAAGGCGAACACTTTCGTCCATATCCTTGGCCATGGTGACTTCATTGAACCCCTTAGCCTCTGCAGCCTCTCTAATCAATGGGCCGGTTTTCCCCATTAAGACAAGGGCTTTCACTTTTCCATTAAAAGAATCAATCAAGCTATCAAAGGTCCCTCCTTTGTCATAGCCCCCAGCGATAAGAACTATCCCCTTTGGCATAGCTTCAATGGCCTTTATTGTAGAGTTGGGATTTGTTCCTTTTGAATCGTTTATAAATCTTCTTCCGTCTATTTCTTCAACAAACTCAAGACGGTGGGGAACCCCATTAAAAGTCTTGAGAACCTGACCAATAGTCTCCGTAGCAACACCTGAATAATAAGATATAGCTGTGGCAGCAAGGGCATTTTCAATATTATGATCTCCTGGTATCAGTAAATCATTTGTACTGCAAACTTGGCTTTCTTTGCCCTCTTCATCTTTGATAATTATTTGATTGTTCCTAACAAAACAACCAAAATCTAGTTCTCGGCTTCTGCTGAAATACACAACTTTACATGGAGCCCTATAAGAAAGTAGTAGGCAAGCCTCATCATCTGCATTTATCACAGTATAATCCGATGCTTCTTGGTTCTTAAAAATTTCACCTTTTGCTCTTATATAGTTTTCCATTGTTTCATGACGATCCATATGGTCTTCACTTATATTTAATATGGAAGAAATAAATGGCTTAAAGTACTTTGTAGTTTCTAGCTGAAAACTTGATACTTCCGTTACAAGCCAAGTATCCTTTGTTGAAATCAAAGACCTACTAATAACCGCAACCCCTATATTTCCAACCACAAATGTTTTACGTTTAGCATGTCTAAATATCTCTCCTACCAAAGCCGTAGTAGTGGTTTTTCCATTGGTCCCAGTAATAGCAATATATGTTCCAGATCCAACCCTATAAGCTATTTCCAATTCCCCAATGATCTCTGCACCAGAATCTTTTGCATCTGCAATAAAATCCAAGTAGGTAGGGACCCCTGGAGATAAAACCACCATATCAAAATGATCTTTGGGATCTGGTTTTATACCAAAATAACACTTAACCCCAACGTTTTCCAAAAATTGGATTAGTTGGGAATCCACATCTTCTTTTTTCTTGATATCTTGAACAGTAACGCTAGCGCCAATTTTGAGGAGGGCTTGGGTTACCGCAAGGCCTGATTTTCCCATACCTACCACAAGGACCTTTTTACCCTGGAATTGCCTTGCTCTTTTTCCTTCAAAATCTTTTTCCATTACATCGCTCCTATTCCTATGCCACAAAAGATTATTGTAGCCACCCAGAACATGCCAACAACTTTAGTTTCCTTCATTCCAGATAGCTCGAAATGATGGTGAATAGGAGACATTTTAAATACTCTTTTGCCCCTAGTCTTAAAGCTTACTACCTGAATTATAACTGATAAGGCCTCAATAACAAAAATAAATCCCACTATTGGTAAAAATAATTCCATATTCAGGAGAATAGCAACAGCGGCCAGTCCACCACCTAAAGCTAAAGATCCTGTATCTCCCATAAAAATCTTCGCTGGATATCGGTTGAATATTAAAAAGCCTATACAAGCTCCCGCCAAGCAAATAGCAAATGAGCTACCTACTGCATTAGCCAGGGTTACGCCAGCTAGTGCAAAGAATACTGCAACAACACCAGTAACTCCAGAGGCAAGGCCATCAAGGCCATCTGTCAAATTCACACTATTCACCATAGCCAAGACTACAAATACTGCAAAAGGAACATACCACTTACCTAGATCAAATGTCTCCCCAGTGAAGGGTAGCAAGACAAGAGTGCCTCTGTCCAAAACAAGACTCATAGCTAAAACTAGAGCAAGGGCTCCAATGGTTTGTAATCCAAATTTTTGCCAAGCTCTCAATCCTAAATTGTTTCGTCTGATTATCTTCAAATAGTCATCTGCAAATCCAATTGCACCAAAGGCAACAAGGCCAAAAACTAATATACCTGTAGTAAGGGTCAATTGTTTTGTGGCAACCACAGTAACTAGTGTAGCAGCAATAATGGCTATCCCTCCCATACTGGGAGTACCAGACTTAGACATATGGGATAAAGGCCCCTCCTCCCGAATATTTTGTCCTGTATGCTTTCTTTGCAATATAGGTATTGCAAGTGACGTAGCCACAGTGCTAATCATGAATGCCATCACCAGTAATATCAGTAATTGTACTATTCCCATAAATTCTCCTAATCCAAGATTTCTTTGACTATCTCTTCCAGTTTCATACCCCTTGAGGCTTTAACCAATACTACATCTCCTGATCGAATAAGAGACTGGGCTTCAGGGATAAATGCCTCTCGGTTTGCATATGATAAAACCAATTCTTCCAAAATATATTCTCTTGCTCCTAGTGCAATATTATATGCTAAATCTCCAACTGTGACAACCACATCCACTCCTTGCTCACCAGCGTATTTACCAATTTCATAATGATACTTCTCGGCTTCTTCACCTAATTCAAACATGTCCCCTAAAATAGCAATCTTACGCTGTCCTTTTTGGGCAAGTAAAACATCAATTGCGCTTCTAACTGAGTCTGGACTAGCATTATAGGTATCGTCTATAACCTTTATGTTATCCTTTTGTGAAATCTCTAATCTGTTTTCTGTTAAGACCAAATTACCTAGTCCCCTTAAACCATCCTCTAGAGAAATGCCTAATTCTCGGCCACAAGCAAGTGCTAGTGCTCCATTAAAAGCATTGTGGCTTCCGTGAACAGGCAGGATAACCTGATGTTTTTCCTCAGCTAATTCAAGATCAAATGAGATTCCCTCTTCATTATCTTTTATGTTACTTACTTTGTAATCACTATTTTTGTTTGCACCTGTAGTAATGGTTTTATAGTTGCCTTTTGCCGCTGATTCAGTCAAGATGTCTCCATCGCCGTTGATAATCAAGGTGTTGGCCTCATTGAAATAAGTAACTACTTCTAATTTCGCCTTCAATATATTCTCTCTTGAACCAAGTTTTTCTAAATGAGAATGACCAACATTTGTTATAATCCCAATGTCTGGTTTCACTAAAGTGGCAAGGAAATGGATCTCTCCAGGTTGATCCATACCCATTTCAAATATTCCCACTTCTGTTCCCTCATCCATAGACAGGATTGTAAGGGGGAGGCCAATATCATTATTGTAATTGCCTTGTGTTTTCGCAGTCTTGAATTTTGTCTCACAGATTGTAGCCACCATATCCTTTGTTGTTGTCTTGCCAGTGCTACCAGTAATAGCAACCTTTTTAATAGAAAATGTCTCTAAGAAGTATAGTGATAATTCCTGTAGGGCTTTTAGTGTATCCTCTACCATTATACAATGATCCATGGGAAAATCTTCTATATCTCGGCTTATTACAGCGCCTATGCAACCAGAGGCTTTGGCGGATTCCAAAAATTCATGTCCGTCATTATGTTCTCCAGGCAAAGCAAAAAACAGGAAACCTGGCTGACCTTTCCGTGAGTCAGCGCAAACACCTATTATCTTTTCATTGTTGTTCCCTTTAATACGTTTCCCTCCTGTCGCCTTTTCTACTTGGCCAAGGGTTAAGGTTTTCATTATGGTTTCGCCTTTCTTTAATCCCAATATAAATATATTGTCGTACCCTTTTTAACATGTTCCCCTGGTTTTGGATACTGGTCTTTTACCATTTTTTCTTCTGAAGATTGCAAGAGTGGGGATGTGGTTGCATTTAGGAACATTCCACCAAGGATACCCGAGGCATTTTCAATACTCTCACCTGTCAGGTTAGGCACAATAACAGTATCCTTTCTCAAGGCTACTAATTCCGCTTCAGTGAATTCCGGTTCTATATTTAGGTACCTTAATGTTTCTGCAAGTATTTTTTGTGCTCCGGGTGCTGCTGTAACACTACCATATTTTACACCCTTTGGGTTGTCAACTACTAATAATATTGCTACCTGAGGATCATTCATTGGTGCCATCCCAATAAAGGATGAATAGGTTTCATCAATATAGCCCCCATCCTTTGCCTTTTGAGCGGTTCCAGTCTTCCCTCCAACTCTATAGCCATCAACCTTTGCTGTTCCACCACCGCCTTCAGATACAACTGATTCCATAATTTCCCTCATCTCTTGGGATGTTTGCTTGGAAACCACCTGCCTTACAACTTTGGGATCAAAGGTCACTACTGTTTTGCCATTTTTATCTGTTAACCCACTTACCAGTCTGGGTTGCATTAGCTTGCCCTCATTGCCGAAAGCGGAAACAGCCGTTAATATTTGTATGGGTGTAACAGCAATTCCTTGACCATATGCCATGGTAGCAAGGCCTACGGGGTTTGCAGAAGTCCGTGACTGTAGGATTGATGTGGTCTCTCCCGGATAGTCTATATTGGTTTTTTCTGAAAACCCAAACATGTCTAAATAGGTATAATATTTGGATTCTCCCACACGCTGGGCAACTTGTACTAGTACAGGGTTACAAGAGTTCCCCACTGCTTCTACAAAGCTTTGGCTTCCATGGGGATTACCATGTCTCCAACACCTCAAAACACTTCCGTATACATCTATAGACCCTGTGCAAACAAATTTTTCCTTTAATGATGTGACTCCTTCTTCTAGACCTATTGCCGCTGTTATAAGTTTGAAGGTGGATCCAGGTTCATAGGTATCACTAACCATGGAATTTCTCCACATTTTATTCCAATATACAGTTTGTTCGTTTTCCCCTAAGGAACTTACATATTCTGCTTCTTGTGGATCTAGGGGAACTCTTGAATTATTGGGGTCATAGTCTGGAAGAGCTGCCATTGCCAAAACATCCCCCGTTTTTGGTTCCATCACCAAACACCAAACTCTGTCTGCTCCAGTTGTTAACAGTACATCCTCTATTGCTTTTTCAACATAATGTTGGATAACAGAGTCTAGAGTCAAAACTACATTCAGCCCATCTGAGGCTTCGTAATACTTTTCCACACCGTAGGCAAGTCCATTTCCATCAACATCGGCACTTTTGATCCATCTTCCAGACACTCCACTTAAAAACCTATCATACTTTAACTCAATTCCAGAAAGTCCCACACTATCATCTGTAACTGTGCCTAGGAGATGAGAAGCAAAGGGGCCTAGGGGATAGTATCTTTTTACTTCTTCACTGGTTTCAACACCAGGAATATTAAGTTCCATAATGGAATTGGCGACTTCTTTGGTTTGGTGTTTTGCAATTTTAACCATAGGGGAATCCGTTTTGGTCATTCCCTCTATTTTTTCTAGCTCAATTCCTAAAGTTTCAGAAAGTGAAGCCAAATATTTTTCCGCCTTAATTTCCTTGCTCCCAGTCTCTTCACCCTCCCAAATCTTTTTGGGGCGAACCCATACTGAAAAGCTTATTGCACTCATAGCCAATTCTTCACCTTTTCTATCATATATAGTTCCTCGTTTTGCCACAATTGAAATGTCTCTGGTTTGTTGTCCAGCAGCCATTCTTTTGTATTCCTCACCTTTGACTATCTGTACCCAACCAACTCTAAAAGAAAGACCAACTATTAATAGGCATATAAATGCAAAGCAAATTACCAACCTTTTCTTTGTTCGATTATTTGTGTTGCCCATGATCTTCACCTATCTTCTATATTCTAAAGAAAACCAGACATACTCTATTTTAACTGATTAAGTTGTCTGGTTTAAGCTTTTATGCAGTTTTTTCTCGGATTAATTGTAGGCTTTTTCTTTAATGAGTGTTGCTAAATTATGGGTGGTTTCTGTTTTAGCTCCTAGATATCTAAATTGATCTATCTCCGGATAAACCATCCCTAGCTCATTTATGGCTCTGTCCTCAATGGTTCCAATATTTACGGCACATTTGATTTTTACATTCAGGTTTTCTATCTCTCCTTGTATTACTGCATTTTCCTTTGCCAAAGTATTTATATCATATTTTATGTTGGCTCCATAAGCAGCAACTATAATCATCCCGACAAATACTAAGCCCATAAGTAGAGTTAAAATCATCAAACCCAACCTATCTTTGGGAGAAGTCCTAGATTTCTTTTTCTCCTCAAGGCAAATTGATTCAGCGGGTTTCATGTCAAAGCTAAATCTACGATATTGTTGTTGGTATTCATACCATTGATCCGCCGCAATCATTTTGCACCTCCTGTCTTTTCAATTACTCTAAGTTTTGCACTTCGAGCTCTTGGATTTTCTTCTAATTCCAATTCATCAGCAATTATTGGCTTTTTGCTTATCTTTTTAATGTCAGCTATCTTGCCGCAAGTACAAACAGGGAATTCCTTGGGGCAAATACAAGGGTTTAGGCGTCTTTGAAAAACCTCTTTTACAATTCGATCTTCTAAAGAATGAAAAGTAATAACTGCCATCCGCCCACCAGGTGCTAAAATGTCAACAAAATCCTCAACAGCTTGTTCCAAAAGCCCTAGCTCGTCATTTACTTCTATTCTGATAGCTTGAAATGTTCTTTTAGCTGGGTGGGGACCATCTCTTCTAGCAGCTGCTGGAATCGCCTTTTTTATTATTGATACTAGCTCTTGTGTTGTCTCAATAGGGTTTTCTTTTCGGGCTTCTACAATGAACTGGGCAACTCTGCTTGCCCATCTTTCTTCTCCATACTCTTTAATAATTCTTGCTAATTCCCTTTTACTATATTCATTTATTACACTATATGCCGTCAGAGAATCGTCTTGGCACATACGCATATCCAAAGATGCTTCTTGCATATAGGAAAACCCTCGTTCAGCATTGTCTAGTTGAAAAGAGGACACTCCTAAATCAAGTAGTGCTCCATTTATTTCTACAATCCCCAATGTATCCAAGACTTCTTTTATCTCAGCATAGTTGCTCTGGACAAAAGACTTACGACATTTGAATTCTCTTAGCCTTTCCCCGCCTGCGAGAATAGCTGCTTGGTCCCTATCAATACCAACAAACCATCCTTCCTGGTCCAACTGTTGGCATATACCATAAGCATGCCCTCCACCTCCAAGGGTTCCATCTACATATATGCCATGGGGATCTACTTTTAGACTCTCCAAGCATTTTTCAAAAAGAACTGCTTTGTGATTAAATTCCATACTCTATCATCTTCTTTGCAAAATCGCTGTGTTCCAGCTCAGTTTTGTTGTCTGTATCCTCCCAACTGTCAATGCTCCAAATTTCAATGCGGTTTAATAGGCCAAGGGTTACTAAGTCCTTTTTAATTCCAGCCCATTCTCTTAATTCCAGAGGCAGAGTTATTCTCCCTTGCTTATCAATGTCGCATTCAACTGCGTTAGCATAAAAATGCCTTACAAAAGCTCTTGCATCAGGATCACTCATAGGTAGGCTAGAGAGTTTTTCCATTAATACTTCCCATTCATCCATGGGATAAATATATAGGCAATGATCAATCCCCCTAGTTAGAACGCACTTATACTCCAACTTGTCCCTAAATTTTGCAGGGACAATCATTCTAAATTTTATATCAATTGAATTTAGGTACTTACCCATCAACATGGGACACTCCTCCATATTAGCTATTTCATTAACCCCACTTTACTCCATTTTGCACCACATTACAACCACTTTCCTCCAATAAGCCTATTCTATCCTCCATTATTTTTGAAATTCCTCCCGAAAATATTATTTCTAGAAAATTTTCACAATATATTGTAGCCAATACACAAAACCCTCTCTACATGTAGGCAAATCTTGGAGAAATAAGGGTGGTAAACCATTATCCTCTACGACTTTATTGTGTATTTCTCGTAAATCGTGGTATAATTAATAAAATTTAGAGCATAATGTCGCGAATGATAGTAGCTTTTATAAAAGCTCATGGGAGGTTCTTATGATTAGAAATCTTTTTATTAGGCGAACTGCCTTATTGACTCTGTGCTTTTTATTGGTTTTATCTCTTGGTGGATGCTGGAAATCAGACCTTTCTGGAGGCACATATGAGGAGCCCGAAATTACGCTGGACTATTTAATAACTGATTTTGCCAACCAAATAATAAAAGATGGGGCAGAAAAGAGGTTTGGTGAAATTGATAGCATCATTGATAATAAAGATGACACTTATACCCTTACTGTTTTAGGGAAACAATTTGTAGAAGACTCAAGTCAACCAGGTGGTTTTTATATTGCAGATCGAAATGTCAACTATGAGCTTACCTTGTCTAAAAATGTTAGATCAGTAATATTCCCCACCAATGATTTAGAGGATGGGCAGTTTTTTCTGAATAGCGCAGGTTTTATACAGGCTTTCAATGACGACTTTTCTTCATTTCTTCAAGAGACTCCTTCTGAAGAAATCCATTATTATTTTTACTTTTATGTTATGCATGATTTTGTTGAATTAATTGTCCAACAGTATATGCCATAAATGCTAATCTCTTCAGGCCTTTCTTTAAGGCCTTTTTTTTATAAATCTTTTTAATAAATACAAATACACTCTTAATTTTGTAACATTGTTACAGAATTATCCCCTTTATTATTATATAATTCCTTAGATAGTATAATTTTTAACAACCTATTGCTGCAGATTAGCTCAAAGATGAGGTAGGGAAAAAATGAAAAAGAAAACCGTAATTATTGGTGGAATCGCTGGTGGTGCTACTACAGCAACCCGGTTAAGGCGATTAGACGAAGAAATGGAAATTATCATTTTCGAAAAAGGTGACTACATTTCTTATGCTAATTGTGGACTGCCTTACCACATTGGCGACGTTATCAAGGATAGAGAAACCCTTCTCATCCAAACACCAGAAAAGATGAAGGCAAGTTATAATGTTGACGTTCGAACTGGCCATGAAGTAGTTGCTATTAATCCAGAAGATAAAACTGTAAGGGTATTAAACTTAAAAACCAAGGAGAAATTCCTTGAATCCTATGACACCCTAGTAATATCGACGGGGTCGTCTCCATTAAAACCGCCTATTCCAGGAATAGACGGGCCTAATATTTTTTCTCTTTGGACTGTTCCAGATACAGACAATATAAAAGCATTCATTAGTGACCATAAACCAAAAAGAGCCGCAGTTATTGGTGGTGGTTTTATTGGTGTTGAGATGGCAGAAAACCTACATGCCTTGGGAATAAATGTTAGCCTAATCGAAATGATGGACCAAGTTATGGCACCTTTAGACTTTGAAATGGCCCAATTAATTCATGAAAATATGGTGATGAATGGCGTGGACCTCCATTTAGGAGACGGCGTCCAATCATTTGAAACCAATGACATGGTCACAAAAATTACTTTGAAAAGTGGAACCCAAGTAGAAGCTGACTTAGTTATTTTGTCAATAGGTGTTCGTCCTAATAGCCGCCTTGCAAAAGAAGCTGGCCTAAAGCTCAACGAGGGTGGTGGGGTAATAGTTGACTCACAAATGCGCACTTCACACCCTGACATATATGCTGTTGGTGACGTAATTGAAGTTGAAAACTTCGTCCTTAAAACTCCTTGTATGGTGCCCCTTGCTGGCCCAGCTAACAAGCAGGCCAGAATATGCGCCAACAATATTATGGGGGGAAAGGAGGCCTATGAGGGAACTTTAGGAACTGCTATAGCTCAGGTTTTTGACCTAACAGCAGCTTCTGTTGGCCTTAACGAAAAGAACCTACAAGCTTTGGGTAAGGTAAAAAATAAAGATTATTTCGTTGCTTTGATACATCAAAAATCCCATGCTACATATTATCCAGGTGCAACACCCCTAGACCTAAAAATTATCTTTGATAAAGAGGGGAAAATATTCGGTAACCAAGTTGTTGGACAAGATGGAGTAGACAAAAGAATTGATGTACTGGCTTCTGCCATGCGTCTAGGTGCCACAATCTATGACTTAAAATCATTGGAGCTAGCTTATGCGCCACCTTTTGGTTCTGCAAAGGACCCAGTAAATATGTTGGGTTTTGTTGGGGAAAATATATTGAAAGGTTTGGTAAGTTTTGTAGAGTGTTATGAGCTAGATGAAATGGTTGATAAAGATAAGGGTGGTTTAGTGATACTGGATGTGGGTGAAGACGCAGAAAGAACTACATTTGAGATACCTGGTTCCACTCATATTCCTTTAAGCCAACTAAGAGAAAGAATCGATGAACTAGATCCAAAAACTCCTACTGTAGTATATTGTGCTATTGGTGTTCGTTCTTATAATGGTGCCCGTATTCTGAGTGGAAAAGGATTTGAAAATGTAAGAGTCCTATCTGGAGGCTCATCCTTCTACAAATCAATGCATTACCGGGATTTTGTATCCTACTCACAGGGAGTTTTGGATACTCAAGATATAGATTACTCGGGAAGTGCAATGGAAATATTAAACTGTACTGGCCTTCAGTGTCCAGGACCAATCATGAAGGTAAACGAGACAATTAATGCCATGACTGATGGGGAAGTTTTAGCAGTTTCTGCCACTGATATGGGTTTCTCAAGAGATGTTGAGAGCTGGTGCCGTCGTACCGGCAATACCTTCTTGAAAACAGAAAGAAAAGATAAACAAAATATAGTGTATCTTCGAAAAGGAACTGGAGGAGAGGTAAAGGCCATGACCACCAAACAAGATGTTACAATGGACAATCAAGGGAAAACTATAATTGTATTCAGTGGAGACTTAGACAAGGTTCTAGCAGCATTTATAATAGCTAACGGTGCGGCCGCTATGGGTAGGCCTGTAACCCTCTTCTTTACATTCTGGGGACTTAATGCACTAAGAAAACCTGAAAACCAAAATATCAAAAAACCATTTATCGAGAAGATGTTTGGAGCCATGATGCCACAAGGTTCATCTAACCTAAAATTGTCCAACATGAATATGGCAGGCATGGGGACCAAAATGATGAAAATGGTAATGAAAGATAAGAATGTTAATTCTCTAGAAGAGTTGATGCAACAAGCAATGGGGGCTGGGGTAAAGCTAATCGCTTGCACCATGTCTATGGATATTATGGGTATTACTGAAGATGAACTTATTGAAGGCGTAGAGCTTGGTGGAGTTGCGACATACCTAGGTGAAGCTGAAGAATCCAACGTAAATCTATTTGTATAAATGGATAATGGGATTTTACTAGAGACTCTAGTTCATTAAAAGCTCACGAAAGCTACTTATATTGCAATGTACTGGGGTGCAAACCTCAAAAAATCTCATCTATAAAGACCAAAAGAGGAGAACTCTCAAAACTTGAGAGTTCTCCTCTTTTTTCGGGCAACAATTTCTGCCTTGTATATTTTATTGTTACTAATATTAATATCTCAGTTACACGTTGAAAAGGAAATGGATAATATCCCCATCCTTTACAACATATTCCTTGCCTTCTGATCTTACTAAACCCTTTTCTTTTGCCTGTACCAGGTTCCCGCCGCATTCCATGAGCTTATCAAAAGCAATTGTCTCAGCCCGAATGAAACCCTTCTCAAAGTCAGTATGGATTTTACCTGCAGCCTGAGGTGCTTTTGTGCCCCTTTTAATAGTCCATGCTCTAACCTCAGGTTCTCCCGCAGTGAGATATGAAATCAAATCAAGAAGAGAATATGAAACCTTAATTAATTTATCTAATCCAGATTCTTTTATGCCCAACTCTTCAAGAAACATATTGCGCTCTTCCCTGTCTAGTTCTGCCAGTTCCGCCTCCACTTTTGCACATATAACCACCACTTCAGAAGCTTCTTTTTCTGCATAGGTCTTAACCAATGTAACCCACGGGTTATCAGGCTCTGTTAGTTCTTTTTCAGAGACGTTTGCCATATAGATTACAGGTTTATATGAGAGGAGGTCCAATGATTTCACAAATTCTTCCTCATCCTTTGTTAGATCTTGAGTTAATGTTCTGGCAGAACTCCCCGATTCAAGGACAGCTTGTACTTTTTTTAGGACCTCAGACTCAAAAGCGGAGGAAGGATCTGCTTTTTTAGCTTTATCTGATTTTTGTAGCCTTCTTTCAACAACTTCCATATCAGAAAGAATAAGTTCTAAGTTGACAGTTTCAATATCCATCATGGGATCAGGCTTACCTGAAACATGTATAACATTATCATCTTCAAAGCAACGAACAACATGTAAGATGGCGGCAACTTCCCGAATATGCCCTAGGAACTTATTGCCAAGGCCTTCTCCCTTTGAAGCCCCCTTTACCAATCCTGCAATATCATAAAATTCAATGGCAGTGTATACAGTTTTCTTGGACTTATACATCTGGTGAAGAACATCAATTCTATGATCAGGAACACTTACAACCCCCACATTAGGTTCGATGGTACAAAAAGGATAATTGCCTGCCTCTGCACCAGCCTTTGTAATTGCGTTAAAAAGGGTACTCTTTCCTACATTTGGAAGTCCAACAATTCCTAATTTCATTCTCTGTTCTCCATTTCATCCACCTCAATAATTTTCCTGTTTCCCCTTGCAAGGTAATAGTATATAAACAAAGATACTAATATAACCACCACACTTAAAACCTGGGCTTGTCTTAATGGCCCCAACATTAAACTGTCTGTCCTCAAGCCTTCCACAAAAAACCGTTCTAAAGAGTATAGGCTTGTATATAGCAAAAATGTTTGGCCTACAAATTTTCTTCTATTGTCAATATAGACCAAGAATATGCACAAGGCGAAACACCACAAGGATTCATAGAGGAATGTAGGATGGACCATTTGTCCATCAACGAAAATGCCCCAAGGTAAATCAGTTGGGCCACCATGGGCCTCTGAATTAAAAAAGTTCCCCCATCGTCCAATTGCTTGGGCCAAGGCTACCCCCGGAACAGCAAGATCTAAAACATCAATCGGATGATATTTATAGTGGCGACAAAGCAAGGCAACCCCAATAAAGGCTAAGATTAATCCACCGTGGACGGCCAAGCCCCCAGTTCGTATATTAAGGACTTTTAGGATATCAATATTTCCATTTGAATTAAGATATAAAGGCAGATTAAAAACCACATAATAAAGGCGTGCCCCTATAACTCCCAAGGGGATCCCCACTATGATAAGGTCCAACATTTTCTCAGGGTCAAGCCTATGCTTTGGGGCACGTTTATAAAGCAATAAAGACCCTAATATCATACCTACAGCTATTAAAATACCGTACCAACGAACCTCTAAAGCGAATAATTCAAATGCAATTGGGTTTGGGACAAACATAAATCAATTTCTCCTTGTATTTGATTTTGATTTTAATCTTTCGATAGAATAAACTACTTGTTTTCAGCTTCTTTCATAATTGATACTGAAGCTGATGCGCCTAGTCGGTCAGCCCCTGCTTCTATCATTCCCATAGCGGTTTTGTAGTTTCTTATACCCCCCGAAGCCTTAATCATCACATTGTCTCCAACTGTCTTTTTCATCAAAGCAACCACTTCTTCGGTAGCTCCCCCTTTAGAAAATCCTGTTGAGGTTTTCACGAAATCAGCACCAGCTTCTTCCGCTAATTGGCAAGCCAAGACAATCTGTTCTTGGGACAAAAGACAGGTTTCAAGAATCACTTTCACCTTAGCATCGTATTCATGGGCAAATTGACAAACTACACTGATATCATCTTTTACCTCCTGGCTTCTCCCGTCGATTAAAGCTCCTAGGTTAAGGACCATATCAACCTCAAGAGCTCCTTGTTCGCAAACCCAGTCCGTTTCATAGGCCTTTGCTTGAGTGGACATAGCTCCCAAGGGGAAGCCCACCACTGCAGCAACTTTAACACCACTACCTTTTAGCTGGGCTACCGCTAAAGGAACATATGATGAGTTAACACAAACGGCATAGAACCCATACTCCTTTGCTTCCTTACAAAGTTGGATAATTTCTCCAGAAGTTGCCTCGGCTTTTAGTAAAGTATGGTCTATATATTCATTTAATGGTTTCATTTTTGAAGTCATAATTAATTCCTCATCTCATCTTTATGCCCAGCAAATCCAACAATAATTACTGGTACTTTATCATCTAATAAAACTAAGAAACCCAGCTTTTCCCCTTTGAAAAGCCGGGTTTACATGTATATAAGTATTAAAGTAATTCCCCAACACTATCTGGGCCGCATCCTGCTGCATTTCCCTCATCAGTGTCAAGATGGAACTCGCTTTTGTAGGCATCTCCAGCCCGAACTAGTACATTGTCAAACACCAAGCCTCGTTGTCCTTCTACCTTTATGCTAACCCAATCTTTGTCTTTTACGCCAGCTTCCTCTGCTTCCTCAGTGGACAAGTGGACATGTCTTAGGGCAACTATAACTCCCCTGTCAAGCTCTACACTGCCACATGGCCCAACAAGAGTACATCCAGGAGTCCCATCTAGCATACCTGATTCCTTAACTGGAGCCTTAATACCAATAGCTCTGGCATCCGTCATTGCTAGTTCTATTTGTGTCTCTTTTCTTGCAGGGCCTAGAACACGAACACCTTTAAGTGTGCCTTTTGGACCTACCACATCAACTTTCTCCTCAGCAGCATATTGCCCTGGCTGAACAAGATCCTTGGTAGCACACAAGGCATGTTGGCACCCAAACAAGGTATCAATGTCCTTTTCACAGAGGTGAACATGTTTGTTAGATAACCCGATTTGTACTTTGTAACCCATCTTCCATTCTCCTTTATTCTATATCAACTATTTTAAGTAACTAATATAAGGAAGGTTCCGATATTTTTGGTCATAATCCAAACCGTAACCCACTATAAAAATATCTTCCACCTCAAATCCAACGTAATCACCCTTTATATCTGTTCTTCTACCTCCAGGTTTGTCCAAAAGAGTACAAATCTTAAGGCTTTTAGGCATTCTCCCTTGAAGATAGCCTTTCAAGTAATTCAGCGTTATACCAGAATCAATAATATCCTCAACAATTATAACATTCTTATCTTCAATGCCTGTATCTAAGTCTTTAATAATTCGAACTACTCCAGAGCTTTTTGTTTCAGCACCATAACTTGAAACCGCCATAAAATCTATTTTGGTGTCTAATTCAACATTCTTAATAACATCGGAAAGCCATAAAACCGCACCCTTTAGAATACCTATAAAAAGAACTTCCTCACCTTCATAATCTTTTGTAATCTGCTGGCCAATTTCTTTGGCACGTTTTAATATTTCTTCTTCTGTAATAAGGGTAGTTCCTACCTGATAGTTTTCACTCATTGATTACTCCTTATGCTTGTTATCTTTTGAATGTTTTTGAATACTCTTCTTTTACCTCAAATTCTACATCATCGATAATTGTTTTGCCCTTGTATTCCTTGGAAAGGTCTACTGTCTTTTCGCCCAACCAGTAAGTATCAAGGGTTTCTCTTAAGTGATATAAGATCCACAGCCATAGGACAATATCATCTATGAAGCCTATTGGAAAAATTACAGCAGGGATTAAATCTATAGGCATAGCAAGGTATACAAGTCCAAGAATCACCAAAAGTTTTTTTCGTTTTTTCACATTGGGATCCTTGAGCATGAATTTAATTGCTTGTATTCTCTTTATTATAACTCTAAAGCTGATATATGGCATCCATTGCCTCCATTAATTCATCATAACCTGTTTTTTTCAATGCGGAAACCGGAATCAACTGATCTTCCTTGCCAAGATTAAGTGTTTTTCGAATAAGCTCTAAGTTTTTACCCATTTCATTTCTCGAAACCTTATCTGCCTTGGTGGCAACCACATAGCCATCAAGATTGTAGTGTCTAAGATATTCGGTCATTTGAATGTCTTGCTTTGATGGAGCATGCCTGATATCCACAAGCTGAACGACTTTTACCAGGCCCTCCCGGTTTTGCAAATATCTCTCAACCATCTCTCCCCAATTCTCACTTATAGACCTAGACACTTTGGCATATCCGTAACCAGGCAAATCTACAATTCGAAAATCTCCATTGATTTCATAGAAATTAATGGTTCTAGTTTTACCAGGACTCCCAGACACACGAGCAAGAGATTTACGTTTAATCATCATATTAAGCAAGGATGACTTGCCTACATTAGATCTACCCGCAAAGGCAATTTCCTTCATTGTGTCAGGGGGATACTGGTCTATATTAACTGCTACCGCAACTAGTTCTGATTCTTTAATTATCATATTTTAGCTTTCCCGACTTTCAACTTACATCTCTGTTAGTTTTTATCTTTGTTGTTTTTTATCTTTCTTAGTTTTTATCTTTGTTTGCTTTACTTTCTTTGTGTTCATTGTGTTCTTTGTGATCCTTCTTTGCTTTTGGTTTTTTTACCATGGCATGCAATATCGCATCATCCACAGAATCAATTAAGACAAATTCCATAACTTCTCTTACCACCTGAGGAATATCTTCCAAATCTTTTTCGTTTTGTGATGGGAGTAAAACCTTTCTTATTCCAGCCCTATGGGCTGCCAGTACCTTTTCGCGAATTCCTCCAACAGCTAAGACTTTACCTCTCAAAGTTATTTCACCAGTCATGGCAACATCCTTTCTTACCGCAATTCCAGTAAGAGTGGAAATCATTGCTGTACACATGGTAACTCCAGCGCTTGGACCATCCTTAGGAACGGCGCCTTCAGGGATATGAATATGCAAATCTAAGTTCTTATAAAAGTTTTCTGAAATCCCAAAGTCATGGGCTTTATTTCTTATATAACTAATTCCAGCCTTGGCTGATTCTTGCATAACATCACCCATCTGGCCTGTTAATTCTAGCTTTCCTGTGCCTGGTACTCCTGAAGTTTCAATAAAAAGTGTATCCCCACCAACAATAGTCCAAGCCAGTCCAGTAACAATGCCTACCTCCTCTTCACCTTGAATTATATCATACCTGAACTTTCTTTTTCCAAGGTAGCTCTCTAGGTTATCTGGTGTTATTTCATAAGAGGTCCCACCATTTGTTACAATTTTTCTAACTACTTTTCGACAAAGATTAGCAATTTCTCTTTCAAGGTTACGGACTCCCGATTCTCTGGTGTAGTAATTAATGAGGTCTCTTATAGCTCCTTCTGAAATGCTAAGCTCCTCCTCTTTTAGTCCATGTTCACCAACCTTCTTGGGAACAAGGTGAGATTGGGCAATCTTAACCTTCTCTTCTTCAGTATATCCTGGAACCTGAATAACTTCCATTCTATCTAAGAGCGGTCTTGGAATAGTGTCAGTAGTGTTAGCTGTAGTAATAAACATTACCTTAGAAAGATCAAAGGGGATTTCTAAGTAGTGATCTGTAAATTCTTTGTTCTGTTCAGGATCAAGAACTTCCAGTAAAGCAGATGCTGGGTCGCCTTTGAAATCCATTCCAATTTTATCTACTTCATCAAACAAAAAAACTGGATTGTTGGTGCCAGCATCCTTAATGTTTGAAATAACTCTACCAGGGATTGCTCCTATATATGTCCTTCTGTGACCTCTTATTTCTGCCTCATCACGAACCCCTCCAAGAGACATTCTTACGAACTCCCTATTTATGGCTCTAGCCACAGATCTGGCAACTGAAGTTTTACCCACTCCTGGAGGCCCAACAAGACAAAGTATAGGGCCTTTTAGCCCTTTAGATAATTGAACCACGGCAAGGTATTCTAAAACTCGCTCCTTAACTTTTTCAAGGCCATGGTGATCCTCATTGAGAATCTCTTCTGCCTTTATAAGGTCAATTTTCCCCTTTGTGGATTTCGCCCAAGGTAAAGCCAATATGGTCTCTATATATGTCCTGCTAACAGATGCCTCAGCAGAAGCTGGCATCATTTTGCCAAAACGCTTAATCTCTTTCTCAACTTTTTCCTTGGTTTTCTTAGATAACTTTAACTTGTCCAGTTGCTTGAGCCAATCATCTATCTCGCTCTCCACGTCTTCATCAATTCCTAGTTCATCTTGAATGGCTCTCATTTGCTCTCTGAGATAATATTCTTTTTGGTTGCGATCTATTTGGGATTTAACTTTAATATTAATGTCCTGCTCAATATTAAGAATCTCAATTTCTCTTGCCAAATAAGTATTAATAAGCTCCAAACGTTTTGTAACATTAAAAGCTTCTAGAATATTTTGCTTGTCTTCAATTTTTACGTCCAAGTGGGATGCCATCATGTCAGCGGCCCTGCCTGGCTCTTTTATGCTCATTATTACCGGCAACAAATCTCTTTGTCCACCAGGTTTAAGAGACAAGTATTCATCAAAAGAGGCTATTGTCAGCCGCCTTAATGCCTCAGTCTTAACGTCATCCCCCTCATCATCCAAGTCTGCCAAGGTGTTTACTGCGCAACGAAAATATGGAACCTCAAAAAGAATGTCCCTTATTTCCCCCCTGTAAAGACCCTCTACCAATACACGGATATTATCTCCTGGCAACTTAAGCATTTGCTTGATTTTAGCAACTGTGCCAACATGATAAAAATCCTTGGATGTTGGAAGGTCCGTGCTCTCATCTTTCTGCGTCACTAAAAAGATGTGCTTATTCAAAATCATTGCTTTTTCCAAAGCATTGATTGATTTTTCTCTACCAATATCAAAATGAAGAACCATATTAGGAAAAATGGTAAGACCTCTTAGGGGAATCATAGGAAGTGTGGCAATATTACCACTGTCTTCCTCCTCTTCGATTTCCTCAAGCCATTCTTCTGAAGATTCAAGTTCGGTTTTTTCTAAGTTCTCATCTTGTTTTTCATCTAGTAATTTATCTTTATCTTTCATCCCCAAAGCCCCCCTTTAGGATGCAGTTTCCTGCTTCTTATTTGTCTTTGACTCCTTTGCCTTTGCTGGCTTAGTGTCTTCCTCAGCCAAAACAAGTACTGGCATCTCCTCATTTTCTATTGTGTTTTTTGTTATTATGCATTTTACCACATCTCCTCTAGAAGGAATTTCATACATAATGTCTCTCATTGTTTTCTCTAAGATGCTTCTTAGGCCTCTAGCGCCTGTTTTTTTCAAAATAGCTTTTTCAGCAATAGCTTCTAAAGCATCCGCTTCTATTTCAAATTCAACATTGTCCATTTCAAACAACTTTTTATATTGCTTTATCAAAGCATTTTTGGGTTCTGTGATTATTTGAATTAAAGCTTCTTTTGACAGTTCTTCTAAGGTAACTACAGATGGAAGCCTTCCTACAAATTCAGGAATCAAACCATACCGTAACAAATCCTCAGGCTGCAGGAGTTTTAAAATGTCTTTAGCATCTTTGTCATGGTCACCTAGCAAAGACTGGAATCCAATAGTTTTTTCACCAACACGCCTTTTTATAATTGTATCTAGACCATCAAAAGCCCCCCCACAAATAAACATTACATTTGTGGTATCAAAGGGAATAAAGTCTTGAAGTGGATGCTTACGTCCTCCTTGGGGAGGAACTGAAGCTACTGTTCCCTCAATTATTTTTAGCAGGGCCTGCTGAACCCCTTCTCCACTGACATCTCTTGTAATAGATGTATTCTCAGACTTGCGAGCTATTTTATCTATTTCGTCAATGTATATTATACCCCGCTGAGCCTTGTCTATATCAAAATCCGCTGCGGTAATTAGTTTTAGCAAGATATTCTCTACATCTTCCCCAACATATCCAGCTTCCGTTAGGGCTGTTGCATCTGCAATAGCAAAGGGAACCTTCAAAATTCTAGCTAATGTCTGGGCTAAAAGTGTCTTTCCACATCCAGTTGGCCCCACCATTATAACATTAGATTTTTGAAGCTCTACCTCATCATCCTCATCCTTTAGGCAATTAATTCTCTTGTAATGGTTATAGACAGCCACAGCCAATGACTTCTTGGCTTCTTCTTGATCTATAACATAATCAGAAAGCTTTTCAAGAATCTCTTTTGGCTTTAGCAGTGGAATGTTACATCCTTCTTCTAAATCTAGTTTTTCTAAAGCATCATCGAATTCTTCTTCGATGATATCCATACAAAGCTCGATACACTCGTCACATATATAAACATCCGGCCCTGCAACTAATCGCCTGACCTTGTCTTGTGGTTTACCACAAAAAGAACAGCATAGCTGTTTTTTATCATCATATTTTGCCATTTTAATTCCCCCTGTTTAGCGTTTTGTTATAACCTTATCTATAAGGCCATATTTCATCGCTTCTTCCGCAGTCATGAAATTGTCTCTATCCGTATCTTTTTCTACAACTTCTAATTTCTGTCCCGTTGCTTCAGACAAAATTCGATTCAATTTTGACCGGGTTTTTATTATATGGTCTGCATGTATTCTTATGTCCTCTGCCTGACCACTAATCCCACCTAAGGGTTGATGAATCATCATCTCCGCATTAGGTAAAGCCATTCTTTTCCCCTTTGTTCCTGCGCTAAGCAAAAATGCACCCATACTAGCCGCCATGCCCACACAAATGGTGGACACATCCGGCTTAATGTATTGCATTGTATCGTAAATAGCCATTCCCGCTGTAACACTGCCCCCAGGACTATTAATATAAATAGAAACGTCCTTATCTGGGTCTTCTGCTTCTAGGAAAAGCAGTTGCGCAACAACTAGGCTGGCAATATGTTCATCTATTTCTTCACCAATGAAAATAATTCTATCCTTTAAGAGCCTTGAATAAATATCATATGACCGCTCTCCTTTGGATGTCTGCTCAATCACATATGGTATTAGAGCCATAAAAACTTTCCTTTCCTTATCCTTTGATCTTGGCCTTTTCATATATGAAATCGATAGCCTTTTTCATCTGGATGTCTTTTGCAAACAACTGAGCTGCACCTTCTCCAAGTAATTCTTTAACTTTTTCCTTGTCCATTTGATACTGCATGCCTATCATCTCCAACTGAGCATCTAGTTCTTCCTCTGTTGCTTCGATTTTTTCAACTTCTGCTATTTTCCCTACAATCATTCTAGTCTTGATTCTCTTCTCTGCTTCCTCTCTAATCTCGTCTCTAAATTCTTTGGGTTCTTTGTTTAGATATTGGAAATATTTTTGTAGGTCCATTCCCTGCTGCTTTAATTGATCATCAAATTCTCTCATCATATTGTCTATTTCATCTTCAACCATAGCCTTGGGAACATCAATATCATTGGAATTGAAGACTTTCTCTAGTACAGCATTCTTCATAAAATCTTCGTTTCTAGCTGCAGTAGACTTTTCTAAATTTTCTCGAGTTTCATTTCTTAATTCTTCCAAGCTATCCCATTCGCTTACATCTTTTGCAAACTCATCGTCAAGGTTGGGAATCTCTTCTTCTTTGATCTCATGTATATGGCACTGAAATAGAGCCTCTTTTCCCGCTAGTTCTTCTGCTTGATACTCTTCTGGGAATGTGACTTTGACATCAACGTCGCTAGCTGCTTCCACACCAATTAACTGTTCTTCAAAACCTGGTATAAAACTATTTGAACCAATTTTCAAAGGATATCTATCTGCAGACCCTCCTTCGAATTCTACTCCCCCAACAGAACCTTTATAGTCAAGGATAACCATATCCCCCTCCTTAACAGGTCTTTCAACGGATACCATTCTCGAGTTTCGTTGTTGAAGTTTTTTCATTTCTTCATCTACTTTTTTGTCGTCTACCTTTTCTTCTATGCGGTCAATCTCAACACCGAGATAATCTTTTACCGTAAATTCGGGATAAACTTCCACTGTTACAGTTGCCTGGAATCCTTTACCCACCTCAAGTTTTCCAAGTTCTACCCTTGGATGATCAATAACTTCAAGCTTTAATGTCTCCAATGCATTTGGATATTCGGCTTGAAAAATTTTGTCTACAGCGTCGTCAAAAAATACATCTGCTCCATACTTGTTTTCAATAACTTTTCTTGGTGCTTTTCCTTTTCTAAAACCATCTACAGCGAACTTATCTTTATTCTCCTGATAGGCTTTTATTATAGCTTGCTCAAAATCTTCCCCTGAGAATTCCATGGAAAATTTTACTTCATTTTTCTCTTTCGATATCATTGTTGCATTCATAAAAATGTTTGCCTCCCTTTTCTAATTCAATTTAATATATAGTATTTTTATACCCATGACCCAAGCAAATAACGCATATAATTCTATATTATTTGCGGTTAAAAGTAAAGCCGATAAAAAGAGGGCCTATTGCCCCTCTTTTTCTATTCCAAGCAGTTTACGGCCTCGCAAGTATTTGCTTTGGTCAAATGGCAATAATTCATAGGTCTTTGAAAGCCTATCCCCTAAGGCCATTAGTTCTGTTTCTTCCCCAGAATAAAGTTCCAACTCCAACTCTAAAATCGGTAGGTTACCTCGGTCTGTTAGGATATCTCCCATGTCCAAAGCAACTTCTATTATGGCGTTTCCAGTGTCAACTCGAAATCTGCTTCTTAAAAAACCCATTTCCATCAAGGAGATAAGGGGGCTATCACCTACTAATCTAATAACCTCTTTGCCTATTTCGCTTTCGGCGAAAATTTCTGGAGAAGGCATTATATAGGATTGGGGGTCATCCAGAGGAACATTTATCTCTTCTCTACGATGAAGACCACCTTCTACTTTGCCTCTCCACTTAAGTGCAGCTACTAACTGGTCACCTTCCATTCTAACTCTAAATGCTATATCGTGCTTTGACAATATATAATCTTCAGTATCAAAGTATGCCGCCTTAAAAAATGTTTTCTCCCTTGTCTCTTCTTCTTCGATGCTGAACAAATAAGCATCATTAAAGATAGCATCTGCCCTCTCCTTGGAGTCAACTAGGTATTTTAATTCTACTTCCATTGCAACTCCTTTCAACTATACATCAAGTGTATAGTCACCTTTATTGATTTTCCCCATTTTGCGCAAAGCTTTATCCCCTAAAAATGACAGTAGTCCAGGCAAGAGCAGGTGCAAAACAATAACAATACCCAAAACCTCAAGGGTAAATCCCATGGATGTAAAAGTCCCAATCTGGCCAACAAATCCAGAGGTACCCATTCCAGCGCCAATTGGAATATTGGTTGTTTGGAAAATTACTGTGGCTACAGGCCCAAGGATAGCTCCTGTTAATGTTGGCGGGATAAGAATCCAAGGATTCTTAACAATATTCCCAATTTGAAGCATGGAAGTTCCAATGCCTATTCCCATTAAGCCTCCGACACCATTATCTTTATAGCTGTTAATGGCAAACCCTACCATTTGGGAACAACAGCCAACAGTAGCGGCTCCAGCTGCCAACCCTCCCAAACCAAGCATTATACATAAGGCTGCACTGGAGATTGGAGCGGTTAGTGCTAAACCCACAATAACTGCTACAATAATTCCCATTATAAATGGTTGCATTTCTGTGGCTGTCATAATTATTTGCCCTAAGCCACTCATCAAAGCATCAACAAGGGGGCCAAACACCGTCGCGGTTATCATACCTACAATAAGGGTAACTGCTGGAGTAACAATGATATCTACCTTTGTTTCCTTAGAAACCATTTTACCAAATTCTGCTCCTAAGGCTGCTGCTAAAAAGGCTCCAGCGGGGCCACCTAAGCTAGCCCCCATCATGCCTGTAATAGCTCCTGCAAAAAGTACCATAGGGGGAGCCTTTAGTGCCCAAGAAACAGCCACTCCTACTCCAGCCCCCATTAGTCCCATGGCAACCACTCCAGTATCTACCAAAAATAAAGAAATAGGGTTCTCGCCAAATAGGTTGACAGTCTGTTCTCCTAATGTCTTGATAATTAATCCTATCAACAAGCTGGCAAATAAGCCTAAAGCCATAGCACTTAATGCCTCTTGTAGATATCTTTTAACTGAAATCTCAATGTCTTTCTTTTTCAAAAATGCAGTAACTTTATTTTTGAATTTCATCTTCTTTCCTCTTTTAACTGACTACAACTTTACGGGCTTTGGAAGCCTCTCAGATATGGTGTTCATTAGGCTATCCGTACATAGAAGAGGCTCTATTAGTTTGCTATCTCCCACAGGGAAATACTTTGTCTTTTGTGGCTTAAGTGCACCTCCAAGAATCTCTCCAATCTGGGCGTATTTGTATTTTGGAAGTTGGTCATCCATTTCTCTAGATATATCCATTGTGGATTTAAATCCAAAATCACTTTCAAATATAAGCGCCAACTCTTGAACCAGCTGCCAATTTGACAAAACACCTTCATCTATAGCTGCTTCTACACCAAGCAGCCTTCTTTCGGTATTAGTAAAAGTGCCATCAGTACTTGCAAAACTAGTTGCTGGAAAAACAACATTTGCCTTAGCAGCAGTTTTTGTGAGATGGGTGTCTGATACCATTAAAAATTCCAAATTATCCTTATCAAAGACAGGGTCTTCCCCGAAAACAAGTAAAGCTTTTACATCATCAAGAACTTCAGGCCCAACTTTAATACCCAAGTCAATCAGTCCTTGAGAATTGTTCTTAGCTTTTACCATTAATATCCCGTCTCTAGGGCTGCCTATATGGCCAGACAATAGAGCAATCTCCCCAATCAATGTTGCAGCTTCAACACTAACTATATTTTGTTGGTAAACAATCATGGCTTTTTTTGCAGCTAAGTAGTTTGTGGCTAATTGGGAGATTTCTTTTGAAACCATAACCCCTTCTAAGGAAGCGGCAAAGTCTTTGAAGCCCTCATCTTTGCTGGTTTTTCCTGCTTCAATTAAGGCTTTACCAAGCTCCTTTAGTGCACCTAAATCATTTTTTGTTTTTATTTCGGTATATGGGAAGGCTAGTTCACTTTCAAGTCCCTTAGGGTTTATTACAAAAACCTTGACCCCACTCTCAGCTGCTTGTTTTAGCTTTAGGGCTATTACAGGACTTGCTACAATTTGAAAACCTGCCACGATTATTAGTTCAGTGGATAGGAGTTCATCAATTGTATTTGGAGAAGCCTCTAGTCCCAATACATCTGCCAAGCCGTTAGCTCTATTGTTAAAGGAGAAAAATCTCCCACCAATAGACTGGGCAAATTTTTTCATTACATAGGCTTCTTCGTTGGTATATCTGTCTGAAATAGAAACAGCGACTTTATCTTTGCCGTACTTTGCCCCAATACCCTGTATTTTTTTAGCAGTTATCATAAGAGCTTCTTCATACTCTGTTTCAACAAGCTCTTTGCCTTCTTTTACCAAGGGTAGCTCTAGCTTGCCTTCAAGTATAGCGCAATCGAATCCCCACTTACCTTTGCCACAACCCAGGCCTTTATTGACTGGTCCATCATGATCTGGGTTTGCTTTAATTAGCATACTACCTGAGCTTTCAAGTATATGGGAACATCCAACAGAGCAGTATGGGCAAGTAGTTTCTACGCAATCTGTTTCAAGAGGAACTTCCTTGATTACAGTTTGTCTTTCTTGCAAGGCTCCACATGGACAAGCACTTACACATTGACCACAGGACACACAACCAGATTCCAATAAGGGCTTATCTAATGTGGGTTTTACAACTGTATCAAATCCACGTTCAACTAATCCCAAGGCTCCAATCCCCATTACTTCATCACAAACCCTAACACAAAGTCCACATAATATGCATTTAGCTGGGTCTCTTAAGATAAAGGGATGATCATCTTCAAAGTCTATTGTCTTGATTTCCCCTCCGAATCTTGCAGGCTCAACATTATAGTCATTTGCATATTCGATAAGCTTGCATTCGAAAAAGTCATGACACCCGCATTCTAGGCATCGGGCACCTTCCTTTACAGCTTCTTCTTCAGTGTAACCTTTGACTATTTCCAGGAAGTTATCTTTTCTAGCATCTGGTGACAACTCATTAAGTTTTGGACGGCACTGTCTTTCACGATCCTCAAAATCCTTTTCTGTTACATCTTCTCTAGTAACCACATAGGGAGTCTCATATTTCACAGATTCTCCATTAAGATAGGCATCTATTACATAGGAGGCTTTTCTTGCATCAGCTATGGCTTCAACTGCAATAGAAATTTGATCGTTTCCACAATCTCCTCCTGCGAATACTCCAGGCATGCTGGTCATAAATGTTTCTGGGTCATATGCTATGCCCCCTCTTTTGGTTTTTTCAACATCAAATATTGAGCCCTCTACGGCTTGGCCGATAGCCAGAATAATTGTATCTACATCCAAAACTTCTGTTTTTCCGTCTATAGGCATGGGAGCACGTCTACCAGAGGCATCTGCCTCACCCAGCTCCATAACTTGAAGTACCATTTCTCTAACACAGCCATCCTCGCCGGTAAGAATTTCACTAGGATTAGTTAAGTTCTTGAAAATAACCCCTTCTTCTTCGGCTTCTACAATTTCTAGCAGATCAGCAGGCATCTCATCTTTGGTTCTACGATATACGTTGTAAACTTTTTCTGCTCCCATTCGAACTGCTGTACGGCAAGCATCCATAGCCGTATTCCCACCACCTACGATTGCAACATTCTTGCCAAGATTGATTTCCTCGTTACGAACAACCTTTCTAAGAAAATCGATGCCACCTATTACATTCTGAGCATCTTCACCTTTACATCCAACACCAGTGGATACCCAAGCGCCTATTCCAAGAAGCACAGCATCATAATCACTTTTAATTGTAGCAAAAGGAATGTCCACACCAACCTTTGTATTGGTTATTATATCTACCCCCATTTTTTCAATTATTCCGATTTCCCAATCTAGTTCCTCATTAGGTAATCTATATTCAGGGATTCCATAGCGAAGCATTCCTCCTGCTTTTGGCATGGATTCAAATATAGTCACAGAGTGACCCATTATTTTCAAAAAGTATGCCGCTGATAGGCCAAGGGGTCCACCACCAATTACTGCAACACTCTTTCCCGTATCGGAACCAATATCTGGTATGAAACTTTCTTGGCTCATCCTGTCTGTGTCAGAAGCAAATCTTTTGAGATTTCTAATGGAGATAGGCTCATCTATCAAGGCTCTTCTGCAATCATCCTCACAAGGATGAGGGCATACCCTTCCTAAAGATGCTGGAAGGGGAATCCTATTTTTGATTAGTTCTATTGCTTTTTCAAACTCACCATTTGCAATAAGACTAACATAGCCTTGGCAATCTTGTTGGGCAGGACATGCCAATACACAAGGTGGTCGGCAATCCCCCACGTGATTAGATAGGAGTAGTTCCAAGTTGGTTTTCCTGGATTCATAAACTCTTGGTGTATCAGTTAATACCACCATGTTTGGTGCAATTTCAGTTGCACATGCCTTTACCATTTTGGGATTCCCTTGTACCTCGCAAACGCAAAGGCCACAAGCCCCATAAATATGCATACGTTCGTCGTAACAAAGGGTAGGAATAAAGATATCATTTTCCTGTGCTACTTCTAAAATCGTTTGTCCGGAAAAACCAAAGAGTTCTTTTCCGTCTATATTTATTCTAATTTTACTCATCTTTTATTCCTCCTTTCTATTTTCTAATTATGGCATCGAATTTACAAACTTCTTCGCACTTACCGCATTTGATGCAAGCTTCTTGATCAATAAGGTGTTTTTCCTTACGTAGGCCTGAGATTGCATCTACTGGGCATTTTCTAGCACACACTGTACATCCAGTACAATTATCTGTAATTATGAACTGGAAAAGATCTTTACAAGATTTTGCTGTACAAGTGTGGTTGTAGATATGGTCTTCATATTCATTTCTAAAATACTTTATAGTTGTTAACACTGGGTTAGGGGCCGTTTGGCCAAGGCCGCACATTGAACCATCTTTTATTTTCTCAGCCAGCTCCTCAAGAAGTTCAATATCTCCTTCTTTTCCTTCACCCTTGGTAATCCTTTCAAGAATTTCTAGCATCCTCTTAGTTCCTATACGACAGTAGTTGCATTTCCCACAGGATTCCTTTCGGGTAAAGTCCAGAAAATACCTAGCCATATCAACCATACAGGTTGTTTCGTCCATTACTACCATTCCACCAGAACCAACAATGGCTCCGATTTTACCTATATTTTCATAATCTACAGGTGTATCGATTAGGGAAGCTGGAATACATCCACCAGAAGGTCCTCCCATTTGAACGGCTTTAAACTCTCTGTCATTTTTTATTCCGCCACCTATATCATAAATAATCTCTTTTAATGTCATTCCCATAGGGACTTCTATTAAGCCACCCTTTTTAATCTTCCCTGCCAAAGCAAAGAGCTTGGTCCCCTTTGATTTTTCTGTCCCCATGGAACCAAAGGCTTCCCCTCCATTTGCAATGATCCAGGGTACATTGGCAAAGGTTTCCACATTGTTAATATTTGTAGGATTTTGATAATATCCCTTTGAGGCAGGAAAAGGAGGCTTTAACCTAGGCATTCCTCTTTCGCCTTCAAGAGAGGCAATAAGTGCCGTCTCTTCTCCACAAACAAAGGCACCAGCGCCGGCTTTTATTCTTATATCAAAGTCGAATTCTGTTCCGAATAAGTTCTTGCCTAAATACCCCCTTTCTCTAGCCTGGTCCATGGCAACTTCTAGTCGGTGAATAGCTAGAGGATACTCAGCACGACAGTAGATAATTCCCTCAGAAGCACCTATAGCAAAGCCAGCAATAATCATGCCTTCCAAAAGCGCATGGGGATCCCCCTCGATTATTGACCGGTCCATAAATGCTCCTGGATCTCCTTCGTCAGCATTACACACCATGTATTTTTCAGTCCCTGGGCTTGATTTTGCAGCATTCCACTTAAACCAAGTTGGGAAGCCTGCACCTCCTCTACCCCGTAAACCTGATACTTTAATAACTTCTATAACTTCGTCTTGGGTCATAGTTGTTAGGACTTGTTCAGTAGCTTTGTAGCCCCCAAGATCTACATATTCTTGGATATCTTCTGGATCAATCAACCCACAATTTCGAAGAACAAGTCTCTTTTGCTTTGTTATAACATTTGCATCTTCTTGGCAAATACAGTGGGTGTCATTCTCTATTCCTGCTACCAAATGGTTATCAACAATTTCTGTTACGTCTTCGGGATGAACCTTAACATAACGAGTTAAGTGATTTTCATCATCGTATATATCAACAATGGGTTCTAAAAAACAAGTTCCTACGCAGCCAGTTATTCCTACTTCTACGTTTAGATTTTTGGCTTTTATTTGCTTTTCAAACTCAGCTGCTGTTTTTTTTGCTCCCGTTGCTATTCCACAACTTCCCTGCCCAATAATTACTTTCATTTGCTTCCCACCTCCTATCCTCTGTTTTTAATTTCGTCTAAAATTTCTTTGGTTGTATCCTTGGTTAAATTTCCATAGGTTTCGTCACCTTCAGAACACTTTATCATCATAACAGGTGCCAAAGAGCAACACCCCAAACAAGCAACATTATTGAGAGTGAAAATTCCATCCTCTGTTGTTTCTCCATCCTTTATGTTTAAGTGTTCGGTTACAGCTTCCTCAATGAAATCAGCTCCATTAACATGACAAGCTGTGCCTTTACACATCATAATCAAATATTTACCAATTGGATTTTCTCTAAACTGTGCGTAAAAAGTTACGACTCCATATACTTTTGCCGCTTTTATTCCCGTTTCTTTGGCGATATGTTCAATTGTTTCTTTGGATAAGTAGCCATAAATATCTTGAGCCTTTTGAAGGATAGTAATTAAGCTGCCAGATACTTTTCCGTATTTTTCTAAAACTGGAGCAAGCTCCTTGTAGTCGTTCATAATCTGTCCCTCCTATTGATTTTTCTCTTTTCCCAAAACCCCTTTTGAGTATATGTTTACAGTTTTTTCATTCTACTAATATCTTTTGGTTCAATTATTTTTTTGCTAGCTGATCTAAAACCTTTTCATATATATCTAATCCTGCTTCTAGCTGAGCATCGGTTACACAAAGTGGACACAAGAATCGGATAACGTTATTGTAGGTACCCGCTGCTTCAAGTAATAGGCCATGATTTGTAGCTTCTTTTACAATAGCGGCTACGATATCAGCATTTGGTTCTTTTGTGGCCTTACTCTTTACAAACTCAACCCCCATCATGGCTCCGATTCCTCGAGCGTCTCCAACTACTTCGTACTTATCTTTCCATTGGTTGAATCTCTTCATACAACGATCAGCAATGGATTGAGCTTTTCCTGGGTAATCTTCGTTTTTCATAACATCCATCAAAGCAATTGCGGAAGCGCAAGCAACAGCATTTCCACAGAAGGTACCACCGATAGTTCCTCCAGTTACTCCATCCATAATCTCTTGGCTTGCCACTACCGCAGATAGGGGTAATCCTCCTGCTATAGATTTAGCCAATGTAAGGATATCCGGAGGGCATCCAGCTTCTTTATAATAGTCAGAGACAAACATCTTTCCAGACCTTGCAAATCCAGTTTGTACTTCGTCGCAAATCATCATTATCCCATTATCGTCACATATTTTCCTAATTGCCTTTACCCATTCAATAGGAGCAGGAATAAATCCACCCTCACCTTGTACTGGTTCAAATACAATGGCTGCTACATCTTTTGCAGGAGATGCTTCAATAAAGAGGTGCTCAAGCTTTTCAACAAAGTACTTAATAGCTTCTGCATCCGTCATTCCTTCTGGTTTCCGATATAAATTTGGAAAATCCGCACGATATACACCGTCTGGGAACGGCCCCATACCGATAGCATATGACTTCCTAGCGGTCATGGTCATGGTTAACATTGTTCTTCCATGAAAAGCCCCAGAAAAAACTATGATATTAGGTCTTCCTGTATAGCTCTTAGCGATTTTGACTGCGTTCTCATCTGCTTCAGCACCTGAGTTAGCGAACATGGTCTTCTTTTTGTCACCCTTTACTGGAGCAATTGCATTAAGCTTTTCAGCCAACTCGATATATGGTTCGTGGGTAACCATGTTCATCATGGCATGAAAATATTTTTCTGATTGGTTTTTTACAGCCTCAATTAATGCTGGATGAGAGTATCCGATGTTTAGTACCCCTACTCCCCCAATCCAATCCAAGAAAATGTTCCCATCTACGTCTTCAAACATAGCTCCTTCGCCTCGTTTGATAACGCAAGGATAGCCACATTTGATGGCATTTGGCATGCTAGCTTCTCTTCTTGCAATGATTTTCTGGGCATTTGGTCCAGGTAAAGAGGTAATGACTTTAGGTAATGCTTCTCTTAACATTTTATTTCCTCCATTAATAACATCTAATTACCAATAATAACATCAAATTACCAATATCGATTGATTTCTAACGGATATTATACCACGATTGGGAGTAATTTGTGCCATACTTTTCATTTGTCCAAATAGTAAATCTATTTTGCCAATTCCTCCTCTTCATCTTAAGCAACCAATTGAAAGACAGTAGACTCATCACAATCTGGGCAATGAAAATTCTTTTTGCTCTAACCCATTTGCTCAAGGCTAAGGCCTTTTCTTGCCCCATAGATAAAAGGATAAATAGGCGCCCCCATGTAGAAGGCGCCCTTATTAAATCTCTCAAAGCCCGCATATTGTCTTAGCTTCAGAGGATCTTCCCCTAGGCTTTGTCTCCCATATCTATGTTATTATCATGTTCTTCAGATACCAAGGACCTTAGGTTGACGGAATCCTTTTCAAGAGACAAGAGGATGTTGTTCATATCGGTTACCTTACTATAATTCATCTCTTGTTCAAGAACTAAATTAGCATCAGCAAAAATACCGTTCAAAATATCATGAACACTATTAACCCTCTTTCGAATTTCGTGTATTGTCTCATGATCAACAATATCTTTCCATACCTGTTCTTCAGTTGATAGTTCGTTACTCTTTAATTCGTATTCGCTTTCACCTTTTATTACCGTAATGTCGAAGTTTAATTTTTCTTTGGCATATTTGGCAAAATCCTCTTTCGCCTCTTCTTCACCATGAACTAGGAATATTTGCTTGGGTTGTTTTTCAAAACCAGATAGCCAAGCCAACAGACCATCTTTGTCTGCATGACCAGAAAAACCCTCCAAGTTATGAATCTCGGCGTTAACGTGGATCTGTTCTCCAAATAGGGTAACATCTTTCGCTCCTTCTAAAATACGTCGGCCTAGGGTTCCCTCTGCTTGATATCCAACGAAAATAACGCTGTTTTTTCCATCCCATAAATTGTGCTTCAAGTGATGACGTATTCTCCCAGCTTCACACATGCCACTGGCAGAAATAATCACCTTGGGGTTTGGGTCTGTGTTTAAGAATCTTGACTCATCAGCTGATCTGGTGAATTTTAAGTTTTTGAAATCCAGGGGATTGTCACCCTTCATAATATACTCTCTGGTTTCGTCATCAAATACCTCAGCGTTCCTTCTAAAAACCTCTGTTGCAGTTGTTGCCATGGGAGAGTCAATATATACCATAACTTGATCCAATTCTTTTTGGGCTTTTGGATTCTGTTCATAAAAACGATTAAATTCAAAAATAAGTTCCTGAGTTCTTCCAACTGCAAAAGAAGGAATAATGACATTCCCCCCCCTCTTTATTGTTTTCAACACTATGTCTAATAGCTTCTCAACACTATCAGAGTTCTCTGGGTGAAGCCTATTACCGTATGTGGCTTCCATAATCAAAAAATCTGCCTTCTTAATTTTTTTTGGATCTCTTAAAAGTGGTCTGTTTTCAACACCTAGGTCTCCCGAGAAAACAATTTTTGAAATTTTTTCACCCTTTGGTTCCTGATCATCAACCCAAAGCTCAACAATGGATGACCCCAAAATATGACCTGCTTCATTGAAGACTATTTTCATCTCATCATTTATTTCAAACAACTGATCATATAAAATCGGTTTTACAAGCTTCAGCGCGTTCAAGGCATCATCAATATTGTAAAGTGGCTCTATTCGAAATTCTTTTCCGGCTCTTTTCGCTTTCTCATTTTTCCACTCAGCTTCTTTTTCATGAATGTATGCAGAATCTTTCAACATAACATCCAATAGGTCCCCTGTAGCAGTAGTACAATAAATAGGCCCTGAAAATCCTCTTTTCACTAATAGTGGCAGCCTTCCACAATGGTCAATATGAGCATGGCTCAAAACCACACAATCAATCTCTTCAGTGTTAAAACTAAAGTCCTCATAATTCATTGCATCTTCTGCTTTTCCCCCTTGGAACTGACCGCAGTCAAGCAATATCTTATGTTTTTCTGTAGTAACTAAATGACATGATCCTGTTACACCCTCTGCTGCTCCACAAAATTTTATTTTCATTTTCGTACCTCCTGCCCAACATTATACTATTCTTTAACTCGAATAACAATTAGAGATAATTAGGTCTAATTGCTAGCCAGTGAGATAGGTCAATCATAGTATCTCGTAGCAAGAAATCCTGGTAATGACAGTTTCATCAAACAACTTGGTTTGGAATAATGTGGATACATCTATATTGATTGTTGCTGTAACTCTGGGGTTGTGATCTGGATTGTTGGGACCATAACTAGTGGAATCATCTTCGTAATCTAAGGTTAGGCTATATCCCTGACTTAGACCTATTCTTTGGCAAACAGTTTTTAATACTCTTTCTGAATCTTGATTATCTTTAAGGAAAATTATACGGCCTTTATAGAATTCTTCTTCATCTAAAAGCAGTGCCCCCTGGGCGGCACATTCTTCTGAGGTGTTCTTAAAAAGATTTTGAAGCATCAAGTAGCGACCCATATCCTGGTTAAAAGCCATGAAGCCTACATGGACAATTAATAAAGCTAGGAAAACAATATATACCTTCATCTCCTTGACCTTCTATTCTTCATCTTCAAGAAACTCACTTGCTGTGTAACCTTCAATTACATAGGTATACCGGTTATTTTCTTCCGCAATAATTGTTCCGCCCCCAGCCATTATATCTGTTAGTACAAGTTCTATTCGGTAATCAATAAACCTATTGCTAGCAAGGGAATAACGCTTTTGTGGTGCATTTTGATTGCTTGTTATTGTAACCTCTTCAACTCCAGAAATAGAGAGCAACTCCTGGGACATCTGTTCTTGCTGTTCCCTTGAGAAGTAACCTGCTTGTTTGGCATCTTCCTTAGCAGCATACACTATGGATTGAATGAGATTCATCTTCACTATGTTTTTCTGCTCATAAACAATTTGCATCATAAATAGTAGCAGTATAGGCAAAATGGCTAGGAGCACAATAAATTGTTTCATGGCATCTCCTGGACGAAATTGCTGCGTATTCTAATGCTATCTTCCCAACTTCTTTCAAGGCAGGATTCAATGGTATTTTCCCCTGGGCCTGCAATAATCCCATAGATAAAAACTCCTAGGGCAATCATTGCTACTAGTACAATGAACTGCTTCATAGTGTTTACCCCTCTCCTAAGGTGAACCAAGTGAAGATGGCGTTATTCCCTTTATCACTGATGCCGCCATTTCCTCTGCCACTCCACCAAAACCTGCTATAATGGCTGCAATCGTCACTCCTAGGGCTATCATAGCAACTAATACGATTATTTGTTTCATTTTAACCCCTCCTAATAATTAAAATAACATCTGGAACATTTCTTGCTGCTTCAAATAATAAGATGTGAAAATAAAATTTACGCAAATCACTAGAACGTTAATAACCACTGGTAGGTAAATCAAATCACTTATTGTTTCATCTCTCCTGATTTTCTCTGTCATTCTGATTTCTCCAATAGACTTTTGATGTGATAAAAGAATCTCTGAAAGAGCCAAAGGGTCCAAATCATCCCACTGTAAAAGCACCCCCGCAAATTCCTTCCCCCTTGTTGTCCCTGCATAAGCTGCAAAAAATTCCATTGCCTCTTGTCTTTGGTTGACACGGAGACGGGACAACATTCCTAGAAACCCCGGCTTTAGAAATCCATCTCTTTTGGCAAGGCGACTTATAACAAAATCTCGGCTCATCCTTCTCCCTGTTCCTAAAAGCAACAAGTTTCTTAAAAATGATATGCTTTCCCCAATCTCTCTATCCACCTCTTGATGTTTCCTCCTTTGAAAAAAAGTGGTTTTCCCTATCTTGTTCCTAGTCTCTACTCTAAGTCCTGCCAACCTCTGGTGAAGCTTACCTGGTTTTTTCGGGAAGAGTAAAAGTAAAACACCTCCAATCCATAAAAAAACCCAAAGACATAATCCATACTTAAGCATTTGAACCTCCCCTTAAAAATCTAATTTTTGATGATTTACCATTTCAGTAAGGATCAAGTTAAGCAAGAAAAACCCTACCATAAGCAGAAAAAGTAAAAATCCTTGTGATGTCATAAACTGATGGTGAAAAAACTCTTTCCAGGATAAACCTATAAAGTGTACAGAAACTAAAACTGTAGTGGCGTACATGCCAGGCACAAGAAACAAAACCATTTTTGTAGCTTCGGCATTAAGTCTCTTTCTATTTTCTCCCAGAACCCTGGCCTCTCGCAATTGAATGAAAATATCTTCTAGTGCCAACGAAATATCTTCCCCAGTGCTAATAGCAATTACTAAATTATAGGCGAACATCTTGGCCCAATTAGAGTTGACTGCAAAAGAAAATTGTTCTTCTGCTATTTTTACAGAATAGGAGGAGGTATCGTTTCTAACCTGATACAACATTTTTGAGAGAATACCAACAAGTTGCCCCTTGGGCTTGTCTTCCCCAGACATTCTGGCCATTGTCTCAAGAACATCGCAGCCACTTATACGATAATTACTTAAGAATTCCCCTAAAAACTCTTCTCCCTGGGCGCAAACTTTTTTTCGCATATTTTCTAATCGGCTGCGCAAAAAAAGGTAGGGGAAAGAGGCCATTAATAAAGCACATAGCAGGGCTACCATCCAGCCATAATAGTTTACCGTAGGCCATAGTATCAGCAAGAAAATACCAAGGCAGAGGCCCATAAAAACATTTGGAGAGATCCTTCTACCAACAACCGCAAACAAGACATTGGCCATATGAATTTCAAGGGCTGTTCTCTTGCCCTCCTGCTTCCTTCTCGCTTTTAATCGCCGTCTCATGGTTAACTCTAGATAAATGCATTTAATGGATGACCCAAAAATAAGTGTTATGCCAAGAGCAATTACGGCATACAATGAAATTTTTATAATTAAGGCTATTAGAGGATTCAAGTTACACCTCCTTTCCTTGAAGCTAATTCAGCCAGAATTTTTTCAAACTCCATATATTTGCTTGAGTTTTCTTGTAAGGCAATACCTCTCTTGTTTTCATCAATGCTAGGAGCAAATATCCACTTTTCACTGAGAAAATCAAACTCACAAATAGGTCTTACAAGAATGACTGATTTTTCTCTGTCCAAAGAGATTTCACTAATACTTTTTAATCTTTTTTGGTTTTTATCTCTTAATTGAACAAAATGAAAAAGAAAGTCGAAGGCACTGGCCACTCTCTTAGCTATAAATTCTTGATCCCCACCTAGAGACTTTACTATCTCAGCTGCTACTTCATAGGGGAAATCTTCAGGATTACCGCAATGATAGGTAATCTTTACTCGCCTAGTTCCTTTTCCAGTTATCCTTAGTAATGTGTCTAGCGCTAGTCCTTCTCTTGCTTCCCCCATTACTATGTAATCTGCGTCACTTCTCATCAAGTTTTTAGTAATACCTGATAATTTCTCATTGTCTGCAATCAATTGAACTATGGGAGCCTTAGGCATCAGTTTGTGAAGTGGAATTTCAGGATCTGTTTCAACCAAAACCCCTTCCAGATCTTCTTCTTCATAACTCTGCCAGGTGCTAAGAAAAGTCGTTTTTGCAGTTCTAACAGCTCCCAGGAAGGCAACATTAAAACCCAAAGTCACCATTGTTTTAAGCAAAGGAATAGCATCCTTGGGAATTGTTCCCCTTTCTCCTTGTTCTTCAAATGTATATGAAGGAATAATATATCGCCTAAATATAATAACGTCTTGATCTTTTTTAACCATATCTCCTTTGAAAATTGTAACCCTTGTGCCATCTAGGAGATAAATCTCATGAAAGTCTCTGTTAGATCGCTCTTTAGGCTTTAATAATAGCAGGGCCCCTATTAGCTGTGACCGCCTCTCTGAACTCATTTTTTGTTCTTTTAGAACCATTCGACCATTTTCCATGAAATATATTCTATTACCAATAACTTTAGCCGAGGCAGAATTCATATATTCTGGAGTAAACCACGGGGCAAGGGAAGCCATTCCCCAGTTTTCATGGTATATGCCTTCTTCTAGGCTATCATACCAAGTGGGGTATTTTGACTTTATACCACCCCTATCTTTTAAGTAGGCCCTTATATTCTCTTTGAAGTAATTGGTTTCTTTTTCAAAACCCATAATTGCTTTCTTTTGAATATCAAGCAACTCTTCCATATAATCCCCCGACTCCTCCCACTGCCGTTGAAATTCTTGGCCCAGCTCTTTGCACAAATCAAGAAAATCAACTTGAGCTGAATCTTCTTCCCTTTGTAATTTTACCTCATCTATTTGGTCCTCTAAATAAAAGCGATTCATTTAAACCCCTACCTTCCCTTAGACACCATCCCCGTTTCTAGCTTCTTTGCTATATCCCTAACCTGAGTTTTATATGAAGACCTTCCATAGTGCATCAAACTTTTCTTCTCCCATTCCGCCCGGCACCCATAGATAGAAAGGGGAATTTTGTTGTAAATTCCCTCAGTTAACCCAAGCCTTTCTTTTATATATGAAATTGAATAGGGGTGATTTTTGTCATATTTATTTATAATATATTGATCAAATTTTATGGAAAGACCATGGTAAATGGGCTGCTGCTGCTCCCACCTAGATAAAACTGACTCATTTTGTGTTAAGACAAGTAGGTTAGTCCCTCCAATTAACAAACTTCCTAAAACCAATCCGTTATCAATATCACATCCACCATCCACAAGAATATATTCGAATTGTTTTTCTAGGAATCTTATAATTTTTATGGCATCTTCGGGGAAATACTGTCGGTGGTTCAATTCTTTTTCAAGACCTGATATACAGTATAGATTGTCCATGATATGGTATCTTCTAAATAATTGTTCCCCTACCATAGACCCTGAATCAAGGCTTTTTCTGAAACCCTCAAGGCTAGGCATTGGCTCTTTAATAAAATCACAGCTTCGTCTATTAGTCATAGCAATGCGAATAACCTTACTGTGAGGATGAGTTTTGGCTATTATTTCCGAAACCGATTGAGCTAACATTGTTGTCCCCACCTTATAGTCTGCCCCGTGAAAAACCAATAAAAGACTCAACTAATCCGCCTCCTCTCTTTGAACCAGAAGAAGCCCCATCCCCGTAGTTTTGACATAATCCAACAAACAAGAATAGTCCTCTAATGTACAGTAAAGTTCTACATGATGAATAAATCCTGTGCTAACAGTTCTTTCTAGTATATTTTTTTCTATATATGGTCCTTCAGGATTTTCGATTTCCACATCGCCTTGGTCTTTTACAAATGCAATTTGGTAGCGACCAAAATAGGAAATGTCTTCTCCATAGATTTCAACCCAATCCCCCTTCCTCAAGCTGCTGCTTTTTGAAAAAATCCAAGAAGAGGGTAAAGAGAATACGGACCTATTTTTGGTAAAGCTAGTATTGGAGCTTTCAAAATATTCCCTTACGATTTGTGAGTTGGCAGGAATAAATTGTGTGGCCCGACTATCTACTAGCTGGTGAATATCCTTTTCCATAAGGGTTCCACCAACTAGAGCCCCCTTATCAAGATATACTGTTTTTACCATTTGATGACCAAGCCTTTCCCCCTTAAGAATATCCACAGAGGTTACAGGGACCTCTATCTGCTGATAACTTTGCCGCCCTTGGGTCTCCCAATAATAACCCCCTAGCAAGGCAAGTATAATAAGTAATATCCCTATTGTTGGTTTAATATATCTCATATTTTACCTCTTGTTAGTTTAATATATCCCTTGTCTTACCTCTTGTTAGGTTATAGCTTTCTTGATTCTATTGTTCCATATTTTACCATATTTTAATTATACAACTTTACCACTATATGTCAACCCACAATTTAATCATCACCAAAAAATACCGTTTTTATTTCCAACAAAAAACCTGCAGCCTTTTATGGCTAACAGGTTTGCTAATATCATTAATGTGAACTATAGACCAATGTATTCGATTTTAATGGATCCCCAGCCCAATGAATTTCCAGTACAATTTATCTCCAACCCAATGAATTTCCAGTACAATTTATCTCCAGCCCAATGAATTTCCAGTACAATTTATCCCCAGCCCAATGAATTTCCAGTTCACTTTATGTCCAGCTCAATAGATTTTCAATTCAACGTTTTTTCAGTTCAGTAGATTTCTAAATCGATATATTTCAATTTCTCTATAAATTAATGGATTTTTAATCCCATTTATTTAACTTCTCTACAAATTCTTGGGTGGTCTTTACTATATCCGGTGTTTTGAAAATAGCAGACCCTACTACTACAATATCTACCCCCGCTGTTAAGACTGCTTCTAGGTTTTCTAGAGATATCCCACCATCCATTTGAATAAGAAAAGAATATCCTTTTTCTTCCCTGATTTTCCTCAGCTGCCTAGACTTATCTAAAGTATCCTCAATAAAGGATTGGCCACCAAAGCCTGGGTTAACAGACATAAGAAGGACTAAGTCAACATAGGGCAATATGTTAACAAGTGTATCTACAGGAGTGGCAGGATTTATTGATACCCCTGCCTTAATCCCCAAGGAATGGATTTGTTGAATGGTTCTGTTTAGATGCCTACAGGCTTCTTGGTGAACTGTAATATACTCTGTTTGGCCTGTCACAAAATCTTCAATATAGAGGTGGGGATTTTCAATCATCAAATGGACATCATAGGCAAGAGCTGTTTTCCCATTAAGAGACTTCATAACCGTTGCCCCATAGCTAATGTTTGGAACAAAATGACCGTCCATAACATCTACGTGAATAATATGGGCTCCACCCTTTTCAATTAGGGAAACCTCTTCTCCTAATTTCGAAAAATCTGCTGATAGTATGGATGGTGCTAGTTGAGCCATTTTCCCTCTCCTTTTGTTATATTGTCACGAATAATTAAAAAACTCTATATTCTTTTATTTGCATGTTTTGGTCTTGTATTTAACCCATATAGATTTTGCTTTTATATTTTGGACAGGGAGATTTTAGTCTTTTATTTCGGCCATATTGATTTCCCTCTTATATTTAGGAGTGACTTTTTGCTTTATGGGTTTAGATCTTTGAATATTGGTCCAAGTTAGTATCGGTTCTTTTCCTTTTCAAGTATCTCTTTCATCTGTTCCTTATAGGAGTCATACCTACTGGTTTTTATGGTCCCCTGCCCTGCTCCTTCTTGAACTGCACATCCTGGTTCATCTATATGTCTACAGTTATCAAATCTGCATTTCCCTATAAATTCGGCCATCTCTGGATAATAAAATTGTAGTTGGTCAGGCTCCGCCTCTAGAATATCAAAACTAGTAAAACCTGGTGTATCAAATAAGAAGGTCCCGGGGCTAAGCTCGAAGATCTCCACATGCCTTGTGGTATGTTTCCCTCTGGATGTTTTTTTACTTATACTTCCAACTTCTGCCTGGGCTTGGGGCTTTAAATCATTTAGCAAGGTTGATTTACCCACACCACTTGGCCCTGCAAGTGCAGTGGATTTCCCATAAAGGGCATCTCTTAAGGGTTCCAACCCTTCTTCAGTCAAACCATTCACATAAAATATTGGATACAAATTATTATATATTCCATAAATTTTATCCTGTTCTTCTTTGGTGGATAGGTCTAGCTTGTTCATAACAAGCATTCCCTGAGTATGGCTTTTTTCAGCCATTACAAGGAGTCTATCCATAATCCTAAGGTTTGGTTCTGGATCACGAAAAGCCATAACAACCAAGAGCTGATCAACGTTGGAAATAGCTGGCCTAACAAACTCATTGGTCCTCTTATGGATCTTGTTAACAACTCCATCTCCGTCCTCTAACAACTCCATATCTACCCAATCACCTACAAGAGGAATGATGCCATCTTTTTTGAATATTCCTCGGGCTCGGCACTGGTAAAGGGTGCCGGTTTCTATGGAGTGAACATAGTAAAACCCGCCTATCCCTTTTACAATTCGCCCTCGCATCTAGTTCAATTCTCCAGTTGTAAAGTCAACTTGATACCTGGCAACCTCAGTGGTATCAAATATCACAGATACTGAACCTTTTCCTTTCCCCGACAGGGTAATTGTTCCTCCCCCATCTGCCCTTGATCTCTGTGCATTACTTAAAATATTATGTGTACCACTTTCGTCAGATACCACAATTGTCAAATAAAACACTTCGTTTGATGCCTTGGAAAAATCTACATACAGTGGAATAGTATAGGAAGCATCTGGGTCTATAGGAGAACCGCTTATCTTGACTTTTATAGCAGTTCCAGCCTGTACCACAGTATCCGCTCCTTGGCTTTGCCAGAATATAAGGCCTTCTGCATAGGCATCGTTCTTTTCCAGTGTAATAGTTCCCAGGGACAAATTAGCGGTTTTCAAAAGCTCGGCAGCTTGGCTTTCAGTTAGACCAATTAACAAGGGCACCATAGCTTGGGATTCGCTAACACCCAGGCTTACAACAAAGTTCACATAAGTACCTAAGGCAGATTCTATTCCACCTTCAGGATTTTGGCGCAAAACAACCCCTTCAGGTTGATTGGCATTTTCATAAGAAACTTGGCCAATATTATACCCATACTTCTCCAGGAAAAATACTGCGTCCTGATAGGTCTTACTTACAATATTAGGGACAGTCCCTTCTCTTGAGCCCCTTGAAAGGTTTACCTTAACTGTATGGCCTTCCTTTACCATAGTCTCAGCAAAGGGGCTTTGTGAAACTATTTCACCTTCATCATATAGGTCACTATATACAATGTCTCCCGTTTCCATGGCTAGGCCAGACTTTTCGGCTAGGGCCTCCGCTTCTTCCAAAATCATCCCTGTGAAATTAGGGACTGGAAGAGTTTTACCTCCAAAGCCTCCTTGGGTGGCCAAATGGTAGATACCTAGACTAACTGGTAATGCGATTATAAGTGCAAGGATAATAGGGATAGCCTTGGATTGGGTCCATTTTTTCTTGGCCCCATTGTTATTCCCCTTCCCCTTATTTTTCTTGTCTTTTTTCTGGCCTTCACCCTTTGAAACTCCATCACTATCTGAATCATAGTCATCATCATTTGTCTCGCCCGAAGTCCCAGTATAAACTAGTTTACCTAAGATGCTATGAATATGTTCAACATTTTCTAGGGCCTCCAGCATTTCATCTGCGCTTGAAAACCTTTCAGTTTGGTATTTTTTAGTGGCTTTCATGACAACCTGCTCTAATTGAGGGGGAATTCCAGAAACAATTTTGCTGGGAGCAGTCATTTCATCATTTATATGCATTAGGGCAACATTAACAGGGTTATCTCCGTCAAAAGGAACACCTCCTGTTAGAAGTTCATAGAGAACAATTCCCAGAGAGTAAATGTCAGATTTTTCATCTACATATCCTCCCCGAGCTTGCTCTGGAGAAAAGTAATGAACTGACCCTAGGACAGTACCCGTTGCTCCCACCAATGTGGATGCGTTAATGGCTTTGGCGATTCCGAAGTCTGCAAGTTTAGGCACACCATCTTCAGTAATTAGGATATTTTGAGGCTTTACATCTCTGTGAATAATGTGGTTTTTATGGGCCAAACTTAAAGCAGAGGCCATCTGCTTGACAATGTCTACTGCCTGACGCCATTCTAAAGGTCCATTCTTCTTGAGAAGTTCACTAAGAACCATCCCTTCAACTAGCTCCATAACAATGTAGTGGATATTCCCTTCCCTACCAACGTCGAAGATATTAACAATATTAGGATGAGATAGGCTTGCGGCCGCCTGAGACTCTCGCTTGAAATTTTCTATGAATTTGAGGTCCTTGGTAAATTCCGGTTTGAGAATTTTTATTGCTACATGGCGATTTAGCAAACGGCATCTGGCTTTATAGACCACAGCCATTCCTCCGTCTCCAATCCTTTCCAGCAATTCATATCTTCCGGCAAGAATTCTACTACCCATAAAACACATATCCCCCTTAAACTTTTACACAGATAACTGTAATGTTGTCTCGGCCACCTCTTTGGTTGGCCTTTTTTACTAACTCTGATGCCAAATCTGTCATAGATTCTGCTTCCGTAAAAATCTTAACTATAACTTCCTCTTCTAACTCACTATAAAGTCCATCACTACACAGAAAGATAATATCATCTTTCTCAATTTTAGCTTGATAAAAATCGGGCTCACAAATTTCATCACCACCTAGAGCTTTTGTAATCATATTTTTCTTTTCATGAGTTTGTGCAGCTTTTTCTGTAATTACCCCGGTTTTCACTAAATCGTTAACATAACTGTGGTCCTCAGTAATTTGTTTGAGTTTACCTTTTCTGAATATATAAGCCCTACTATCCCCTATGTTTGCAAAATATGCCCTCTTACCGTTTACATGACAAACAACTAAAGTGGTTGCCATTCCCTGGTTTTCTATATGCTTTTTTGCCATAGAAAATAGGCTGCTATTAACTTCTTGTATGGAGGGCAAGAAATAATCCTTAGCCCTTGCCACATCTGTTATAGCTTTTGGCGGGTTTTTTCTTACATATTCAGCAATCATAGAAACAGTAGTTCTAGAAGCTATCTCACCTGATGCACCTCCACCTACTCCGTCTGCTAATATAAAGACTTCTTCCTTTGGCATAATAAAGCAAGCATCTTCATTGTTTTTTCTCTTTAATCCCTTATCGCTCTTAAATCCAACTTGCTTCATAAACAGCCCTTCTCACTTTCATGGTCCACTAGTCTTGATTTAGTTCTTGTTAAAATTCTTTTTGCCCTACCATATTATCCCTTTTTAACATTTTGCAAATAAAGAATCCGTTTGTACCATCAACATTTGGAAAAAGTTCAACCATCTCCTGTTTTTCGAAGTCCTTGTGCTTCCTTAAAAAGTCTAGGACTACCTTTTGGTTTTCCTCTGGGTTGATTGTACATGTGCAATACATCAATATTCCGCCTGTCTTAACGTATTTGGAAGATGCGGCTAAAATCTCTGCTTGTTTTCTTGGAAGCTGATCTATATCTGTACTTCTCTTTATGTACTTTATTTCGGGTTTACGTCTAATAACCCCAAGGCCTGTACAAGGAGCATCCACTATTACCCGATCTGCTTTGCCTATTAAGTCAGAATCCACCTTTGTAGCATCCCAGGTTCTGGTCCTAACATTGGTTAGGCCTAATCTCTTGCTTTCTTTATCAATAATTCGAACTTTTCTTGTATATACATCAGAGGCCAAGACAGTTCCAGTATTGTTCATCCTTTCTGCAATGGCTAGGGTTTTACCACCAGGTGCAGCACATACATCCATAACAAAATCCCCATGTTGAGGATCAAGCATAACTGTGGCTAATTGTGAGCTTTCATCTTGAACGGAAAACATCCCCAGCTTGTATTCTTGTGTTTCCAATATATTGGGCCCATCAACATGCAAGGCATTAGAAGAAAGTTTTCCCTCTCTCACTTTGAAGCCTTGACCCTCAAGTTGAGCAATCAAATCCTTCTTCATAATTTTTAGCCAATTTAGTCTTATAACCAAATCTGGAGTTTCATTTCCTGCTTGTAATAATTTTTCAACAAATTCTATTTCAAAATGTTCCATCCACAGCTCAATAATCCAAGGTTCATAAGAGTATTTTATGGATAAATACCTAACTTCATCCTCTCCACGATCTGGAAGATTAACCTTAAATTTCTCTCTTATATAAGTCCGCAAAACTCCATTGATAAAGGCACTTCTTCCTTTAGCAAACTTTTTGGCCATATCCACGCTTTCGTTTACGGCTGCATACTCAGGTACAGAATCCATATATCCAATTTGATATATCCCCATCCTGAGTATGGTCAAGTCCTGATTTTTTAGCTTTGCTGCACCGGAAGGTACGAAGTAATCAATTATATAGTCCAGAAGATACTTATTTTCTAAAACCCCATATACCAGTTCTCTTACAAAGCCTGGGCTTTCAGGATTCCCTCTTTTTATATGGTGGTTAAGAGCAATGTTAGAATAAGATTTTTTAGTTTCAACGGCCATTAAAGCAAAATACGCAGTTTTACGGTTACTTCCCATGTTAGTTCCTCCCTCGAATAACTAATATCCTGATAAGGTTTGCTATGGCCATAGCTAGTGCGGCCAAATATGTCAGGGCGGCGGCTGATAAAACCTTTTTCGCTCCAACTTGTTCTTCTAAATAGATAATATCTAAATCAACCAATTGCCTAATCGCTCTTTTACTAGCATTTAGTTCAACTGGTAATGTAACTAAATGAAAAATTACTACACCAAAGAAAAAGAATATACCCAAATTAAAGAGTAAGTTCCCGGTTGTATATTCACCCATGGATGTCAAAACAAGACCTATTAATAAAAGAGGCCAGGCCAAATTGGATACGATCCCAACTAGAGGGGCAATAGCATTCCTGATTTTCAATGGCCCATAGGACTTTTCGTCCTGAAGAGCATGTCCAGCTTCATGGGCCGCAATGGCTACTGAAGCTATTGTTGCTTGATTGCTAACGTCTGGAGACAACCTAAGTATATTCTTTTTAGGATCATAGTGATCCGACAATTTGCCTTGGGTTACTTCCACAGGTACGTGTTGGCAACCATTTGCGTCCAGGATTATTCGAGCGGCTTGGCTGCCACTTATCCCCTTTTTATTTCTCACCTTCAAGTATGTATTATAGGCCCTTGAAACTTTCATTTGAGCATAAAGGGTAAATATAATTGCAGGAATTAATAGAATCATTGTTGGGTCATAATAATAAAACATGGTGGTCTCCTTTACCAAACTGCTGGTCTGCCTAATTATTCATTTTACACTAATATACTGCCAATTTCAATTGAATTGCCCAGTATGAAATCCTTAACCATCATCCGTTTTTTACCTGGGGTCTGAATAACCTTTGCAAGTATGTATCCATCCTTACAAGCGATTTTTATACCCTCATTTGATACGTCCATTATTGTTCCTGGAAGATCACTTACATCTTCAGAAAAAGGCAAAGCTTCCCAGATTTTTAGTGGTTGCCCCTTATAGTAACAGGTTGCTCCTGGCCAAGAATCCATAGCACGAGTTAAACGTTCAATAGCTTCTGGGCTATCCTCAAAATTTATCCGGCCCGTTTCTTTGAAAATCATGGGAGCATAGGTGGAATGTTCGTCATTCTGCTTGGCTCCAATTGCTGTCCCCTCTTTTATACTAGGAAGTACCTCAACTAGCAGTTGAGCACCCTTAATCATAAGTTCATCATGTAATTGGTCCGCAGTATATCCGCCGATAAAGGATTTTACCGTAGCAATCATGTCGCCAGAATCCAGTCCTTGATCCATCTGCATTATAGTTACACCCCCATATTCATCTCCTGCCAAAATAGCATGTTGAATAGGTGCGGCCCCTCTGTGTCTTGGAAGAATTGAAGCATGGACATTTATACATCCATACTTAGGTATATCTAAAACAGCCTTGGGAAGGATTTTCCCATATGCAACAACAACAATAAGATCAGGGGAGAGTCCTTCTAATTGGGATATGAATTCCTCATTGTTTTTTAGAGTTTCTGGCTGTGTTAGCTTCAGCCCCAGTTCCAAGGCCTTCTCTTTAACGGGAGTATAGTGAATTTTTTTGCCTCTGTCTTTTGCTTTGTCTGGTTGAGTTACCACTAAAAGCACATCATGGCCAGCTTTAACAATAGCTTCCAGGGTGGGAACTGCGAACTGGGGAGTACCCATAAATACAATATTCATCCCTCTACTCCTTCTCTATTCCTCTTGATCTTCCAGTTTTTCTACATCTGTAGCTTTATCAGTAAACAAGACGCCCTCAAGATGATCCATCTCATGGCATAGGGCTACCGCCAAAAAACCATTAGCCTGTATTTCCACAGGGTCCCCATTATAATCCAAAGCCTTTATATGGATTTTTAGAGGTCTTTCAACCTGGCCAATAAAACCTGGAACACTTAGGCATCCTTCTTCACCAACCTGTGAACCAGACATGCTAAGAACCTGGGGGTTGGCCAGTTGATAAAGAACCAACTTTCTTTCCTTTTCTGGTTCTCCACCATCTAAGGCCTTTTCCTGGCTATCATTATTCTGACCTTGCCCCTCTTCGTGAAAACCCCCTTCAGAAAGTAGGTCTTCTTCCCCTTCTTTAGGTTCGCTCTCAGGATCCGGAACCTCTACCACAATCATTCTTTTTAATAGACCAACCTGAGGACCAGCAAGACCACAGCCATTGGAGGCCCTCATGGTTTCCACCATATCATCAAAAATCATTCTTTCCTTATTGTGGACTTTTTCAACTTCTCGAGCCCTCTTTCTTAAAACAGGATCTCCTTCAGTGACTATCTTTCTAAGTGCCATAAAAACTTTCTCCTTATAAAAAACTGTAGGGGTTTATATCAATAGAAATGCTAACATCTTTTTTCTTGGTCTTTACAAAATCTTTTTTCATCACTTCTAATATTTCCCTATATTCTTTGCGCCTATTCTTAGGGCATCTTATCAATATGTGATACCTATAAGCAGCTCCGATTCTCTGCAAAACAGAAGGGGCGAGAGGATAAAGATTAGCTAGTTCTTCAAGTCCAAAGGTCTCTTCTATGGTTTTTTTCAAATATTCTTGGCTGTGGCCAGCCTGATTTTTTGCTAATTCTTCTTCCTTTGACACAAAAAGAACTTCTATTAAGTCACTGTAAGGAGGATATCCCAAGGCCCTTCTAATTCCAAGTTCATTCCTATAAAAGCCTGGATAGTCTAAATTAGCTGCCCCTTGAATTGCATAGTGATCTGGGGTGTAGGATTGGATAACAACTTGCCCCTGGCTATCACCACGTCCAGCTCTACCAGCTGCTTGGGTGATCAATTGAAATGTTCTTTCTCCAGATCGGTAATCAGGTATATTCAAAGATACATCTGCAGCTACAATTCCCACTAGGCCAACATTTTCAAAATCTAAGCCCTTAGCCACCAATTGGGTACCCACAAGAATTTGTGTTTTCCCCTCCTTAAAATCATTTAATATCCTATCAATACTCCCAGGCCTCTTTATGGTATCTATGTCTAACCTAGCAACCTTGGCTTGGGGAAATGTGCTTTTCGCCATTTCTTCCACCTTTTCAGTCCCCACACCAAAATACTTGATGTACTTGCTGGAACAAGAAGGACAGGTCTTGGGAACCCCTTCACCATGACCACAATAATGACAAATAGCAAGGTTCTTTCCCCTATGGTAGGTAAGAGAAATTCCACAATGTTGGCATTTCATTATATACCCACATTCCCTGCATGAAACAAAGTTGGCATAACCACGACGATTTAGGAAAAGAATAATCTGTTTGCCTTGGTCTAAACACTGCTGACTGTGGTAAATTAGAGAATTGGAGAAAATGCTACGGTTACCCTGTTTTAGCTCTTCTCTCATATCTACTACTGACATCACTGGCATCTTAACTTTGTTGTATCTTTCTTTAAGCTCTAGAAGATGATAAAGCCCTTCATCAGCCCTATACCTAGAAATAACACTTGGGGTAGCAGACCCTAAAATAAGGGCGGCATTATGGGCCATAGCCCTTTTCTTTGCAACCTCAGAGCTTTCATATTTTGGTGTCATATCTGATTTATATGTTGTTTCATGTTCTTCGTCTAATATAATGGCGCCGATATTCTCTAGAGGTGCAAAGACGGCTGACCTAGCTCCGATAACGATCTTTGCTTGGCCACTACGAATCCTATTCCATTCGTCATACCTTTGTCCAGGGGTTAATTTACTATGAAGTACCGCTACTTGCTCCGCTCCAAATCGTCCAATAAAACGCTCTATGATTTGCTTGGTAAGTGAAATTTCTGGTACTAAAAGGATGGCCCCCTTACCCTTTAGTAAGCACTCACTGATAATCCTCATGTATATTTCTGTCTTACCGCTACTTGTTACACCAAAAATCAAGAAGGATTGATGTTCTTCCTTGTGAACACTTGGTATGATTTTACCTAGAGCCCTTTCCTGTTCCAAGGTTAGTGATGTTACAAGCTGTTCCTCTCCCACATCATCTTGATAAGGGATTTTTGTGGATCGGGTCTTTGCTGGCGCACCCGACGGAAGCATAAGCTTTATTACATCGTTCATCCTACATAAATATCTTTTTTTCATCCAAAGGCAGGTATCAAGCATCTCTTGAGTTAAGGATACCTCCTCATCAACCTCTCCTATATATTTAAGTGAGGGTATTTGCTCATCTAGCTCCTTATATACCCTAAAAACCACCCCAGAAACCCAGCGATTACTCCGAGCAAAAGGAACCTTTACCAAAGCCCCTACAGCAAGAGATTCTCCCTCATATCCATAAGTATAAAATGTGTCTGTTTGATCGCTATCATTGTCAATTACTAGATCCGCATAAAGCATATGGAGAGCCCCTTTTTTTAGACCAGTTTTTTACAGCAAAAATATATTATTCTCTTTACAATCATCTATCATGGTCTTTGGCCATACAGAAACCTGCACTTCTCCAATATGAGCTTTTCTGAGGAAAAACATACAAAGTCGACTTTGGCCAATCCCCCCACCCACGCTGTAAGGAAGGCTCTTTTCTAAAATGGCCTTGTGAAAATCCATGGATTTCCTATCTTCAGCACCAGCAGTCTTAAGTTGACGTTCCATTGCATCCTCATCTACTCTTATCCCCATTGATGAAATCTCAAATGCCATACCCAGAACTTCATTCCATAGGAGTATGTCCCCGTTTAGCTGCCAGTCATCATAGTCTGGGGCGCGGCCATCATGGGGTTGCCCTGAATTTAGTGACCCTCCAATATTTTTAAGAAAGACAGCACGCTTCTCCTTACAAATAGCATGTTCTCTTTCTTTGGGAGTCATGTGGGGATAACGATCTTCTAGTTCTTGGCTGCTGATAAAGTATATATCGTTAGGCATATCAGTTTTTATATTTCTGTAGAGGCGATTAACGTAATCACCCAAATTTTTCAATGCATTGTATATAATAATAACAGTTGCTTCCAAGTATTCTTCAGTTCGCTCTTCTTTTAATATTACTTTTTCCCAATCCCACTGGTCTACATAGATTGAATGAATGTTATCAAGATCTTCATCCCTTCTTATAGCATTCATATCTGTGTAAATACCATGTCCTGGCCCTATGCCGTACTTACCTAGAGCCATACGCTTCCATTTTGCCAAGGACTGAACGATTTCAACATTGCACTCGTCCATATCTTTAAGAGAGAAAGCAACAGTTCTCTCTATACCGCTCAAGTTATCATTTAAGCCACTTTCAGGAACTACAAATAAGGGTGCACTTACCCGTCTTAAGTTCAAGCCATAGGCTAGTTCCTGTTGAAAAAAATCCTTAATCTTTTTAATAGCTCTTTGGGTTTCCATATGATCCAAAGGAGAATGGTACCCTTCTGGTATAATTAGTCTCGTTATCATCTGTCCTCCTTTTTTCACTTAGAATAAATACATCCACAATACCCTTGACGATATAAATTATATTCTTTAGAAAGCTCTATGCTTCTCAAATAGCCATCATTCTTTTTGAAATCTTCAGCCAAGTATTCAATATTATACTTTGCCCCAAGGTAGCGGCCTATCTCTGTTATAAGGTCATAATTTTTATAAGGACTAACTGTTAATGTAGACGCAAATATATTAAATCCACCTAGGTCTGCTGTCTGAGCCGTCTTTTCAAGCCTTAAGCCAAAACACTCTACACAACGTTGGCCGCCTTCCGGCTCACTTTCCAAGCCTTTAGCCACACTGTAGAATTCTTGAGCTTTATAATCGCCTACTAACAATTCTACCTTGTGGAATGTAAGAACACCTTTTTCTGTTTCTTTTGCCTTTCTACTTTGATTGAAGCGGCGGATAAAACTCACTTGAGCATCAAGACGTTTCTCGTATTCCTCTTCATCATAAATGTTGGGGTTATAAAAGAAAACAGTAACATCATATCGGCTTACCAGTCTTTCAATGACGGAAGTGCTACAAGGGCCACAGCAACTATGGAGGAGAAGGCTTTCCCTTCTTTCTTTTTTATCTATATAGTCTTCTATGCCCTCTTGGTAACCATTAGTTTCTTTTAACCCTCTATTTATGCCTATCCATGGGTCTAATTCTTTTTTACTCATGCTAAAATCCTTTATTATCCAAATATAATTCCCTTTCACAACAAATTATTATATCATAAGAGGTGTATTTTGAAAATGGAGAACCAAGAATCTCCAAGGTAATTTGCTAAAAGAAACGAGGTTTTATCTGTGTCTGATTTGGGATATCTTTCCATAGGGTCATATTTGAAGAATTATTTTGGTCGCCGCATTGTTAAGTTATCTATAGACGGGGGTTTCACCTGCCCCAATAGAGATGGAACAAAAGGATATGGGGGTTGTGGATTTTGTAGCCAGGAAGGCTCTGGAGAAATGGCCTCCACCCTTGACCACTTAGATGATCAAATACTAGCTCTTTCTAAAAAATGGCCTAGCAGCCAATATCTTGCTTATTTTCAATCCCACACCAACACCTATGGCCCTAGCGATGTGTTAAGGGAAAAATACCTAAAAGCTTTGGAATATCCAGAAGTTGTTGGCCTTGCCATAGCAACACGGCCTGATTGCCTACCCTTAGATACTATGGAAGTCCTAGATGAACTCAATGAAAAAACTTTTCTTTGGGTTGAACTTGGCCTACAAACAATTCATCAAGGAACAGCTGAATCCATGAATCTAAGATACTCATTGGATGATTTTAATCAGGCTATGGATAAGCTTAGAAAACGCAATATCAAAGCAGTTGTTCACCTAATATTAGGCTTACCTGGAGAGTCCCGGGAGATGATGGAAGCATCTTTAGATTACGTCTGCAAAGAAAATCCCTTTGGAATAAAACTCCATATGCTAAATATAATAAAAGGGTCTCCCATGGAAACCCAGTACCCAAATTACCAGCCCTTCACTTCACTTGAAGAATATGTGGAACTAGTAACCCATCTGTTAAAGAGAGTGCCCCCAAAGATAACCATTCACAGGTTAACAGGTGATGTGCCAAGAAAACTGCTAATTGCTCCCTCTTGGAGCTACAAAAAGATGACCATCCTCAATGAGATCAACAATAAAATGCCAGGAGACAAGACCTTATAACAGAGTGGCTGATATTTGTTTTTACTCGGGACCTAATCGCCCATCATTGTAATGTTTTCGGCAAAGAGAAACATACATCTCACTGCCTCCTAACACGATTTGCTCTCCTTGTTTGACAAACTTTCCTTCAACTACCCTAGCCACCATTGTGGCTTTTCGACCACACCAACATATGGTCTTAATCTCTTCAATTTTGTCTGCATAAACCAGCATATAATATGAACCTTCAAAAAGTTCATTTCTAAAATCATTTTTTAGCCCGTATGCTAAGACAGGTACTTCCAAGCTATCTACTATCTCAACTAGTTCTTGAACATGGTGTTTTCTTAGGAACTGACACTCATCTAAAAGCACGCAATCAATTTTACACTTAGCATTTTCTCTTAAAAATAGATCCAGGATATCTGTTTCATCATCCACCACTAAGGCCTCTCTTTGAATACCCACCCTGGAAGTAATAAGTCCTACTCCGTAACGGCTGTCAACTCCTGGCATCAAAGTCAGAACATTTTTCCCACGTTCTTCATAGTTATAGGCAACTTTTATCAGTTCAATGGATTTTCCAGCATTCATTGTAGAATATCGATAGTATAGTTGAGCCATTCTTAATCGTTCCTTTCTATTGGTTGAAACCTTCTTTGTCTAGGTTCGCTTTTTGGTTGATCCCCCTCAGCCTCTGAGGGCTTAGTCCTTCATCACGAGTCCTCCCTCTTGATGTTCCTGTATATTTTTTTGTAATTTCTCGCAGCTGCCTTTTTGATAAACGAAGGCCTTTTAGAGAAAGTAGAAGGGGGTCTCCATTACTTTTAATGGGCTTTCTCTCTTTGTCTATAAAAAGCTGAAGGGCTCTTCCCGTATCTTCGTCAAAGGGAAGCCATTCTTCCCTTCCACCCTTACCATAAACTCTAAGACGCATTTTTTTTATGTCTATATCCCTAATATCAAGGTGGTAGACTTCCTGGGCCAACAAACCCATTCGACCAAATAATTCAAGGATCAAATAGTCTCTGTGCCTAGTTTTTTCCCAATACTGCTTTTCTTTATCCGTTAAAAAGGATCCATCCTTTATTCCTTCAAGGGTTTTGTCTAGACCCTGCCAGGGCTTTTTAATTGTGGAAAAAGACTGAGGCTTAACCGGAATTTTCCCCACATTTTTCGCAACATCATCATCAACCAGGGACTCATAGGAAAGCTGTTTGAAAAGGCTATTAATAATGGACCTTTTTCGCAAGAGGGCTTTAGAACCATTTTCATTTCTAGCACTTTCTCTTAGATAGGCATCAATTTGGCCAATGTTTACATGACATAAATCAGATGATCCATAAGGATTTATGCCATGGGTAAGCTCTAAATATTCCATAAGCCTTTTGGTTTCTCTGAGATAAGCTAGCCGACTCTTGGGTTCAAATGAACCAACCAAGTGGCGAAAAAAAGGCGCCATAAAAGCTGGCAATTCATCCTCTATCAATTGACACTTCTTTTCCAAATCTTCTTTTTCACGGAGAATGCTTTGGGAAGGCATCCCCATAGCTTGTAAATGTTCCATTATCTATTACTCATTTTGCTATAATACCGAATACTGTACTTTGAAGTACTCTTCTAGGGTTGTCTCTCCACTATTTACCAAAGATCTTGCATTAGCCTCTAAGGGTTGGAAGCCTTGGGTTTTGGCTAGGTACTGACCAATTTCTTCCATTGAGTAGTCCTTTAAGATCATTTTTCTTACTCCAGCATCAACCTTTACAACTTCATGAACCCCTATTCTCCCCAAGTAACCAGTGTTATTACATTTCTTACATCCTTGTCCGGTATACAAGGTTCCAAAACCTTTACCCTCGATCATCAGCTGATCTGCGGGAGTGGGACTATATACAATTCGACAATCTGGACAGATTCTACGCATTAATCGCTGGGCAATAACCCCTACTAGGGCGCTGGATAAAAGATATCTTTCTACTCCCATATCTTCAAGTCGAACTATGGCTGATATGGCATCATTTGTATGAAGGGTAGATAAAACTAAATGTCCTGTAATAGCAGCTCTTACAGAAATATTAGCGGTCTCTGTGTCTCTGGTTTCACCTACCATAATGATATCTGGGTCTTGTCGTAATAGTGATCTTAGCCCGGCACCAAAGGTTAGGCCAGCAGTAATATTAGCCTGGGTTTGATTTAGTCCATAAATGGTTCTTTCCACAGGGTCTTCAATGGTTGAAATGTTTACGTGTCTTTCCAAAAGCCTCTCCATCATCATATATAATGTTGTGGTTTTCCCTGACCCTGTGGGCCCAGTTACATAAATTATTCCATGGGGACTCTTCAGCATATCTACCACCATTTGATAGTGGTCTTTACGCATACCAAATGTGTTTTCCTGAGATATTGAGGCGTTTGTATCTAGGTAACGGATTACAACCTTTTCACCAAAAACAGTAGGTATGGTAGATACTCTCGCATTAATAACCATATCCTCTATTTTAACTTTGAAATGCCCATCTTGGGGTACACGCTTTTCTGCTATATCCATACGAGATATTATTTTGATACGTGCAACTACGTTAGGATGAAGAGCAGAATCCAAAACCGTATAATCTACTAGGGTTCCATCGACTCTGATACGAATTCTGGTTTCTTTTTCATAAGGTTCTATATGGATATCACTACATTTTGTAGTATAACCACGGACCAACAAGCTATTTAATAGCTTAACTATCATTGCTTCGCTTTCAGTTTCTTCTTCGGGATGCTCTATTTCGTGAATAGCCTTTGCAACACTTTTGTTGGCCTCCAAAACGAACTCTTTAGCAGAGTAGTCAGAGTAATTTAAGTCAATGGCATTCTCAATCTTCTTTTTTTCAGCAATAGATATAATGGGGTAAAGTTCCGTAATTTCTCTTACCTCTTGAATACCCTTAAAGTTCAGAGGGTCATTTATTACGATATTAATTTTATCCTCACTTATGGAGACTGGGATGAGTAAGTTACTCTCTGCTACCTTTCGGGGTACCAGCTGTATTGCTGCAGAATCAACTTCCTGCTGATTCATGTCAATAAAAGGACAGCCTACCCGCACTGCCAGAGCCTGTAACATTTCTCTTTCTTTGATATAACCAAGGTCTTGAAGGATCTCCCCAAAACGTTTTTTGGATCCCTCTTCCTTTTGCACTTGGACTGCATGATCTATCTGTTCTTGGGTAATATACCCAGCACCGATAAGAACATCTCCTAGTTTAATACTCATAAACTCATTCTCCATTTTAGCTTTTCTAAGTTGGTAAATAATAAAACTGCCTATAGCCTATATATTGTAAATTATAAAAACTTTTATCTACATATGATCCATACAAGCCAAGAGCATTTGTGCTACATAAATCCTACTAACCCATTAGAAGTATCATAGGAAATATCCTTTTGATTACTGCTTCGGATTAAAATAAATTAGTCAACCCCCCGAAAATCAAGCTTCACCCAATTTTCTTTATGGTCTTCAATTACATCTTCCCAATCCTCTTCCCAATCTTCTTCGTCTGACCAATCATCCCAGTCCTCAGGGAAAAAAACATAGAGAGAAATTTTGCCATTCTTGTCAACTACTTTTTTAATATCACCTGGTTTTGTGTTTATGGTTAGTGGGGGAAGCTTTTCGGGATCAATGTTTATATTAATTTTTACTGCATTTGGTTCATCATCATAACCCTTAACATAATTATTTATATCCCCTACTGGTATGGGATTCATAGTGCCTGTATATTTGATTTTTTCTGTATCCTTATTTCTGGTGATATAATAGTTTCCTTGTTCATAAAATATTGTTTTATTCCCTACAGTTGCTTCATTCTTTTTGTTCTTTGTCTTAAAGAAATGATCACTTAAAGTAAATTTCGGAAAAATGACGTAATCCGTATTACCACCTATAGCCGCATGGTCTGGTGTATTCTGAAAATCACCAGGGGGTATAATTATCTCTCCTTCACTAGGAACAAACATTGTAAATCCAACACCAGTATTGTCATCTTTGCTTGAAATGAGAAATCCGCTAATCACACTATCTACCCCAAGGGAAGATACAACAACACTATGGCTAACACCTCCTGAATTGTTTTTATAGGCTTCTTCAATAAGAGCCGCCTGGTTATAACCCGCATTAGTCAAATCCGCCGACTTAGCATTTATTGATCCTGAAGCCATTACTCCCGTGAGTAAAATTGTAGCAACAATAACTAGAAGGGTTATACTAACGATTACTTCTACTAGGCTCAATCCTGAATTATTTAGTTTTTCCCAAATGGCTTTCTTATCTTTCATATCGCCAAATCTCCCAGCTATTTTCATCATTATAAAAAAGAACCAGACTTACAGTATCTTGAACTCCTAAATAGTCTCCTTCAGCCTTAATTATTATTTCACTCACAGATTCTCGCTTCATTGATACTTGTACTGTCCCCATGGAGGAAGGCAAGGTTAAGTTTGCGTTGTATGTAACCCCTGAAGGTGTTGGCGTTAGAGCTTCGTTTTCTTGTTTTATTCCTTCAGCTACAATTCTAACAGCAGACAAGGCAGTAAAATATGCCTGTTGCTTGTAGTTGTTGTGTAAAGCGCTTCGATGGCTACTACCAACTAGGGTCATAATAGCTACCACTATTATCATGAAAATAAGCAAGGTGCTTACCACCCATATAATGGATGAGCCTTTTTTATTCATTTAAAACTCCTTGGCTACTACCTAGCAACATTTCCAAATACACATTCATGTAAAGTGTACCATCCAAAGGCCCACTCATAGAAAAGGCGCTTAGTTTAAGACCCCTGTCTCCATCTATCTTTGTAAGAAGGGAGATAAGGGTATTTAAGGACCCCGAAACATCAAAACTTACGTTGATTCTTGAAGCATTAACACTTATTCCACCCTCCTCACCTGCTCCATAGGGCAAAAAAGGCTCAGTAGATCTGGCTTCTATGCTTACATAGGAGGGGTTTAACCCCTCTTGGCTTACTAGGGCTGTAATTTTTTGTTCTGCCATATGGTTGCTATAATCTAGGTAGTATCCCACAGCTAGTTTTTCCGCTTCTACCCTTAGCTCTTCTATGTATTTCTCACGTACTTCCAATTCTTCATCGCTTTGGTTCATAGCATCTACCATAGTTTGAACACCATCATAAATGCCTCGCTGGGTATTCCATTTTTCCAACTGAGGATTAAAAAAGAAGGTATAGGCAAGAGAAATAAATATAAGGAGAACCAGTATGAAGATCAAAGCTTTTTCTCTTTTGCTCAAAGTAATATTCATCATCTATTCGACCTCCTCAGTTTGTCCTGGGTTTTCTTCTCTTGTTACTGGGACTTCTTCTATTTGTTCTGGTATTTGTTCAGGGTTTTCATCTTTTGCTTCTAGGTCTTCTACCTTAACTAGTTGAACAGAAAAACCGGAATAATAGTTATCGGTTGCTATATCTTTTTGATAGCCTATATAATTAAATCCCGAAAAATAGGGACTATTAGTCATTTTGTTTATAAACTTGGTCCAACTGCCGTACCCTGAAACCTCAACAGCAAAAGAAAATTGTCCAGTGTTACCATCATAGGAGATGTTAGAAATAGATACACCAGGGTCATTCCCTAATAGTAAATGGTTGAAAAGTTTTCTGTCAACATTGGGGTAGGTTTCTGTTATCACATCTAAATTTGCAAGGCTTTCTTTTATTGAAAGATACATACTCTCCCTTTGATTTAATGATTCCACATCTTGATAGAATTGAAGAAGTTGTGGGTCCTGAAGCATAGCTTCCCCTTCTGCTATCTTTTTTTCCATACGCATAGTGTCCAAGACTAAGAAAGCTGCGGCTGCAATAATTAAGACCAAAATTACAATGGATATAATGGTAAATATCCCGTACTTATGTGTTCGGTTATCTCTTTTCCAACGCTCTTTTCGAATAAAAAAATCAATTCGTTTATTCTTAATTCGCTTATTCTTCATCCTCTTCTCCTACTCCACTGTGGCGCCAATGTTGTGAACAAATTGAGCCATTTCAAAAGCCTTGTTACCTTTTGGTATAATCCCAGCATATTTGGGGCTCATCTTAACTGTATCTAGTCCTACAGCTTGACCGAAAAATTCGCTTAATTCATCAAGGGCATCTATTTCTGCATTATTAATGGAAATCAAATAAATTCTCTCTAGGGATTCCCCCCGGGTTTCCACATAACTGTATTGAGTCATAGTGGAAATTGCATTTGTAACTTCTTCATAAAAATCAGGAGTTCCTCTTTTAGCATCAGCTTTTTTTGAAATCAAATAGTAATACTCACCTCTAATAAAAAGATATACTGATAAGTATTCACCATCTAAGCTAACCATCAAGCAATTTTCCTGCAGTGGTGTTATACCAACCATGGCAAAGGCTATAACCGTGGCCACGTCAAAATCTATGGATACAACCTTTATTTTTTGGCTCTCAAAAATCTCCAAATAACTATCAATATAAGCTTCAGAAACAGCTGTAGCCAAGATGGTTTGGCCCTTTCCTTTAACGTCTAAAACCATATAGTCGTAAAGTATATTCTCATCATCATCAAACCTATTACTATACTCCCCTTGGATATACTTCCTGGTTTTACTCTCTGATAATTTGGGAACTACCATTCGGCTAAGGGGAAAATGATGGCTGTCTATTATCAACTTAACCTCACGAAGACGTTTTTTACAGTCTGCGGGGAGTTTTGCTATTATATCTTTAAGGGTTTGTGGCTCTAATATTTCACCATCATCTATGCAGTCAGGAGGCAAAGGAAAGACTCCCGTATAGGCGACTCGCAATTTGCCATTATTATAAATGGCATCCATTATTTTTATGGTTTCATTGGTCATAAAGATTGTTACCATGGTGCCGCTCCTTTAGAGGTTATAATCGCCGCCGATTCCCTGATACATATTGAGAATAGGCATAAAAACTGAGATCATTATCATTCCTATAAATATACCTAATATAATAATCATAACAGGTCCTAAAAATGAAGTAAGCTTGTCTGCCGCTCTTTCAGATTCACTTGTCAATGACTCGGAAGTGGATAAGAGCATATTGGCCAAGTCTCCAGACTCTTCACCAATTTTGATTGGCCATTTAAGGCTATTCTGAATGCCCTTTACTTCAAGAATAGCTTCAGATAGCATAAGGCCAGAGGTTACTTGATTAATCATATGATCAAATTGGGATACTACATAGGTATTTCCTATTGCATGTTTTGTGTTCCTAAGAGCATCTACTATGGATACGTCGCTCATATAAAGGTAGGCCATTGTTTGCGAAAACCTTGCAGTATAAATAACCTCAAACAAATCCCCTATTTTTGGAATTGAGAGTATCGCCTGGTCAATCTTTAGCCTAATAGGGGGCTTTTGAACCAAGCTTATTACTAGGGCTACAAGAAAAACAAAACCCAAAGATATAAAGAGAATGTTCTCTCGAAGAACACTGCTTATCTTCATAAAGACAGCTGTAAGGCCTGTTATTGAAGAACCTCCAACTATATCCGTAAAGTATGGGATAATAAAAGTGAATATTCCCATCATAATAACAACAGATAGGGCCAATAGAAAAACTGGATAGGCTAAGGAGCTTCGAACCTTAGACTGAAGTTGATACTGCTTTTCGTAGTACTCACTTGCCTGCATCATAGAGGCTCCAAGTTTACCTGTCTCTTCTGCGGCAGCTACCATATTAACAAGGAGGGGTGGAAATACGTTAGTTTGAATCCTCATGGCTTCTGAAAATAGGACTCCTTCATTGACATATTGAAAAAGTTTATCGTACATCCTTCTTAGCTTGGCATTCTTATTTTCTCCACGCAAGGCTTCTAATGTCTGAGCCAGAGGAATACCTGCTGTAAGAAGGGTACCCATATTTCTTGAAAACTCAGGAACCTCTTTGCCTAAAAGACGCTCTGATTTTTTTACAGTTTTTTCTATTTCCTGGCAGTCCACCAAAAATAGGGCCTTCTCTTTCATCTCTTCTCGAAAGGCTTCTTCATCAACAGAAGATTGTTTTCCAGCAAATCTTTTGCCATCCATATTATAAGCTGTATATTTGTATAGTCTCATCAATTAACCTTCTCTAGTCTTTTATGATTTACACAATTAAATTTACATACCAAGTAATTATAGGGTCTCCAAACAAAAGTGCAACTGCTATTCCAATAGAAAGTGCTGGTCCAAAAGCAAATAAGGTTTCCTTGCCTTGCTTTTTAACAGTTAATATATAGACACCTTGAGCTCCACCTATAAGTAGGCCCACAAATGTAGCTAGAATTACTCCTGGCCATCCTAAAAGAAAGCCTGCTGCTGCAATTAACTTAACATCCCCCCCACCAAAAGCATTCTTTATTGCTAGGGTTAAGAGGAACATTGGAAGGCTGATAATTACAAGCCCAATACCACGATCAAGTAGGGATATGTCGCTAGAGAAGAATGCATCCACCACCCCTAAGGCTAATAGTGCAATTGACAATTCGTTGGGGATTTCCATTGTCCTAAGATCAATCAAAAATACGCACAAAAGAACTGCCAAAGCAAAAAACACAACAAGACTCTTGGGAGTCATTTCATAAAATTGGAATAATGTGATTGCCGTAAGGCCACATAAGATCTCTAAGACAAAACTTTCCCATGGAATTCTAGCACTACAAAATCTGCACTTTCCTTCTAAAACTATAAAGCTTAGTACTGGTATTAGGTCATATCCCTTTATCTGCCTTTCACAAGATGGACATACCGATCTGCCTTTGGCTATACTTATACCCTTGGGAATCCTGTAAATATATGCGGAGCAAAAGCTACCTATACTTGCCCCAAAGATAAATATTATTAGGCCAAGGGCTACCTCCATTAAAAATATCAATTGCTTTCTGGTCCTTTCACTCTAGCTATAGCATCAAATAAATATTTACGGCATAGATGATCGTAGTTTTTAGGCCGCTGTTTCCAGCGGCCTTTTGATTTAGCTATAATATTTACGGAGTAACTGCACCCTTGGTTGTTACCCAGGTAGTTCCATTATATCCTGCAGTGTATTTTCCATCATAATAAACAATAGCACTAATCTGGTTACCATTTAGGGTAATTCCCGAAGGTGTTCCCTTAACTCCAGCCAGGGTTTTTGTATCTACCGCACTAGCTGTAGGCGACCCAGTAGAACCATAAGATTCAGATGCCAGGGTTTGAGCTGCTAGCAATACTGTTCTAGCTTCTGCTAGTACTGCTCTTTGATTAGCTTTGTCGATCCATCCTGTCATTGCAGGGATAGCAATCGCTGCTAAAATGGCGATGATTACTAGTACTACGATAATCTCAACCAGTGTAAAACCCTTTTTTGATTTCTTCAAATTTTCAATATTCATATTTTTTTCTCCTCGCTTCTTAAAAATGCGTCTTAATTCTCTACCTTAGTTGTTTTTTATTATTATTTGATGCTTTCCTCAACATGTTATTCCACTATCCAACTTTTGTCAATCTTTTTTTCTTACATATATGCCCGTTTATTGTAATTATTGGTAACTATATCACAAAAAAACAACCCTTCGCAAACAAATGCAAAGAGTCATTCTTTATGGTGCCCGGACTCGGAATTGAACCAAGGACACGTAGATTTTCAGTCTACTGCTCTACCGACTGAGCTATCCGGGCATATTAGGATTGTGGTGGGCCATCAGGGACTTGAACCCCGGACCTGCCGGTTATGAGCCGGACGCTCTAACCAACTGAGCTAATGGCCCACGCCCAAAATGGTCGGGGTGACAGGATTCGAACCTGCGGCCCTCTGGTCCCAAACCAGATACGCTACCAAACTGCGCTACACCCCGGAAATATTAAATTAAAAGAATTGGCAGGGGTAGCAGGACTTGAACCCACGGCGCATAGTTTTGGAGACTATCGCTCTACCAACTGAGCTATACCCCTATGAAATGGCGGAGAAGATGGGATTCGAACCCATGCGGCCCTTACGAACCCTAACGGTTTAGCAAACCGTCCTCTTGAACCTACTTGAGTACTTCTCCAGGTCAAGAATAAAAACTTAATGGCGGAGAGGGTGGGATTCGAACCCACGGCCCCTTTCGGAGTCACTGGTTTTCAAGACCAGCTCCTTAAACCGCTCGGACACCTCTCCATTCCGAGAGTAAAACATTCGGTTGGGATCCTTTTTGTAAAAATTGGTGACCCATCGGAGATTCGAACTCCGGACACCTTGATTAAAAGTCAAGTGCTCTGCCGACTGAGCTAATGGGTCAAATGGCTGGGGTAGCAGGACTCGAACCTACGAATGACGGAATCAAAGCCCGTTGCCTTACCGGCTTGGCTATACCCCAACAGCATAAAAAAAGTGGCGAGCCCACAGGGATTCGAACCCCGGACACACGGCTTAGAAAGCCGTTGCTCTATCCAGCTGAGCTATGAGCCCTAGTGAAAAGTAGAACTTGGAGCGGATGATGAGAATCGAACTCACGCTATCAGCTTGGAAGGCTGAAGTTCTACCATTGAACTACATCCGCAGAAAAAAATGGAGCGGAAGACGAGATTCGAACTCGCGACCCTCGCCTTGGCAAGGCGATGCTCTACCCCTGAGCCACTTCCGCAAATTGGTGGAGAGAGATGGATTCGAACCATCGAAAGCTCAGCTAACGGATTTACAGTCCGCCCCCTTTAGCCACTTGGGTATCCCTCCTTACAATTCGTGCTATGAAATTGGAGCTGGTGAGAGGAATCGAACCCCCAACCTGCTGATTACAAATCAGCTGCTCTACCGTTGAGCCACACCAGCACTTAGAAAAAAATAAATTAGTTGGCGACCTGGAACGGGCTCGAACCGTCGACCTCCAGCGTGACAGGCTGGCATTCTAACCAACTGAACTACCAGGCCATTATCTGGTGGGCGCTATAGGGCTCGAACCTATGACCCTCTGCTTGTAAGGCAGATGCTCTCCCAGCTGAGCTAAGCGCCCAGATACTAGTTTTCTTCAGTACAATATTTACTTGACACAGTTACTAAATATACAGGATAGCGGCTTATATGTCAAGGGGATTTCCATAATTTTATAGGTTGACAAGCCAAGAATTTCAAGGCTAGAGAATCTTGATTTTTGAAAGGGTGATATCCCTTGCAACCACTGTATGAGACCCTCCTGTAAGGCTAGCCAAAGACGAAATAATTTCTCCCTCAATTTCTTCTTGATATAGCATAGTTCCTCTAATTTGTTGGCCAAACTCCAAATCCTTGACTTCAAAAGATAAATTATTGTCCCCAATCTTTAAGGAGGTGGCTAAATGTTTCAATTTATCTAAAAAAGCGTAGTCGAAGACAATAAGGAGGTTCACCATTGGAAGCACTTGGCTAATCCCCGCCAGATCAATAGCCTTTTTACCAGTACCAGTATAGGCCCGTACCAAACCCCCAGTTCCTAGCTTAACACCACCAAAGTACCTGCTAATAACAACCACTAAATTTGTAAGGCCTTCCTTCACCAGCATCTGAAGTACAGGGGTTCCTGCAGTTCCTTGAGGCTCTCCATCCTCTGAGGCCCACTGTATCTGCATCTGGTCCCCTAAGACCATCACAGGCACATTATGGCTAGCCCCCTTGTGTTTGCCTCTTATTTGGTCTATATAGGCCTCTGCAGCCTCTCTTGACTCCACGGGTTTGGCGTGACCAATAAATCTAGACTTTTCTATTACTTGTTCATATACCCCTTCTTGAGAAAGGGTTCGGTAAAGAACCATGGTTATTTGTCCTCCAGATACTTCTCAAACCTCAGATAATCAGCATTGCTTAAGTTAGCCTCTATCCTTGTTCCCTCTTCCTCATAGCTAGTTGATAAGATTTCTGTCTTCTCAACTAGATAAGATGTCAAGTCACCCCTATCATAAGGGATTAAAAGAATGACATGTTTGTAATTCTGAAATATCTTGGCCTCTATTGCCTTCATAAGTTGATCAAAGTTAGTGCCATACTTTGCAGACACACCCAGAGAATTCCCATTATTGATAAAGTTAGGGTTTTCTACCAAGTCAATCTTGTTGAAAACCACAATTTTTTCATTGTTTCCAGCTCCAAGCTCTTTGAGAACTTTATTTGTTACTTCAAGATGAAAATCTTGATTGTCATAGGCGGCATCTACCACCAGTAGAATTAGATCTGCAAGTACTACCTCTTCCAAGGTTGCCTTAAAGGCTTTCACCAAATGGTGGGGTAATTTGCTTACGAAGCCAACAGTATCAACTAGCAAGAAGTTGCGATTGTCCTTTATCTTTACATTCCTTTGACGAGTCTCTAGGGATGCAAAGAGCATATCCTTTTCTTCTACTTGTTTTTCTTCTTTGTCAGACAGGGCTAGGAACCTATTCATAATAGCTGATTTACCAGAGTTGGTATACCCAACTAGGGCAACTATAGGTAAAGAGGATTTCTCCCTTTTACCTCTTTGTACTGTTCGGGTTTGAGCCGCCTTTTGCATCTCCGCCTTTATATCATCTATTCTTTTTGTAATATGACGCCTGTCAGTTTCCAGCTTTTTTTCTCCAGGGCCTCTTGTTCCTATTCCTAGGCCCCTTCCGCCTCCGGCTCCTTGCCTAGAAAGACTGGTACCAAATCCAGTTAAACGAGGAAGGCGATATTGAAGCTGAGCCAACTCTACCTGGAGTTTGCCTTCTGAAGATGTGGCCCGGGAGGCAAATATATCTAGGACTAGTACTGTACGATCTATAACCCTTAGATCCAATGCATTTTCAAGATTTCTCATTTGAATACCTGAAAGCTCATCGTTTATTATAACCATGTTAGCTTCCATATTGGCTGCCATTTCAGAGAGTTCTAAAACCTTACCTTTGCCTATATAGGTTACTCTGTCAGGTCTTTCTAAATTCTGGATCATATTTCCCAACACAACAATTCCAGCAGCTTCTGCTAAACCCTCCAGTTCGTCCATAAAGTAAGAGATGGATTCTCTCCCTTGGACACCAACAAGAATAGCCCTGCCTTCTTCCTGATCTCTTGTTTCTATTAGCCCTGCCATAACTCCTCCAAAAATAAAAGCCTCCCGAGGGAGGCGATAATCCCATTGTCTTTTATGACAATTTTGCTAGCTCTTCATAAAACTTAGAATTCAGAACCTTGATATGGGTTCCCTTCATTCCTAGGCTTCTTGATTCAATAACACCTGCTGATTCCAGCTTTCTTAGTGCGTTTACAATAACGGACCTGGTAATCTTTGCTCGGTCTGCTATTCTACTGGCCACCAGTATTCCCTCATTTCCAACAAGCTCTTTGAAAATCTGAAGGACTGCTTCAACTTCCGAAAAAGAAAGTGTTCCAATCGCCATTTGCACAACACTTCTCTTTCGCTCTTCTTCTTCTATTTCCATAGCCTTACGGCTTTGAATTTCTAGACCAACTACAGTGGCACCATACTCTCCTAAAGCTATGTCTATTTCATCAAAAGGTGGGTCATATCTTACCAGGACAACTGTGCCCCATCTTTGACCACCTCCCATAACTGGGATAATCATATGGTACTTTCCAGCTGTGTCATATTCGTATTTAAAGATATTCATGGCTTCTTCAGGGGTAATGTTGTATATAGTCTTATTTACCTTCATCAGTTCTTCGGAGTACTCTATGGGAAAAAAGTTTACTCCTGTTTCTGGGTCTGAGAGAGCTGCACTATCTGCCTCAATGGCATAATGAACACCTAAGACTTTGCCTCTAACATTTGCAATATATGCATTGGCATCCATTAGTTCGCTTAGGATCGCACAAAGCTCCATAAATGAAAAACCACCTTCTTGAGGTTCTTGGAGAACCCAATTCAACTTTCTTATTTTGGCCAGAATTTCTTTACTCATTTTATCCCTCCTGTTGAAGAATTACATATCACACTTATCCACTTATTTCTAGCATTGGTTAATTATATAACAAGTTATTGTGGATTACAACGTGAATATTCTAACTTTTCAAAAGAGTTTGTTGGTATTGAACATTTCGGAAAATTTTACTAGAGAATATACCTATCAGGGTCTTCCTTTTGAATTTTTTCCAGGAATTTTTCCTTTACGTATTCTTGATCAATTACCAGTTTTTCCTCTGTCATTTCTGGAATATTAAAAGAAATATCTTCTAAAAGTCTCTCCATAATTGTATGCAGCCTTCTAGCGCCAATATTTTCAGTTTGCTCATTCATTAAAAATGCCATGGTGGCTATTTCTTCGCAAGCCCCATCAGTAAATTCTACAGTAATCCCTTCTGTTTCCAAAAGCATCTTATGCTGCTTTATCAAGGCGTTTTCTGGCATAGTCAATATTTGAAGGAAGGCATCCTTGGTAAGGTTTTCAAGTTCCACCCTAATAGGAAAACGTCCCTGTAGCTCTGGGATTAAATCCGTTGGCTTGGCGGAGTGAAAAGCTCCTGCCCCAATGAAGAGAATATAATCTGTTTTTACAGGTCCATACTTGGTATTGATTACCGACCCTTCTACAATAGGAAGAATGTCTCTTTGAACACCCTCTCTAGAAACATCGGCACCAGAACGATACCCGTTACCAGAGGCTATTTTATCAATTTCATCTATAAAGATGATCCCGTTTTGCTCAGCAGACTGCAAGGCTTCTTCCGTAACCTGGTCCATATCAATAAGGTTCTGAGCTTCTTGCTCTCTCAAAATCCTGCGAGCATCCTTAACTTTAACCTTTTTATTCTTTTGTTTTTTTGGCATCATATCTCCGAAGATATTACCAATAGCCATCATACCGCCTTCACCTACATCTAGGTTACTGCCCTTGGGAGCTTCCTCAACCTGGATTTCAATATATTGTTCTTCAAGTAATCCTTCTTTTAGCTGTTCCCTAACCTGTTCACGGGCTAGCTCGAAATCGCTTTCAACACTCTCGCCTTCCCCTTCGGTTTTCTTTTCCTGGTACTGGTCTTTTTGACTCTTGTAACCAGCATTACCCATAATAAATTCAAATGGATTTTTAGGAGTCCCGCCTGAGCTGACTTTGGATTTTTTCCCTGGTATAATAGCATCAACGATTTTTTCCTCAGCAATTTCTTCTGCCACTGAGTATTTCTCTGCTAATTTAATTTGCTTGGTCATTCTTATAGCTGCCTCAACAAGGTCTCTAACCATAGAGTCAACATCTCGGCCTACATAACCGACTTCTGTGAACTTAGTTGCCTCAACCTTGACAAAGGGTGCATCCATAAGCTTGGAAAGCCTTCTGGCAATCTCTGTTTTACCTACACCAGTTGGTCCCATCATTAAAATATTCTTAGGCGAAATCTCTTCCCGCCACTCTTCTGGCAGGAGGCTTCTTCTATATCGATTACGTAAAGCTATGGCAACTGATTTCTTGGCTTCATCTTGCCCGATAATATATTTATCTAACTCGGCCACAATCTCTTTAGGTGTCATTTGATAGACTGTATTCGTCATTTTTGTATCCCCTTTATAGTTTTTCTACTGATATGTTATCGTTTGTATATACACAAATGTCAGAAGCAATAGTTAAGGCTTCTCTAACGATAGCTTCTGCATCCATCTCTGTATGGTTAAAAAGAGCATTAGCAGCTGCATAGGCATAATTCCCACCACTTCCAATAGAAATAAAATGCTGGTCAGGTTCAATAACCTCACCATTCCCAGAAATTACCAAAAGACTTTCTTTGTCGGCAACTATCATAAGAGCTTCTAGGTTTCTCATAACCTTGTCTGTACGCCACATCTGGGCCAGGGCTACTGCCGCTCTCTTTAGGTTGCCAGCATGCTCCTCTAGTTTTTTTTCAAACTTGTCCGAAAGAGAAAAAGCATCTGCTACACTACCTGCAAAGCCAACTAAAACCTGGTCTTTGTATATTTTTCGAACCTTTTTGGCCTTTGCTTTCATTATGGTCTTTTCACCCATGGTGACTTGACCATCTCCACCGATACAAATATCATCAGGGCCTCTTCTTACAGCTACTATTGTTGTTGCATTAAATGTTACCATTTTTTATCAATTCCTCTCATTAAACTATATTACTCTTTATACCCACATTCCTTGTTTGAACACTCTATATCTGAAGTTTTTGTTTTTTTCTCAACTAGTAGGCTTTGGCACAAGGGGCATTTTCTGTCTATTGGTTTGCTCCAATAGGATTGGGTGCAGTCTGGATAACCTGAACACCCATAAAAGACCCTTCCACTTTTTCCTTTTCTTGCTACAATATCCTTGCCGCAAGATGGACAGCTAACTCCAATAGTCTTTAGTATGGGTTTTGTATTCTTACATTCAGGATAGCCAGTGCATGCTGCAAAGTTCCCAAACCTTCCTTGCTTAATGACCATAGGCTTTCCGCATAGTTCACAGTTTTCTCCTGTTGGGACTTCCTCAAATTCAATCTTTTCTATCTTTGCATCAGCAATTTCTAGCTCCACCTTAAGTGTAGCATAAAACTCCTTAACGATTTCTTTCCAGTCTGCATCCTTTATTTCTATTTCATCTAATTTATCTTCCATGCCTGCTGTAAAGTTGGCATCTACAATTTCTTTGAAATATTCTTCCATCATTTCGGTTACAATAAAACCTAGGTCGGTTGGAAAAAGTGTTTTCTTCTCCCTGGAAATATATTTACGTTCCAACAATGTCCCTATAATTGGGGCATAAGTAGAGGGCCTTCCAATATTCTTGTCTTCCAAGTCTTTTACAAGACTAGCTTCAGTAAACCTAAAAGGCGGTTGGGTAAAGCTCTGGGTTCCCCCTAAATCCAAGAGATTAAGAGTCTCTCCCTCAACTAATTCTGGTAGGGCCTTATCCTTATCTTCTTCCTTGTTGTCTGAATAAACCTTTAGGAAACCATCAAACTTTAGGGTTGAACCTGTGGCTCTGAATGTATAACCCGAGTTAACAATATTGGACCCAACTGCATCAAATACTGCTGGAGGCATTTGGCTAGCTACATACCTGTTCCAAATCAATTTATAAAGATTGTATTGATCTTTAGTTAGAGAATCTTTTATATCCTCTGGGGATAAATCAATTCTGCTTGGCCTAATGGCCTCATGGGCATCTTGAACATCCTTCTTTTTATTGGTATAAAAATTATCCGCCCAGTACTTGGGGCTAAAGGTGTCTTCAATGTATGTTCTGGCAGTAGCTTTGGCTTCGGGGGAAATCCTTACTGAGTCAGTACGGATGTAAGTCACCAATCCTATTGTCCCTTGTCCCTTAACTGGTCTACCCTCATATAGTTGCTGGGCAATCATCATGGTTTTCTTGGTGTAAAAGTTTAGCCTACTTGAAGCAGCTTGTTGAAGACTACTTGTTGTAAATGGTGGGTATGGTTTTTTTATCCGTTCTTTTTTCTCAACAGTGTCTACCTTAAAATCTCCTGCTTTCAAAGAATCTAAGATCTTATCTGCCTCTTCCTTGTTGTTCACTGTGATTTTGCCAGCTTGATCCTCTGTAAGTTTTGCAACAAATTGGTTGCTCTTAAGGGTTTCACCCTCTTTTTCAAGCTTTGCCTCTATTGTCCAGTACTCAACAGGGACAAAATCCCTAATGATTTTTTCTCTGTCGCAGATAATTTTAAGGGCAGCAGACTGAACCCGACCTGCTGAAAGCCCACGACGAACCTTTCTCCAAAGCAAGGGACTTATTTTGTAGCCAACTAATCTATCAAGCACTCTTCTTGCTTGTTGGGCATCTACTAATTTTAAATCAATTGGTCTTGGATTCTTAATGGCTTCTTTAACACTGTTTTTTGTGATTTCATTGAAAACAACCCTACAAGGTTCATCCTCATCAATCCCCAATAAAAAAGCAAGGTGCCAGCTTATGGCTTCTCCTTCACGGTCAGGGTCAGTTGCCAATAAAATTTTTCCTGCAGCCTTTGCTTCTTTTTTAAGGCTCTTAATTAAGTCGCCCTTACCTCTGATATTTATATACTCAGGTTCAAAATCATCATCCACTCTGATTCCAAGTTTGCTTTTTGGCAGGTCCCTAATATGACCCACCGAAGCAATAACCCGATACTTGCTTCCCAGGTATTTTTCTATGGTCTTTGCTTTTGCCGGTGATTCAACAATAACTAAGGTTTTTTTTGCTTCACTCATGCTCATTTTCCTTTATAATTTTGGGCCACTATCATTCAACCACATATTATATGTAGAATATTTTTAATTTGCAACAAATATTTTCCCCATGGAAGTCGAAACCATGCCTTTCATTTCTAATACAGTAACAATGCCGTTAAGGGTTCCAGCCTGTATTTGCAATGATTCCATCAATTGGTCTATACTTGTTTCTCCACCAGATTCTATGTGATTAAAAACTTTTCTTTCTTCCTCACCTAGTGCCTCTTTTCGTGAATCTGTCAGGCCTTTTCTTATTCCAAGGTCCTCTAATATATTCTCTAGTACAATTAAAGGTTTGGCACCGTCCAAGATTAGTTTGTTGGTGCCAATAGAGTAAATATTGTTTATATTCCCTGGAATTGCGTAAACCTCTCGTCCCTGTTCAATGGCCCTTTCTGCAGTTATTAAGGAACCAGAAGAAAGCCCAGCCTCAACAATAACTGTGGCTATGGATAATCCGCTTATGATACGGTTCCTTGATGGAAATGTAAATCTGGAACCATGAACTCCTGGACCATATTCTGACAGGATCAGACCTTCCTTACAAATATATTTCATGATTTCCAAGTTCTTTCCTGGGAAACAAATATCTGGGCCATTTCCTAAAACTGCAATGGTCTTTCCTTGACCCTTAATTGCACCTTTGTGAGCCAATGTATCTATCCCATCAGCTAAACCACTAACCGTAACAAGTCCAGCCTGAGCCAGGGTTTTTCCCAAGGCACCTGCAGCCCACCGCCCATAGGAAGTAGGCTTTCTTGTTCCCACCACAGAGATACAAATATCCAAGGCCAAGGATAAGTCCCCAATATAATAAAGGATTTTAGGAGGGTCCTTAATTTCTCTTAGGAGTGGGGGATAATTTTCTTCCATAATAGTAACACATTCAATGTCCCCAAAAAAATCCTGTTTACCATAATTAGCCGCCATATTTCCAAACCTCCCTTAATTCTCATCTTTCACCTTTCCCATGTCTCATCAAATCACCCTATTCGATCGAATTTTCGATACTGAAGAGCCTCGGCAATATGCTGGGTGGTTATCTCACCCTTATCTTCCAGATCTGCAATGGTTCTGGCTATTTTTAATATTTTATGATAAGCCCTAAATGAAAGGCCTAATTTTTCAAAAGCCATTTTTAAAAGCTCTTGCCCTTCCTTTTGGAGAAGGCAATACTCTTTAATCCCAGTTGGTGAAAGGTGAGCATTTAATAAAAGTGATGCTTCTCCATACCGTCGTCTTTGAATGTTCCTCGCCCTCTCTACAACTTGTCGCATTTCACTTGAACTGGTAGAGATAATTTTTTCCTTACCAAGCCAAAGTTCTTCAGAAGAAACAGGTGGAACGTCGATTTGTAAATCAATGCGGTCAAGCAAGGGGCCACTTATCTTTGATTGATAATGCTGTATTTCTCCTAATGTGCATGTGCATTTATGACGATGATCCCCATAATAGCCGCACTTACAAGGGTTGGATGCAGCTACTAAAAGAATATTACATGGGTATATGGCTGTTTCTAAGGCCCTAGAGATTGTTATTGTTCTGCTCTCCAAAGGTTGTCTCAACATTTCCAATATCCTTCTTGGAAACTCAGGGAACTCATCTAGAAATAAGACTCCTTGATGAGCCAAAGAAAGCTCTCCTGGTTTTGGATGATTGCCACCTCCTAATAGAGCTGTTGCCGAAATAGTATGGTGGGGGTCACGAAAAGGCCTTACATCAATTAGGGGCTCTTCTTCCGTTAATTCCCCTGCCACAGAATATATCTTTGTAACTTCCAAAGATTCTTCCCGATTCATGGGAGGCATAATTGTGGGTATTCTTTTTGCAAGCATGGTTTTGCCAGATCCAGGATAACCCATCATGAGAAGGCCATGGCCTCCAGCCACACAAATGGTTATAGCCCTTTTTGCAGCCTCTTGCCCTCTAACGTCTTGATAATCCTCTGCCTCTTTTGCTAAAACTTTGGCTTTTGGGCTTTCTTTTTTCCAAGGCTCACATCCTTGGGTTAAAGCCTTAAGGGCTTGCTCCAAATCTTTTACCCCAAATATTTCAACACGGGGAACCAAAGAAGCCTCTTGGCAATTACCCAAAGGAATAATAAGTCGTGAGAAACCAGCATCTCGTAATCCAATTACCAAGGGAAGGGCTCCCTTAACAGAATTCACCCTGCCATCCAAGGATAGTTCTCCTATAAATCCTATGCCTTCACAGAGTTTTTGATCTAGCTCTTTATTTGCCACTAGAACCCCAATGGCTAAGGGGAGGTCAAAATGACTTCCTTCTTTACGCTTTGCTGCAGGTACCAAGTTGACGGTTATTCTTTTTTCAGGGAACTTGAATCCCGAATGTCGAATAGCCGCTCTCACCCTGTCTCGCGATTCCTTGATAGTCTGAGAAGCCAAACCTGTAACCTGCATTCCTGGGATTTGATTTGTTAGATAGGTTTCAACCCTTACAAGTTCTCCCGTTAATCCCTTTATGCTTGCAGTATGTACAATCGATATCATTTTCTTTTCCTCATTAATCCCCTAATTGCTAGGCATCTATCATATGGTTAATGGCTATTTCCACATTAATCCCCTAATTGCTAGGCATCTATTATATGGTTAATGGGATTTACACATTAATCCCCTAATTACTAGGCATCTATTATATGGTTAATGGGATTTACACATTAATCCTCTAATTGGTAGGCATCTATCATATGGTTAATGGCTATTTCCACATTAATCCCCTAATTACTAGGCATCTATCATATGGTTAATGGGATTTACACATTAATCCTCTAATTGGTAGGCATCTATCATATGGTTAATGGCTATTTCTTCAAAACGGTAGATCTCAATGATGTCAAAACGAGGGGAAAAATCCTCCCACTCCCCGTCTCTTAAAAAGCTTTGGGCCACCCCCATAATATGGTTTCTCTTTTCCCGAGTAATAGAAGATGCTGGGGTCCCATACCTCAAAGAGGTTCTTGTCTTTACTTCGCAAAAAACAATTGTGTCTCCTTGGGCAGCCACAATATCAACTTCCCCACATTTAGCCCGGTAATTGCTGGCCACAATTTCATAGCCTTGGCTAATCATGTAATCTATAGCCAGCTCTTCTCCCCATTTTCCCAGGATTTGATTGTACCCCATTGTTTGCTCCCATATTTTACCATTAACCTATTGTACCCTTTATTGTTAACATTTGTCAAATAAAAAAACTCTCCCTAGGGAGAAGCCGTAAATTCTTCCACCTAAGGAGACCATTTAACACAAGGCATAATTATAAGTCTTCCGCCAAAAAGACCATTTAACACAAGGCATAATTATAAGTCTTCCGCCAAAAAGACCATTTAACACAAGGCATAATTATAAGTCTTCCACCAAAAAGACCATTAAACATAAGGTGAAATTATAAGTCTTCCGCCAGGGAAGGCACTAATAACTATGCTAGTACAAATCGATTTATGGCTTGGGCCACCCCGCCTTCATCATTGGTACCAGTAATATGTTTTGCAAGGGCCTTTACCTCATCTTTAGCATTTCCCACAGCAACTGGAAACCCAACCACTTGAAGCATTGAACTATCGTTGGGGCTGTCTCCCACCGCCATAATACTTGAAGAGGAAATCTCTAGTAGTTTTGCCAACATTTGGACCGCGTCCCCCTTGCCAGTTTTAACCCCGCCTATCTCTAGGTTGTGATCAAAAGAGCTAGTTAGGGTAATGTTTTCTTTTTTTGATAGCAAGGCCTTCATCATAAGGCGGGCATTGGGATCTACAAAGTTTATATTAATGTTCTCAATAGAATGCTTATTCTCAACCATAAAAGCCAAAATATCTTTTACTGGCTTTCTGGTTTTTAATACATAGTTTGAACGATGGTCTGTTCCCTTTAGAGAAGCGATGGCATCGTAATGGTCTTGCCCTACATAGGCAAACCCCTGAGTAAATACCTCATAGACAAAGCTAAATTTACCTAAAATTACGGCAACATCTTCTACCGCAGCCTCCTCAAGGCAATTCTCATAAACCACGGAATTATCACGAAGATCTATAACTCTTGCGCCATTAGAGCTTAGAATATAGCGTATGCCTTTTATATCTAGAACCTCTTGAGATATTGCTGAAAATGATCTTCCAGTAGCAAAAATCACATGGATACCACGAGCTATTGCCATCTCTAAGGCTGTCTTTACTTCTGGTGTCAACTTTCCTTTACTGTTCAATGTTGTTCCGTCTAGGTCTAAAGCCACCATTTTGATGGTCTCCATTTTGTTGCCTCTTTTCTTTCGCCACTTTTTTATATCACCGGACTAGGTCTAAGAACTCCTTGTTAAATCGTCTAACAAATTTCATATTACAAGAATCCCCATGGCCGGGATAAATATCAATATCATTGGTCCACTTATCAATTATGTTTCTGCAAGTCTTAATTAGCTGTTCTTGGTTACCCCCCTTGAGGTCTGTTCTGCCCAAATCAACATTAAAAAGGGTGTCTCCAGTTAGGGCAGCTTTACTCTTCTCTGAATAAATGCAAATACCTCCAGGACTATGGCCAGGGGTATGGATAATACGAAGTTCTTCTTCCCCTAAAATCAATATATCCCCATCTTCCATCATTACATCAACAGAACCTTTGTAATAGTCGCAATCTTGTCTATGCATATATATGGGACACTCAAAAAAATCTCTAATCCTGGCAGCACCTCCTACATGGTCGTAGTGATGATGAGTGAGAATAATTCCTTGAGGCTTTAATTTTAATTCTTTGATTAGCTTGATATACTTATCGGGACTATATCCTGGATCCACTATATAGCATGGTCCACCATCCTTTTGATAGAGGATATATCCGTTTGATTCAAGTTCTCCACCAATAATACGTTTAATTTTCATAATTAACATTCTACCCCATAATGGCCTAAATTTCAATTGCTTATTATGCCCTCATTCTCTTCCAGATAAAGTCCATTTCTATTGCATTACCCTTTATCCCTATGCTATAATTTTGCTTGCACCAAACTATATGCCATGGGCGGATATGGCGGAACGGCAGACGCGCACGGTTCAGGTCCGTGTGAGGGCAACTTCATGAAGGTTCAAATCCTTTTATCCGCACCAACTAAACTACTCACTATTTTGAGGAAACTGTGGGTAGTTTTTTTATGACTATTTATTACATTCTTAAGTTTTTTGAAAGAATTTTGGAAGAAAAGCTTAATGGACAAAGGCTCTGGGTCTTGATATGATATTTAGGAGCAAACTTTTTCCCTAGGGAAGAAATACTATAATTACTGTTAATTAGTGGAGGTTAAAAATGGAAAAGAAACTTTATCGGTCTGATGATAATAAGATATTACTAGGGATTTGTGGGGGTATTGGAGAATATTTCAATATTGACCCTGTTATAGCAAGATTGATCTTAGTTGTTTTGATATTCTTGGGATTTTCTGGAATATTTGCCTATATTGTGGCTGCCTTTATCATCCCAAAAAAGCCCTCTACAAATAACTATCCTAGTATGTCTTACTCTAGAACAAGTGCCAATTCAGATTCTAGCTCGGAAGCAAGGACAGAGCCAGAAACAGATTAATCAGATTGATCTAAGTGACAAGATTTGTAAAGGGTTATGCAATAAGATATTAGAATGTAATGTCTATACTATCAAAAAAGGAAGATGCTCCTCTTGGAATATCTTCCTTTTTATTGATTTGTTGCTATGGGGTTATTTATTTATCTTATTCCTTATATTTTTCCGCTAAAATCCGGCCTACAAGAACTCCGCTGGCAGATGCTTGAGATAGTGAGTGAGTAACTCCTGATCCATCTCCAAGAACGTAAAAATTCTTTATGCTAGTTTCAAGGTTATAGTCCACCTCCACCTTTGAGTTATAGAATTTAACCTCTACCCCATAAAGCAGGGTATCTTCATTGGCGGTTCCTGGAGCAATTTTATCTAGTGCATAAATCATCTCAATAATATTGTCTAGCTGCCTCTTAGGAATAACCAAAGATAAGTCTCCAGGTGTTGCCTTTAGGGTTGGTCTAGTAAAGCACTTGGCCATACGCCTATCGCTACTTCTCCTACCTTTTACTAAGTCCCCAAACCTTTGGAGAAGAACCCCTCCCCCCAGCATATTGCTTAAACGTGCTATAGACTCACCATATTCATTGGAGTCTCGAAAGGGTTCTGTAAAATGATTGCTAACAAGTAGGGCAAAGTTGGTGTTTTCCGTGTGAAAAGCAGGATCTGAATAGCTATGTCCGTTAACGGTTACAATTCCATTGGTATTTTCTGTAACCACTTCCCCGTAAGGGTTCATGCAAAATGTGCGAACCATATCATTATACTTGTCAGTTTTATAAACCAGCTTGCTTTCGTAGACATCATCTGTAATATGCTTAAAGATAACTGCTGGCAACTCTACTCTTACCCCTATATCAACTCTATTGTTTTTTTGGCCGATCCCAAGTTTTTCACATACTTCAGCCCCCCATTTAGAACCAGACCTTCCCGTGGCCATAACTAAATCAGCTGCGAAGTACTCTTGGCCATTTTTGTCCACAACATGGAATGTACCATCATCTAACTTGTTGACCCTATCCACTGTGGTATTAAATATAATGTCTATACGATCCTTTGTATAATCATATATTTTTTTCAATATTTCCATATTTCTATCAGTCCCAAGATGCCTTACCTTGGCATCAAGTAACTTGAGATTGTTTTGTAGGGCAATTCGTCTAAGATCCGATTGACCTGTGCTATATAGTTTGGCTTCACTTCCCCCCATTTCGCACAAAACAGAATCTACGTACTCCATCAATTCAAGTGCTTGTTCTACCCCTACATAGGCATGCAAGTCTCCTCCAAATTCTGTGGTAATATTATATTTTCCATCTGATAGGGTACCCGCTCCACCGTAACCATTCATAATATGACATGGATTACACCTTATGCATGTTTGGGTCTTACCTATTTTGATGGGGCACATTCTTTCTTCTAAGGGAGCCCCCTTGTCGATCATCAATACTGACGCGGTATTATGAATTTTTGTTAATTCATAAGACATAAAAACGCCGCTAGCACCAGCACCGATTATGATAATGTCGTATTTCTTCATTTTAAACCTCCTATAAGAGCCTTTCTAAACAGCAAGATTATTATATCATATTAACCATATTTTTGTGCTATACTATCCTAAGAATTAAATGTAGAATAGCTTAAATGCTTTTAGGGGGATTATATGAATTTATTAAAGAAATGGATACAGAATAAAGAACCAAAGACACTGGCCTTCGGAATATTACTATTAGTTTGCGGAGCAATTGCAATAAATGGATTGATAACTAGGGGTTTTACATCTTACTATATGACGGGAGCCCTTCTCTTAACATTTTTCGGTATTACAATGATCCGTAAAAGTAGACGCTAGTTCTAGCTTGGCGACAAAGCCGAGACAGCAAGCTCTAAGATATTACAATGATCCGTAAAAGAAGCCGCTAGTTCTAGCTATTACAATAATAATGATCCGTAAAGATAGGCGACAATATAAAATAAAGCTATGGATTAGATATGCTTCATTATATTACAGCCATGATAGAGACACTTAAAAAGAGAGGTTGATTTGATCAACCTCTCTCTCTGTTTTCTTGTCTCTTATTCTTCGGTTTCTTCTTCGTCAACAATTTTGTCGAATTCAGCAACCACTTTTTCAAATTCTTTGTCATCGTCGATGTCAATAAGCTCAAACTCATCTTCACCCTGTTCTTTGTATCCATAGATATACACATCATCAGAACCATCTAATGGAACCAGCGCAATATACTCTTTACCATCTACATCGAAAATGCCCATGATTTCGCATTCTACATCCTCACCATCATCAAACTCAAGGGTAATTATATCAGCTTCGTCAACTTCTAATTCTTGTTTCTCTTTCTCTGTCATTTTGGACCCTCCATCTTTATTAAGGTTATCTTGGGTACACTATACCACGCAAGAATAAGATTTTCAATTGAAATATTCATAAATCTTCATAGCCAGATTCTGACTGATTCCCCTAACTTCCATCAGTTCCTCTGGTCTTGCTCCCTTAATTTCATCAATACCTTTAAAGTGTTGTAGTAAGGAATTTCGCTTAGCCGGCCCTATTCCTTCAATGCCATCTAAAACAGAGTGGCTAATACCCTTTTCCTGACGCTTCCTATGGTATTCTATCGCAAAGCGATGAACCTCTTCCTGTATGTTCCCAATAGCATTGTATAGTCCCTTTTCCTTCTTTAGCTCAATCTCATCTTCGCCCCAAACAAGAGCCCTTGTGCGGTGTTTGTCATCCTTAACCATTCCCATAACTGCTAGGTCTAGATTAAGTGCCTTCATCACTTTTTCTGCAGCAGAAACATGACCTTTTCCTCCGTCCATTAAGATAATATCTGGTAAAGGAACAAATCCCGGGTCCCCATCTATCCCACGTTTTAGCCTACGGAAAAGGACTTCTTGAAGTGAACCATAATCATCCACCCCTTCAGTTCGCACCTTGAATCTTCGATAGCTCTTTTTAGCGCTTTTCCCTCCTAAAAATACAACCATGGCACCTACAGTATCTACCCCATTTCCTGTTGATACGTCGTAGGCTTCTATCCTAAGTTGTTGGTGTTGGTATGGTTCTTCTGGATTTGTAATCTCATGGAGTCTTCGGCTCAAATACTCTTCTTTATCTTTTTGGGCTTTCTTTTTTTCTTCTAGGGATTCATCTTTGGCTTTCTTTTCTGCATCCAGCCTAACGGATTTGGCAATAGGGCTTGTAGCTAACTCAAGTATGGCTTCCGCTGCCGCCATTAAATCCCGATAATAGGCTGCTTCTTCGTAGGCCTGGTTTTCAGAAGCTGATCTCATTTTATTCTTTAGCTGAGCTCTTAAGGGTTTTTTTCTGTCAGAGAGGAAGTCCATTACTGCATCAACCCCTTCCTTATACACTTCAGGTGTCACCTTGCCTGTGCAAATACCTTGGCACTGCTTAATGTGATAATTCAGACAGGGTTTATATACTTTCTGGGCCAGGTCGAAGGTTGTAGAGCAGCGTTTTAGCCCATATATTCCATTAAGCAAATCCACCATTTGATTAACTGCATTTGTGTTTGCATAGGGTCCAAAGTAACGGCTTCCGTCATCCTTTACCAACCTTGTTTTCAAAAGCCTTGGATACTCCTCCCCTAAAGTCATCTTGATATATGGGTACGTTTTATCATCTCGAAGCAATATATTATATTTGGGCATGTACTTCTTTATGAGATTGCACTCTAATATAAGGGCTTCCATCTCAGTGGTAGTTTCTATATATTCAAAGCTTGCGATTTTGGCAACCATAGCCCGACTCTTTGGCTCCATGTTTTTTAGAGAACCAAAGTATTGGCGGACCCTATTCTTTAAAGAGGAAGCCTTGCCCACGTATATTATTCGGCCACCTTTGTCTTTGTGTATATAAACTCCCGGCCTGTCCGGGAGTTTTTTTAGGTTTTCATTGATATCAAACATCTTAGTATCGCCAGTTTCTTTTTTCCTTATCTTGCGCCTCAGCTATTCTCTTCTGAGCTATTTCTAAAGCTCGTTCCCGCCTTCTTCGTGCCTTTTTCCTCTTAACAATTATTCTAGCAACTATGATTGTAAAAACAAAGAGAATTAACAGTGCCAAAATCCCAACAAAAAATATTATTATAGGCTTTCCAAATTTGTCTGGAATCCCTACTTTTGTTAAAAACGTACCTTGGATAATATCCTCTTCCAAGACACCATTTATAGTGTCTACCAACCGATCCCCTTCGTAAACCTCGATTTTTCCCACTATTGCTCCTTTAGATATAGGTGCACTTAAACCTTTTTCTAAAATCACTTTTGTGGTCACAACAGAATCCGCAGCATCGTTAGGTATAAGTAGAAAATGGTCTCGATCTCCAACCATTGGCGCATTCAAAATGGCTCCACCCTTGATCTTAACCTTATCAACAGGTTCACCTTTTACAACTGTTTGATTGCTGCGATAATTATCGTAACTCCAATCCAGCAAAGCTATCGAGTCAGAAAACCTTTCAAGTTCACCACTATTTAAGACCACACTTATAAATGTGGTTCCATTTTTTGTGGCGGCGGCAACCAAACAGTTACCAGCAGCTAGGGTAAAGCCGGTTTTGATACCCACACATGAATCGTACTTTACAGGCCTCAAAATCCCACCAACAGTTACCATAATAGGATCTTCTGTAAGAAGTAGGTTGGTAGTGTAAATCTCTCTCTCTGGAGACTTGAAATTAGCCGACATTTTATAGGAGGGAGTTTTGCAGATGGTACGGAATAATTCGTTTTCCATGCAACCCCTTGCAATCATGGCTAAGTCGTAAGCCGTTGAAACATGGCCCGTTTCAGTAAGCCCATGGGGATTAAGAAAATTAGTATTCTCAGCCCCTAACTCTTTTGCTCTCATGTTCATCAAATCTACGAAGGCAGGAATAGACCCTGACACCTCTTTTGCTAGAGCTACAGCTGCGTCATTAGCTGAATATACCATCATTCCATAGACCAAATCTTTTACAGAAAGGATCTCTCCCTCTTTGAATTCCAAAGTATTACCCTTTGTAGCAATAACTTCCTTATCGATTATAACCTGAGTTTCCAAGTTTAAATTCTCTAAGACCAACAGGCAAGTAATCATCTTAGTTGTGCTAGCAGGGGCTCTTTGAACCTTCCCATCTTTATCATAAATTACAATTCCTGTCCAAGCATCTATTACGCATGCGGCAGAACCCATAATAGGAGGAGTTTCTGTAACTCCAAAGGCAGTGGAAGGTGTGGTGGTGGTTAGAAGGCCCAGTATGCAAATCACCATTATCCATAAGCCCAGTTTTTCCCACATTCTAGTCAATGCTCTCATTCAATTTGCTCCTTACCCATTGAAAAAATAATCTGCTAATTTATGACCGCTTTCGAAGAATACACCAATAGCTCCAGCTCTTTCATTAAATTGCTTGTTGGAGTTTGCTTCTCTTTTCAGCCTAGAATCAAAAAGTACAAAGGGTACAGGATCTGAAGAATGGGTTCTTATACTTAGGGGAGTTTTATGATCTGGCAACACCAAAATCTTGTAGTCTTCACCACTTTTCTCAAAGTATTCTAATATTGGTTTCAGCACTTTTTCATCAATTAATTCCAAACACTGTATTTTCCCATCCATATCTCCTTGGTGGGAGCACTCATCTGGCCCTTCTAAATGAAGATAAATAAAATCTGCACCACCTTTAAATGCTTCTATGGTGGCTTGAGCTTTGCCTTCAAAGTTAGTGTGTAAGGTTCCCGTTGCCCCTTCAACTTCAATGGATTCAAGACCAGCGCAAATAGCTATACCTTTAATTAAATCTACTGCAGATATTGCCCCACCATTTATTCCATACTTTTCAAAGAAGCTAGAAAGGGCAGGTTTTTTACCTTGCCCCCAAATCCATAGGGTGTTTGCTGGATTTAGGCCCCTTTCTCGTCTGGAAATGTTTACTGGATGGTCTTTTAATATCTCGTAACTTTTCCTCATCATAGTTTCTATGAATTCTGAACCCTTTCCCTTTGGCAAGTTGTCCTTAACGGTTTTACCAAGAACATCATGAGGAGGCGTTAAATCAAAATCGCTTTCACCATTACGTACTATCATACAATGGCGATAACTGGTTCCTGTATAAAATTTGATTTCATCATCAGAAAAAGCCTCATTGACAGCCTTGATTAATTGATCTGCTTCTTGGGTGGAAATATCTCCAGCACTATGATCCGTAATAATCAGGTTTTCATATTCACCATCTCCAACTAGGGTAATAATATTGGTTCGGAATGCAACATCTGTATCCTTCATCTCAATCCCAATTGATGCAGCTTCCAGCGGAGAGCGGCCTGTTAGATAAACAGCGGGATCATATCCCATTACAGAAAGATTAGCCGCATCTGACCCTGGGGCAATCCCTGGGGGGATTGTGGCTACGCTGCCAACTTCCCCTCTTGCCCCTAAGCTATCCATGTAGGGAATTTTTGCTACTTCTAAGGGAGTCCTTCCTTCAAGGGCCTCAATTTCATCGTCTCCTGCACCGTCTGGAACTAGTATCAAGTATTTCATAAATCGTCTCCATTTTCCCCTTATTTATTAGCTTTTTCAAACTTATCCATAAAATCAACTAGGGCCTTAACACCTTCCATTGGCATGGCATTATATATAGATGCTCTCATGCCCCCAATGGACCTATGCCCTCCTAAGTTAATCATTCCTTGAGCTTTTGCCTCAGAGACAAACTTTTTGTCTAAAGCCTCACTGCCAGTCACAAAAACTACGTTCATCAAGGAACGGTCTTCTTCATTTACAGGACAAGTGTATAGCGAACTGGCCTCAATTGCCCTATAGAGCAGAGAAGCTTTTTCTTGATTTATCTCTTCCATAGCCTTGACACCACCTCTTTTTAATAGAAGCTTAAAAACTTCTCCCGCAATGTATATCCCAAAGCAAGGAGGGGTATTATATAGGCTATTGTTATCGACATGAATCTTGTAGTCCAAGTAAGTAGGACAGGTATCTGGTGCATGGCCAATTATATCTTCTCGAATAATTGCTATAGTAACCCCAGAAGGCCCAATGTTTTTCTGAGCACCAGCATAAATTAACCCGAATTTTGACACATCAATTTCTTGAGAAAGAATACTTGAGGACATATCCGCTACTAGTGGAATATCTCCCGTGTCTGGAATCTCAGAAAATCTTGTACCATAAATAGTATTGTTATGGGTGATGTGTACATAATCTGCATCAGCTCTAAAATCTTCTCTTTTCAACTTGGGAATCCAGGTAAAGTTATCCTTCTCTGATGAAGCAACTACAAGAGCATCCCCATATTTTTCGGCTTCCGAGAATGCTTTTTTCGACCAAGAGCCTGTCACCACATAGTCTGCCTTCTTGGATTTTCTAAGAAGGTTTAGGGGCACCATAGAAAACTGTAGGGTCCCTCCACCTTGTAAAAATACAATTCTATAATTATCCCCTATGAATAATAGGCTACGAAGATTCTTCTCAGCATCATTGAGTATCTCTTCAAATTCCTTTGAACGATGGCTCATCTCCATCACGGATTGTCCAGACCCCTTATAGTTTATAAGCTCTTTGGACGCTTCTTCTAATACCTCTAAGGGTAGCTGTGAAGGTCCTGCAGCAAAATTAAACACCCTAACATCATTCATGAATCCTACCTCCTTTTAGTCATTAATAAATTATTATACCACTTGTAGGCACTTTGGTAAAGTGATATAATATATCGAAATCCATTGCAAATACTATAGTTTCAGAGTTTTAGAAAGGATAAAATGTATAAAATAGCAACCTTAAATAGCATATCTTCCGTAGGACTGGCCAAGCTTACAGACCAATATTCATTAACAGATAACCTAGCTGAGGCTCATGGCATTTTAGTAAGAAGCCAGGACATGCACACCATGAATTTTTCTCAAGATTTGATGGTAATTGCAAGAGCAGGAGCGGGTGTAAATAATATTCCAGTAGCCCAATGCTCAGAAAAAGGCATAGTAGTGTTCAACACTCCAGGTGCAAATGCCAACGCAGTCAAGGAATTAGTCATAGCTGGAATGCTCCTTGCAGCCAGAAATATTCCTGAAGCCTTAGAGTGGAGCCAAACTCTTAAAGGAGTCCCTGAGCAAGATGTTCCATCAATGGTAGAAAAGGGCAAGGCTCAATTTGCTGGCAAGGAATTAAAGGGGAAGGTTCTAGGAGTTATTGGCCTAGGATCTATTGGTGTCTTAGTAGCAAACAGTGCCACTCGCTTAGGAATGAGGGTAATGGGCTACGATCCATTTATGACTGTTTCATCAGCCCATGAATTAGACCACAAGGTGCCGGTTGTAAATAATCTTTCCACTCTCCTTCCTCACTGCGACTATCTCTCCATACATATCCCTGCAATTAATGACACCAAGGATATGATTAACTCAAAACGTTTTGAGGAAATGAAAACAGGAGTTGTTTTCTTAAACTTCTCCCGAGGAGAACTAGTTAATGACGACAATTTAATTGGAGCCCTAAAAAGCAAGAAGGTAAGAAAATATATCACAGATTTTCCTAACGGTAAAATAATAGGAAGAGAAGGGGTAGTATTGATCCCTCACTTAGGAGCATCAACAGAAGAAGCAGAAGACAATTGTGCAATTATGGCTACAGAACAACTTATGGATTATATAGAAAACGGAAACATTCAAAGATCAGTAAACTTCCCAGAGTGCACACTAGGACCCTTCAAAAGAGGAGTTCACGCAAGAATATGTATTATGAATAAAAACGTACCCACCATACTGGGGAAGATTACCAGCGCTATGGCTGACTTAAATATAAACATCGCAAATATGAACAATCGAAGCAAGGGGGATTATGCCTACACTCTTTTGGATATTGATTCTGACGTTGACGAAGGCCAGCTAAAGAAGAATCTTAAGGTTGAAGGAGTTATCAATGTGCGAGTCCTCAAATAGGAAAACACCAACAATAGTTGCTGCCACCAGCAACCCCCATAAAATAATAGAAATCGATGCCATCACTAAAAAATATGGTCTAAATGTTATATCCCGAAAAGCAGCTGGAGTACCAGATGATTTTGATGTGGTTGAAGATGGGCATACCTTCGAAGCTAATTCTTTTAAAAAGGCTTTCGAGACCATGAAATTAACTGGCTTACCATCAGTTTCTGATGACTCTGGATTAGAAGTTGACTTTCTTCAAGGGGCTCCTGGAGTATACTCTGCTCGTTATGCTGGTATAGAAGGTCCAGGTGCAGATGAGGCAAATCGCAAAAAATTATTGGAGGCATTGAAAGATGTGCCCTGGGATAAAAGAACAGGAAGGTTCGTTTCGGTTATTACTTTGGTCTACCCTGACAAAGAAGCTCTTGTGGCACGCGGGGAATGCCAAGGCCATATTGCAATGGAAGAAAGGGGTGACAGTGGTTTTGGCTACGATTCCCTTTTTGTCCCCCAAGGGGAATCCCTTACTTTTGGTGAAATTGCCAGCAACAAGAAGAATGAAATAAGCCATCGGGCCAATGCCCTAAAAAAACTCGCCTTATTATTGGAGGCCTTAGATTATGAAAGCTAAACTCAAAGAAACCACACTAACAGGGATTCAATTAATTAAAGACCCCTACTACCAAGGGTTTGCAGCAGAACTTGCATTTTATATAATACTGTCCATAGTTCCCATGCTAATGCTCCTTTCTCAATTGCTGGGTGTTTTTGGTCTCTCTTTAGAAACCTTGCAAAAAGTAATGGGCTCATATTTGACTGAGGAGATGACGGGAATTATTGAGCAAGTTCTATCATTTACTACAAGCTCAGGTTCAAATATAATTTTCACCCTAGTTGTATTATGGTCCGCATCAAAGGCCCAATTTGTCCTGATTAGGATGGGTTCCTATACCATGTCTGGAGGGGAAATTACTGGTGGCGGTTTTATCAAAGATAGGATTAGGGCCCTTGTGTCAATAATTATGGTGATAATTACGATTGCATCTGGCTTAATTCTGCTGGTTTATGGAGAGATTATTATAAAGTTCGTTCTAACCACACTAAAAGAAATAGTAGTTCTCCCGCCTATGTGGGTTGTGGGAGATTTATGGCTAATCCTAAGATGGCCCATAGCCTTTGGAATATACTTTCTTGTGGTTTGGGTAAATTATGCACTTATGTTCCATAAAAGAATATCCCTTAAGAAAGTTGCCCCTGGCGCCCTTTTTGCCTCTGTTGGTATACTACTTGTTTCATTTCTTTATGGTCTTTATACCAATCTAATAGCAAACTACGACCTTATTTATGGTGCACTGGCTTCCCTTGTGGCCCTAATGATGTGGATATACTTCATCTCTTGGTGCCTAGGTGGAGGACTCATTGTAAACAGGGCTTGGATGGAAAACAAATAAGCCTGAAGAAATATTCCGCCTTTTAATTACAATTATATCTGGCCTTACAGTCTTAGAGGTCTTACAGTTTTACAGGTCTTATAGTTTTACAGGTCTTATAAGTGGAACAGGTCTTAACAGTTCCATCAAGTCGGACTTTGCCCAGCTTCCCACTCTTCTTTTAGAAGGGAATAGATTTGACTATCCCTATAGGAACCATCGTATATCAAGTAGGATTTTCTTAGGGTCCCCTCGTATGTGAACCCACAATTTCTAATAACTCCTTGAGACCTGAGATTGTTTGGAGAGGTTTGGATAGAAATCATATCCAATCCAAGCTTTCTAAAACCATATTCTATAATGGCTTTTCCTGCTTCTGTCATGATTCCTCGGCCCCAAGATTCCTCTCTCAATGAATATCCCATTTCTTTGCTATTTGAATTTTGGCGACGAAGGTCATCTTCATAGCCTATACTTCCAACTATAGCAACTTGTTCCTTTTGAATTATAGCCCAAACATTGTTGGGAATAAAAAGTTCTTTGATAATCATCAGGGATTCCTCCACATTTTCATGAGGCTTCCAGCCAGCATTGGGACCTACATTAGGGTTTTTTGCGTATCCATATAGCTCACCAGCATCTCCCTCTTCCCAAGGCCGCATTATCAAACGATTTGTTTCTATTATTTTTAACATTCTGTATCCCCCTATACATGGCTCTTTTTTAGAATTTTATCATAGCCATGTGACAAAATCACTATTAGTCTTTATAATTAGCCGCATATCTGAGATTAATTGGGGTATAATAATTTCATACCAAGAGTTAACGGATAGTATATATAAACACGAGGAGGAGTAATATGTCAGTTCTAACAATAACAAAAGATAATTTTGATCAAGAAGTAATAAAGTCAGATAAGCCAGTTTTGCTTGATTTTTGGGCAGCATGGTGTGGCCCTTGCAGAATGGTAGGACCAGTTGTAGATAAAATTGCTGAAGAGCATCCTGAATATAAGGTTGGAAAAGTAGATGTTGATGCACAACCAGAATTAGCTGGACAATTTTCTGTAATGAGTATCCCAACTCTACTAGTATTCAAAGAAGGTAAAATGGTAAACAAAACTGTTGGAGTTGCATCAAAAGAAGCTTTACTAAAAATGTTTGAGTAAATAAACTGGAGGACATCATGGGTAAGATATTAATCATAGGTAGCGGTCCTGCTGGGATATCCGCTTCCCTTTATGCAGTGAGGGCAGGAATGGAAACCATTATTCTTTCTACTGGTTCAAGTTCTCTATTAAAAGCCAAAGAAATCGAAAACTACTATGCCTATGAGAACCCTATTTCTGGAGAAGCACTTTTACAAGAAGGCATCAAACAAGCACAACGATTGGGAGTTACTATTTTAGATGAAGAGGTGGTAGGAATATCCTTTACCGATAAGCTAACTCTCACAACTCGAGAAAACGAGTATCAAGGGGATGCGGTAATAATTGCAACTGGCTCAGCAAGAAACACCCCTAAAATAAAAGACCTTGTTCGTTTTGAGGGAGTCGGAGTTAGTTATTGTGCTGTATGCGATGGTTTTTTCTATAAAGGTAAGAATGTTGGAGTCTTAGGTGCTGGGGACTATGCCTTACATGAAGCCCTAGAACTTTTACCAATTGCCGGCCAAGTTACTCTACTAACAAATGGGGTAGAGCGAAGTGGCCAGCTTCCAGAGGGAATCAAGTTGGATGAAAGACCTATTGAATCTTTCCAAGGAGATGATGTTCTTAAGTCTATTACCTTCCAAGATGGAGATACTTTGGACTTATCTGGTGTCTTTATTGCCCAAGGGGTTGCTGGAAGTGCTGATTTAGCAAGAAAGCTTGGGGCAGAAACCGAAGGTAACAAGATTATAGTTGACTCGCAAATGGCTACAAACATCCCTGGCCTTTACGCAGCAGGTGATTGTACAGGGGGAATGCTTCAAATAGCCAAGGCAGTTTATCAAGGGGCTGAAGCAGCCACCTCAGCTATAAAACTCGTTCGCGAAATGACCAGGTAATCAAAAAAATATACCAGTGACTAGGATTAGTCATAAATGTGATTAGTCATAAATGTGATTAGCCATAAATAGAATTAGTCATAAACTGGTAATATATAAGAAAAAATGCCTTAGTCACAAATGATCAAGGCATTTTTTTATTTGTCCATCTTCTAATTGATCCGTCTTTATGTGGCTTCCTCTTCTGATAGCTCTGTGTCTTCTACCGAAGCTCTTAGCCAATTGGGTTTTTCCACTAACTTGTGATTATGCCTCTTTGGGGCAGGAGCTTTCACAGCAATAGCTTCTATATTTACCCCTTGTGATTATGCCTTTTTGGGGGCAGGAGCTTTCACAGCAATAGCTTCTATATTTGCCCCTTGTGATTATGCCTCTTTGGGGGCAGGAGCTTTCACAATAATCAATTCTAGAGGTTCTTGGTGCAAGTTTTGAATGTGCATTTTTGTGTTATTGGGAATGGCAACCATGGTACCCCCTTCATATTCATGAATACCTTGATCTGCCAAGTTAAGAGAGATTCTTCCTCTTAGTATGGTCATGTAAACATTGGAATTGGAAAAATGCTCTGGGAAACCTTCATCTGCCACCAGTATTACGTGAACGTAGTTGATGTTTTCATCAAACAGTAATTTCTCAACTACACCTTTATCACCTTGGGTCAATTTGAATACTTTTTCTACCATGATAAACCCCTCCTTAAAGAATATTCGTAACAATTAACTTTGGCCTTATAATAACACAAAGAGCCCCATGTTTCCGTTGTAATTACAACGGATCTAACTAATATAGAGGAGGACTCCAAATTGATTCTCTGGCAAATTATAATTTTACTCCTTAGAATTTTCATACACTGCTCTAAGGTCCTTGCTTAATCTTAGAAAACTAAGGCCCTCACTCATAGTCGTACAAGCCCTCGCTTATACTTAGACACGCCCCTAGTTCATATAATAGCGCCTAATCCTAAGTTCGAAAAACTTGCTCTCACTCTATAATATAGATATAATCAGTAAACGCACTTACTCTCTAATATATCCATAATCAAGAAATACTCTCATTCTACAATATATCTATAATCAAGAAATGCTCCAACTTAAGTTACCCCTATAGAAGAAACCCTCGCCCAAATTATAGGCCTTGAAAATACAGGAGAACAATTAACCCATATCGGAGGAACCCATACCATGAAAAACAAAGAGGTCTTAATGAAAAATTGTTCGTTGTTCAAGGCATTTTCTAGCCATGAATTAGGCGTATTATTAAAGGATGGTAGCTTCACTTTAAAGAACTACCCCAAGGGTAATATACTCCATTTCGAAGACGAGCCTTGTACAAAGCTGGAAATCATTCTCCGGGGCTTAGTTGTAGTTGAAAGGATTGATGAAGAAGGTAATATACTTACAATCTCTGAATTTCTTAGTGGGGACCTATTAGGGGGCAATTTATTGTTTTCTAAGAACCCCAGTTATCCTATGACAATAACCGCTTAAGATTCAACGATCATTGTGGAAATTCAAAAGGAACGGCTATTTCAACTCTTCATCGACTACCCTGATTTTTTGAGAGTGTACCTTGAATTTGTATCTGACCATGCCTTAATCTTGGGAGATAAAATCCGCCACTACGTAAATAAGACTATTCGTGAAAGTGTAGTAAATTTTATCCAGTACGAACAATCTCACCAAAATTCAAAAACCATTCAATTAAATATTACTAAAAAAGCTCTGGCAGAAAAGATAGGGGTACAAAGGACCTCCCTATCAAGAGAGCTTGCTAAAATGAAAGAAGATGGTTTAATTACATATGATTCAAAAACTATAACTTTGCTATAACCACACTCTTACATTCTCCTATCTTTAGCCAACTTAAGCAAATTTTATGTTCCCCCCCTCCTGGGTCAATTATCCAAAGAATACAAAAGAATAGTTACCCTCATTATTTTCTCCAACTCGAAAACATAGATTTTTGTATACAAAATTCAATATTCAATAAAAAAATTACCATTTTTTTAACTATTCTGAATACATTGGGGTATAATACTCCTAACATTTATTTAAATGTGTGCAACAAGGATTTTTTATTGCCTTGGCTACATCACAATTACGAAAGGAGCCACATATGATAATTGGTATTCCCAAGGAAAGTCTACCGGGAGAAAGCCGTGTAGCTGCTACGCCTAACAGTGTAGAGAAATTACTAAAGCTAGGATTTGATGTCTTCATTGAATCTGGTGCTGGTGAAGGCGCCAGCTTTACAGATGAAATGTATGAAAGTGCGGGAGGGAAGATAGTTGCAAAGGACAAGGTATGGGATACCAACCTTATCTTTAAAGTAAATGCTCCAAATGACAAAGAAATAGCCGCTATAAAAGAAGGATCCACTTTGGCTAGTTTTCTTTATCCAGGTCAAAATCCTGAATTGGTAAAAAAACTATCATCAAAAAAAATTAATGTACTTGCCATGGATATGGTTCCAAGAATCTCGAGAGCCCAGTCTTTAGATGCTCTTTCTTCTATGGCTAATATTGGTGGATATCGTGCAATCATTGAGGCGGCCCATCATTTCGGCAGATTTTTCACAGGACAAATTACGGCGGCTGGAAAAGTTCCACCTGCAAAAGTCCTAATTATTGGGGCTGGGGTTGCAGGATTAGCTGCCATAGGTACCGCCAACTCAATGGGGGCAATTGTTAGGGCCTTTGATACAAGGCTCGAAGTTGCAGAACAGATTGAGTCTATGGGCGGTGAATTCTTAAAACTTGAATTCACAGAAGCAGAGGACGGCTCAACCTCGGGTGGTTATGCCAAAACCATGTCAGATGAGTTTATAGCTGCAGAAATGGCCCTCTTTGCAGCCCAAGCAAAAGAAGTAGATATTATCGTAACTACCGCCCTGATCCCTGGAAAACCAGCACCAAAGCTGATTTCCAAGGAGATTGTAGATACAATGAAGCCAGGCTCAGTTATTGTGGACATGGCTGCTCCTGCAGGGGGAAATGTTGAATATACGGTTCCTGGGGAACTCTTCGTTACAGATTCTGGGGTAAAGGTAATAGGATTCAACGACCTTCCAGGTCGTCTTCCTGGCCAGTCTTCAGAGATGTACTCAACAAATTTACTTAACCTAGCTAAACTTATTAGTAAAGAAAAGGACGGAAACTATAAATTAGATATGGAGGACGTGGTTATTCGTAACATGAGCGTTATTCATGAAGGAGAAGTGACTTTTCCGCCACCAGCAATTAGTGTTACGGCAGCTCCCACTAAGGCACCTGCCCCAATTCCAGAAGAGGTTATCCAAAAGAAAAAACATCCAAAAAGAAAGTACTTTTTGATAGGCCTAGCCCTATGCCTATTTGGTTGGATAGGCTACTCTTCTCCACCCGAATTTTTGGGACATCTTACTGTATTTATTTTAGCTTGTGTGGTTGGATATTATGTTGTTTGGAATGTAACCCATTCTCTGCATACTCCTCTTATGTCAGTTACAAATGCCATTTCGGGAATTATTTTGATTGGCGCATTGATTCAAATTGGTTTTACGTTTTCTCTGGTTACAGTTTTAGCATTTATAGGTGTACTAGTTGCTACCATTAACATTGTTGGTGGTTTTACCGTTACACATAGAATGTTAAAAATGTTTAGTAAAGAGTAGGGGGAAAGAAATATGTTACAAGGATTAATTACAACTGCATATATTACTGCAGCCATACTCTTCGTGCTAAGTCTTGCTGGTTTATCAAATCAAGAAACAGCAAGAAGGGGAAATGTATTCGGAATCATAGGCATGACAATTGCCTTAATCGCAACTATTGTAAATGTGGATGTAAGGGCTCTTCCATTTATCCTAGTGGCAATGGTAATAGGGGGTTCAATAGGGGCCCGTCTAGCATTAAAGGTAGAAATGACTAGGATGCCTGAGATGATTGCCATGCTTCACAGCTTTGTGGGACTTGCAGCCGTACTTGTTGGATACAACACTTTTATAAAATTATCCCTTATTCAAAAAGTCATGGAGATAGACAAGACTCTCCTAAACATTGAGCTAGTAGAAATATACCTTGGTGTTTTTATTGGAGCGGTTACACTAACAGGTTCTATAGTAGCTTTCGGAAAACTCAGAGGCATAATCGGATCAAAAGCTCTTACCTTGCCAGGGAAGAATTTTTTGAATCTTATGGTTCTAATAGCCACTATAGCCATGATGGTCTTCTTCGTTATTTTTGAAGGAAATCTTGTCCTCTTGTTGGTTATGACAGTGATTGCATTGGTCTTCGGCCTGCATCTTGTGGCCTCCATTGGTGGTGCTGATATGCCTGTTGTTATCTCAATGCTTAACTCCTATTCAGGTTGGGCAGCGGCGGCAGCTGGATTTATGCTAGCCAACAACTTGTTAATTATTACAGGAGCTTTAGTAGGTTCCTCAGGTGCTATATTATCCTATATAATGTGCCGTGCAATGAACCGATCCTTTATATCTGTAATAGCAGGAGGTTTTGGTAATAAGCGGCCAACCGAATGTGCTCTTACTGATATGGGAGAATACCGAGAAATATCCACATCTGAGGTTGCTGAGTTATTAAAACAATCTAGTTCTGTTATTATAGCTCCTGGCTACGGAATGGCTGTAGCCCAAGCCCAATACCCTGTTGCGGATTTAACAAGAAAGCTTAGAGAACGTGGAATTAAAGTTAGGTTTGGAATTCATCCCGTTGCAGGTAGACTGCCAGGGCACATGAATGTACTTTTGGCTGAAGCGAAAATACCTTATGATATTGTATTGGAAATGGATGAAATTAATGAGGACTTCCCAGATACAGATACGGTTTTAGTAATTGGTGCAAACGATACAGTAAATCCTTCTGCACAAGAAGACCCATGTAGCCCAATAGCGGGAATGCCGGTCCTTGAAGTCTGGAAAGCTCAAAGTGTAGTTTCCTTTAAACGTTCTATGAACACGGGATATGCGGGAGTGGAAAATCCTTTATTCTTCAAAGAAAATTCCAGCATGTGTTTTGGTGATGCAAAAGATACTATCAGTGAAATTCTCAAAGAACTCTAAAGTGTTCTCCTTAAAAACCCCCGCTTACATGGTAGCGGGGGTTTTGCTTTTTATATTTAATTTTCACCTCGCCCAATGGTTGGCTAAAATCATTGTTAAAAGGATACTGTGTTATTCCTACCACTTTCTTTGGCCATATACATGGCTTCATCAGCAAGTCTTATTAGCTGTTCGCTGTTTGTAATATCTGGATGGGGAAGGGTGGCTGTACCAAGACTGATAGTAACCCTTATCTCCTGCTCAAAATTCTTAACAACATTATCCATTACCATCATTCTCATTCTCTCAGCAACTATTCTTGCATCCTTTTGATTTGCTCCTGGTAATACACAAAGGAACTCTTCTCCACCATAACGAAGCAAGCTATCCCCTTGCCTTAGGGCGGAAGCAGCAGTATTTGCTATGCTTATCAAAACCCTGTCGCCTACTAAATGTCCATAGGTGTCATTAACCTGTTTGAAATGGTCAATATCAAACATTATGAGGCTAAGGGGCAATTCGGATCTTACGGCTCTTTCATACTCTTCTTTAAGTCGAATAATACCAAAACGCCTATTATACAGTCCCGTAAGGACATCTATAGCAGCAAGTTTTTGCATTTGACTATGGGTTATTGCATTACGAAATGCCAGAGATAGGGACTGGCTAAATAATGAAAGTTTTTCTAATGTATCCTCGGTAAAGGGTTTTGCACTTACCAATAAAACAATACCTATAAGAACATTCTTGTAGGATATGGGTTCAATCAACAATTCTCTAGGCTGAAAATCTAGTACTATACCATCAATTCTAATATCTTCTGGGAATTGAATTATATGACGCCAAGGAGACCTATAGAGCTCAAGAATTCTTTCATTACTTTCAAGGTCTATTGGGTTTTTAATTCCCATTGAAGCCTCAACACTGAGTTCACCACTTTTTTCAATTAGTATAGCTCCCCCATCTGCCTCTGTATTGGTTATCAGTTGTTTGAGGCTTTCATTTGATAATTCAGATAGCTCTAGATAGGAGTTCAGCATTTCCGAAAAACTGGTAACCACGTTTTTTGTTTGTAATACCTCCCAGAGTTTTTGAACAAGCTTGTTAAAAGAGTTTGCGCTTTCACCTAACTCGTCCTGAGAGTTCATATCAATATAACATTTTTCAGGTGTACACTCTTCATGACCATTCCCATCACTGTTATTACCTAAGAACATTTCTACATCTTGCATTTTACGAGAAAGCTCTTTTATAGGGCGGCCTATTATTCTTCTTGCCAAGCTAATGTTCATGATAGCCAAAAGTATTCCCGCCACTACACAGGCTAAGAAGAAGAGGGGACGAAATACGATCTCTTTTGGAACCCCTAGGAGAGTGCAAAAAAAGGGGAAAACTAAACCTACTATTACTCCAAGGCCTATCATGAATATTGTCAAATCAACAAATATCTTCCGGGTAATTCTCATTGGCAAAATCTCCTTCTAAATATGGTATTACTTAACTGTATTCCAACTCTGGGAAACTCATGAAAAGTAGAACTCTTACAATAAATCCGAGCTAATATATTGTATCATCCTCGGATTTTTATTCAATCTCTTTTTAATTTAGCCTATCCCCATTTTTAAGCTAGGTTATTCCCATTAGTACTTCCGTGGACCCCTTGCCAATGGCCTTTTTGGTCTAGGCATAGGCTTAACCTTAGGTATTATAGTCGTGTCCATAAGTGGGAATGGATGTTCCTTCTCCTCAGGTAATTGCTTCTTAATGAGCCTCTCTATTGCTTGAAGCATAGGGATCTCTCCGTAATCACAAAATGATAAGGCCTTGCCTCCCAAGCCAGCTCTACCAGTTCTCCCAATTCGGTGAATATAGGTCTCTGGAACTTCTGGCAAGTTATAATTGATAACATGAGATAGCTCTTGAATATCAAGGCCCCTTGCCGCAATATCTGTTGCAACGAGAATTCTGGTTTTTCTCTTTTTGAAATCGCTTAAGGCAATCTGGCGATTGGTCTGAGATTTGTTGCCGTGAATAGCCGCCGCCGAAAAACCTCTCTTGTTCAAATCTTTGACAATTTTGTCAGCTCCGTGTTTGGTTCTTGAAAAAACCAAAACCGAATCATACTCTTGTTCTTTTAATATCATGGACAACAATTTTATTTTGTTTTTGTTATCAACAAAATACACCTTTTGCTCAATTATATCAATGGGAGTAAAGGCAGGCTTTATCTCTATTTTTACTGGGTTTTTTAATATAGTGTATGCCAGATTGGCAACTTCCTCCGGCATTGTAGCTGAAAAAAACATGGTCTGTCTTTTTTCTGGTAAGAACTTAATGATCTTCTTTACATCTATCAGCATGCCTCTTTCTAACATTTGGTCAGCCTCATCAAGAACAAAGTGCTCGATTTTGCTCAAATCAATAAAACCTTGATTGATTAAATCAAGTAATCTCCCTGGAGTTGCTACTAATATGTCAATTCCTTTTTTCAATGCCCTCTCTTGAGGGACTTGAGAAACACCGCCAAAAATAACTGCGGTTCGCTGCTGTAGGTTGGACCCATATGATTTAAATGAATCTCCTATTTGAAGGGCTAGCTCCCTGGTAGGGGCAATTACCAAAGCTCTTATTACCTTTTGTCCCCTTTGCGAACCTTGGGTCATGGCAAGCTGTTGCAATATTGGTATAGCAAATGCTGCAGTCTTACCCGTTCCCGTTTGTGCACATCCTAGTAGATCTGACCCTTCTAAAAGTGGTGGAATAGCTCCACACTGTACAGGTGTAGCGTCTTTGTAGCCTTGAGCTTTTAAGGCCTTTAATATTGGGGCAATAATTTTTAAGTCGTTTAATGACAATTTACATCTCCTTCTGTCTTCTGTTATTTCTATGAAAACTATAGTCTTGCTTGAATTATATTTTTATTTTTAGATTTGTGTTTTTCAAAATAAAAACCCGCCTCAAAATGAAGCGCTGTTTATTATATCACCTACTCCACTGGTTTGGCAAATTATTAGAAAATGCAAGTTATTCAATATTTTTCTAACCATGATCTCTAAGCAAACTTTCTATTTTCAATTGCCGATAAATTAGTTTATATAATATAGAAACAGCAACCAACCTCGAAGAATAAAAAATACCACCAATTGGCAGAGATTCCTTTATGAACAGGTGGTATTTTCACTAAAATGTTTTTGTGTATTTATCTGCTTTTCTAATTCTAAGGGCTTCGCTTTTAGTTCTTATATATCCCTTCGCTCTTATATATCCCTTGGCTTTTATTTTCTAACTCCTATTACTTCCGTAAAACCTGCATTTCCAGATTCCTCATTTTTTGACCAAGTTCCATGGTCGCTATCAATCACCAGATACTTACCTGCCTTTAATTCTTGGTTTGGCGAAGTGTCCCAATAGGCATCTTTCACACCGCCTTGACCTTCTCTTCCACTTGCTTGCCAAGGGCCATATTTCGTCCCATCCTCCCCAACAAGAGTTATTGTCCCAGGTTTTGCACCATCATTAAAGTAGTGGTAATTAGTTAAAGTAGTAACCAAGCAATCTTCCTCCAAAACAACTACCGTATCATTTTCTGGCCCATTTTGTACTCCACCGATATTATTATTTGTCCATAGAACCTCTGTTGTAAGGACGCCATCGCCTTCTTTATTACAGGCAGCAAAGATGGTTACACTTAGAAGTAAAATAATTATTGCTGTAATAGTTTTTTTAATAGTTGATCTCCTCATTATTGTAAATTTGGGCAAGCAAGTCGCCTGCCCAATGGCACATAATTAAACGTTTTCGTAATCGTCTACTATCCTATAATGACTTTAATAGTTGCTCATATTTATTTTACCACTGGCCTCTCTGTCTTTCAATAATTTTCAGTATATTCTGATTACGTTAGTAAAATATTTAGTGTTTGATTATTCAATAGTTATAATCTTTATCTATCCCCTGAAGACCATTCGTTGCTTATTTTTATAGGAACTTTTTAGCCTATTTACAAAGGGGGTTGACACCAATACTAGTAAGTAGTACTATTTACTAGTATTAAGTACTACTTACTAGCCCAACAAACTAATTTGGGAGGTGATTGAACTGGAAAACTTAACTGAAATGCTAAAGGGAGTGCTTGAAGGATGCGTCCTAGAAATAATTAGCCGTGGCGAGACCTATGGTTACGATATAACCCGACGTCTGAATAAACTGGGATTTGCAGACCTTGTTGATGGGACGATCTATACTATCCTGCTAAGGCTAGAAAAAAATAAATTAGTGGATATTGAGAAGCGAACATCCGAAATTGGACCAGCTAGAAAAATCTTCAAGCTAAATGAAGCGGGTCGGAAGGAGCTGGCCCAATTTTGGACCAAATGGGATTTTATCTCATCAAGGCTCGGTGAATTAAAGGAGGGAAACCATGAGTAATATAATCAAAAAAATCGTTGGTGACAAAAAAGCTTGGAGGCTTATGGAAGCACGGGCAAAATCGCTACCAGAAGAATACTATTTCGTATATCACAAAATTCAACATTATATGTGGAGCCAGGCTTCTGGCCATAGTTCTGGGATGGACATGATTGAAATATTTGAAGACCTGCTTGGGCTCTTTGAAGAAAGCGTGGCAAATGGAAGGCATGTGCTTGAAGTCACTGGGGAAGATGTTGCAGCTTTTTGTGATGAACTTCTTACAAACGCCAAGACATACACCGAAGATTGGCGCAGGGCCCTAAATCGAGACATTAAAAATAAACTAGGATAATTTAATAATTCCATGACACAGATGCTGGAGCTTTGCTTCGATTATTTTATCACTAACTCACTTTTATTCTACTTTTTTATAATTTTTATTGACTTAAATGCCAATTATACAAATATTGCTTGCTTCAATTTTTTATCCCTGCAATGAACTTCGTGTGACGGGTAATAGAATTCTTTGTGTTCCGCTATATGCGGCATTTTGCATATAAACTTTAGCAAAAACAAAACCACCTATGATCAGAAGTCAGTCTTTCAATGGGTGGTTTTTTAATTTGTGAGCATCATTCTATATGTATATTTGTCTTTGATAGCACCTCTACTTCAGGGAAAACTGGATTTCTGGCAGATTTTTACTTTATAGCTTATTCAATAAAGCGCTGGATGATTGCAGCTAGCTGAAGCAGTTTTATATCCCTCGGAAAAAGCCGTAACCATTAACTATCGTGGAGAGTATTACGGTCTTTGGAAGGCATACGATGCTTTGAACCAGTACATCAAATTAAATGGTTACTAGCCTTCTGGATATCCCCAGGAGATCTACCTTGAAATCTCGCCTAATGGAGGAGTGGGGCTTGAAGATGCTGACAATATCACTCGGGTGATTGTTCCAATTATCAAAGATAAGAATTTATGAGTTAATTCTTATCTCGGCTCTCTTGTAATTTATATTATTCAAACAAAAAAGAGCAGGTTCCAGTATTATAATATACCAGGATCCGCTCCTTTTAGTTGGCTTGGCGGAGGACACGGGACTCGAACCCGCGGGGCTTTAACACCTTACCTGATTTCCAATCAGGCTCCTTAGCCACTCGGTCAATCCTCCACAACAAGGTTTAATTTACCATAAAGACCCTATCATTACAAGAGCTTATTGTATAAAATATTTACAATGTTAATAGCAATACTAATTGCAATTGAAATATTAATCTTTACTCCATGTTTCTAACAATCTTTAGTGGCCAATCTTTATGGTTCTTTCTCAATCTTTAGTAGCCAACCTTTATGGTTCTTTCTCAATCTTTAGTGGCCAACCTTTCTCAATATTTATCGACCATTATCGCTTTTTGTCAATTTATATTATATCAAAACAATATAATACTTTTGAGCCTTAATCATTTTTTGGTCTTTAATTCTATTTTGGCAAAAGCACATCTTTTACTGAGGTTTTCATTTCTTCTATGTCTAAAACTTTATCGTGAAGAATCTCTTTATCCTTCAGTCCTTGTAGACCTTTGGGAACAGCCATGCCAGTAACTTCTCTAACACTATCAATATAGGAGAATTCATCTTCCTCATCTTTAAGCCCAATAGCTTTGGCCACGCTATCTGCAAATTTGTAGGGCGATGCCGTTGATGCTATTAGGGTTGGTCTAGCATCTCCTGTTTCCTTTTTGTAGTCTTCATAAACCTTGTAAGCTACGGCGGTATGAGTATCCATTAAGTACTGTTCATCATTATAGACCCTGCCTATTGTTTCATTGGTCTCTTCTATGGTGCAGAATCCACCATAGAAGTCTTTTAATCCCTCCCTAATAGCTTTGGGTAGGCTATAATGCTTTTCTTGTTCCAAAGACTTCATAAGTGCTTTTATTGACTTGCCATCAGCTTGGGCCAAATGGAAAAGAAGACGTTCGAGATTGCTTGATATTAAAATATCCATTGAGGGTGAATTGGTAAGATAAAATTCTCTGCGGATGTCGTAGTTACCAGTCTGAATGAAATCCGTTAGAACCCTATTTTCATTGGATGCACAAATAAATTTATTAACAGGTATCCCCATTTTGCTAGCATAGTAGGCAGCTAATATATTGCCAAAGTTTCCTGTGGGAACAACCACATTAATCTCGTCCCCTGCCTTTATAACTCCTCGAGAAACCAGCTTCAAATAACCATAAACATAATAAGCCACTTGAGGCACCAAACGTCCAATGTTAATAGAATTGGCGGAACTCAATTTAACATTGATGTTTTCTAGATCTTTAGCGAAATCTCCATCATTGAATATTTTTTTCACACCAGTTTGAGCATCGTCAAAATTACCCCGAATAGAAAATACATGGGTATTCTTTCCTTCTTGTGTAAGCATCTGCCTTTCTTGCACGAGGCTAACCCCTTGGTTGGGGTAAAATACTACTATGTCCGTGCCAGGAACATCTGCAAAGCCTTCTAAGGCAGCTTTTCCAGTATCTCCAGAGGTTGCAACTAAGATACAAATTTTTCGTTTTTCCCCTTCTTTTTTCATTGCAGTAGTTAATAAATAAGGCAAGATGGATAAGGCAATATCCTTAAATGCCGCAGTTTTTCCATGATAAAGCTCAAGAAAATATCCACCTGCAGCAGCAGCTAAAGGAACAATCTCTCTAGCTTCAAACTTTTCATCATAAGCCCCATCTACACAATGTTGGATTTCATCCCTAGTATAATCCGGGAAAAAAGCATGTAAAATATCTTGAGCAATTTCTTTATACGATTTAGTTAACCCTTCTTCAAGGGTAAAGGGAAGCTTGGGTATATATTCTGGAACATAAAGTCCTTTGTCCTCAGCAATTCCACCAATGATTGCCTGAGCTCCCGTTTTAGTATTTTCACTTCCTCTTGTACTCCTATATAGAATCATCTTTTCTCCTTGCTCTTATATTTAATAGTAGACAAAATCCTTCTTGCCCATTATAATAATAATTGTGTTTATAATAATATGTCGCCTTGGTCAAGTGGTCAAGACACCGCCCTCTCACGGCGGACTCAGGGGTTCGACTCCCCTAGGCGATACCAAGCTTTAACGCCTTTCGAAATTTTGTGTTACGAGATTTTTAGGGCGTTTTTTTATTGCGTTTTACTGGGCTCTTCCATTTTTATTTTTCTGTTCCTAAGAGCCCTTTCCTTTCATTTCTATTTATTCTAGGGATTTATCTCTCATTCTTTGCTTTTGGAAAGTGAATAATATATTAGTCCAGCTAGGATATTCATAACTACTCCTAAGACCAACCCAATAGTAGTTAGGACCTTTGGGATCTCTTCTCTGTTTAAGAAAGAGCTACTACCAATAATAAGTACAAGTCCCGCAATCAAAAAAGTTCTGGCAAAGTATTCTGGATTATTCATTTTTGACAGCCGTTCTCGGGTTGAGGACCTACTCATTCTTTTCTTTGTCTCTCTTTGGCTGTTTAAACTATTGGTCATCGGTGGTTTCCTCCAAGTTAATCTGTTCCAATTTAGCTAATCTCTTCCTCTCTCTTTCCTTTTTATCTGGTAATTGAGTCAGGATAACAGCAGTAAACATAAGAGCACAGCCTAAAAGTTCCCTCCCCGTCATTCTTTCACTTAAGAAGAACATTCCAGCCAAAACACCAAAAACTGCCTCCAAGCTCAGTATAAGGGAAGTAACAGTGGGATCTGTTGTTTTTTGACCTATGATTTGAAATGTGAAGGCAACTCCTACAACGAATACCGAAGTAAAGAGAACTGGGAACCAACATGAAAGGATTTCCATGATATTTGGTGTTTCCTTTATAAACATGAATATGGAAGAGAAAACCCCTGCCCAAATGAACTGGAGACAGGACAATTTAACAGCATCTACCTTGGGTGCCAAAAAATCAACTGCCAATATATGAGCGGCCCAGAAAAAAGCTCCAATAAAAACTAGGAGATCCCCACGTTCCATGCTGAAATCCCCGGCTTTAATAGAAAGGAAATAGAGGCCAAACACTCCTAATACAACTCCTACCCATACAAGCCAAGGAACCTTTTTTCTAAAAACAAGGAGACCAAATACTGGAACAATTATTATGTATAGGGTGGTTATAAAACCAGTTTTTCCTGCAGCGCTAGTTACCAAACCAAACTGCTGAAAATTACCAGCTATACAGAGTATACCACCACATATTATTCCACCAATAACTAGTGTCTTTTTACTATACTCCTCTCTTTTGGCACTATTGGGTTTCTTGTCTTTCCTATCGTTCATTCTTTGGAATAGGATAATAACTGGTATTAATAAGAGCCCTCCCAAAAAGTATCTTACCGCAGTAAAAGTGAAAGGTTCTAAAATATCCATAGCAACCTTTTGTACAACAAAAGCCGCACCCCATATAATAGATGTTGTTAGGAGATAAAGTTCCCCAGGGACCCTTACTTTATGATTATTCGTATGCTCTTTGTTCATATCTATACCCGCTTTTCAATTTGTGTTTGAATTCTCTGCCGTGTTCTAACTTCTCCCAATATTTGCTGGATTTCCCAAAGGTCGGGTGATTGAGAACGCCCCATTAAGGCAATACGAATAACCGTGCTTACATCTCCAACATGGCCCTTGTACTTTTCTGGCTCCTTCTTAAAATCTTTTGGTCGACCAGCATAATTCAGGCTTTCACCAATTTCACGTATCTTTGCAAACCATTCTCCTTGGTCGTCCTTTGGGTCATAAGTTTCTAGATATTTGGTAAGAATAATATTTTTATCATCTAAGGAAACATTTTCTGGCATTGGATCTTCTATTTTATAGAAGTCGTCAAAGAAGTAACCGATAAATTCCCAAATTTGTCTCCCATTTATCAGGTCTTTTCTTGGTTTATCAATTTTTCTACCTAAGTCCATAACTTGCTGGAGGTAATCTTCTTTGCCACTCATTACCTTGTAACCTTCTGGCATAAATTCTCCCGCCCAATCAAGCAAAAATTCTACAAGGTCTTTTGCAGATTCCTTGGCCAGAACATCCTTGGAAATATCTTGAAGCTTATCTAGGTCAAAAAGAGCATCCCCACTCTTCATTTTTTCCATTGTAAATGGGAAGTCTTCTTGAGCTTTATCAGGGTTATCCATGCGCCATTCTTCGAAGTTAGAATTAAGAAGAGTCAGAAGATATTCTCTAACCGCTTTTGGATGATAGCCTTCCTTCCTATAGTATTCCAAGGACAATTCAGGGTCCAATCTCTTTGATAGCTTTCTTTTGTTGCCATGGTCATCAAGTTTCATTAACTGTGCAGTGTGACAATAAACAGGTTTTTCAAAACCAAGTGACTCAAAAAGTTCTATATGAATAGCCAGGCTGGGTAACCATTCTGCACCCCTTACAACATGGGTAGTTCTCATTAAATGATCGTCTACCACATGGGCAAAGTGGTATGTAGGCATACCATTTGCTTTAAGAATTACTATGTCTTGGGTGTTCTCGGGTAACTCTAAAATCCCTCGAACACCATCCTCTACACGAATACTCTTAGGGTCTTCTACATTGCCTCGGGAATAGAGACGAATTACATGGGCTTCTCCTTTAACTATTCTTCCTTCAACCTCTTCTAGACTAAGGTCTCTACTCCTAGCCCACTTCCCGTAAATTCCAGGGTTTTCATTTTTTTTCTCCTGGTCTTGACGAATATTTTGGATCTCTTCTTCAGTTAAAAAGCAGGGGTAAGCCCAGCCCTTTTCAACAAGGTGTTTAGCATAGCACTGATAGATATCTTGACGATTGCTTTGGTAGTAAGGACCATAGTCGCCCACTTCCCCATCTTTCATGGCCCCTTCATCAAATCCAATTCCAAATCTCTCCAATGAATTAATAAGTATCTCTGTTGCTCCCTCCACAAATCTTTTATCATCTGTGTCTTCAATTCTAAGGAAGAAAATACCTTCGCTCTGCTTTGCTAGTCTTTCATCTGCAAAGGCTCCATAAAGATTCCCCAAGTGAATAAAGCCAGTTGGACTAGGTGCCAGTCTTGTAACCCGAGCATTTTCAGCTAAAGTTCTTTTGGGATAAATATTTTCATATTCCTCAGGGGTTTTTAGTTCTTGAGGGAACAACATTTGGGCTAAGTTTTTGTAATCCATTTAATCCTCTTTTCACAACTTTAATCCAACATTCTCCAAGCTCTATCTATCTTCTCTAAATGTATTTTTTCCATTATATGGTGGGTGTCCAACAACAAGTCTATTCCTCGCCTAATCAGACCTATTCAGGCCTACTCATGCCTATTCGGCTAAAAATTCTTTAATTAACATCCCCAGTATCTGAATCCCTTTTTCAGTTTCGGCATCTGCCATGTTGGAAAAGTTAAGCCGCATTTGATGATACTTTCTGTCACCAGGATAAAAAGACGAGCCTGGAACAAATGTTACATTTTTAGCTATGCCCCTCTTAAGTAAGTCCCTAGTGTCTTTTCCTTCAGGCAGCTCAGCCCAAATGAACAATCCACCCTTTGGTAAAACATAGTCCACTTCTTCAGGGAAATACTGTTCAATGGCATCTGCCATTACATTGCGGCGATGTTTGTAAAGCAAAGAGATTTCATCAACATGGGCATCCATATCAAAATGCTCCATAAAATAGGACATCTGATACTGAGCTATGGTAGAAGATGCTAGGTCCGAGGCATTCTTAAGTACTAAATATTTATCCATAAGTTCTTTTCTTGCACAAAGCCAAGCAACTCTTAGGCCTGGGCAAAAACTTTTTGAAAATGTTCCCACATAAACAACTTGGCCCTTGGTGTCATAGGCGCATAAAGGTTTTTGTGTTTCTTTTTCAAAAGACAATTCAGCATAAGCCCCATCTTCTACTATAGGAATATCATGATTCTTCATTTCTTCCATAAAGGCTATTCTTCTTTTGTTGGACCAACTTCTTCCCGTTGGATTTTGAAAATCCGGGATAACATAAATCATCTTTACCCTATCACCATACTTTTCCAAACAATCCTTTAGGGCATTGATTTCAATGCCTTCATGATCTGTGGGAACGCCAACTAATTCCGCCTCATAGGCTCTAAGAGCATTTACTGCACCTAGGTATGAAGGGGTTTCAAATAGTATCACATCATCTTTGTTTACAAAGAGCATACCACTCATATCAACACCCTGCTGGGATCCACTTGTTATGACGATTTCATCCATTTCATAGTGAACTCCAAGTTTGTCCGCCATTCTATCTAAAATTTGCTTACGCAAGGCTGGAAGCCCACTTGTGCTAGCATAGGCAAAAACCTTTGGTCCCGCTTCTTCAATAGCCCCTAAAAATGTGGCCTCAATGGCTTTCATAGGATAGGTTTCGGTAGATGGAAAGCCTCCCGAAAAACTTATCATTTTATCTGAAGCGGGCAGTTCAAAAACCTCCAACAATGAACGATCTTCTAACCTTAGGATTCTATCCGCAAATTTCAATTCTCTATACCTCCCAGCTGTTTAGATACTTCTCTTGGGCAGGAGTTAATTGGTCAATCTCCGCACCCCAAGCAACTAGTAAACGTTTAGAAATATCATTATCAATACTGTCTGAAACATCAATAACTTTGTTCCCAAGTTCTTTATAATTATCCTTTATATAAAGGGCAGACATAATCTGCACAGCAAAACTCATATCCATTATTTCCGCAGGATGGCCATCCCCGGCAGCAATATTTACTAGTCGTCCATCACCAATAACATTAACCCACTTTTCATTGGGTAGTTGGTAGCCCATAATATTCTTTCTTGTCTCTCTTTTTTGTATAGCATTTTCTTCCAAACCAGCCATATCAATTTCCACATTAAAGTGGCCCGCATTGCTTAATATAGCTCGGTTTTTCATAGTCATCATATGGTCCATAGTGATAGTATCCTTGCAACCTGTTGCTGTAATGAATATATCTCCTAAGGGGGCGGCCTTTTCCATAGTCATAATTTCATGACCATCCATTTTTGCTTCCATTGCCTTTATAGCATCAATTTCCGTTACAATTATCCTGGCCCCCAAAGCAGCGCCCCTTAAGGCAATGCCTTTTGAGCACCAGCCATAGCCTGCAACAACAGCAGTTTTACCAGCAACAATAAGGTTGGTATTATTGGTAATACTTGTCCAAACCGATTGGCCAGTTCCATACCTATTATCAAAAAGGTGCTTGCAACGGGCATCATTCACTGCCACCATGGGAAACTTAAGGAGCCCATCTTTTTCCATAGCCTTTAGCCTTAGAACTCCTGTTGTGGTTTCTTCGCAGCCACCCCATACATCCTCTCCCAAATCCCCTCTTTTACCAAGGATCATTCCAACCAAATCTCCTCCATCATCAATAATGATATTGGGTTTGTGTTCAAGGGTCTTTTCAATATGCCTATCATATTCTTCAGGACTTGCATTGTGGTAGGCGAAAACCTTTAGGCCATCATCCACCAATGCTGCTGCAACATCGTCTTGGGTAGAAAGAACATTGCTTCCTGTTATTGCCATCTCTGCACCCCCTGCAGCTAATACTTTGCAAAGGTAGGCAGTCTTAGCTTCAAGATGTACAGATAAAGATATCTTGACCCCCTGAAATGGTTTGGATGTTTTGAATTCTTCCTCAAACTCCGATAGCAAGGGCATGTTTTCCTTAACCCAACTTATCTTTTGGTGACCCCACTGGGCTAAACTTAAATCTCTAATATCATATGGTTGCATAGATTACTCCTTTTTTTGTTTGATTAAAATATTTATTTGCTAGCTTATTCAACTGTTACACTTTTGGCCAAATTCTTGGGCTTGTCAATATCGCATCCTCTTTCCTTTGCTATATAATAGGCCAATAATTGGAGGGGAACCACTGATAGCAAGGGGCTTATTTCATCCATACAATTTGGAATAACCATAAGTTGATCCCCATGCCTCTCTATCTCCTGGTTGTTGACCTTTGCAAGACCCAGGACATAGGCACCTCTGGCCTTTACTTCTTGAATGTTCGATAGCATCTTCTCATAAAGTTTCTCTTGGGTAGCAAGAGCCACAACAAGGGTTCCTTGCTCTATCAAGGCTATTGTTCCATGCTTTAATTCCCCAGCAGCAATAGCAAAAGAGTTGATATAGGAAATTTCTTTTAGCTTCAAAGAACCTTCATAGGAAACACCCACATCTGGTCCTCTTCCAATAAAGAAAACTGGATCTTTCATGTATATGCTTTTAGCAATCTCTTGTATTTCTGACTCTTTTTCGAAAATTGTTTTTAGCTTTTCGGGAATTTCTTTTAACTCACAGATATATTTATTGTAGTAGCCTTCATCAATTGTTCCTTTGGTTCTCCCCATATAGAGGGCTATCAAATACATGCACATCAGCTGGGTGGTATAGGCCTTTGTTGAAGCAACTGCTATCTCAGGGCCTGCCCAGGTATAAAAAACGTCGTCAGACTCTCTTGCCACAGAACTACCAACAACATTAACTACCGAAAGAACTCTGGCTCCTTTTCTTTTAGCTTCCCTTAGAGCTGCCAATGTGTCCAGGGTTTCCCCAGATTGGCTAACCCCTATAAAGAGGGTGTTAGCATCAACAAATGGGTCCCTATATCTAAACTCGCTAGCCACTTCCACTTCCACTGGAATTTTAGCCATTTTTTCAATTGCTTCTTTTCCTACTAGCCCTGCATGGTAAGCTGTCCCACAAGCTACAATATATACTTTGTTAAACTTCATTAGATCTTCCTTAGTCATCTTGATTCCATCTAGGTTGATATGACCATCTTTGTCTAAGCGACGATTAAGGGTTTCATAAAGACCTTTTGGTTGCTCATGTATCTCCTTTAGCATGAAATGCTCATAGCCTTCTTTTTCGGCTGCATCTGCATCCCAAGTAACGTGAAAAACTTCTCGATTCACTGGTTCACGATTTGCATTATATATTTTGATTGCGTCCTTGGTGACAACAACCATCTCGTTGTTTTCAATCAGGTAAATTTCACGAACATACTTAAGTAAGGCTGGAATATCTGAAGCAATAAAATTAGCATCCCTTCCTATCCCAGCTATTAAGGGAGCATCTCGACGGTAAGCCACAATTTTATCCGGCTCCTCTTCACAAACAACAGCAATGGAAAAGGCGCCTCTCATCTTTTCAACTGTTTTATAGACTGCATCTTGAAGATTTCCATCGTAATAAAAACCTACTAGATGTGCAATTACTTCAGTATCGGTTTCGCTCTTGAATACTATTCCATAATCATTAATAAGCCAATCTCTTAGTTCCACGTAGTTCTCAATAATACCATTATGTACTAGGGCTACGGAACACCCAGAATTACAGTGAGGGTGAGCATTTTCCCAAGAAGGAGAACCGTGGGTGGCCCATCTAGTATGTCCTATGCCTGTATTTGAATAAATATCTTCTTTTGAGAGAATTTCTTCAAGTTCAGCTATCCTGCCAAGAGCCTTTCTCACCTCTATTTTACCTTTTGAGCAAAGTGCAATTCCCGAGGAATCATAACCCCTATATTCTAATTTTTTAAGACCATCTAGGATAATATTTTTTGCGTTACCGGCACCAACATATCCAACAATTCCGCACATATTTTTCTCCCCTTATCCAAACCTTTTTGTTACAAGTCTTGCAAGACCTTCAGCAAGTTTGGTTATCTCCTCTAAATTTTTTCCTTCAATCATAACTCTAACAAGGGGTTCAGTACCTGAAGGCCTTATGAGGACTCGCCCTTCTCCCGCCATCAAGTCTTCCAACCTGGTGATTTCCGCCATTATTTCTGGGTCTTTCTCGTATTTTTTCTTGTTTTCCTCTTTAATAGCAGCATTTTTTAAAACCTGAGGATATAGGGTTATTTCATCTCCTATCTCACTGGCTTTTCTACCCTCTAGGTCAATTGCCTTCATAAATTGAAGAGCAGACAAAATCCCATCTCCAGTTGTAGTATAGTTCAAGAATATTAAGTGGCCAGATTGCTCTCCACCTAAGAGACATCCTGATTTTAACATCTGTTCCAAAACATAACGGTCTCCTACCTTTGTTACATCTCTCTTAATATTTAGTTTTTCTAGGTACTTGTGAAAACCAAGATTGCTCATAACCGTAGCAGTTACAAGATCTCCATATAAAAACCCTGTATTTTTCATCATTTTTGCGCAGATACAAAGAATTTTATCCCCATCAATAATTTGTCCCTTTTCATCAACAGCAATTAATCTATCTGCATCCCCATCAAATGCCAGACCAATATCGGCATTTTCTTTTAAGACTCTGGCCTGTAATAATCCTGGATGAGTTGAGCCACAACCATCATTTATGTTTAGTCCGTCTGGGGAATCCCCTATTGCTATAACCTTTGCTCCTAAGTCTGAAAAAACTATTTTAGCAGCCTTATAGGAGGCCCCATTAGCACAATCTAAGACTAGCTTTTTACCTGTGAGATCCAAGTTTACCGTGGATTTAAGAAACTTCACATAGTAATCCAAGGCTTTTTTGTCTGCCTCAAGACCTCTTCCCACCAGATCTCCAGTAATATGTCCATTGATATCTATATCTCTAGTTATAATGTCTTCAATCTCATCTTCTATATATTCATCTAGCTTAAAACCATCATGGTTAAAAAACTTGATTCCGTTATACTCAAATGTGTTATGAGAAGCTGAAATAACTACACCAGCATCTGCATGAAGATGTCTAACCAAATATGCAATAGCAGGGGTTGGAAGAACTCCTACTTTAATAACATTTCCTCCCATGGATAAGATGCCAGCGGAAAGTGCGTCTTCAAGTAGATCACCAGATATCCTTGTATCCTTACCAATAATAATTACAGGTCGCTCTTTTTCTTTGTTCAGTACAAAAGTACCAGCCTTCCCTAGGTTAAAAGCCAGTTCAGGCGTTAAATCTTTGTTAACAATCCCACGTACTCCATCTGTTCCAAAAAGTCTGCTCATTTATTTTTATCTCCTTGCAATCCATTCTAACAAAAACGGCTTAGAATCCTTCATTTGGTGCATTGATTGTAATTTGAACCTCTGAAGGAGAAACAACTAGATCAGTTAAGGTCTTACTATATTTTACTAGCAGGGGAACCGTATAAGTTCCTTCTGTAAACCCTTTTAGATCTAATGACAAGTTAAAGGCTGAAGAATCTTTAATTGTATCCAGGACATTTTGCTGGCCTGTCATAATAATCTTTACTCGAGCTGTGTTTACATAAGCTGTAAGCTTTGGATCTAAGTCATTGAAAATAATCTCGGAATTTAATGCTTCAACAGTCTTTGTGTCATATCCTTTTATTTTAATAACTATGGTAGGTATGGGAATCCTGTCTGATAAAAAAACATCATGGGCTAAGTTTAACTGTATTGGTAAAATCGTAGTCACATTAATGTTGGAAATATCAATGGCTGCGGCTGTAATTCCACTTATGGCATTAAGTGTAGCATCGTCACCAACAATGGTCACTTGGGAAGGAACTGAGATGGCCTCAAGTTCATAGTCTCCTGATATCTCTCCTATTATTGGCACAAAAAGTGGGACAGTTTTTGAAGAAAAAAGTGTTCCCGTTACTGATAGGGTAGTAGAAGAAAGTCCAACACCATTAACTACACTACCGTTTTCATCTAGTGTTTGAATTGTTGCAGAAGTTTTTCCGTAAGTCTCTAAGTCTATAAGAGAGACTTCTGCAAGCAGTTTGCTTACAGCTTCCACCCTAGACTTTGCTCCCCTTACTTCCACCTGTTTTGGGCTTATTTCTATATTACCTGGTTCCTTACCGTTGGCGAGGTCACCAACAAATTGAACCTCAACCATCCGATTACTCACCACGTATTCTTCAATAATCACTTCTAATTTGGGGTCTGATACAGTAGCCAGAGCAAGACCATCAGGGATTTCTATTTTCACAGGTATATAATTAGTGCCTAGGGCATAACCATAGACATCCATAATGGGAACTATATCATCTTGCCCTATTTTAACTATATCTGATCTTTTCCCCTTAATAACCACAGAGACAAAGTAATCTTCTGTTGTTAAAGCAAGACCCCTTTGAATCAGGGTTTCTTGGTTCTGTATTTTAACCGGAATATTTTGAAACGGCTGTTCCACAGTGGGATTAACGTCAATTAAAACATAGCCCCAAAGTACAATGGCGATTACAATAGACAGGATTAAATTGGCATTCTTATTTTGGAACATTTTTTTTCTTCCTCAACTTTCCAAAGAATGCAGGAATTTTTTCATCGAATCCCCCAAGGTAAAAGTTCAACAGTTCTTTTTCTACAGATTTGACATCAAGAAATCTAGAAAGTTTTCCATCCACAGCTATTGATATAATTCCAGTCTCTTCAGAAACTATTAGGGCCATGGCATCAGAATGCTCGGTAATTCCAAGTCCCGCCCTGTGACGAGTTCCCAAATCTTTTGATAAATCTTTGTTTTGAGTCAGAGGAAGAACACAGCCAGCAGCATAGATCCTATCACCTCTTACTATAACAGCCCCATCGTGAAGAGGTGACCCCTCATAAAAAATATTTCCTAACAACTCGCTGGAAATATCCGCCTTAATTAGCGTCCCAGTGTCGCAAATTTCTTTTAGGGCAACCTCTCTCTCGAAGACTATGAGAGCCCCGATTCTTTGGGCTGAGAAAGTGTTCACAGTTTTTACCAATTGATTGGCTATGTGCTTTGCCTTTTCTTTTCCTATCTCTCTAATGGGAGATTTTAATAATTTTTGTCTACCCACATATTCAAGACCTCTTCTCAGTTCAGGCTGGAATATAATTACAAGGGCAATTACACCAATTGTCATTACCCCTTTTAAGACCCAATTCAAGGTATACAATTGAAATTCGCCAGAAATAAAAGTAGCTAATACCAAAACAAGCAATCCCTTAACGAGTTGCTGTGCCCTGGTTTCTTTTATAAATTCCATGATTTTGTAAATTACAAAAGTTACAATTGCGATATCCAAAACATCTGAGATTTGGATGTTTGCACCTATGTTTGATAAGAGCTCTGGCATAATTTCCCCTCTCTTTTAGCATCACGTTCATTGTAGCTAAAAAACCCACTATTTTCAAGGGGCAAACAATAAAAAAACGGCAAAGAAGGATGTTTTTCTTTGCCGCAAAAAGCTAATATTTGAAAGAAAATATTCTTGCAAGAATATATCTAGTAAGTTGTTTCCAAAAGACCGTAACCATCACCTTTTCTCTTATAGACAACATTTACGCTATCGGTTTCCATATTGAGAAAAATGAAGAAGGTGTGTTGAAGCATTTCCATACGAACAATGGCTTCATCAACCAACATAGGCTCTAGATCAAACTTTTTTGTTTTAACAACTGACATTTCAAAAGGTTCTTCATCATATTCAGGAATACTATCAAAGACAAGGGCTTTATCCCCACCCTTACGTTGAAGCTTGGTTTTGAATCTTGACATCTGAACTGACAATTTGTCTACTACTTTGTCAATACTTTCATATACATCTTGGGTAGTCTCTTCTGCTCTAAAAATCATTCCTCTAGCATTGATGGTAGACTCCACCTTTTGTCTTCCTCTTTCACTAGAAACCATTACATTGGCTTCTATGTCATCGGAGAAATACTTACCTAACTTGCCCATTTTCTTTTCTATGGTCTCTTTTAGGTTTTCGCTGGCGCTAAAGTTCTTAGTTGTTATTATTACTTTCATATTTAGACCTCCCTTTTTACGGAATTCAAAGATATGTTTTCCGTTTAATTTGTTAGTAATAGTATACCACAAATAGCTATTAATCTAACATAGAAAAGTTGTCCGGCTGACCTGGTTTTTGACCCCACACTCGCCTTTATCCGATTTTCGGAGGACTTACATCTAGACTACGCCATGATCACGGCAAGAACCAACCTGCCGCTTACGTGGATCCTTTTGCCCGTAGCTGGCTTGGATTTGCAACCACAGACCCGGACAACTTTTCTACAATAAATTTCAAATTAGCTTTTTAGTTAGCACCTGCTGCAAGGGTAACCACAAATACTTCTTTTGCTCCAGCATCTAGCAAGACTCTTGAACATTCATCAAGGGTGCTTCCTGTTGTATATACATCATCAACTAACAATATTGACTTCCCTTTAACTACACCTTCTTCTCCTTTTTTAACCATAAAGGCGCCAGCTATATTAGCTCTTCTTTCAAGAGGGTCTAAGCTAGTCATAGCAGAAGTACTCCTTGTTCTAATCAAAGTTTTGTTCTCTAATGGTTGCCCCCATTTCTTGCTTAAGGGTTTTGCCATAAGCTCTGCCTGATTAAACCCTCTTTGACGTAATTTTTTCTTATGAATGGGTACAGGAATTATAATATCAAAGAATAGTCCATTCTCTAATTCAGGCTCTAGGCGATCCACAATGATCTCCCCAATTTTTTCACCCATATACCCTTGTTTGCCATACTTAAATGCCAATAGCAATTCTTTTTCATATAGGCCATACATCAAGCAGGTAAATCCTCGGGTAAAATAATGGGAAGCATTTCTGCAATCCTTGCACAAATTATATATTCCATCCTCATCCATTAGTTTACCGCACTTATGGCAGGTTTTCTTGTTGGTCCAGTGAAAGTTTCTTATACAATCATCACACAAAGAATAGGTTCTTGTAGAATCAATAATTTTACCACACCTAATACAATAGATATCGTCTGGGAAAACAATTTTTATCATTTGCCGAATATTCATTGTTGGCCTCCAGAACTCTCAAAAACACTGATGGCTAAATTCTTCGTTTATCTTAATTTTGATTCATTTTGTTCAAATTGCCATATATTCGTTGAAATCCCAATAAATACTAGTTATTGTTCAATATCGGAATTTTAGACTTCGTTTTGCCCTCCTGATAACAGCCGGTAAGCTAGTCCCGTTTGCCGCTGATCCCCCTGGTAATTATCCACCATACTATTCAGCATTCTTTCACTTCCAACAAGAACAACCTTATCTCGTCCCCTTGTAATTGCAGTATATAGAAGGTTTCTGTGAGCCAACTTTGGGGTAGTCCATACCAAAGGCATAATTATTCCTGGAAACTCGGAACCTTGGCTTTTGTGAACTGTTATTGCATAGGCCAAGTCTAGATTTAACCATTGATCAGGCTGGTAAATAACATATCGACTCTCGTCATAGACTACACCAATCTGTTTACAATCCAGATCAATATTCTCAATTTCTCCAATCTCACCATTAAAAACCCCAAGGCCATCTGAAAAATCTTGGGTAGACTTCCACTCCAACTGATAGTTATTCTTGGTTTGCATAACCTTGTCTCCAACTCTAAAAATCCTGCCCTGCCAATCCTGAATTTGAGTTTTGTCCACTGTGGGTGGGTTTATTTCATTCTGTAGTTTGGTATTAAGAGCCAATGTTCCATAGGGGCCATTTTTAGTCATGGTTATCACTTGAATGTCTCTAGGATTAACCGGAAAATCAATTCCCTCAACACTTTTCCCCATCATCCAGTCAAGGATTGATTGAAGTATATGGGTTTTAGTTGAATGGATAAAGAAGTCACTTGTTCCATCTCCATTTTTTGGATATTCCCCCTTGTTGATCCTATGAGCATTGTTTACTATTAGACTCTCCTTGCTTTGCCTGAATATTTCCTTGAGAAAAAATGTGGGTATTGTTCCACTTTGGATAATATCCTTTAAGACTCTTCCGGGACCTACAGGTGGAAGTTGATCCACATCACCTACCAAAACCAGCCTTGTACTTGGAGGCAGGGCATCTAGCAGTGCTTCCATTAAATAAATATCTAGCATTGAGCTTTCATCCACAATAACTGCATCCAGTTCCAAGAGATTGTTCTGACACCGTCTAAAATATACGGAATGTCCCTCTTCATCTAACTCCGCCTCAAGCAGCCGATGTATGGTGGTTGCAGAATTGCCAGTAGCTTCTTTTATGCGTTTAGCGGCCCGTCCCGTTGGAGCACAAATAGCCGTCTTTTCTCCAGCAGCTTTTAATAAGTGTATGACACCATTTATTATAGTGGTCTTTCCAGTTCCAGGGCCTCCAGTGATAACGGAAACCCTATGGGCCATTACCGCCTGTATTGTGGTCTTTTGTGTCTCTGAGAGGATAACCCCTGTATCTCTTTGGATAAAAGATAAGAGGCCTTCTAGATCCCTAGCAATTAGCTTACCAGGGTTTTGGCTCATTTGTACCAGTCTTTCAGCCACACTGGCTTCAGACTCATAAATCTGAGTATTGTAAACCATATCCACTCCATCAACTTCCTCAACTACAATTAGTCCATTTTTGGCCATTCCTTGCAAGGAGATCTCCACATCTTCCATGGATATGTCTAAAATAGAAGGGCCTACATTTTCTAGTAGAAGACTGACTGGAACACAAGTACTGCCATTCTCTGTGAGTTTATTGATACCATAGTAAATACCGCTGACAATTCGACGCTTATCTTCAGGTTCTAGGAAGAGTTTTGCTGCCAAGGAATCTACTTCATGAAAAGGCAGTCCCGAAAAATCCTCCATCAGACGATAAGGATTTTCTCGAATAAGGTCCATGCTGGCATCTCCATACTCCTTGTATATTTTTTTGGCGAAGGAGTCTTTTATACCTAATTCTATTAATTCCTTAAGGAGTTTATTTATTTTAGCCACGTTACATTCCTGGATGTTCTTCGCAACCAACTCTTTTTATATACTTTCGCCAGCTTTAATAGTTCTTTCTTTTCGTTTCTTTGGGGTTTTAAGTGAACAGCATCAAGCAACATATAAAGCATCTGGCCAATGCCTTCGCCTTCCTCAAAGCCTGCAGCAATTAAGTCATCTCCATTAATGGCCAGGTCTTCCACAAAGAGGGGCTCTTTTTCGTTACGTATAACTGTAAGAAGGTAGTCTCTTGAAAGCACTTTTTCCTCAGGCAAATCATAAACTATTCTTTGAGCTTTAGCCAAATTTTGCAAATACTGATAACGTTCTAGCCCTATTTTTGCTACAAATTGCTTGAATTCAATCTTTGTTCTTATAAAATATATTTTGTGCATATACTTGATTTGATCATTAAAATGCTGTATATCTTTTGCTGTGTGAGGGAGGATTTCAATTGCCTTTAAGGCTCTTTTACCCGAAAAAATCAGGTAGAACAAGCCCATTCTCCTCCTAGGGTTTTGTTTGGTTTTATGGATATTCTCACAGTAAGTAGAAAAATCATCCAGCTCATTTTTGGTCATATGTAAAGCAATGTCTTCTCCTATGATAAAGGGCATTAGATTTAGACCAGCAAGCAATCTCAACCCTTTTCCTGGATACTCCGACCCTAAAATTCTAGAAAATTCCTCTAATATTTTCTCTTTTGAAACATGTTCCATCAAGGAACATTGAGCCAAAATAGCATTCCGTAAATCCCTATCAAGTTCGAAGTTTAATTCCGCCACTAAGCGAACTGCCCTTAACATTCTTGAAGGGTCTTGCTTAAGTCGCTCAATAGGGTCTCCTACCATACGTATCTTTCTATTTTTTAGATCTTCTTTTCCGCTAAAAGGATCAAAAAATCCAAGGCTTGGGTTTTCAGCCATAGCATTAATGGTAAAGTCTCTTCTTTCTAGGTCCTTTTCTATACTGTCTGTGAACTTGACCTCATCAGGTCTTCTAAAGTCGGAGTATTCTCCTTCCTGGCGCAAGGTTCCTATATCAACGATTATGGTGGCATCAGGTTCTCTGGGGTTTTCATACTCCAGCCTAACCACACTATACTTTTCACTTATAACTTGACCATTGGGAAATATTCTAATAATATCTTTGTAAGACGCCTCTGTTCCAATGTCCCAATCCAAAGGTTTTTTTCCTAAAAGGCTATCCCTTACACATCCTCCAACCAAAAAGCACTTATGTCCACTTTGATCCATAGTCTTTATGATAAGGCTAATTTCTTTGGGTAATTTAATCATCTACTTCCCTCCGCTTGTAGGTTTGTAAAGTCTCCTATTATCTAGTGTCCATACTTTGCCAGTAAATTCACCAGGCTCTGTGCTTGCCAATGCCTCCTCCATGTCAAATAGTTTTGAATCCATCATGTCCAAATAATGAAGCACCTCTGCCTCTGGGAACATTGGTTTTTTAGGGCTTCCAAAGTCAGGCTCATAATGATGAGAAAGGATCATGTGCTGCATCAAAACGATCTTTTCTCTAGGGATATTCAATTCCTCCCCAAGATTATCCATTACCACTATTCCCTGTACAATATGTCCAATTAGTTGACCCTCAAATGAATATCCAGGAGACACACCGTATTCATTACTGTCTATTTCTCTTAATTTTTCAATATCGTGGATAATAACTCCAGTCAAAACCAAGTCTCTGTTCAAATTACTATAAACTTCACATATCTTGTCTCCTGTCATTAGCATCCTCTTGATATGATAAAGCAAGCCACCCATTTCAGCATGGTGATTTCTCTGTGCAGCAGGATAATAGAGAAGCTTTTCTTTATCTGTAGCCAGCAAGCTTGTACATATCTTTCTGTAGTCTTGATCCTTAAAACTCTCTGCTATAGCATATATATAGTCGTACATTTCCTCAGAAGATTCTGGTGCCGATTTAACCAGCTGGCCCATTTCAATTGGATCTTCTTCTTTTGCCTTGCGTATATTTGTAACTGTTAGCTGAAGTTGACCGTTAAATTCTTTGATTTTCCCTTGGACCTTGGCTACATCTCCCGCATTGATAAGGTTAAGCATTATCTCATCATCAGGGCTAACATCCCATTTTTTCCCAGTAATGTCTCCTGTGGCGTCCCCAAACAAAAAATCTCCATACTGCTTGCCATTACTTCCTGTTTTAACAGAAATTGCTCTAACCAAGTAGAATTCTGTTAGCTCTTCTCCAGATTTTAGTGTGCTTATGTCGTATCTTTCCATCTTTCCCTCTTTTCATTTTAGTATTTTAGCTTGTGGTCTATTATAGTGCTCCCTTAATTTTTTGGCTTTTCTCTCCTAAATAACAGTGGACCTCCAACTGCTCTCCAGCTACACTTTGGTGAAAATGTAGTTCTTCTCCTGTTGTTCGGCCTATAGATTTTTCTTCCACAATTCCAACTCCTCCTTGTTCCCAATCATATTTCAAAAAACGGAGCTTCATCTTTTGGGAAGGAAAACTCGGGTGGGCACCTCGAAAATTTTCCAAGCTTTTAGGGGCACTGTTGTAATCTGTAAAAATACCAACTACTTTACCCCTTCTTTTCAATAAGGGGGCAATATACTTGCAGGAAAAATCCCCAAAAGTGAAAAGATTATTAGTAGTAGAATAATCATCAATATAAAGGTCACAGCTCTGGTGCTTTAGGGGGAGTAAATTCAAGCCCCCTGCAATATAAACAATTTTTTGATCCCTGCCAGATAAATACTTTTTCAACTTCTCTATGCGCTTTAAAGAAGGGTCAAAAACGATAAAAATGCAGGATTCTCCGTATTTATCAATATATTCCAGCAGGAAGTTAAATGTAAATGGACCGATTAATATCCTATATGTATTGTCAATGTCTGGGTTGCTTTTGGTATACATCCATAAGTAGGCTTTACCTATAAGCATCCTGTAACTGGATCCAAACTGTTCCTTTATTGATCTTACAGACTCAATATTTTCAAATGCCTTGAATGGAGTATCCTCTTCGAAATCACTGCATCTGATGATTCCATCTTCGATTTGAGCCCTATAACCACAATCGCACCAAAGACTTCCCTTTTGTAGACTATTGCTACTAATGCTAGCATCATCAAGCTTTAATGGGACTTGGCAAGAGGGACAGTATAGATCAGGAATAAAGGAAAAGGGTATCCCTCTTTCTCCATCATCAGCTTTTGGCATTTCTGTAATTCTGGCCATCTCCACATCTAGTTCGGTAATGTATTGATCAAGTTCCCTTCTATATCCTATAAGTTCTTCTCTTTTATTCCTGAGTATTTCCCCACATATCCCCAAAATTACATCATCCTTAAATTGAGATGCCTTCTCCAAAAAAAATAGGAGCTGAATTTCATCTAATGTAAAAAGATATTTCTTGTATTGTAATATCTTTTCCATATCTTTGTGGCATTGGGAGTCAAAGTCATACCGTCCATTTGCCATTTTGGGTAGAAGTAAACCATTATTTACGTAAAAACGTATAGTGGAAATATTAAGGTCAAATTTCTTTGCAAAACTCCCTATTTTCAACGGAATCACCCCTTCCAAGGGTAGGTAAACAGGAAATAAAAGGATAAATACAGTATATTTTAATTTGTAGCTCTAGTCAATGAGAACACCAACCCATCTTATGACAAGGGACATTTTAGGTGCCTATGTGAACCCCCCTTCACATAATAGGAAAAAAGGCTATTGCTGGAAAGGGGTCTTCTCTTAGTATAATCAAATCAAGAAAGAAAAAGAAATCTATTCTATCAAAACATATTATTTGAAAGGAGTAAGAAAATGAAAAAGATGATTATAACTAACAACCCTAAGGCACAAAAGTTCGAAACCGCTATGGAGGTAGAGTACCTAGCAAATAAAAGTGTTCTGGCAGTTCTTAATGAAGGCAAAAAGTTAGCTGAACAAGGAGGTCAATTGCTAGTGGATCCCAACAAGTCCAACCCAGCTAAATCCTACTACAAAAGCCTACCATTCTTCATGAATAGCTCCACCAAGCCAGATGAAAGAAGCTTAAACCTAATCAATGCAGCATTGAGCCAGGCAGAAAAAGCAGGACTAACAGAAGATGCGGGAAAAGAGCCTTTGATGGCAGGACTCCTTCAAGGAAAAGACTATGACCTAATTGAAAAAGTTCTTGGTTAGTTCTTAAGGAATAGTTCTTGGCTATACCAAGTTGACTTAACCACCTTCAGCAAAAGACTCCTAATGATAGGAGTCTTTTGTAATTTTAAAATTTTTAAGTTTTATGAATCACTTAATTGTTTGTTTCTATGGCTTTTGTTTTTTTAGGTTCGATTTTCATGCTTACCAAGAATAGAACAAGAGCAATAACTGCAAATACAATAGCAGTTGTCAGGATTCCATTTACCATGCCATAGAAGTCTGACAAGAAGCCTGTTTCATAGGTTTCCAAATAATACTCTGGGCCC
>JAVEXZ010000016.1:0-42625 GCA_034003765.1 Anaerovoracaceae bacterium | reverse complement strand
TTGCAGTTATTATTAACCCTAGGAGCTTAACGCAATTAAGGTGAGAAGCGGAAACTTCTTCTTTGTTACTAAGTTAATTTATCATTACAAACACCTTATGTCAAGGTTTTTATCCCTATTTCATTATAACTTATGAAACACATATGATATTGTCACCTTAGAAACACAAATGAAAATGACACTAGTTATAGTACAATGGAACAAAAAGGAGGATGTTCCATTGAGAAAGGTGATATTAACAATGAATGAAGAATATACTTACAGGTACAACAATAGTTCCGAACAGGTGTTTACATTTCTTATAAATTGTGGTATCTTGGATTCAAAGAAAGTTATTAAGAAAGGATGTGATTGAATGGAATCTCTAAAAAAGCGAGAAGTTGCTATTCTTGATTATATGAAGTCAGAGATAAAAAGCAAGGGCTATCCTCCAACGGTACGTGAAATTTGTGAAGCCCTGAACATCAAGTCAACTTCTACCACCCACAAGGATATAGAGAATCTAGTCCACAAAGGATATATTGTAAAAGACCCTTCAAAGCCAAGGGCACTTATGGTAGTGGATCCAGAAGATCCTTGTACTCCTGCTTTATCATCTCGCTATGAAGGTAACCTTCGATCCCAGATAATAGAAATCCCTATTGTAGGAAGAATTGCAGCAGGAATGCCCGTACTAGCAGAAGAAAACATCGAAGACTATTTTCCAATACCTGTTAGCTTTGCAGGAAAAGGCACTAATTTTATGCTAACAGTTAAAGGTGATTCCATGGTGGACGCAGGGATATTAGATGGAGACTACATTCTAGTCCAGCAACAGAATTCTGCAAACAATGGAGATATTGTAGTTGCAATGGTAGATGGTTTTGAAAGTGAAGCCACAGTAAAAACCTTTTACAAGGAAAGTGATCATATAAGGCTTCAACCAGAAAACGACACCATGTCTCCAATCTTAGTGAAAGACGTAAAGATCTTGGGAAAGGTTCACGGTGTCTTTAGATATCTTTAAGCTTTAGATATCTTTAGTCGCTAAATTATTTGTTATCACTGGACAAGGCCTCTAACACAGAAGTCACAACAGAGCTTTTATTTTAAGCTCTGTTTTTTACTCTTTTCAACAATGAATTATCTCAAGATACTCTTACAAGAGAAAAAAATCAAAGTGTTTACCATTGAGCTGTAAACCCTACCATAAAAATATAGAGATAAATGGACTTCTTTTATAACCCGTTATTTGTGATTAAATTACTTTTACTGGGGGGTATATCAGTGTTATAATTTTACAACATGATAACTTGACATATGATTCCAATTTTGCGCATAAAGGAGAAAGAAGTTTATGGATCATTATATTGAAAAGATTACCATAGATGGCAGTGACCTAAAACAATGGTTTTTGTCTGGAACCAAAGAAGTTGAATCTAACAAAAAAGAATTAAATTCTACCAATGTCTTCCCCATTGCCGACGGGGACACAGGAACCAACCTATTTTATACCCTCAACAAAATGAATGCCAATAACTCCGATAAGACTTCATTTCGAGACGTTATTCAGATTCTCTCGGAACAAGGCCTATACAACGCCCGGGGAAACTCAGGTATTATTTTTGCTTCCTATATAAATGGCTTAGCAAAATCAGGTTCTGAGTTTGATCAAGTGTCTACTAAAGAATTTGGTCAGATAGCCTTAGGAGCAGTAGACTCACTTTACGAAGCTGTTGATGAGCCTGTTGAAGGGACTATGATTAGTGTTATTCGTGAATGGGCAAAATATTTGGCTGAACATAGTGGAAAAGCTTCTAATTTCATTGCCCTTTTAGCTTCCGCTTACAATCATGCAAGTGAAGCTCTAGTAAAAACAACTCAGCAACTGGCAGTACTAAAGGAGAATAACGTTGTGGATTCAGGGGCAGCTGGTTTCGTTCATTTTTTAAATGGGATTAATATCTCTTTGGGAGAAGCGCATAAAAATAGGCCTGCCCTAATTGAAAAAAATTCGGAACCTTTGGAGAATTCTCAACATCTAGCAAATTATAAATTCTGTACTGAGTTTTTCTTAAAGGAGAGCAAGGGGCCTTTATCAACTGAGGATATAAAAAACCTAATTCGCCCTTACGGAGACTCTATTGTGGTAGCTAAGGTTCAAGATAATATGAGAATTCATATACATACAGATCATCCAGAGCTAGTTATGGAGATTATGGAAAAGCAGGGAGATATAATAGAGCAAAAGGTAGATGAGACTAACAATACAAGGTCTAAAGGCAGCCAGAGGATTGGTATACTCACTGATTCAATTGCAGATATACAAGAAGAATACAAAGAAAAGCATTCTGTCCATACCCTGCCCCTAAGTATTGTATTTGGAGATAAGTGGTACTTAGACAAACAAACAATCACCCTTAATCAAGTAATAGAAAAAATACCTAACAGTCCTGATCATCCCACAAGTTCTCAACCAGAGCCAGGACGTATAAGAGAGTTTTTAGAAAAATATTCCCTTATATATGATTCTCTTATTTTTATTTGCGTATCATCTAAAATGAGTGGTACCTATCAAGGCCTAATTAAAGAAGCAACTAAAATGGGCATCCTAGGCGATAAACTCCTAGTTGTAGACAGCAAGTTAAATTCTGGAGCTCAAGGCTTAATCCTACAGGCTACAGTAGAAATGGTTGAAGCTGGTATGGAAAGAGACCTGATCTTGGAAAAAATAGAAGAATTAATTTCAAAAACGAAAATTTATGTATGTTTAAGCACTGTGGAGTTCGCAACAAAGGGCGGTAGAATACCAAAATCGGTGGGACGACTAGGTATGGCCCTTGGGATGAGACCAATTATGTCTATCGACCCCCAGGGAAAAGGAACAGCATTCCACATGGGCTTTTCCCAAAAGGCCCTTACAAAAAAAATAATGAAGCTCACAAAAGAAGCCATGAAAAAAAAGGGGATTCGATCTTATTCCATTGTGCATGCACAAAGTCCCACTTTAGTAAGGGAATATGAAAAAGCTCTAATTCAAATTATCAAAAAAGAACCCGCCTTTATCACAGAAATATCCTCTGTGGTAGCAATAAATTCAGGACCAGGATCTTTAGCGTTATCATTTATTGAAGAATAGAAAGGAGAATTCGATTTGGATATTTTACTATTAATTTTTATCTACTTTTCCATTTTTTTCGTCATAGGGACATTTATCAAAAATAATTCTATAGTTGATATGGGTTGGGGACTAGGATTTGTTATAATTGCTTGGTATCTTATGATAGAAAACTGGAATTTCTTGATTCCCAGAATTATTATGACTGTCCTCGTAACCATTTGGGGATTAAGGCTCTTTATCCACATCATACAAAGGAATCTTGGTAAAGAGGAAGATTTCAGATATAAAAAATGGCGAGAAGAATGGGGACGATGGCTTATACCAAGAGCTTTTCTTCAAGTATATATGTTACAAGGACTATTCATGGGAATTATAAGTCTTCCTTTGATTCTAATCCGATATGAAAGTGGCCCTTGGAATTTACTTGTACTAGTAATCGGCCTTGGTATTTGGATTCTAGGTTTCATCTTTGAGTCACTTGGTGACAAGCAGTTGAAAACTTTTATAGGAGACCCCAGTAACCGTGGAAAGATAATGGATCGGGGCTTATGGAAATATACAAGGCACCCAAATTACTTTGGTGAAGCCACCATGTGGTGGGGAATATTCTTAATTGGAATGAGTGCTGGTATTTCAATCCTTAGTATTGTCAGCCCTTTGACGATAACCACTCTTCTGCTTTTTGTATCGGGTGTTCCAATGCTAGAAAAATCCATGAAAGATAAACCTGGCTACCAAGAATACGCAGAAAGAACTAGTATCTTCATACCATTACCCCCTAAGCGAGCAAAGGAGAAATAAAATGGACCTTATTTTTACACTATCAAACCTTAAGAATTTCTTGATTACAATGTTTGTTTTCTTGGTAATTGATTTATTATGGCTTCAAGTGATATCCAAAAATTTTTATGCCAAGCACTTGGGATATATTATGACAGACCAAGTAAAGGTTGCTGCAGCATTTTTGTTTTACTTTATCTTTGTAGTAGGGATAATATACTTTGTTATAAACCCTGCTCTTGCAAAGGAAAGTTGGCAGTATGCCCTTTTTGTTGGAATGTTTTTTGGATTGATTACCTATTCTACCTACGACCTTACCAGCCTTGCAGTAATTAAAGACTGGCCCCTAGTTATCACTGTGGTAGATTTAATTTGGGGTACTTTCTTAAGTGGAACCACTGCCCTAGTAAGCTACATGCTAATACGGTTAACAGGCAATTAGAATATGGGACCAATGCTTTGATCCCATGACAATTTGAATATGGGACTAACACTATGATTACATGCCAATTTGGCTATGGTACCAATACTTTGATCACATGGCAATTAGACTAATTGCAATAACTAAGCAAGAATACCCTTCCAAATGGAAGGGTATTCTTATTTCAAAAGGCTTAAAGGTTTACTTAAATGTTTATTTAATCATATTATCTACAGAATCAAGTACCTTGTCTAGAATCGCAAGAGCTTCTAGCAATTCTTTTTCAGTTATGATTAATGGAGGAGCAACGATAATCATATTCTCATTGCTGTATGTTGAAAAACCTTCTTTTTTAAGCATTCCAACAATTTTGCCCATCAAACCTTCTTTGTCATTATTGAAAGGTACAAGTGCCTCTCTTGTAGTCTTATCCTTAACTAGCTCTACTGCAGAAAACAATCCAATATGTCTAACTTCGCCAACACATGGATGCTTATCAACAAGCTTGTCAAGGAAATCAGCCAATACTTTTCCAAGAGTTTTTACATTTTCTGCAATATTTAATCTCTTGTACTCCTCAATTGTTGCAACAACTGCAGCACAACCCATTGGATGAGCTGAATATGTAAGTCCACAGAACATAACATTATCATCAAAGTGATCCGCAATTTTTTTGCTTGCAACAACACCACCTAGAGGAACGTACCCACAAGTAGCGCCCTTAGCAAAGGTAATCATATCTGGGACAACATTAAACTGTTGGAAAGCAAAGGTGGTTCCAGTTCTATACCATCCAGCCATAACTTCATCGCATACCATTAAGATATCATACTTGTCGCAAAGTGCGCGAACACCCTCTAAGTAGCCTTTAGGTGGAATAAGAATTCCGTTAGACCCTACAACAGTTTCCAAGAAGATTGCAGCAATTAGTTTTGCCCCTTCCTGTTTGATTTTGTTTTCCAAGAGGTCAAGGTAATATTCAGTAACTTCCTCTTCGCTGTTGAACTTACAAGCTTTTGGAGCTCTGTATGCATAAGGACCATCAAACTTCACAAACCCTGGACCACCAGGTTCACTGGCAAAACGACGAGGTTCTCCTGTAAGCATTCCTGCTCCTGCGCTAGCACCATGATATGAACGATACATGGAGAAAACCTTCCATTTACCTGTGTAGGCTTTTGCCATTTTAAGAGCATTCTCATTAGCTTCTGCTCCAGCATTTGTAAAGAAAACTTTTGCACCGTTCATACCTGAAGCTTCAACAATGGACTTAGCTGCTTCAGACCGAACATCCAAGGCATATCCTGGTCCCATAAAGGGCATTTTGTCAGCTTGTGCCTTTATCGCATCAATAATCGCCTTATTATTATGTCCCAAGTTTAGGTTTACAAGTTGGCTGGACATATCATAATATCTATTGCCATCTTCGTCCCAGAAGTAAATTCCCTCTGCTTTTGTAACAACCATTGGCTGCAACTTCCCTTGAGCTGACCAAGAATGTAAATTGTATTTTTTACTATTTTCTTTTATATTTGACATATCTTTCTCCTTTATTAATTATTTTGAAAAACGAACAAGCTTACGCATCAACCTTAGCTTTAATGCTGTCATTGTCAAATAGTGCTTCATCTGTTGGCTGGAAGCTAGGAATTTCTCTTGCCACATAAGTGAAGTTAAGAAGATCTCTAAAAGTAGCATTATGAGAAAGTGAGTTATGTCCCCAAGTTCCACATCCTAATGTCATTGACATTGGGAAACCACAAACCCAAGATCCTGAGTTGGACAAGGATTGAGGCAGGTTAACACAAACTTTACATACAGGCATTTTTTCTCCAAGATATGTAACTCTTTCCTTAACAGTAGTGTGGATTCCACAACTGTGTCCTAAACCTTGATATTCCAAAGTTTTTCTCATCATATCAACTGCTTCTTCGAAATTCTTAGCTTTTCTTACAGCAGCTACTGGGCTTAGTTTTTCTCCAGCAAAGGGGAATTCGTTTCCGTATCCACCAGTCTCTTCAACGAAAAGAGCTCTTGTATTTTCAGGAACTTCAACCCCTGCCATTTTAGCAATCTCGGTTGCTACCTTAGCGACGATCTGACGGTTCAGGTCATGGTTTTTAGGAGATTCAGGCCATATAGTCTTTAACAATTTTGCTTTGTCTTCAGAGCCTTCTTTAATAAAACATACACCTACTTTTTCCATAGCCGCTACAAATTCGTCATAACACTCTTCTAAAACAACAACGGTATTTTCTGTGGAACATGAAGTTGCCCCATCAAAAGTCTTGGATCTAATAATCATATCCGCAGTTTTGTCCATATCACTTGTTCCATCTACGATACAAACAACATTTCCAGTTCCAACACCAATAGCTGGAGTTCCTGAGGAATATGCCTGTCTTACCATTGGAGTTCCACCAGTAGCAAGAATAAAGTCTACTTGTTCCATCAAAGCCTGAGAAGCTTCAATAGATACAAATTCTGGGTCAATTGATTGCACCAAATCAGCAGGAGCTCCCATTTTAACAATTACTTCACGAATAGCTTCTGTAACTGCAACGTTAGTTTTTCTTGCTTTTGGATGAGGTGCTAATATTACTGCGTTTCTAGTTTTAAGGGCCATAAGGGATTTAACAACAGGAGTTGCCTCTCCATTTGTTACAGGAATGATAGCCCCAATAACGCCCATGGGTCTTGCATATTTCTCAATTCCCTTTTTTTCATCAACTTCAACCAAACCCACTGATTTTTCACCCTTCATTTGGAAATATGTTCCCTTAACTTTTCCAAACATTTTTGCTTGTTTGTCCTTAGGAACACCCATTCCTGATTCTTCTACAAGCATCTCGCCAAACTTTAAAGCAACTTCAGGTTTAGTAAGTTCATAAGCAACGGCAAAGGTTAAATCATCAACCTGCTCTTGTGTAAAATTTTCTGCAATAGCCTGTGCGGCCCTAGCTTTGGCTATTAGTCCTGCTACATAATCGCTGTGATTTACTGACATTGAATACCCTCCTTATTAAAAATAAATATTTAATGGGTAAAACGAATTAATCGCCTTACACCTAACTAATACGCAATAATCATGCCAAGCATGTAGGCATCCCTAAAGGTTGCAATACCAACATCTTATATTTTGAATATCTAGAACATGATACATTTATGTATCATGTTCGGTGTATATAATCTTTTATATTCTCTAAACCCCTTAATTATCAAAGCAATGGGGTTTGATGCATTTGTGATTCAACGATACTTAAATGTATCGCATTTGACTAAAGTTTATGTTTAGCTATCTTTCTTACCACGGTAGGCTGACTTACACCTAAAGCTTTTGCCATAGCTCGGGTGGTTGAATAGTTTTTCATGGCTTCTACTAGTATTTCTTTTTCTGTTATATCTAAATTTTCCTGTAATGTTTTGCCCACCCTTTGATTTTTGTTTTGATGGCTGGCTTCCAAAAGATAGGGGGGTAAATTTTCAGGCATTACAACCCCATCCTTGGTAGTAATAACTAGACGTTCAATTATATTTTCTACTTCCCTTGCATTCCCAGGCCATTGGTAGGTTAAAAGTATGGCTAGGGCTTCAGAGCTAATTATTTTATCTTCACCAATTTTCTCATTGAGTTTATACAGGGCTGAATGTATTAAAGGTAAAATATCTTCAGTACGTTCTCTAAGTGGGGGGACATTTATGGGAACAACGTTTAACCGATAATACAGGTCTTCTCTAAAGGCTCCCTCTTCCACCAAGTTACGGAGCTCTTGATTGGTGGCAGAAATGATCCTTACGTCCACAGGTATTCCTTTGACTCCACCTACTTTTTTGAATTCTCTCTCCTGTATAACCTGTAAGAGTTTAACCTGAAGGTTTAATGGTAGTTCGGATATTTCGTCAAGAAAAATAGTTCCCCCTTCTGCTTCCTCAAAAAGCCCAACCTTCCCCTCTACTCTTGAGCCTGTAAAAGCTCCTCTTTCATAGCCAAAGAGTTCCGATTCAATAAGGTTTTCTGGTATTGCTCCACAGTTTACGGTCACCATGGGTTTATCTTTTCTTGGTCCATTTTTGTGTAGGTATCTTGCAATAAGGCCTTTACCGACTCCTGATTCTCCCGTAATTAATACTGTTGAGTCAACATCTGCTAATCTTTTCGCTAGGAGTAAAACATTATACATGGCCTGACTTGCTGCAACTATTTCTTCATCTCCATACTTTTGGGGTGCATTAAGGGTATTTAGTTTACGTTGGACCCTCTCAAGCTCTTTTTGTAAATGGTTTATTTCAGTGATGTCTCTGGATGTAGTGATTATTTGAGTGATGGTTCCATCTTCCGAAAAAATAGGAATTCCTGTGCTCAATAAGTGTTTGCCTATTTTGTTTTCATGAATTAAGCTGACCTCTTCTTGTTGTTCAAGAACCCTTACGGTTACCGAAGGTGTAAATACCCCCTGCTTTTCTAACTCACCTGCTGAGATGCCTATAACATCTTCTTTTTTTATATTATAAAGAGCTTCGCAAGTTTTGTTGCACCACAAAGTTATTCCATTTTTATCATCGATAAAAATAGCATCCTTAATACTGTCTAATACAGCAGTAAGTTCTTCAATTGTGAAGGCGGTATTTTTCTCTGACATATTAATATTATACCCACTCAAAAATATTATTAGCAAAAGAATCAATTAAATTATTTATTCAAGAGTTTCTTTATCCCTCGATCCAAACCATCTAAGGTCAGTTCGTACATGGGAAATACATCTTTGATTTCTTGTATTGTGGTAGAGCCATACACTGAGCCCCAGTTTCTCTCTGAAATCGGATTTAACCATATGCTGTGGGGATAATGTTTGCGGATTCTTTTTAACCAATCAATCCCCAACTCTTCGTTATACATACCCAGAATACAATTACCGCCTTTTCTGAAAAGCTCAGAAGGAGCCATTGTTCCATCCCCAACCAAAACCACTTTATACTCACTGTCTAGGTTTGATAGGACCCATTGTGTGTCAACCCAATCATTCTTTTTGCACTGAGGAGTTTTGTATAGAAATTCATAGATACAGTTGTGAAAATAATATACCTTGAAGTCTTTAAAGTGGTTGGCTTGGTTTGCCGACTTAAAAAGACGGTTGCAAAGCCTACTGTAGGGAAGCATTGAACCATCAGAATCCATAAGTAAGAGAATCTTAACTGTGTTTTTTCTTGGCTTTTCGTAAGCCAGTTTTAATAAGCCCCCACTTTTACAGGTTTCATCAATTGTTTCATCTATGTTTAATTCTAAGTTTTCACTATCAATCCGAGAAGAATACTGTCTGAGTTTGCGAAATGCCATTTGAAATTGACGTATATCAATAACTTGGTCTTCACGAAAATCTCTGAAATTCCGCTCTCCCGCTATTTGAAGGGCAGAACGGTGTCTGCTTTCCCCTCCTGCCCTAATCCCGGCTTCATTATAGCCAGAGTGGCCTTGGGTTGAAGTTCCCCCTGTACCGATCCAGTAGCTGCCTCCATCATGCTTCTCTTTTTGTTCCAGTTGCCTTTGGCGAAAGGTTTCCAGAAGTTCTTCCAGCTCCTTCCTCTGGCCATCAGTGAAGTACTGGTCTTCAAGCTTACCCTCCAGGGTATCATTGCTAAGCCAGTCCCAAAATTCCCCAGGCAAATCTTCTGGCGTTTCAACCCCTTGAAAGTACTCTGCAAAGGCCATATCAAACCTATCAAAATCAACTTCACTTTTAACCAAAATGGCACGAGAAAGATGATAGAATTGTTGAAAACTTGAATCAGCTAACCCCTTACACAAGGCTTCTGTAAGGGTTAGCCACTCATCCATTGATACGTCTATTTGACGATTTCTTAAGTGATAAAAAAAATCTATAAACACTTTTACCAGTTCCTCAGGGAGTATCCCTTTTCCTTTATCTCATACATAACTTCTATATCTTGATTTTTCTTTAATAAAACACCAACGTAAGGTATTTCTTCCACTATCTTTGCAACATCTACTCCACCAAGCATAAGGGCTTGTAGCCAGTCTAATAATTCAGAAGTTGAAGGCAGTTTCTGTAGGTCTTTCATTTCCCTAAGTTTATAAAAAGCTTCAATAGCATTATCCATTAGGGTCTTTTCTACATTTCCGTAATGAACTTTTACTATTTCTTCCATTTTGTCCTTATCTGGGAATGCAATATAATGAAAAATACACCTTCTTAAAAAGGCATCAGGTAGTTCCTTCTCAGCATTGCTGGTTATTATAACTATGGGGCGATTCTTTGCAACGATGGTTTCTTTTGTTTCTGGAATGTAGAATTCCATTTTGTCTAGCTCCCAAAGAAGATCGTTGGGAAATTCTAGGTCCGCCTTATCTATCTCATCTATAAGAAGCACTGGAGGTGTGTCAGCTACGAAAGCCTCACCCATCCTGCCTAATTTCACATATCTTCCAATATCTTTTACATCACCCTCACCAAATTGACTATCATATAAGCGTTGTACCGTATCGTATGTGTACAGTCCCTCTTGAGCCTTTGTTGTGGATTTAATGCTCCATACCAACAAATCGATACCAAGAGCTTCCGCTATTGATTGGGCCAGCATAGTTTTACCTGTTCCAGGTTCACCTTTTATGAGCAAGGGCTTTTTTAAGGCAATAGCCACATTAACGGCATTCATCAATTCTTCCGTTACCACATAGTCTTGGCTGCCTTTATATTTTGATTGTTCCTGCATATCGAATAATTCCTTTCTATAAACCTATAATTAATGGTACCAAGATTGGCACAGCAATGCTTAATGATACGCCACTTACAAAACTATATATGGTTATGTTTGGTGCTGTGGCTCTTTCTACAATGGGCAGGCATACGTCCATTGCGGCAGCCCCTGGCAAACTTGTTGCTTCTATGAAACCAATATATTTAGCCACAATTGGTATTAGAATGATTCCAAACATTTCTCTCATAACATTATATAAAAATGATAATGCCGAGATTTCGGCACTGTGGTCAGCAAGGATTATAGGAGCTAAGGTATACCAACCAAAGCCTGCACTAACAGCCATGCTTTCTTGTGGCGTAATAGGTAAAAAGAAAGACACTAAATAGGCGAAAAACAAAGTACCTAAAATAATCCCTATAGGGAATATGAGAACTCTTAGTCCCACTTTTTTGAAGTTTTGGATTACCGTACCTTCTATGCCTAAATCAATTCCTACAAAAAATAAGAGGAGAGAGAGTCCAACAATTAATAGGGGGCCAGATATTGTTATAAAAGCCTGGGGTAAAAATGTAGCCCCAGATATAAAACCAAGAACCACAGCTATCATAATCCATTTTGTCATGACTTAATCCCCTTTCGATCAATCCCAACCAATTTTCTGGCTAAGAAGACAAATAGAATAGATCCTATAAATGTAGCCATGGTTAAAATAAATGCATTAACCCCAATTGTTGACAGGTTGGCTACAACTCTTTCATCCGAACCAATTCTGCTTCCCATAACGAACACCAAGGCAAGAACAGATACGGTAGCAGCTTTTGCCGCAACAGGCCGTCTTCCATTCTTCTTCTGGATTTCTTTTCCTACAAAATATCCAACTACCGCCATACCTAGATATAGCACCAAAAGTTTCAATTATTAATCCTCCTCTTCATTTGAACCCATAAAATCCCCAAGAGCCGCCTTTTCAATTTCGCCTATCTCTACGGGACCTTCTATAGTAATTTTTTCAATAATATTTCCATTTTTATATAAGGTCCCACCTATCTTGCCTCTAGGCTGACTGAGATTGCAACGAAAAACCTCTTCTCCTAGACTCAACTTTTCTTCAAGGGCTATTAAGGCTGCAAGTGTTCCAGATCCGCAGCTTCCCTCATGATATATTGTATCTACTTCTTTTACATAAACAATTGGAATCATATCAAAAGTCTGGGAATCAACAAACATGACTCCTAAAGCGGGCGGTTGAAAATGAGACATGCCAAAATCCTTGATTAAATTAAAAATAGAATCTGAATATGGAAGGTCTAAAACTACAAAATGGATAATTCCCCCTAAATCCACCTTTAAGATTTGGGGACAATCCATTATTGTTCCCTTAGGGATAAGCTCCATTTTCTCTGGTAATGGCATAAAAGCTCGGGTAAAGTTGTTTTGAGTGTCTACGAAAACCTCAAGAGGCTTTTCTATTCCAGATACTCTTACCAAAATATTGTGCTGGCCTAGTAAACCTCGTTTTTTAGCAGACCATAAGGCAAAAGCCCGGGATGCATTGCCGCAAAACTCTAAGCCCGCCATTTCCATAGTCACATCATCAATTATAAATCCAACTTGTTCGAAATCTTTTCCTGGAAGAGAAAGTATCTGGTTTGCCACTTCCATATATAGTTCCCTTGCCACCTTTGTGGTAACCAAACAAGTGATATTCCCTGCGGGGTTGATTCTTATCCATTCAATATGTTCAATCATGATGCTTTCCTTATTTAACTTGGGATGTGGGAACAATAAAATCCAAGGCCAGTGGCTCAACCAGGAATTCAATAGTTCCTGTCTCAAATATCTCACCATCAGTACAAAGCATTAAGCTTCCTCCTGAAGGCCTTATCACAAGACTTTTACACTGCTTATAATTTACTATTTCTTCAATGTTTGGTCTTTCAAGATGAGTTCCTTTTGAGTAGTAAGGAAACAAGGAAATAAAGGCTCTTCTGGGAATGTTTTTAACAAGACTAACATCCATAATCCCGTCATCCACCTTTGCTCTTGGAAGGCCCTTAAGTCCTCCACCACAATAGCCCCCATTACCTATAGAGGCCATTAATAAAGTGCCCTTGTTTTTTGTTCCATCCTCAAATTCGATCTCTAGGTTTGTAGCCTTCTTCTTTATGAGGGTAAAAAGTATTCCCATTAGGTATGCCATGGATCCCTGTAAAAGAGGGTATTTTTTTAGTATAGAGGTTCTATAAACAACATCGCAGTCAAAGCCAATATTAAACATATTGATACAACGACGAAAAGCTTCTTTCTTGCCATCATTGTACTTAAAAGCTATTAGGTCCACTTTTTTACTGTTAGCTTGTATTTGGTTTTTTATGTCGGTAAAATCAACATCTTGGAAGTTTCGCACAAAATCATTGCCTGTGCCCGTTGGAACACATCCCAAAAAAAGTTCATGGGTGGTGGAAAACTCAGCCATGGCATTCATAATCTCGTTTAGACTTCCATCCCCACCACAAGAATATACTCGAAGGCTAGACCCTGGTGGTAATTTGCTTAAAAAATCTTTTGTGTAATAGTATCCATCATAAAGTTCTTTTGTAGTATATACATTTACCTCTGCTTCTAAAGCCTTACCAGCCTCAATGATTCTTTCTATCAGATCCTCATGGCCAATTCCTTTACCTGCTGTGGGGTTTACAATAAATAAATGTTTCATCTAAAACCTCATAATCATTAAAATACAACATACCTTTTAAGTATACTATAATTTTACCCTTTATTAAATGAGAATGTTTTGGTATAATTAAAAAGATTTGTGGAGAGGTATCGAAGTGGTCATAACGGGGCTGACTCGAAATCAGTTTGGGAGAAATCCCACGTGGGTTCGAATCCCACTCTCTCCGCCATTCATAAACCCCTGATTTTAATACCCAAAGTATTAAGGCCAAAAAAATAAGATTATTAAAAATGGAGCATCTTATAAATGGTGGTCCATTTTTAACTTAAGCAATTTCTATCTTTATTAAAAATTCACTATAGATATTAAGGCTTTGCCTTATTATATCAGCAAGGAAAGTCATAGTGAAAGATGATTATTATATAAAAGCACTAGCTACAGAAATATAATATTGTTGTTTATCACAAGTAAAATTGTTTTTTTTAGTGAATTTCAATAAAACAGGTGCACAAATGTAAAAAATAGTATATTATCAAAAGGTAGTTAATTTAAGGGGGGTGAAGACTATTCTTACGTTAGATCGCATATATCAAGCGGCTCATAGCCTAAATGGTGTGATTCGTGAAACTGAAATCGTTCCTGGTCATAACCTTATTGCTGGAGAGAACTTATATTTGAAAACAGAAAACCTTCAAGTAACAGGTTCCTTCAAAATTAGAGGTTCATATTTCAAAATATCAACTCTAAACGATCTGGACAAATCAAAAGGAGTAATTGCCTGTTCAGCTGGTAACCATGCTCAAGGTGTAGCTCTTGCAGCAGCTAGAAACGGAATTTCTTCAACAATTTTTTTGCCAAGTACCGCACCTATATCTAAAGTTGAAGCCACCCGTAGCTACGGAGCAAACATCCAATTAATTGACGGTGTATATGACGACGCCTACCAAGCTGCAGTGGAATATCAAAAGGAAACAGGGGGCATCTTCATCCATCCATTTGATGATGAAGATGTTATAGCAGGACAAGGAACTATTGCCTTAGAGATTTTAAGAGAAATGCCTGATATAGGGGCTATTATCGTTCCAATCGGAGGTGGAGGTTTAATCTCTGGTATTGGCTATGCAATTAAGTCCCTCAAACCCGAGTGTAAAATCTATGGAGTTCAAGCTGCTGGTGCTGCCAGCATGTGTAATTCAATTAACGAACACACCCGATGTAGTCTTTTCCAGGTTGAAACATTTGCTGACGGAATTGCTGTTAAAATGCCTGGAGAACTTACATACGAAATGTGTGACCAATATGTAGATGATATAGTTACAGTCTCAGATGACGAAATCGCTACTGCTATCCTAACATTAATGGAACAACAAAAGCTGGTAGCTGAAGGTGCTGGAGCAGTTTCTATTGCTGCTGCTATGTTTAATAAGCTTCCCCTAGAAGGGAAAAAAGTTTGTGCTATTCTTTCTGGTGGGAATATAGATGTAAACATTCTTTCAAGAGTAATTCACCGGGGCTTATTAACTTCTGGAAGGCTTACAGACCTAACTATAGAACTTTTAGACAAGCCAGGACAACTGAAACTTGTATCTGCAATTATTGCCGATTTGGGAGCAAATGTTACTAAAGTATACCACGACCCTGGTGGTGAAAATACTGCCATCAATGGATGCTTTTTAAGGGTCACAATGGAAACGAAGAATCATGACCACCTTAAACAAATAAAAGAAGCCCTCACTTCTGTTGGGCTTACTCTTTCCGAAAATGTATGTGGACCAGGGGATTAAGCCTTTCCAGTAATAAACTAAAAACTTATTTAAGAGGCCTCTGGCCTCTTCTTTGGTGCTGGCAATTTCTTTCGCAAAAAGGCCCTTCACTTTCACCACAAAGTTGATACTGCCCACCACTTATTAACAAGACTCTACCATCCACCAGTGATTCAGCTAATTTTTTTCGCGCATCATTGTATATGCCTTGAACCGTGGTCCTGGCAATATTCATTTGAAGAGCACACTCTTCTTGATTCAACCCTTCTAAATCAATCCAACGAATTGTTTCATATTCGTCCACTGTCATAGTAACAGTTGGCAAGCCTTCTCCAGTTGGATCAAGAGGGCCAAATCGATTACTTCCAGGCAGATTACACACTCTTCTCCATTTTCTTGGCCTTGCCATAACAATCTCCCTCCTTAAATGCTAATACCTATACATTAATTATAGTTGTTATTATAAAAATAGCAACTGCTACTACTTCTATTTATAACATATGTCAGTTAAAATTGTAAACTGTTATTATTGTCTTTCTCAAAAATCCCAGCCTTTCTTAGTTATAAGTAATCTTTAATCAAAACAAGAAAACCAACAAAGAGTCTAATGCCATAGAAAACAATTATTATCCCACAAATTATATTAATCCAATTAAGGGTTTTATCAGTGAACTTAGTGCTGAAAAAAGTAATTAGGGTGGATATACCCAAGAACCAAAGGGTTGAGGCTACTGCAACTCCTAGAATGAAAAATTGCGACATTGAAGGGTCTAAAGCAGCACGAAAGGCTCCTAACATCATGGTGCCATCAATTATGGCTTGGGGGTTAAACCAAGTAACAACGCAAGCCGACCAAATCACTTTCAATAATGGAATGTTTACACTTTTAGAAGTATCTAAGGTGCTTCTGGTACGAATTAAGTTGATCCCTATCCATAAAACCAAAAGGCTTCCTACAAGTAAAATCCCAATCCTGAGAGGCATCCACCTCTCTATTAAGAGCCCTATACCAAAAAAGCAAGCAAGGGCTAAGGTTATATCAAAGAAAACTACTATTAGTGCCGTTGCATATACTCGGCCTCTTGTTTGTGTAAGAGCCGTATTAATTACAAACAAATTTTGCAGACCAATAGGAGCAACATATGCAATTCCCATAGTTAATCCTTGGAGAAATACAACCATTATAAGCCTCATTCTTTCTTCTTTTATAAATCACTGCAAAATAAAACGGTACGACCAGAAGTCGTACCGCTAATTTCTTTTTACTTATCCCAGAAATTTTTGAATGGCTTCTTTGACTTCATTTCCACCTGCAAGGCCTTTTAATTTGGCCATAACTGGTCCCATCAATTTGCCTATGTTTTCTTTACCGCCTTCAATGCCAAGCCCTAGGGCAACTTCTTCGACAACCTTTAAGATTGCATCTGATGATAACATCTCTGGCAAATACTCTTCCAACACTTTAATTTCTGCATTATAAGATTCTAGTAGGTCTGTTCTGCCTGCTTTTTCAAAGTCAGCAAGGGCATCTTTTCTCATTTTTACCTGTTTTTGTAAAATGGCTAAAATGTCTCTCTCTTCAAGGTCTACCCTGTTGTCTATCTCATACTGCTTAATGGCTGCACGAGCTAAGCTAACTGTATTTTTTCTTACTTGGTCTTTTTCTCTCATGGCTATTTTGTAATCAGCCATTAATTTTTCTTTTAAGGTCAATGCTTCACCTCAATATCTAGAATTTTTTTGCTTTTTTTCTAGCAGCTTCAGACTTTTTCTTTTTTCTTACACTGGGCTTTTCATAATGCTCTCTCTTTCGAAGTTCAGACATCACGCCATCTCTTGCGCATGATCTCTTAAATCTCTTAAGAGCACTCTCAATGCCTTCATTTTCTCTTACAATTACTTGTGCCATGTTCCCAACTCACCTCCTGACTTATAAGAACTGGCAAACTGACCTAAATTCACCTCATAACACCGATATTATACTAGAAAACCTCCAATGGTGCAAGGACTTTACATATATATGCTATCCATTGAAGATTACAAGTTGGGAAATTTAGAAATAATTTTTAGCCCAAAAAATTTGGCCCAATAAATTTTTGCTTCACATTTACATTCCGCTTATGTGAAAATTTATAATTTCTTTGCTCTTTATATAGTTCAGAATTTCAAGGGAAATGTCATCAATTTTGTCCGCATTTTCTATGTAACAATCAATATCGTAAACCTCTGTAGAATGATTAATGAATTTGTAAAAACCATTAATAATTCTCACAAATGGCACAGGAACAATGGTTTTACTATCATTAAAGTCATTCCCATCATATTCATTTATCAGGTCATTGTAGATATATCCTAAATCATAAATTGTCTGCCGATCCAGCTTCAACATATAAGCTTTGTTTCCTTTCTCAAGAACCTGCCCTATAATTTCAGAAATACAAAAAAAATCTACCTCTGGTATACACAAAGCACGGATTTCAAGTTTTTGTTTTTTATCCGCCTTTTTCCCTTTACCCTCTAAAACAGAAGTTGTGGGGCTTTCTATTAAGTTGGAATAAAAAAGCTGTAACTCAGCATCTGGAGAAATCCCTAAATTGTTTCTTAAAAAATGCTCGAATTTTTTGTAGAAATTTATTGCTGCAGTTCGGTTGCCAATAAGTGAATACATATTCATTATTCTATAAGCAAATGCTTCGTTGTAAGGTTCAATAACCATCATCTCTTCTAGGGTTTTTAAGCTATCTTCAAATCCTTCAGCGGCTTCATAGCGGCTGGCCAGTTCTTCAAGCAGTTCCACTTGTATTTTTTGGCATATTACCCTTTCGAATAATATCATCTCATTAAATTCATTGCAATTTTTTAGGTACATCCCTTCTAAAAAATCCCCTTTGAAAAGCCCTTTGAGTCGGAGTAAATCATTTATTGAACTATTACCTTTAGGATTGTAGGAGTCTAAAATAATACGATCACAAGAAAATCTATATTTATTGTTAATACTACAACAGTCTTTACCTGATATTATTAGGGTTTCCCCAGCGGCATCCTTTGGTATAAGCTTTCCAATTGTCCATAAATTATACCGCACATTATATTTCGCTGCTTCTTCACTGCTATCTGGCCAAAAATAGTATCCTATCTTTTCTTTACTGAGATCTTTGTCCCGATTAAGCACCAAAAGACAAATCATGGCCACAGTCTTATTGCTTAGACTGTCCACAATTTTTTCGCCCTTATAGGTAATATTAATCTCTCCAAGCATATTGATTGAAAGCATACATTCTCTCCTATAATCTGATTATCCTTAAAAAGATAGCAGATTATATTTTTCTCCCCTTTTAAGAAAACCCCCAAATTATTAGCCGAAATATGACACCCCTATAATTTATTCAATATAATCTTTCCATTCTTAATAGTAGTATTCACAGCTATCTTATCAATTTTATCTTCTGGAGTTTCCATTATATCAGTATCCAATATAACAAGATCTGCTATTTTCCCAACCTCCAAGCTACCTTTAGATTCTTCTTCAAAAATAGCATAGGCTCCATTAATGGTGAACATTTTTATTGCATCATATAAGTCTACCCTATGTTCTTCCACAGGATGGTTTACCGCAGAATAAATTCCTAATAGGGGATCAGCTGGAGTTACATCGCAGTCTGAACTTCCACAAACCACAACCCCTGCTTCAATAATTTCTCTAAAAGGGTTTGTGATCTTATAATTATCCCCTAATCGTTTTGCATAGAGTTTTTTTGGTCCTCCCCAAATTGTTTCATAGGTCGGAGACATGGAAAATATAAGCTCAAGATTTTTAGCCCTGAGAATATGTTCTTTTGTAGGAAGTTCCACATGTTCTAGCCGATGTCGCAAACCTATTACCCCTGTTCGCTCTAAAGCATATTCGTGGGCAGTAATAGCTTGCTCTATTGCCCTGTCTCCAATAGTATATAGGCCAAGTTGGAGGTGGTTTTGATAACATTCTAATACGAAGTCATTCAACTCTTCTTGGGTAAAGTTAAGCCCTCCCATATTCCCGGGGGCATCGGCATATTCAAAGGATAGGGCAGAAGTCCTGGCCCCAAATGTGCCATCTACATAGAGGCAGCCTCCAATCCTTCCTAAACCCATCTGCTTGATTTTAGAAGTATCCATAGTTTGATAAAACAAGGCCACATCTATAGCCAAACGATCTGAATACTCATAAATAAAGTCCGCATCTTTGTCGCTATATAGTCTTCCACCTTCCATTGCGTTTACAGTTGTAATTCCACAAGCTACTACACTTTCTAAAAATCCTGTTACCGCCTCTAGCCTAGTGCTATCTGGAATATTTCTAAGTACATTCTCTCTTAGGATCATATTTGCCTGTTTTGATATCACTCCTGTAGGCACTTGATTTTCATCAAATTCTATTCCAGTTAAGGTGAAAGGAATTTTGTAATATAGTAAGGCATAGGTATTAAGGGAACTGGTTTGATATTCAACACTGTTGATAAAAACGGGAACATCTTTACAGTACTTATCTAATAACACCCTGTCTGGCATACGATTTTCTTTTAAGTTCTGCCGATCTAATCTGATCCCCCTAATGGCTTTGCCAGGATTTTCCTTTGCCGCTCGGGCAATTGCTTCACCAATATCCTTAAAAGATTTAGCTGCATTAAGATCTACACTTCTAGAGTTTAATGATGCCTGTACAACATGAAAATGGCTATCTATAAACCCCGGCAACACAGAGCTTCCCTTGGCATCAATAATCTTTGTGGAACCACCAAGGTATTTTTTGTAGTCTTTTCCACTGCCTATATCTTCAATATGTTCATCTCGAATAAAAACCCAATCGAAGACGTCACCATCTACCATGGAAAGACACTTTCCATTTATTATCAACAAATCAGTGCTCATGATAACCTCGCTTCTTAAAAACAGCTTTTTTTATTCTTATACCATTATAACAAATGATTTTATCTTTAGCCTTAGTATCTCATTCTTTTTCGAATACTTTTTTACCAGCTAAGTATGTCATATCTACTTCTAGTTTAAGTATATCTTCTGGATCAATAGTAAAAGGATCCTGTCTGAACACGACGAAATCACCAAATTTCCCCCTCTCCAGAGTTCCTAGATTGTCTTGGTTCCCAGTGGCATAGTGAATGTTTTTGGTAAAAAGGCAAAATGCTTGATAAAGAGATAGTTTTTCTTTAGCCATAAATCCTCCCTCTGGGTTTCCATCTATGTCTTGCCTGTTTACTGCTGCATGAATTCCTTTTAGGGGGTCATAAGTCTCTACTGGGCAGTCGGAACCACCAGTCATTAGTAGGCCCTGGTCCATGAGAGTCTTCCATATGTATGAGTATTTCATTCTCTCAGGGCCCAACCTATCTTTTATCCAGTAAAGGTCTGTGCATAGGAATACTGGCTGTATATCTAAGATCAGGGGCATATTTTTCATTCTTTCCCTCTGTCTATCTGTTACCATTTGGGCATGTATAACCCTAAAAGGAAGAGGATTCTTAGGTTTTCCTTTTTCAAGTACCCAATCAATAGCATCAAGGGTTTCTTCCATGGCCCTATCACCTATGGCATGTATTGCACATTGAAGGCCTCTTCCTACTGCTTCCTCAATTTTTTTTCTAAGCTCTTGAGAAGGGCCAATTATTCCTCTTGTACCCGGTTCATCACTATAGTCTTCAAAAAGAGCTGCAGATCTGGCGCCTAAAGACCCATCAGTAAAAATTTTATAAGCTCCAAGTTCCACCTTGTTGAAGGGGTCTTCTTTGCTTGAGCTTTCATCCTCGGGAATCCAAAATTCATCTAGATTAACTGTAACTCTTAGAGGCAAGAGATTTTCACGGTCAAGTTCCAAATAATTATTTATATCTTCTTCATAATTCCAAATTTGTGCAGCATAAGTATGAATACAAGTCATACCCCTTGCTGACATATCTTTTAATACACCATTAAATATTGTTCTCCTTATCTTTGGATCTTTTAGAGTATCAGGAATTATATCATCAAAAATTATGGTTGATCTTTCCCTAAACACTCCGCTAAGATTCCCATTTTCATCTTTTTCTATAAGGTCTCCGAACTCTTCAAGCTCTTTGGGGGTAATCTTAGCCATTTCTATAGCAAGGCTGTTAGCCGTTAACATGTGGAGACAGCATCTTCGGACCACAATTGGGTTTTCTTGACTGATTTTATCCAAATCTTGACGGGTAGGCAGTCTATTCTCCCTAAATTTTGTTTGATCAAAGCCTACGCCTTTAACCCATAATCCTGGGGGAGTGTTCATAATTTCTTTTTTCATTATGGCCATTAAATCATCTATACTTCTAGCTTCTTCTAGACCTACTGATGTCAAGCTTTGACAGTAGGCATAGAGATGAAGGTGAGAATCACCCAAACCTGGAAGAACTGCTTTTCCCTTTAGATCTATAATTTCTTCTACTAGAGAAAGGTCCAGAGAGTCTCTATCCCCTGCATATATTATTTTTCCACCCTTTATGCCTAGAGTCTCAATTTTTTCTCCCTCAGACTTCATGGTATATATTGGCCCATTTACAAGAAGCAAATCCATAGGTATTTGTTTAATAGCTTTAGCTTTCACTGTTATTCACCCTCTTTAAGATTTCATTTTAGAGATAGTTTTAGATATAGTATTGTCCTAGTCTACATATATAATATCTTTGCAGAAATAATTTACAAGCTTATAGGCCTCTTAATAGTCTTGTGGGCCCTATAGAATAATTGAGGATTTGAAAAAAGCGACCAGATACTATATTTCTTCTGGTCGCTTTAATCTGGATCATTTTACTCTGGTCTTAATAGATTTTCTAGATAGTCATTTATTACATCAGAGGTATCTTTCACAGTTGACATTAAAACGTATTCATCGTCTCCGTGAAAACCTTCTCCCCCTGGTCCGAAAATAATTACTGGTGCACCTATTCTAGAACCCAAGTAGTTAAAGTCCCCGATGCTTTGAAAGTATGCAGTTTCTGGTTCCTTATGGCATATAGCCCTAACCGACTTATAGAAGGTTTCTACAAAAGGGTTGTCTCTATCTACTACATAAGGCATAAATCCCTTGGAACCTTCACTTGGAGCATCGCGAAAACTAATCTTGTATTCCGATTCCACTTTACCTCGCTGGATAGCCTTTACTATTTCATTTTTTATTGTTTCTTCGTCTTCTCCAACTACGATATGCCAGAATAGCTTTACCTTTGCATAATCCGGAACACTGCAAGCGCCTCCATCACATTCTACAGCTACAACACATGCTGCTCCCTTACCTAGGAATTCATCCTCGATATAGTCTATATTTTCTACTTCTTGAATGAATCTCGCTGCATCAAGTGCTGCGCTTTTGCCTTCTTTAGGCAATGCTGCGTGAGCGGATTCTCCGAAGAATTCTACTTCTAATCCATACCCCCCTCTAGCCCCTAAACACACAACAGGAAAAGGAATTTGGGTGAAACCAGAAGATGGTTCTGTAACTATTGATATGTCCACATCTTTGATTATACCTTCATCAATAAGAGCATTTGTTCCCATACCATAAGGTCCTTCTTCTACAGAAACGTATGTGGCTAAAACTTTACCCTTAAAGGGAGTGCCCCTAGATGCGAATTTCTTTAATGCAACCATTGTAGCGGCGCAACCCGACTTCATATCAAGGGAGCCAACACCGTACATTTTATCACCTTCTACATCTCCTTCAAAGGGTTCTTTTGTCCAGCTCCCACTAAGCTTAACGGTATCCAGATGACCATTCAAACAGATAACAGGTCCTGGTAATTGACCAGTCAGCTCCACTACAACATTTTGACCTTTATGCCCAGTAATCTTACTTTCATGATAGTCATGAATCCTAACTGGGAGCCCTTTGTCATGAAACCACTGATGGACATAACTTATTATCTCTGCCTCTTGAAAATATGGACTTTCAAAAGAGATTAATTTTTTCGTTAGTTCTAATACTTCGTCATGTTTCATAACACCACTACTCCAATCCTTTTATTTATTGTTCTGTAAGACTCTGATCTGCTGCCTCAATTGCTGCCTGTTCCTCTTCAGTGTTATACCATATAAACTTGCCTGTTACAGCATAAAGGGCTGAAATAATTGGAACGAACAAGGCAAGGAATGTGTATGGTAGATAATCTAATGTGGCAACTCCCAATGCTCCAGTAAAGAACACTCCGCAAAGGCCCCAAGGAACCAATGGGGATGTAACTGTGGCACCGTCTTCAGATACTCGAGAAGCAACATCGCTTCTAATACCCAACTTTTTGTAAGCGGGAAGATACATTCTGCCTGGTATCAATATAGCTACATACTGACTAGCAGATAGCATATTAACTAGTATTGAGGATAATAGATGGGTAGGAATAAGTGTTTTTGCACTCTTTGTAGCTCCAGCCATCTTATCCAATAATGTTTCTAGTGTTCCAGTTTTTTCTAAAATACCGCCAAAACTCAAACCCAAGTATCCAAGAGAAACCGTCCACATCATTGACTGGAGTCCACCTCGATTTAAGAGCTTATCTACATCAAAGATGCCTGTATCAATGCTAAACCCATAGTTCATGAAACCCATCATTTCATAAAGACTATAACCGTTTACAAACATTGCAATGAACATTCCAAACAGAGATGCAGCAACCATTACCGCCATAGCACTGATTTTTTTAACTGCCATAAATACTACTAAGGCTAGGGGTAATATTGTGATAATAGCAATTCCGGGTGTGATATTAAAGTTAGCCATTAAACCACCTAATATAGTGTCTGTTGCTGTGGTATCAATGGTATCAGCAGAATATTTCATACCCATTATCAAATAAAGTACTAGTGCAATAACAAATGCGGGAACAGTTGTGTAGAACATGCTCTTAATGTGTTTGAAGAGGTTAGCCTCGGAAACACCAGCTGCAAGATTAGTGGAGTCAGATAGTGGAGAGAGTTTGTCTCCAATAATAGCTCCGGAAATAATTGCACCTGCCGCCATTGGTGCTGGGATTCCTAGTCCATAACTAATGCCCATAAATGCAACACCAAATGTTGCTCCTGTTGTCCAACTGCTTCCTGTTGCAATAGATGCAACACCACAAATTAAAGCGGCAGTAAACAAGAACATTGAAGGTGAAATCATTTGTAGTCCGTAGTAAATAAGAACTGGGATTGTTCCTGATGCAATCCAGGAAGGAATTAATACCCCGATAAGCATAAGGATCATCATAGGAATAGTAGCAATTTTACATCCATGAACTATTCCATCCTCAATCCTCTTCCATCTAGTTCCTGTAACCATTAATACTACAGTAGCAAATGCGATGGAAAATATCAGTGACATGTGAATATCCGGGCCTCCTAATTGTACGACCTGGATTACAAGCAGAGCAAACATAAAAATAACTACTAATAATGCAATTCCAAACGATGGCTTGATCTGATCTTTTTTAATCTTTTCCATTTCGAACCTCCTTTTTCTTTTTATTATAGATGGGAGGGTTTTAAAAAATGTGGAGTTTTGATTTAATATATAAATATTCTGAAAAATGTTTATAACATCTAAACAAAAATTAAACATTATTTAAAACAAAGCCCCCGCTATTTTGAAATAACAAGGGCTTGATTTTTCTTATATTATCATCTAGATCAGCCTGGAGGCCATCCCATTTTTCTTTTTCCTAAAATATGAAAATGGATGTGTTGAACTGTTTGCAATCCATCTTCACCACAATTTACAACCAGACGATAACCATTTTCCAGTTCAAGCTGCTTAGCGATATCTTTGACTTTTAAAAGCATATAGCCCATGAGTTCTTGGTCTTCTTCCTGAACTTCATTTAAAGACGGGATGTGTTTTTTGCTAATCATCAAGACATGAACTGGTGCTTGAGCTTGTAAATCATGAAAAACTAGAATATGGTCATCCTCATAAACCACACTTGCTGGTATTTCCTTGTTTGTAATTTTACAAAAGATACATAATGACATGGAAGGCCTCCTCTCTCTTTATGAAAAATTAAATTAGCTTTGTTTTTAAAGAATCCCTGTCTATTAATTTATTTCTAAGGCACTGAGTATATATAGACCTTAAACCCTACCCTTTAGCAGGTGATTCTCTAAATGCTTAAATTGTGTTTATATGACTCCTAGGAGTCCATTTTTGTAGACTCTCTTTAAGCTAGGCCTAACTATCTGATTTAATATATCCTCTTCACTCTTAACGAAAACCCTTATATAGTTATCGCTATATCCAATATATTCTAAGGCCTTATCATCATATTCTTCAATCAAGACCTCACGCTGTGCTCCAAGGTTCCTTTCTAAGAACCTATTTTGAGAATCCTCTGCTGCTCTTTGGAGTCTTGTTATTCTATCTTTAACAATGGAAGGATCCACTTGGTCTAACATCTGAGCTGCCTTTGTTCCTTGCCTTTTAGAATAGGGGAATATATGAATCTTACAAAAGTTCTGACCTTCAACTAAACTTAGTGTTTCTTGAAAGTCATCCTCAGTTTCCCCAGGAAAGCCTACAATGATATCTGTTGTCACCCCGTAGTTTGTATCAACTTTTCCTAATTCATCCAGTATGTCTTGGTAATCTTTTCTTGAATACCTTCGGTTCATAGCTAATAATACCCTGTCACTTCCTGATTGGAGGGACAAGTGAAGGTGATGACACAGTCTTTTGTAGGCCATTAATTCAATAACATCAAGGCTGTTAACCACATTTGGTTCAAGGCTACCAAGGCGAAGGCGAAATTGTCCAGGCATATTTTCCAGCATTTCCACTAGGGGACCTACCCCTTCTAGGCTCCTTTTTATCCCCAAAGATAAAAACTCATGGTGATATTTTTCTCCAAATCCTTTTTCTCTTCCATATAGGGCTGTATTAATCCCTGTTAGAATAATTTCCTTGAATCCTTTATTTGCTAAGTCTCCAACTTCTTCTTTAATGGAGATGGGGCTTCTGCTGCGAATTATTCCTCTAGCATAGGGGATGATGCAATAAGAGCAAAAGCGGTCGCAACCTTCTTGAACTTTAACATATGCTCGGGTACGAGATTCCATAGAAACAATGCTACCAGTTTCTTCATAGTCACAAATTTCATTATATTCAAGTCTTTTATATATAGCCTCTTCCCCTGGTTTATTTATAATCTTTAATACTTCTCTTAAAATTACAGACTTTTCATTGGTTCCAACCACCAAACTTACCCCCTGAATATGGCCTATTTCTTCTGGGTTCATTTGAGCATAACAACCTGTAACTGCAATAATACTATCTGGATTAAGGCGTTTCATTCTTCTTATAGCTTGACGAGACTTCCTATCAGCCAAATGAGTGACAGTACAGCTATTAACAATGTATACATCTGCCCAGTCATGGGGCCCTACTTCTTCAAATGCCGCCTGTAAAAAAGTCTCTCTAATAGCTTGGGTTTCGTATTGATTAACTTTACACCCCAGGGTGTAAAAGGCTACCTTCATTTAATCCATCTCCACTTCGTAGAATGTCATTGCCATGGCAACAATTCCAGCAGTTTCTGTTCTTAAAATCGTTTTGCCCAAGCTAACAGGAATTCCTCCATATTGAATAATTCCTATTGCCTCTTCTTTTGTGAACCCACCTTCGGGGCCTATAATAATAGCGGCGTTTTTAACTCCTTCAGGTAAATTTTTCAAAGCCTCTTTTATAGTGGTTTCTTTCTCCTCTTCATAAGGGAAAAGAACAAATGAGTATAGCTTTAACCTAGAAAGCATGTCTTGAAAAGTTGTGGCTTGCCTTATCTCAGGAACCATTCCTCTTTGGCTTTGCTTGGCCGCTTCTTCTGCTATTGCTTGACACCTAACAACCTTTTTCCAATAATCCCCCTTGTCAACCACCACGGTTCTTTCCATAAAAACAGGAACCAAAGTATCCATACCTAGCTCTGTGCATTTTTGAGTAATGATTTCCATTTTCCCTTGTTTTGGGATTCCTTGGAATAGGGTAATTCTTAATTCAGTTTCTGATTTAAATGGGCTTTTCTCAAGAATCTTGACTTCAATAAGTTTATTGGAAACTGAGATAATCTCCCCCTTATATTCAGAATCTATGTTATCGCTTACCCTAATTAAATCACCTTCCTGAAGTCTTAGAACTTTGAAAATGTGATGTACATCATCCTTTTGGGTAATAAGGATTACTTCACCTTGAATATTGTCCCCTTCTACAAAAAATCTATTCATCTTGTTGCGGCGATAGAAAGCCACTCGCCTTCCTCCTTGCTTTCTAAAATAGAAAAACCCATAGACTTAAGGGAATTTTCTGTATCCTCTTTTTGAGATAACAAAATACCACTAGAAATCCACAGGTAAGGTTTTTCTTCATATGTTGCTAGAATTCTTCCTAGGCTCTTAACTAAGTCTGCCATTAAATTAGATACAATTATGTCTGCATCCTTGATAAATCCATCATGAAAATCACCACTATATACTTCCGCAACACCTTCTACACCGTTGTTCCTGATGTTTTCTCGAGCCACAGAAACCGCCTCTGGGTCTATATCAATTCCAACAACCTTGCTAGCCCCCAGCATTGCTGCACCTATAGACAAAATCCCAGACCCCGATCCCACATCTAAAACTATTTTGCCTTGTGGATTGTATTGCTCTAGCATCTTCATTGAAAGGATTGTGGTTTCATGGCTTCCTGTTCCAAATGCAGTTTGAGGGTCTATACTAATAACCAGTTCCCCTTCCTGGGGACTATATTCTTCCCAATTCGGTTTAACAACAAATGTTGAAGTAATTTTTTTTGGTTTAAAGTACTCCTTCCAACTATTCTCCCAGCTAATACTATCCAGGTCTTTGACTTCCACATATAGCCGCCCTAGTTCAATTTTCCAATCCCAACAACCTTCAAGCTCCTTGCTCTTTAGTTCCATTATTTTGAGTCGGATCTCTTGTACTAGTTGACGGTTTTCTGGGCTTTCCTCTAGATAGACTCTTACCTTAGCCTCTTCATTCTTTAGGTCTAATACTTTGGTATCTACAAAGTCCCAATCATAAGTATTCTTATTTTCAAGAATTTCTTCAATATCCCTGGGATCTTCAACTACGGTTTCTTCAATACCCATATTTAGAAGGCAACCTGTTACAGCTTCAACTCCTGCACTGGTTGTAAATATTGTTGTTTCAATTATTTGCATCCTGGTTTCATTCCCTTCAATCCAATGGTATCTCAATATTTTTTCATTCTTATTCTATTGGAAAACTCTTTTTATGTACTCACGGAAGGAGGTGCCCTTAGCATAGGCCTCTGGTCCAATAGCTTTTGCCATATCTTCAATAGTCTTCTTTTGAGCACTATCAAGCTTAGTTGGAACTTCAAGATTAACCTTAACGTAAAGATCTCCTGTCCCTGATTTTCCAGCCTGTATGCCTTTGTTTTTCAATCGGAAAGTAGTCCCATGTTGTGTTCCGGGTGGAATTTTGTAAGAGACTTTTTCTTTCAAAGTGGGTACCACAAGGCTATCACCTAGGGCTGCCTGTTCAAATGTAATTGGGATTTCCAACCATAAATCCAAACCATTTCTCTTGAATATTTCATGAGGTCTTATATTAATAACTACATATAAGTTGCCAGAAGGGCCTCCATTTTGGCCCGGTTCTCCTTGTCCACGAACGTTGATTACTGAATCATTGTCAACTCCTGCTGGAATATCAACGGTAATAGTAACTGTTTTCTTAACTCGGCCTGCTCCATTACATACCTGACAAGGATCATCAATGGTTTTACCACTTCCTCCGCAGTCAGGGCAAGGGCTTACACTAGCAAATTGACCAAATGGTGTTCTTTGAACCGTATTAACTTCTCCTCTACCACCACATGAAGGGCATGTCTTAGGGCTTGTCCCTTTTTTTGCTCCGGTGCCCTTGCATTGAGTACATTCTACAACCTTTGAGATTTTCATTTGCTTTTTGACACCAAAGGCAGCCTCCTCAAAATCTATTGTTATGGATTTTTGAAGATCACGGCCCTTCATGGGACCGCCCCTGCTTCTTCTTTGGGTGGTTCCCCCTCCAAACATACCTCCGAACATATCAAAAATATCTTCGAATCCACCAGCGCCTGCAGATCCACCACCAAAACCGCCACTGAATCCGCCGAAACCAGCACCTCCTGCATTGTAATTGGGATCTACCCCCGCATGTCCGAACATATCATATTTCTTTTTCTTTTCAGGATCAGAAAGTATTCCATAAGCCTCATTTATTTCCTTGAACTTGTCTTCGGACTTCTTATCACCCTTGTTTTTATCAGGATGATATTTTACTGCAAGCTTTCTAAAAGCACTCTTAATTTCTGCTTCGCTGGCTCCTTTTTTTAGTCCAAGGGTTTCATATAAATCTCTTTTCTCTGCCATATTACCGCTTCCTTTAATATATCGAAGCCATCAACCAAAGGGTTGAGGGCTTCGACTTAAATGTTTTATCCGGAATAAAATTATTCTTTATCAGTTTCTTCCTCTTCCTCATCTTCAACTACTTCATATTCCGCATCTACAACGCCATCTGAGCTCTCCCCTGCTTGTCCACTACCTTCCTCGGTGCCACCTTGAGCAGCTTGAGCTTGCTCGTAGAGTTTACCAGATATGATATGAAATTCTTCAGTTAGCTTCTCAGTTAGTTCCTTGATTTGTTCAACAGTACCATTTTCTAAGACTTTAGAAAGTTCTTCTTTAACTTCATTGATTCTTGTTTTGTCATCTTCTGACATAGTGCTTTCTATTTCTTTCATGGATTTTTCTGTTTCATAAATAAGAGTTTCTGCCCTGTTCCTTAATTCTACTTCTTCTTTTCGAAGCTTGTCTTCTTCTGCAAACTTTTCTGCTTCTTTTATCTTCTCCTTGATTTCATCGTCACTTAGCTTTGTTGAAGAAGTAATTGTAATTCTTTGCTCTCTGCCAGTACCCATGTCCTTTGCAGACACATTTACTATGCCGTTTGCATCTATATCAAAAGTAACTTCGATTTGTGGTACTCCTCTTGGGGCTAAGGGAATGCCTGTCAATTGGAATCGTCCCAAGGTTATGTTGCCTGCAGACATCTCTCTTTCACCTTGCATAACATGTATATCTACTGCAGTTTGATTGTCCGCAGCTGTAGAGAAAATTTGGCTTTTTTTAGTAGGTATAGTGGTGTTTCTTTCAATCAACCTAGTGGCAACTCCCCCTAAAGTCTCAATTGATAGGGATAGGGGTGTTACGTCTAGCAAGAGAACATCATGAACTTCTCCAGTAAGTACTCCAGCTTGAATAGCTGCTCCTATGGCAACACATTCATCAGGATTTATTCCTTTAAAGGGTTCTTTACCTGTTATTTTCTTTACAGCATCTTGGACTGCTGGTATTCTAGTAGACCCTCCAACCAAGATTACTTTTTCAATATCGCCATTTGTAATTCCAGCATCTGCCATTGCTTTTTTCATAGGCTCAACAGTCTTTTCAACTAGGAGCCCTGTTAGCTGGTCAAACTTAGCTCTGGTTAAGTTCATGTCTAAGTTTAATGGGCCATCTGGAGTTACTGCAATAAATGGCAAGTTGATATTTGTTGTTTGTGAAGAGGACAGTTCTTTCTTTGCCTTCTCTGCAGCTTCCTTCAATCTTTGGTGGGCCATCTTGTCTTTTCTTAAGTCAACACCGTTTTCTTTGGCAAAAGCATCTGCAATATGATTTACGATTATTTCGTCAAAATCATCTCCACCAAGTTTGTTGTTACCATTTGTAGCTAGTACTTCGAACACTCCATCTCCAAGCTCGAGAATGGACACATCAAAGGTTCCGCCTCCTAAATCATAAACGAATATTTTATGGGAAGTTTCATCCTTATCCAAACCATAAGCTAAGGCAGCCGCTGTAGGCTCGTTGATAATCCTCTCTACTTCAAGTCCTGCTATTTTGCCTGCATCCTTTGTCGCTTGCTTCTGGCTATCTGTAAAATATGCCGGAACAGTTATTACAGCTCTGGTAACTTTTTCTCCCAAATAAGCTTCTGCATCTGTCTTAAGCTTACCAAGAATCATAGCAGAAATATCTTGAGGTGTATATGTTTTACCATCAATTTCTACATTGTGAGAAGACCCCATTTCTCTTTTGATAGATGTAATTGTTCTTGTAGGGTTGGTAATGGCTTGTCTCTTTGCGGTTTCACCAACTAATCTCTCACCATTTTTTGCAAAGCCTACTATTGAAGGAGTGGTTCTGTTACCCTCCGCATTTGGGATTACAACAGGCTCTCCACCCTCTAATACCGCAACACAGCTATTTGTAGTTCCTAAGTCAATTCCTATTACTTTACTCATTTTTTTATCTCCTTTTTTATTATCTTTTTACCTATTATTAAATTACCTTGTAATTATCTATAAAAATATTATTGAGCAACCTTTACTAATGTATGCCTAATTACTTTTTTGTTTAGCATATATCCCTTTTTTAATACCTGGATAATTTGTCCGCTTTCAACCTCATCAGAGGCTTCCATCACTAAAGCATCGTGTAATTCTGGATCAAAAGTCTGCCCTTTTTCACCTATTTCAGAGAGACCTGCTCTTTGAAGAACCTCTAATAGCTGCTTGTATATCAGGTCCATCCCTTCAACAAATGTGTCACTTTCGCAAGTTTCTTGTAGGAAAGCGCGGTCAAAATTATCTAGTATCTCTAACATATCCGTGATGAGTTTTTCATTTGCATATGCATATATGTTGCTTTTTTCTCTTTCAGACCGCTTTTTATAGTTTGCAAAATCAGCGGCCATTCTGAGATATTTTGTTTTATTATCCTCTTCTTCAATGTTTGCGAGCTTTTCATCCTCTCCAGGATCTTCACCAGTCTCTACTTCAAGAGTGTCCTCCATTAACTCATCCCCATCTAATATCTGGTCCTTATCAATCTTTTTCCCCACTTTTCTAAACCTTCCTCTCATGTTCTCTACTAGATTCAGCCTTATCGTTATTGCTCTCACCATAACCTATGGTTTATTTAATCTAGCTATCGTCCTCAAATCCGCCAATAAGTTTAAATGTGCTCTCCAAGTTTTGTGTCATAAACTCTATTACAGAGGTAACTTCCCCATACTTCATACGGGTAGGGCCAATAACACCAAGTTTTCCAACAAGTTTTCCTTCAACATGGTAGGTGGCAGTTATTAGGCTGCATTCCTTCATATCTACATCCTCATTCTCATCACCTATAGTTATTATTACCCCGTTTTCTCGATTCTCCAAACTTTTTGCAAATTCCTCTTTACGATGAAGCATTTCCATAAATAGTTTGGCTTTACAAATATCGTTATACTCTGGAGTATTAAAAATATTGGTTAATCCGTCTACAAAGAGCTCTACATCCAGCATTTCTTCAAGAGTCTTTAAAAACTTTGGCATAACATTTTGCATAAGCCCTCCCAGGGCCTTTGCGTCCTTCATTACATCTTGTATTATGTTATAAGTCAATGCCTCACTTACAGTTTTGCCTTTGTAATTGTAAGTCATTACCTTGCTTAGAATGTCTAGACTTTCGTCTGTAAAAGGCTCCCTTAGTCTTAGTGTCATATTAGAAACTTTTCCACCATCTGAAACAATCATAAAAATAACTGTGTCCTCGTCAAGGGGAATTAGTCTAATGTATTTTAGTCGCTCATCATCTGACCTTGGAGGCATAGCAAAAGAAGTTAAGTTTGTAATCTCTGAAAGCACTGATGTGGCCTTTTGAATAAGCCCTTCAATCTCATTTACATTTTTAGTTAGTCTTTGAGATATTATTCTTTTTATATCAGGAGATAGTTCACTTTTACCCATTAAGGCATCAACATACAACCTATATGCCTTTGTTGAAGGTACTCTTCCAGCTGAAGTATGAGGGTGAGTTAAGAATCCCATTTCTTCAAGATCACTCATTTCATTCCTTATAGTAGCTGGACTTATCTCCATGTTTAATTTTTTAGAGATGGTTCTTGACCCTACTGGCTCAGCAGAGTGAATGAAATCCCCAATAATCGCTTGCAATATCAATAATTTACGTTCATTTAAATCCATTGTGCTCCACTCCTTTGGGCTTCAACACACTTAATTATTTGTTGTTAGCACTCTTTGTGAATGAGTGCTAAGCCTACATTAAAAATAACACTGATGAGGTCTTTTGTCAACAGTGTTTTTGAAGTTTCTTTATTAATTTTTTTCAAGCTTCTTATTGATTTTTTGAAGTCTATTATTTAATTATATAAGATTTTCCAATTAATTATCTTGATAGCTTAGGAAGTCCCTTGGAGAAAAGGGTAAATAAATTTCCTGATACTTCCGAACCCACTTAGTCTTAGAAAATCCCTAAAAGCTTAACCCAATGATCTATTCATCTTCAGCCCAGTAAATAGCGGATTTCACTGCCCTATTCCAGCCTTTTAATAACCCGTCAACCTGGCTTCTTGGTATATCGGGAATATAGCGCTCCTCAATTATTTGAAGATCCAAAAGTTCACCTTCATCTTTCCAAAAACCAGTAGACAATCCAGCTAAGTATGCAGCTCCTAATGCTGTGGTTTCTATGGAAGAAGGACGTTCTACCGGAATTCCTAATAAATTGGCCTGAAATTGCATAAGAAAATCATTAGCCGAAGCTCCACCATCAACTCTAAAATATGGTGCGTCCTTACCCGAATCTTTTTCCATTACCTTTAATAAATCATAGTTCTGATAGGCAATTGATTCTAATGTAGCACGTACTAAATGGTTTTTTGAAGTGCCTCTTGTCAATCCAACCACCATACCTCGAGCATATGGATTCCAATGAGGAGCCCCTAAGCCTACAAAGGCAGGGACAACATAGACTCCTCCAGTATCCTCAACTTTGCTTGCCATATAGGCAGAATCTTCTGCACTATCAATTACCCTCAATTCATCTCTTAGCCACTGAACCGCCGCTCCTGCAACAAAAATAGATCCTTCTAAAGCATAATAAACCTTTCCATTTAAATCAAAGGCAATAGTAGTTAATAGTCCTGTTTTCGAAAATACTGGTTTTTCCCCTACATTCATAAGAAGAAATCCACCTGTACCATAGGTGCTCTTCAGCTCTCCGGCCCTAAAACAACATTGGCCAAAGAGGGCTGCTTGCTGATCTCCAGCTGCACCTGCTATAGGTATTGATCCTCCAAATATTACAGGATCCGTTTCCCCATAAACAGAAGAGGAAGAAACAGGTTTGGGGAGCATAAGGGCTGGAATCCCTAGGATTTCCAGTATCTCCTCATCCCAAGCTAAGTTATGAATATTAAAAAGCATGGTTCTAGACGCGTTTGTATAGTCTGTTATATGGAGTTTTCCCCCAGACATCTTCCAAATCAGCCAAGTTTCTACAGTCCCAAAAAGAAGCTGACCATTATTTGCCTTCTCTCTTGCTCCCTCCACGTTTTCAAGAATCCATTGTATCTTGGTAGCAGAAAAATAGGGATCAATGAGGAGTCCCGTTTTTTCTTGAATTAAAGGTTCCAAACCATGATTTTTCAACGCTTTGCAAATATCAGAGGTTCTTCTGCACTGCCAAACAATACCATTATATACAGGGTTGCCAGTTGCTTTTTCCCATACCAAGGTGGTTTCTCTTTGATTTGTTATTCCAATTCCTTGAATATCCTTATATGAACAATTTACCTTTAGCAGGGCTTCTTGTGCCACACCAATTTGTGTAGACCAAATGTCCATAGGGTCGTGTTCTACCCATCCTTCCTTGGGGTATATCTGGCGAAATTCTTTTGTAGCAGAACTCACCAAGTTGCCTTTTTTATCAAAAAGTATACAACGGGAACTTGTGGTCCCTTGGTCCAATGCCATAATGTATTTTTTCATCCACTTCTTAGCAAGGGGGATCTAGGTCATCTTAAGCATATGGGAATTGCCTCGATTGACTATGCCACTTGCTTCTTCCTTTCTCTTACACTAGTTGTTATTCCCAGTTTTTATTTTTTCTTTTTATACTATCTACACCGATCATAATATAGGTATTTAGACCTTGTCTTAACAGTGGTTTAATCTTCAACAACTCGTCCATATTTTAAGGTCAATGCTTTAAGTTTAGCATCTTAAGTTTACTTTTTTATGGCTATTGCTATAGGGCTATTGTTTTACATTATATCTGCCAGAATTTTATTGGAAAGATTTATTCCCTCTTCTGTAAAACGCATACCTTCACTTCCAACTATTAAAAGCCCTTGATTTTGGTAGTCCCAAAGTTGTTTCTTGCCTTGTCCAATATAATCAAAGTAGTCTAAGTGAAACTTGTCTTTGAAGTCTTGAAATAAAATCCCCTGGGTCTTCCTCATTCCAGTAAAAATATATTCCGACATATTATCATAGTCAGAGTTCTTATGGTCTGTCTCTATCTTGTTTTCAGAAAAGTATCCTTCCCAAGATTTGGTATTAGAAATTCTATTTCCTCCTATAAAGGAATGTGCCCCAATTCCAAGGCCTAGATAGTCATCCATAGACCAATACTTCAAATTGTGTGCACATTGGAAACCAGCTTTTGCCATGCTTGATATTTCATAATGTTCATAGCCCTTATCTTTAAGTAGGGATAGGGCTTTTCCATACATCATTCTGTCTAGGTTATCATCTAGGGGAATAAGCTCTTTTCTTTTTCTTGCCTGATCAAAGGGGGTCCCTTCTTCATAAGACAGGCCATAAAAAGAAATATGTTCTGGGCTTAGGTAGATCAATTCACATAGGGATGCCTCCCACATTTCCATTGTTTGTGTAGGAATAGCAAACATCAAATCCAGGCTGATATTCTTAAACCCCACTTCTCGTGCAATTTTGTAGGCATCTATGGCTTCTTTTTTTCTATGTACCCTTCCTAGGATAGCTAGCAAATCATTATCAAAGGATTGGACCCCTATACTTAGGCGATTAATCCCAACAGCTAAGTACTCTTCAAGTTTTTCTTTTGTAAGTGTTCCAGGGTTAACCTCTATGGTTATTTCTGCATCTAAAGTCACCTCAAATGATTCTTTGACCTCTTTAACCATATCTTGTATTGTTCCAGCTTCTAAAAGACTTGGAGTCCCTCCCCCAATAAAAACTGTGTCAACTAAATAGTCGCCACCCAGAGATTTGCCATAAGATATTATTTCCTCTACAAGTCTATTTTTATAATCCTGCCAATCATTAGGGCTCTTGTCAGGGAAGGAAATAAAATCGCAGTAACCGCATTTCTTTAGGCAAAATGGAATGTGAACATATAGACCCAACTTATTTGTTTTCGTCATACTTTAGTACCGCTGTAAAGGCTTCTTGGGGAACCTCTACACTTCCAAATTGACGCATCCTCTTCTTACCTTCTTTTTGCTTTTCAAGAAGTTTTTTCTTGCGAGAGATGTCTCCTCCGTAGCACTTAGCGATTACATCTTTTCTGTATGCTTTTACAGTTTCCCTAGCTATTACCTTTTGTCCGATTGATGCCTGAATTGGAACTTCAAATTGATGCATAGGAATTATGTCTTTTAGCTTTTCACAAACAAATCTTCCCCTGTAATAAGCTTTTGATTCGTGGACTATCATAGAGAAGGCATCCACCAAATCTTTGTTAAGAAGAATGTCCATCTTAACCAAATTTGATTTTTCATATCGGATAAACTCGTAATCCAAAGATCCATAACCTCGAGTCTTTGATTTTAGAGCATCAAAAAAGTCATAGATAACTTCATTGAGGGGCATTTCATAATGAAGCTGAACCCTTTGGGGTGTTATATACTCCATGTGAAGCATTTTACCCCTTCTTTCTTGACAAATCTCCATAATACTTCCCACATATTCCTTGGGAATCATTATGTCCGCCTTAACTATAGGTTCTTCAATATGATCAATCTTTGTAGTTTCTGGTAAGTTGCTTGGATTTTGAATCATCTCTATAGACCCATCTACTAAGACTACCTTATATATTACACTTGGAGATGTAGTAATTACTCCTAGGTCAAATTCTCGGTCCAAACGCTCTACAATTATTTCCATATGGAGCAGACCTAAAAATCCGCACCTAAAGCCAAAGCCCAAGGCAGTGGAAGTCTCAGGTTCAAAATGAAAAGCAGCATCATTAACTTGAAGTTTTTCTAAAGCATCTCTAACACTCTCATACTTTTCACCTTCTGCTGGATAAATACCACAGTAAACCATGGGCTGGACTTTTTTATAGCCAGGTAGTGGAGTTTCAGTGGGATCTGCATCCAAGGTAATGGTGTCCCCTACTTGGGCATCTCTGACTTGTTTGATGCTGGCAGATATATAACCTACATCCCCAGCACGAAGAGACTTGCAAGCTACAGGGCCTGGAGAATGGTAGCCAACCTCCATAACCTCATACTTTTTCTTAGCATTCATAAGTCGAATTATGTCGCCTTTTTTAACTTCGCCATCAAGAATCCTGGTATATATTACAACACCTCGATAATTGTCGTATATGCTATCAAAAATAAGAGCCTTTAGTTTTCCTTTTTCATCTCCCTTTGGACAGGGTATTTTATTGACAATGGCTTCTAAAACATCCTCAATTCCTATCCCTTCCTTTGCTGATATCAGGGGAGCATCATGGGCATCAATCCCTATTATTTCCTCAACTTCTTGTTTTATTTCATCTGGCCTTGCACTTGCTAAATCAATTTTATTAAGGACTGGTACTATTTCAAGATCCTCATCTAAGGCGAGATAAACATTAGCCAAGGTTTGGGCCTCTACCCCTTGGGTCGCATCAACAATAAGAATTGCCCCTTCACAAGCGGCAAGACTCCTTGATACTTCGTATGTAAAATCTACATGACCCGGTGTGTCAATTAAATTAAAAATATAATCGGTTCCATCTAAGCCATGATAAGTCAAACGACTTGTCTGAAGCTTGATAGTGATTCCCCGCTCCCGCTCTAAATCCATATTATCCAAATATTGTTCCTTCATATCACGGGCCATAACGGTTCCCGTCATTTGAAGAATACGGTCCGCTAAAGTTGACTTACCGTGATCAATATGTGCTATGATACAAAAGTTCCTAATCTTACTCTGATATTCGCTCATTTTATCCCCACTTATATATTTTAATATTATTAATACATTTTAACCGAATTCCCTGCGTTATTCAAACTATATCATCAGAGAAAAGATGTCAAGTTATGATAACCTTTTGAAAGACTAACTTCCACTATTGGTTTTGAAAAACTAATTTCCACATCGAGTCTCATAGGGGTGGAATTTACTTTTTCAATTCCCCTGTCTCAATATGAAAAAGAAAAACCCCTAATAACTCTTGCAAATACAAAACTATTGTTATATACTAAGTTCTGCGTGAAATACCATAGAAGAAAGTGGGGGAAAATTATGGCAAATATTAAATCCGCAAAAAAAAGGATCTTAGTTCTCAATAAAAAAACTGCAAGAAATCGCAGAATAAAGAATCACCTTAAGGGTATTCTTAAGAACTTTGATTTAGCTTTGGCTTCCAATGACTTGGATATGGCTAAGGAAAAGCTTGCACTAGCAGAGAAAAAATTAATGCAGGCAGCTTCCAAGGGAACACTTCATAAGAATACTGCAGCTAGAAAAGTTTCCAGACTAACGAAGCAATTCAACAAAGCAAAAGCTCTATAATCTCACCCGTCCCCACCATGCATATAAGTTAAATATGCAAACAACAAACCATAAAAAAAACCGGAGTGTCTCCCGGTTTTTTTAATATCCAAAAGCTTTTATAGAACAGCCGCCTCTAATGCCAGGTGCATCATATCTGTAAATGTTGTCTGTCTTTCTTCCGCAGTAGAACGTTCCCCAGTTATAAAGTGGTCGCTTATAGTTACCATAGCCGCTGCATTTCTTTTTAGATATGCTGCATTCATATATAAGGCTGCCGCTTCCATTTCTACAGCCATAACACCCATGTCGGCCCATTTTTTCCACCAATTTTCATCGGTTTCATAAAAAACGTCACAAGAAACGATGTTCCCAGCCTTAAAATCTATCCCTGTATCTAGGCCTGCTTGCTGTATTTTCTTCAGTAGATCCCAGCTTGCACAAGGTGCATAACTATTAGGTATTTGGAAAGCATGGCTGTAATTTGAATCAGTTGAAGCTGATAAACCAACAACGATATCCCCTATTTTAATTTTTTCAAAAAAGGTTCCACCAGTACCTATGCGAATAAGGTTTTGAACATTGTAGTCGGTCATCAACTCCCATGAGTAAATACCCATAGATGGCATTCCCATACCAGTTCCCATAACTGATACCGGAACACCTTTGTAACGACCAGTATAGCCAAACATATTACGAATTTCATTGAAACACTTAGGGTCTTCTAAAAATGTCTCAGCTATAACCTTGGCTCTAAGGGGATCCCCAGGCAGCAAGATACTCTCTGCAATATCTCCCTTATTAGCTGCGTTAATATGTGTACTCATTTTCTACCTTTCCTTTCTCTATTAATCCTTAGCAATATCCGTAAAACCAGGACCATTGCCCCAAACTGTATCAACGTGAATTGCAGTCATCAATATATCACTATCATAATTAGCAACAAATCTTCTAATTACAATACTCTCTCTGGGTGAACACAATACTTCCAATTTGAAATGTAATTCACCTGTGAACTCTCCAACTATCTGGGAGCAAGACACGCCTCTCATGAGTTCTTCCATAATAAATTTGGTAATCAGTTCTTTTTTATCAGTAATTATTTCTAGTTTTACGATTTTAGTCTCAAATCCAAACATAACATAATCAATGGTTTTTGCGAATATGACTTGGGTAATTAAAGCATATAAGGCTATGTTCCTACCAAAAACAAAGGCAGAACCAACAATAATAATTACGTCTATAACCAGTAATATTTGGCTCAAATCTATATGAGGCAGCCATTTTTTCTTAACTATTTTTGCTATAGCATCTGTACCACAAAAACTATAACCTCTCCAAAAAACCAAGCCAGTACAAATACCATTAAATATGCCGCAAAATATAGCCGCTAAAATAACGTCATTTTCTTGTAAGAGTTCTAAGGGAAATCTTTCAAAAACTAGCAGGGTTGCAGGAAAAAGTATGGTCATAAACAAGATCTTTCGAACTTCTCGAAAGCCCAAAAATATGGCAACTAATGCCAATATTATTATGGCTCCCGCATAGTATATCAAGCTAAAATTCAAAGACGTATAAGTTTGAATTACTCGAGCTATTCCCGTCAATCCACCGCTAGTTAAGCCGTTGGGGATCATAACCCCTTGTAGAGAAAATGCCCCAATACTACAAGCAAGCAGGGCTACAAAGGCATCTGTGGCTAACATCTTTACTTTTTCTTTGGTGGGCTTTTCTATTCTCTTCAACTCTGTTTATACTCCTTATTAAATGAATCTACCAATTATTCCTCTATCATCAATTGTTCCATAAAAAATTGTGCAAATGTAGATGCATCATATGGAACAGCTATATTCAGGTCTATGATTTTTTGCTTCCAATTATTTATAGTAGCCGTAGCCTCTACCGTTAAATTTCCAGGCAAGTCTACAAGGTCAATCCCTCCATCTGCCAAAGAAAAATTATACTGGGCCCCAAAAGAAACCCCATTTTCAAAGTTCTCTATTGCCATGTAGGAAGCTAGGTCAAAAGCCTTTACAATCACAGCTAGTAAGTTGTCAGGGCTTAAGATAGACTGTCCCTTATCAATGCCTATAACCCAAAAGTTTTGGTCCAAAGAGGCTTCAATCACTCCCCTCCCACAAGAACCAGGGCCGTGAAATATCACATCTACCCCTAACTTGTTTTGAGCTAAAGCAGTTTCCTTACACAGAAGTTCTTGGTCTGGTAAGTTTGTATAGTTAATTAAGACTTGAGATGCTACATTGGCAGATTCTACACCTGCCTCAAAGGCATATTGATATTTTTCTGTTTCCTGGTTTTGTATATCCCAAACAAATCCAATAATATCTGTCTCACTCATAGCTGCTGCCCCTACCCCAGCTAAGAATGCTGCCCCTTCTTCAGTAAATGTATAACAGGATACATTGGACGCTTCTACTTTTCCATCAATTATAGCAAAGGCTTGACTTGGGTATTCATTAGCTGCCTCTTGCAGTGCCCCAATCATGGAAGACCCATTGCATACCACTAATGATGCACCCATTTCCACTGCTTGTTTGATATTAGGGAGATAATCCTCCGAAGATTCAGCCTCAATAATTTCAATCCTCACGCCAAAGTCCGCTTCTGCTTTTTGGAAACCTTGCCAAGCTAGATCATTATAGCCTTCTTCAACTAAACCTTGCTCATCAACCAATAAAACAAACAATGGTCCTTCTTCTACAGGTTCTGCTATACCATCACAGGCAATAATTCCCAAAAGAATTAAAGCACATACCAAAAAAAACACAATCTTTTTCATTTAATATCTCCTAATCAATATAATTCCGGTCGTCTATGTTTTAAAAGTGGTAGTTGCTCTCGCACTTCATCCACCCTTGCTAAATCGATTTCTCCATAAATGATTGTTTCCTCAGCCTGGGCAATATCTTGAAATTCACCCCAAGGGTCTACAATACCTGAACCCCCATAAGCTTGATAGGGGCCATCAATATCTCTGGCGGGAGAACATGCCAAGATGTACACTTGATTATCTAAGGCACGGGCCCTTAATGAAATTTCCCAATGAGCTTCCCCAGTGGGTATACTGAATGCTGCAGGAAGAACAATTATCTTAGCACCCATCAATGCCATTTTTCTGAACAATTCAGGAAATCTGACATCATAACAGATTGCCAACCCTACTTTTCCAAATTCAGTGTCAACAACCGTTGCCTTATCTCCTGCTGTAAGAGTCTCAGACTCTACAAATTTTATCTTACCTGGAACATCAATATCAAAAAGGTGGGCTTTGCGATGCTTTCCAATAAGTTCTCCTTGAGGGTCAAAGAAAAAACATGTGTTAAAGACTCTTCCTTGATCCCTCTCAGGAATAGATCTCCCACAAGATATATGTTGGCAGTTTTTGCAATTGAAGCCATAAAACTATAGGTCTGGCCATCCTCTGGCTCTGCGTAATCTTTGAAGTAGTCACTTGAATAGGGGCAGTTCCACATTTCTGGTA
>JAVEXZ010000032.1:0-9345 GCA_034003765.1 Anaerovoracaceae bacterium | reverse complement strand
GCTATTCCAACGTCTGCCTCTGCTAAAGCTAAAGCATCATTTATTCCATCTCCCACAAAAGCAACTATTTTATCCTTCATTACATGCTTAACCATTTCCAACTTTTGTTCGGGAAGCAGTCTACAATACATTTTTTTAATCCCCACTGCATTTCTAATACGTTCGGCAGAGACTTCATTGTCCCCTGTCAGGAGTCTGGTATCCTCTATTCCCAGAGCCTCAAGATCACAAATCATTTTAGGAGCATCGTCTCTTGGAACATCTCTAAATACCAAACAACCTAGGACCTTCTTATCCTTTACAACCCAGCTAGAGCAACCATCTACATCGTATTTGTCGTTAACTTTATATCCCAAGGATGAGATCCATTTATAGTTGCCTACGATGATCTCCATGCCTGCCTTATTACCGATTAAGCCTTTGCCCACATGTTCAGTGACTTGGTAGTCTCGGTCAAAATTAATCTCCCTCGATATTTCAACTATTGATCGGGATACGGGGTGCATAGATCCAGATGCCACACTTGCGGCAGTAGCTAGGAGCTCCTCGTAAGACCCCGCCTTATCTAGTGAATAGCCTATGGCCTCTAAAATACCCCGGGTGGCTGTTCCTGTTTTATCAAATATAAGACAATCAACATTTGCCAACTTTTCGATAAATTTAGAATTCTTTATTAGTATCCCCCTGCCAGTTGCTGCTGCTAAAGAAGCAATCATCGGTGCCGAGCTTACTAACATTAAACCGCAAGGACAACTTACAACTAAGACAGCCACAGCCTTGGAAATATCTTGAGAAAGTAGCCATACAAATGTAGCAACCAATAGTGCCAAAGGAATATAATAAACTAAAAATCTATCAATTATTCTGGTTTCTGGAAGGGTAATATCCTCCGCATCTTCAAGAAGTTTAACTATCTTTTGAAAGGAGGTGTCCCTATATTCTTTTTCTACCAAGACTCTAATAGCACCCTCTATATTTATAGTCCCTGCGAAAACCTTGTCCCCAACTTCAACATTTTTTGGAATGGATTCTCCTGTTAGGGATTTTTGATCCATACTTGAAGAACCCTTTAATACAGATCCGTCTATTGGTAGAGACATGCCAGGCTTCACAATGATTTGGTCCCCCTTATTAAGGCTAATGGCATCCACTTCAACCTCCCTTCCATCTTCCAAAAGGATAGCTGTAGTAGACTGCATTTTTTTTAACCCTTCAATAGCATCTCTCCCACCCATGATGCTCTTTTCCTCAAAGAAATGTACTAGAGTCAAAATTATGGGAATAAGGATAGCTATAACGCATTGGTTGTTTAATATACTGACAATAACTGCGATAGAAACCAATATTTCCATTGCCGAGGCCATGTTTTTTTGTAAGAATCCTCTTATTGCCGTTCGGAAAATTGGAATAGCAACAACTAGAGCTCCAATCAAATAGATGAAACTATAGATTACATCTTGGTCCGGAAAAGCAAGGCTATATAAAAAACCACTAAGCAAGAACGACAAAGCTGCCACAGAGTTTCTTATCTCCCGGCTAAATTTTCTCTTATCCCTTTCAGGAATATATTCTCTAGTCTGATCTTTTATAGAATCTCCCACTAAATTGTCGATGCTCTTCATGATTTATCCTTTACGGTAAAAAAAGTTTCGGCGGTGTTCCGTCTTCAGGAACCACTATGGTAGCACCCATCTTTTGCATGGCAGCAGCTACTCGTAGACGAAAAGCTCCATTCATAATAGCTTTTGGATTAGTTATATATTGCTGATAAAGGCCATTAAATTCTGACACTTCGGAATTAGCAATTGACACCAAGTTGGACTGGTCTATTTGGGCCTTTTTATTAGGGTGCTTGCCTTGGCTTCTGCCTCTGGTATAGCCGCTGATTGATACTGCTTGGCCTGTTGAATTCTTGTTTCTTTTTCTACTGCTGCAGTGTTAACCCCATTAAAAAACTTAACTGTTTCAGAGGGAGGAACAACATCTGTCAGCTCTATATTAGTAATCTTAATTCCTAGGCCTATTTCGTTGAATTGTCGCTGGCCGTCTCTTGTTAGGGCAGAAACTATATCACTCTTACCGCTAGTTAAGACACTATCCACATTCATATTTGATATTATTTGGTTTAATTCTCCGCTTATAACTCCATCTATAATTTCAGGGATTTCATTGTAGTATAGGGCGTATTGCACTGGGTCATCTATTCTGTACTTGGCCTTTACATTAATGAGAATGATGTTCTGATCTCCTGTAAGTATATATCCGCTATTGGGAATGTCAGAACTTATCCAAGAACCCTCTCCATAGTGAGTTTTAATAGTTTGCTCTTGGACCTTTCCTACAGGCACCCTAATAACTTCGTCAACTATGTAAGGGAAGGTAAAATGGAGTCCTGGTCCTTTTATCTGGCCTTCGCCCTCTCCAGTGATTTTCCCGAACCTAAGAATTACTGCAGCTTCATCATTTTGCACAACAAGAACTCCAGACAATAGAATCAGAATAAGGATTACGATTACTATCCATTTGGAATACTTTATCAGGGAATTTAATATGGTTTCGAAGGTTTCCGTATTTTTACTTATCATAGCTTTGTACTTTATCCTTTTTAATCACTAATCCATATCATAAATAACTTGGTAAGGGCCTTCATCTCCACGCATAATCAGAACTGTGTCTTCACTAACTGACTTTTCCAGAGCAATTAATTTTTTTAGAAAAGCAAACAAGGTGGGATTCTTCTTATAAGCAGTGCTATAGATGGTTGCTACCATACGTTCTGTTTCAGCATCAATGGCAGCCGCAGACAATTGCCCTGCTGCAACAATCTCTGCGGCTTGAGCATCGGCTTCGCTCATAATGATTGCCGCATCTCTCTCACCTTCAGATGTTAGCTGGGTAATATACTTTTGTCTATCTGCTACCATTTGTTCTAAGACGCTAGTGACGTTTGCGTTAGGTAGAGCAATCCTCTTTATCTTGAGGGCTACAATATCCACTCCATAATCTTCCCCAGCTTTTGAAGCTACTTGCTTTTCCATCTTTTTAGAAATCTCTTCTATCTTAACTCCCGCTTCTGCCGTTGAAACCAAAGCGGACAATTCATAGTTTCCCATTACTCCATTTTTTACATTAGCAACAAGATCACCAATATATTTTTCTGCTAGCTCATTAGTGCCGATGCTAGTATAAAATTTTAAGGGGTCATTAATTGACCAAACCACATAGGTCTGAAGTATTATATTCTTCTTATCGTTTGTCAAAGTTTCAACTAAGCCAGAATCCATATACTGGTTCCTGGTATCATAGGGTATAAGTTTTTCAAAGGGTCAAGGAAGCTTGAAATGAAGTCCTGTTTCTTCCTGAACACTTCGTACTTGACCAAACCTTGATACAATAACTGAGCTTCCCTCTTTAACTGTAAAGGTAAAACCAAACCCCGCAATAATTACCAAGGTTAAGACTGCAAATATCCATTTATATTTCTTGCTCATAAAGACCCCCTAATCTAAAATCTTGGCTTTTACCAGATCCCCATTAATAATATAATTTGACAAGTTGGGACTAACTCTAGGCGAGAAAACATATACCTTCTTGCCTCCTACTACACTTTCGTAAGTTTTTAAGTACTTATCCAGCTTAAAACTCTGGGGGCTCATCCTATAGGCATCATAAGTACCCTGATAGACAGCCAGTTCATAAGTTGCCTCAGCTTTGCGGGTAATTTGATTTTCTCTTGCCTTAATAATTGAAGTTGCGCTTTCTTGTTCAGCTTCTACCAATAGTTTGGAGGCATAGCCTTGTGCGTTGGTTACTAGTATTTGCTTCTGAATTCCCGCACCTACCGCTCTCTGATATACATCAGCTACGGTAATAGGTGGATGAATGCTTTCGATTATTACGGAATCCATTTTAATTCCCAAGCCCCATTTCTCGGAGTATTCTTTTAACTCTTGGTTAATCTCCTCAGACAAGGAGCTACGGTTAACACTTAGGAATGTATTGAGATTATTAACTACTGTTCTTTCCATTAATATTTCGTAAGCCCTAGATGAAAGCAAATCTTCAGGACTAGCATGCTTTGTAAGATATGAATAAAGGTCATCAATGGCAAAAACCAGTTTAATATTTACAGATACCAACTCATTTCCATTTCCTAAGAGTAGGGTATATTCACCGCCATCATGGATTTCAGTCCAAAAATAGTTGGGAGACCCACTGGATTCATAGCCAATCTGAAGGGTTTTAATTCGATCCACATCATAAATCTCAACTTTATCTATGGGCCAAGGCATCTTAACATAAAAGCCCGATTCCTTTATTGAAGCTTTATCAAGGCTTCCTAGCCTATATACAGCAGCTTCCTGATAGGGTTCAACCTTGTAAAATGATGTTGCCACTAAAAAAATAAGACCTATAGCAATGATTGCTGCCGGAAGAATTGAGGAAAGGTAACCTATGCTCCATAGTGACTTAAATGAAAGGCCAGTGTTTGCCTCCAGCATCTTAACAAGACTTTCGCTATCTCTTCCTGCAGATGAAAAGTATGGGATAAAAATAATATAATTGTAGTCTGTGAGAATTTGTCGTTTTAACAATGCGGCTATAAGATTTATCATAATATTGATTACAATGTAAATTGCCACTATTCTCATTATCCATATCAAAACTAGCATGGTGTCTACTGCCAGAATAAGAGTAACTACTAGGGAAACAGCTGAAAGTAATCCTAGGATACCCAAGGCCGAACAAAAACTCATGGCTGTCTTATCATGTCCATGGCTTCTTACTAGGAGGAGTTTTCTAATAGTAAAGGCTAAAATTCCTATAAGCAATAGAACAAACACATGGATATAAGTGTATGGGGGACTTTTAGCTACATCAAAAGTATTAAGGGTTAAAAATGCCGACTTAATATATTGCGATGCAAAAACTACATTTATTAATAGATAAAGAACTCCCATCCAAAGATTGATTTCTCTTTTTATTTTAGATGTGTCTTCTTTAATCTCTCCCTCTTTTACCTTGGGCTTGGAAATAATTAAGTTCAAATCTTCGTCCATATTGGTACAAGGATTTATCTTGCTGGGACTTATCTCCCTCTCATAGTCTATTTCAGCCAAGTCTATATCATCTACTGTGGTTTCCTTTGCTGGCGGCTTTTTTCGGTTACCTTTTAACTTTAGGAAGAAACCTCCTACTTTCTTGCCTGTTTCTTCAAGGTCAAAATTCCTTGCCTGGTCAGTTTTTTTATCACTCTTATCTTCCTGATCTTCCCCCCCAGCTTTGGCTTTTAGGAGGTCCTCTTCTTCTTCAGTAAAAGGAAAACTGCCTTTTACATCTTTCCTGTCTTTGCCATCTAATCCAACTATGTCCTCTTTGGCAATTATGTCTTCTGGCCCAATTAAAGTATCATCATTTGTTGTAACTGCCTTACCTATATTTTTTATGCTTTTCTTGTTAGCTTCTTTTGATTTAATTGCAAACATCGAAAGTTTAGACTTTTTTGCCTTTTCATTTTGTCCTGTTTTTGCGTTTTTATTGACGGTCGATTTTCCTTCTTCTACTTGTCTAAAGCGTTGGATTTCATTAAATATAAAAGACAACAACAAAACACTAGTGGCATAGAAACTAAAAGCTCTGATTTGGTTAAATAGTTCGGAGTAAGGCCAGGTCTTTCCTACAACCAAAAGTAGTGCCCACACAAGAGCAAAAAATAGCAGTGGCCAAATGCTCATCCTAATATTTAACTGCTTCCCATTTTCTTCCAAAATCACACCTTCTGTTCGTCAAATAAACTTAAATATGTACTTCAAAAGTATACAGGCAAAGGCCATATTCGTCAATATTCCGAAACCCTATTGACAAAATCTGTTTAACCATTGTTTAACCCATATTATCCTAAATCTTATAAAGGGTCTAATGTCATCACTCAATACATATAGCCCAAAACTATATTTGAGCCCTTATAGTAAAACCCTTTTGTTACTACAAAACATTATTTTCACAATACAAATAATTACCCGGATACATTATATATTACCTTTTATCCTTAAGACAATTCTTACAACAATTTCTGAAAATAATCTTGAGAGGGAGGCACATTCGATTATGAATTGCCCACCCCCCCCAAGAATAAAGATTCTGTGTTTTATAGAGCTTCGATATCTTGTATTAATCGATCTGCTTCTGCTAATGGGAATTGTGGGTTAACTTTATTAAACATTGAAACGTTTTTGTTATAGCCTTCCCTCAAATTCTCTATTGCCTGTTGTTTGAACTTCTCACAAGTTTCTATTTCATATGAGAAGTCTAGAGATTCATCACCACTTGCCAGTTTTTCTTTCAATCCTTGAGTCATTTTGTAGTGATCAAAGAACTGCAGCCTTATTTCCTCTGTCCACAAAATATCTCTATCAGGATTTCTCGGGTTAATATTATCTCGATTAATTGAGTACCAAGTGTCATAGTCTTCAAAATCTGCGTAGTAACTTCCCTTTAGCCCTGATAATAGTTCTGATGCTGCTGCACCATCGCCTTCGTTAAAGGCTGCTATAGCCGCATCAAATAATGCAGGCAGGTCTTGATAGAATGGGATTTCAAGGGCAACAGTCTCTCCTGCCATTGCAAGGGTCCCCGTTAGATATAATCTAACAGTTTCACGAACCTTTTTGTTGTAGTCTACTAAAGCTGATTTTAGAAGGTCTACATTTTTACCAGACATTTTAGCTTGATCGTAGAGTTTTAAAATCAAAGCATTCTTAAAGTATAATTCTGTGGCCTTAGCCTTGTAATCGCCTGCAAGTCCCTGAAGCTCATCTCCTATTTCAAGACCGCTAATTGCTTCATAATTCATGCTTTCGTCATATTTTCTTATGCCTAGAGTTAGGTCATAAGGAGCAACCGCCATTTTATCAAGACGTATAAATAGTTTTGCATAATGAGACAAGGCTTCAGCATACTTATCAAAGGAGGTGGTTTCTTCAATATCAAATTGGGTGTGATAAATATTCTCTACAACAAATGGATCCGTGTTTGTTCTAAATGTAGGAATTCCGAAATATGCCATTGAGAACTCGTCAGACATATTGGAAATTTCATTTTTAACAACACCTAGTCCCTTATAAGCTGAATATTCAAACCCTCTAGCTGCATTTATAATATATTCGTGTAAAGTGTCACTTGCCCTAAGTTCAAAGTTCTCTGTTCCTTCATAGGCAAATAACTCAATAGTAAGGCTTCCTACTACATTCCCCGCCCATTCTGTATTCTTTTCCTTCATTAAATTCCAAGAACCTAAGAGCCAGTCAGGGCCAAGGTCAATGGCTCCAAATTCTTCAGCATCCATAGAAAGGAATAGAATAGTTCTATCAGGTGTATAGTCGCTCTTTTGCATTGCTTCAGCAATAGCTACAATGCCTCCAATAGCAATGGAGTCATCCTGAAAACCATAGAAGTGAGCATCTGTATGAGCATTTACAATAACATACTCATCAGGGTACTTTGCGCCTTCAATCATTCCAATAACATTATAGCCTGGTGCTTTTTCATCGATTTCTACTTCTGAAACCAATGTTGCCTTTAATTTAGCTCCTTCCATAGCAGCAACTAATTGTTCACCGTATTTTTTCGGAGTATTTAAAACCGGGATATCAATTTCTGAACCACTCCAGTCTTGTGCATTAAATGCTTCTCCCCCTTCATACTGTGCATAGTAATTTTCGCAATAGTAAATAACACCAACAGCACCTTGGTTTGCTACTGCATAAGCACCTTGAGACTGCCAAGGATGATAATCTAGATCCATTTTAATAACAGCAATCTTACCTTGAACATCAATATCTGCCATCTCCTGCTTTGTAGCAGTTCCTACATAAACTAGCTCAGCCGTAATGCCTTCTTCCGGTGTAGCCTTAGTGCCTACAACAGAAACTACTGGAATATCTAGGTCTGCACCTTCTACAGTAAATGATGAATCCAAGTATCTCCAACCATAGGTTTCAAATGTATGGTATTTTGGCATTAGGCCTAGCTCTTCGTATTTGGCGTAAATAACATCGGCTGCCATTTTGGCCTCTGGTGTTCCCCCTAGTCTAAATCCTATATCAGAACTCCCAATTTTTACAAGTTCTCTTGCAACATCCCAACCAGTTTGAGGGTTAAGAGCTTCTAAAAATTCTTTTTCTGTTTCAACGGCTTGTTGGTAAAGTTCTTTCTTGGTTTTAAAGCTTTCTTTTAGTGCTCGAGTTGCATAATCTGGTAAAACCGCTACCCCATCTTCAATGGTAGCACCAAACAGATCTCTTAAAAGCTTTCCATCAACATAGGCCTCATCTTTAGCCATAACAACAGGTTTTTCCATTTCATATGGAATACCGTCATAAACCATAGTGGTGCTATCTAGGGTAAATTCTAATTCCTTGTTGACTCCCAAATATAGAGTTCTAGAAGCTTCATCCCATTCCATGGTAACACCTGCCTCCTCAAATGTAGCCTCGATTGATATCATGTCTTCATCAAGGTCACCTCCAGAATTCATAGTAGCAAAATAAATAATACCTCCTAGTATTATTACAACTACAACAACAAGACCAATCCACTTATTTCTGGTCATTGTACTTACCTCCTCTCAAAGGATACACCTACACAACTTAACTAATATTCAGATTATATCAATTATTCTGTGTAAATGGCTATAGTCCTTGTGTACTATCTTGGTCATTAATAAGGTGTATCAACTGAAATCGAGAAATAATATTAAGTTTGATGTAAATATTATGGATATGATTGCGAACTGTGTTGACTGAGATAAATAAGTCCTGGGCAATGTCGGAATTTTTGTTACCACGATAAACTAGGATTGCAACTTCCCTTTCCCTTTCTGTTAGACCATACTTAGACGCAATATTATCTATCATCTCCATTTCACTAATCCTTTCTTGTCCTCCTATTCCTTGATACTTCTCAGAGCTAAGGTAAATTGGACTAAAGTATTTTCTAAAGACAAAAATTAGAGTAGAAAGATTGATAAAGAGCAAGAGAAAAGAAGTTGGATCGGGAATAGGTGTATCCCAAATACTGAGGATAATTCGCTTATGATATAAGCCTATTGACATTGAAACATTCCAACATGCATTTAGGTGGATCAAGAATGAAGTCATTACAAGGAAAATCTTGTTGCTGACTAATGGGATCCATTTGAAATCCTTTGCCAAAATATAGATATTTAAGGCCAAGGGAATTAAGTAAGCGGCTCCGCTTACACTAGTTGCGTACCACCTTAAAAGAACATTTTCTATATAATATCCAGAGTCCATTACAAAGGCAAAGTTAAAAACCAAAAGAGTT
>JAVEXZ010000031.1:2069-9650 GCA_034003765.1 Anaerovoracaceae bacterium | reverse complement strand
GGTAGAATGATGTGGTGCCATCAGGAAGAGTAATTCCTGTTACTATTCCTTGCTCTACAGCCCAGGCTACAGCTGGTGCAAACCAGTCCGTTGACTTTATATCGTTTATCGACGATGGTTCTGTTGAACCATATTTTTTAAGGTCTACGTTGGCTAAATTAGCTAATAGCTGAACAAACTGACCTCGGGTTAAAGTTCCTTCTGGAGCAAAATGGTCTTTGCTCATTCCTGTAATATAGTCTCTTGCGGCGAGATACGAGATATGATCTTTAGCCCAATGGCCTTTAATATCACTAAAGCCTAGCTCTTTATAGCCTATTCCATACAAGGAGAAATGGCTTGTAGTAAACTTAACTTCACCAGTCGCAGGATCGAATTCAGCATTTTTCACTACTTCAATCTCACCATTATCTTTGATAAGGTAGATTATAACTGTACTTGGATCTTCTCCATCTTTAAGAGTGTATGGTATAGAAACTCTAACAGAACCATCAAACTGTGATATCTGCTTGGTCCCGCTCATAACTGTTAAATCAAGAACAGGCCTATCTCCAATTTTATCTTTCATCTCTTGGCTAATATCATCTTTCTCAGTGATATCAACTTTTTTTGCTCTTATCTCAAGATCCTTACCCATCTCTTTTCCAAGACCCTTAAGAGTAGCAGCATCCATCTCAATAGTAGCTATTGAGCTCTTTGCCTTAAGAGCACCACCGTCTTTAATTAGCTTGTCCATATCAGCCTTGCTAACCTCAACGGTAGCTGAACCTTTACCGTCTTCTTTGGCTACAAGTTCAGAAGTCTTTTCTTCGTCCTTCTTCCAGGCGGAAGAACCAGAATCCTTTTTATAATCCGATGTGTAGTACCAAAGGACTTCATCTCCGATTGACAAACGTTTGCTGTTAGAAGGTGTAGTTCCTGCAACTCCACCATTCACTGTATATAGCCAACCTGAATTTGGTCCATGTTCAAATTCATTTAGCCCATCAATGGCAGTCACATAAGCCCTGCTACCAGTTATGGACAGGGGAGTATTATCCAAAACATCTCGTGCCGTAATCCCCACATAATATGATTGACTAGTATTTGGATAAAGAACTTTACCCCCTAATCCTTTTACAGTCAAAAATACTTTCTCTGCTGTTTCTATCAGTCCGGAGCCCTCTTCTTGGGAAGAATCTCCCGAATCGGTAATAGTAATTGCCGTGCCTGAAGGTAGTCTTACTACTAAGGGAACCCCGTCTTTATTTGTTTTTGAAATTTGAACAGAATAGGTTCCTGAAGAAACATTATTAATTGTAACTTTACCATTTTCATCGGTTACTTCAGGCAAAGATGCCCTATTCCAACTAATGGTAACTCCAGGCACTGAAGTCGTCCCGTTTAAAACAGTAAGGGTAACGGCACTTCCACTTATGGATGATTCCAATCTTACCAAATCAGTTCCCCAACCAGGGCCAAAACCGTAATATAAAACAATTTCATCTCCGTCAGAAATCACTTGGCCCGCCATACCAGAATTTGAGCCGCTATTATTAATGTAATAGCACCATCCGTCATGGCCTCCATACATTGCAGAATAAATCCCTCCGACTGTGGTTAAATATCCACCTATGTAAGCATATTCAATACTACTAGCATCCATTACTTGATTAACAGCCTCTTCTACTGTCAACTGTTTTGAACCATCACCTACAACATCATACGCAGTATAGTATGCAAAATGATCAGTTGGTCCTTCAATTCTAACTGATACAGTTTTTGTCTGTGATCCCCCAGTGGCCATAATTATTTCAGCTGGTAATATGGCTGAATCACTAGGAACCCTTCTTACATTCAACCTCGTATTGTTATCATAGGTATATTCTAATACGTTTAGGTATGTCACTTCATCAATAGGAATAATGGTGACCTTCCCTGACTCGTTACTTACTACATCACCTATAGAATCTCCATTAACGTCAACAGATACAAACTGCAAAGCTGTAATTGACCCAGTAGAAAGCTCTAAGTTCTTTATATTAAAATCTGCAGATCCACCAAAAGGAACATTTACCCTAGCCACTCCAAGCTTGCTATCTTCATATGAAAGGTATGTGATATTGTCAAACTTCGCTGCTACTGCCAATATGGTAGAGTTATCAGCTACTAGCGAAACTTCTTCGCCATCTTCATAATAGTTAAGGCCTTCTGTAATAGCAGATCCCGAAACTTTAGACGCAACAAAATTCAATGAGGATCCACTAGGAACTGTAACACTTTTCTCCAAATAAGTACCATCATCCTTTATTAATTGCATTGTTGTACTGATATAGTGAATGCTATTCAACTCAACATTGGCATAAAATGAGTTCCCTTTATTCGCATCCACGAGAGCAAGTGTTGATTGTTTAGTGGCAAAATCATTCCAAGGGCCCGACCATGATGTAAACCATCCGTCACTTTCGTTATAAAGGCCACTATCTACCAAACCCAGAGCAGGGCTAGTAGTCCACTTATCTAACTTTTCACCAGCTGCTAGGAGACCGTATAAAACAATAGCGGTAGTGTTTGCATTATCAGATCCTACTCCAAGATAAAATGATTGGAATGCACCACTTGGAGATTGCCCAGCTTTAATCCACTTCACTAACTCTATTTTTCTATCCTCAATATTTGGATACTCAGAGAAAACTGGTAATGATAAGGCTGTCAGCACCATACCTGCAGTGTCGTAAGAAATTTCCCCCCAAGCCTTATATCCACCGTCTATTTCTCTAGCCTCTAATAAATAGTCGATGGCTCTAGTTGTGTTATAGGTCACTGGAATAACCCCATTGCTTCTATTGAATGCCTCTAAGGCAAGGATGTTAGTGGAACATTGATAAACCCCACCTGCTGTTATTACATGGGAAGCGGCCACTAGATTTTTAGCTAACTCTGTTGCGGTGCCAGAATCCCCTTTCATAAGGGCTGCAAACAAACCACCTGCTCCTGTGCCCGTTTGGGGTAATACATATGCGCTTATATCCACACCACCCCTATAGGAATTACTAGCTACATACCCTTCTAAATAGGAGTATACAGCCGCAAGCTCCTCCCAGTCATCAAGAACCATATTCTGCGATCCATTATAGTAACTATTTATTGCATTTTCTGCCTGAGGATATACCAGTGCTGCGTAAGCTTCATCTGTCCCCCAGCCTGATATTCCCAGACTAGTTATTACCATGGCTAGCATTAGTATGAAAGCCATGCTTTTTTTTATTCCATTTAGCCTGATTAGTCCATTCTTCTTGTAGTTCATTTTTTTACCTCCCATCATTCATCGGGTTAATAGAAAAAGCTACAGCAATATGCTGCAGCCCGTATTTTCTGCTTGTTTAGGGTTTCTGTTAGATTCCCTGTGCGAAATAGTGGCTGATAACCCGTCAGCCCATCATCTCTCATTTATGCAGGTCTTCTGGCTCGCGAATCTACACTTTCATGTCTACCTTCCCGGAAGTTATTCCAGTGGTTTTGTATGACAGTAGCTCCTCGCTTACAGCGGCGGTACCGCACAGGTTTTTCACCTGTTTCCCTCTTAGCCTAGATAGAACTTCTAACTAGGACATAAAACATATTTAATTGTTATATTTAAGCATCCAATTCCCCGCCATTTATCGTGGTTCGTATGCAAAATATCTGGTTTTTAGGCCAATTGTCGTAAGGATTATGGGAAATATCGCTTTGACGCTATCGAATTCTCAACTAGCAAGTTGCAGTATTTTATTGGCTAAGCAACCTCTCCTAGATTCATATCTGCGTTTTATCTTCATTTTATCTTCACTTTATTTTAATAGATCATACCATATTTGATCTTGATTCTGTTTATCTTTTCAACCATTGGTTTTGCCAAGAAGAAAAGAAATATGCTTGTTGCTACTGTGTTTATTATATTAAATGGCAGGGCTAATGTATATACCGTAAGTGCCCATTGCCAAAGATTCTCACCTGTTCCCATACCAAATACAGTCCATAGGTCTACAACAAATCCATAAACTACAAAAGATACTATAGCCCCAAATATCATAAGGGCCGTTTTACTTTCCCCCAAAATTCTTTTTTCAACTAGCCATCCAGCTAAGAAACCAATTAACCCGAGAGCAAACATTTGCCATGGGGTCCAAGGTCCTTGTCCAAAGAAGAAGTTAGATACGAAGGCAGTCATAGCCCCTGTCATAAATCCCGCCTGACTACCTAGGGTAACTCCTGCCAAGATTACTATAGCAATAATTGGTTTGAATTGGGGAATCATGAAAAATGCTCCTCGCCCCAATACCCCAAGGGTTATTAGGACTGATATTAAAATAACTTCCCTGGCCATGGGTTTTCTTCCTTCAAATATGGCGAAGAAGGGGATCATGGTATAACCAACTACTAGTAGGCTAATTATATAATATTTGCGATCATCCAACCAAAATGTTCCAAGATACAAGGTTATTGGTATTAGGGCTAGGAATATCCAGGTTAGGATCTTTGCCTTCTGGCTTGTTTTACCTAGTGAGAGGCCTGGATTAACCTCTATTTTATCTTTAACTTTTATATCCTTTTTTCTAATTGGTTTTCCGCTTTTGCATATTATCCTTTTTTCAACTAGGTGACCTCTTTGTGAGGTTTGGTCGGTGACTCTAAAGTCAATTCCCTTAGAAGCCATTTCAACTACTGAGGATTCCTTTTCATTTACCGATTTTTCAAACCCAGCAAAATCTTTGTCGTTGGGAGTTAACTTGTTTTCAGAAAGCTCATCCGCTTCCTTTGACACCCCCTCATCTGCAGATAAGTCTTCTTTACTGGAATCTGCTTCTTGGGAGGTTTTTTTATTTTCGGGAGTCTTTAGATTAAAGTTAGCCCGGATAAGGGCCACTACATCCTGGGGCACTACAGCATTCTCAAATACTTGCCTGGACATTCTGTTTGCCGCTGTAGTATAAAAACTGTTCCCTGAAAAGAACTGACGAGGCATCCCTTGGGTAATAATATTGCCATCAAAAATCATGGCACACCGATCTCCATATTGGGCGCAAAATTCAATATCGTGGGACACAAGTATTACCGTAATCCCCTCTGCTATTCTTTGTCTTAATATTTGGGCAAGTTCTTCTTTGAACTGGCTGTCCATTCCCTTTGTTGGCTCATCTAGGAGTAAGATTTCTGGTTCCATTAAAAGAATTTTTCCTAATGCAGCTCTTTGCTGTTCTCCTCCAGATAGGTCATAAGGATGGACATCCATTAAATCCTCAAGATGAATTTGCCTAGCTATCTCCAAGACTCTACTTTTACGTGCTTTGGGGTCTAGAAATTCTTTTGACCCTAATAACATTTCCTCTAAGTCTTCCCCAACACTTGCTTTTACAAAAACCGACTGGGGGTTTTGAGGCAGAACTCCCATAATCCCTGAAAACAGCTCTCGCCTTTTATAGTCACCAAGGTCTCGACCCTTAAATTTTACTCCTCCCCTATAGGGCTCTTTAAGGCCACTTATTATATTTAATGCGGTAGTCTTCCCTGTTCCATTTCCTCCTACAATACAGAAGAATTCCCCTCGAAAAACTTCCATGGAAAAGTCTTTGATTACATCAGGCTCTCTCTTCTCGTAGCGAAACCAAACATCCTTCATTGAGATAAGCGGACTTTCTTTGCCACGGTTAGGGGGTAATTCAATAGATATCGCCTTTGGTTCAGGTTCTTTGTCTTTCATAACATCCTCAAGCCACTTTCGCCCTTCCCCAACAGTTACAGGGCAAGGAAGATCTTTTCGGAAGCCCTCTTCATAAAGTTCACCATATATCTTTAAGGGGGCTGGCATTGCAAGGAACATGGGATGATCTTTTGTGGCCAAGATTGCACTGGTATTTTCTGGTGTATCATTTACTAAAATTTGGCCATTATCCAAAACCCAAACCCTATCTCCCATTGCCATAACTTCATCTAAACGATGTTCCGAAAGCAAGACAGTTACACCAATCTCTCGGTGTATTTTTTCTACCATGGCGAGAAAATCTCTAGCGGCAATAGGATCAAGTTGTGAAGTGGGCTCATCTAAGATTAAGACCTCAGGTTGAAGGGCCATAACTGAAGCCAGGTTAAGTATCTGCTTCTGGCCTCCTGAGAGTTCTTGAACATTTTTATGAAACCAACTTTGGATGCCAAAGAAGCTGGCCATCTCTGCTACCCTAAGTCTTATAGTCTCTTGATCATAGCCTAGGCTTTCCATGCCAAAAGCCAACTCATGCCATACCTTATCTGTTACTATTTGATTGTCAGGATTTTGAAGCACATAGCCGATTTTTCTGGCCTGGTCTCTTTGGGGAACTTGGTCTAGAGGCACCCCATAAAAAAGGATGTCTCCACGACTCTCTCCTGCTGGGGCTAGGGCACCTTTCAGTTTTCTAAGAAGAGTAGTCTTCCCTGATCCCGACTGTCCACAAATTACTATAAAGGCCCCCCGTGAAACCGACAGGTTTATATCCTTAAGTGCGGCTTCTTTTCTATGAGGATAGGTAAATGTTAAATTCTTGATTGTAAATGCTTCCATTTAACATCCTCCATTCCATTTAGAATAATAGGCAACAAACAAAGTAGGGTGTAGACTCCGTAGAGTATAAAAGAAAATAATGTGGTTTCTGGGAAAAGGACTATGGGAAAATACTGCACCCTATGCTGGCCAAAGGCCACTCCTATAATTAATACTAGGAGAATCGCTCCAAGAACTATTAAGAGCAATTTATCTCGATTATCAAAACGAAATATGGAGAAGGCCGTTCTTCCTGGCAGTCCATATCCTCTAGCTTTCATGGAATCTGCTGTGTCCAAAGAGTTTTCCAAAGACCAGGTTACCATTATAGATGTTTCTTTGATCCCTTGCTTTAGTCTAGGGAATAAGCCACTTTCTCCTACATCTCTTCCTAGTGTGCGCTGTGTGTCTGATACAAGTCGGAACTGATTTGTGAACTTGGGAACAAATCTCAATACCATGGAAAATATTAATGACATGGAAGGTATAATTCTACCAAATAAATATACGAATTTATCACTGGTCATAACCATGTTGTAACATGCAAACCAGAGTATTATGGTCCCAAACATTAAGCCTGTTATCGCCCCATAGAATATCGACTCTTGGGTAATTGGGTTCTGTCTAAAGTAGCCCAATATAGTCATTCCCCGATGATTAAAGAGGGGGTTAATAAGAGAGATTCCCACCATCATAGGTAAGATAATTAAGGAAAAAAGTTTAAGAGCTTTTTTACCATTTAGGTAGTAGTAATAAAGAAAAGCCGAAGAGAGAGAAATAATTAAAAGAAGGGGATGCAAAAAGAACATACCACAGAAAATTACCAGGGTAAAAAAAGAGAAATTTATAGCTGGGTGGTAGCTACTAAAGACATCTTTCATAATAATAATCCTTCTTCTTACTTATTCTTATTTTTGGGTTGGAACTTTTAACACTTGTATAATTTATATAAAACTTCAGCCTTTAGATACTTTCCCCTAAGGTAATATCCGCTAAAATCCCTATCTATTCATCCTTTTGGTTAACGAAATATCCCCCTACGTCTC
>JAVEXZ010000031.1:0-1969 GCA_034003765.1 Anaerovoracaceae bacterium | reverse complement strand
TAAGGTAATATCCGCTAAAATCCCTATCTATTCATCCTTTTGGTTAACGAAATATCCCCCTACGTCTCTACCTAGGTCACAAGAATATACCCAATGAATCCTGTCATTTGCTTCTATTATACAGGTACTTGAACCTCTTTGGGGGAATACCCCATTGATACTATACATCCATCCAGAGGCTTCTCCACCATCAAACTCATATAGATTATGGATGCCTTCAATATATGCACTATTATATATAGGGGTTTTCACAAATTCCATGTGAATTCCATTGTCTCTTGTTGCTCTTGCAAGTATATCAAATGCGGATTCCCCCCTCTTAAACTCTATCTTAGTAGGAGCTAATATAACCCCATCTGCAGGAATCAGTTGCCTTTTACCTGGAGGAATTTTATCTGGGTTTGCAAGAAGGGTTTCGCAAGTAATAGTTATCTTGCAAGAGAGAGGTTTTTCAATAATTTGGGGTGGTTTTTCGTGGTTGGTTTTTGGAGAGTCAGTTTTCTCATCAGTTTTCTCATCATCACTTTTTGCAGAATTCTTATTGTCAGAATCCCTTTGATTTGAACCATCAATTATTCCATTATCGCCAGTGGTTTCACTAGAATTCTCCTCTTGTTGCCCTGCCAGAGCCCCTGAAGTAGATAGAGAAATTCCATTATCCAAAGATGATGTTGCTTCACCTTTATTAGCACATCCGCCCATAAGAAGGAAGGCAGCTATAAGTATAGATGCTAATAGTATCCATATTATATTCTTAACATTATCACTCATCTAATTATCACCACTGTTCTTGTTTGGTTGATCCAATCTACATCTGCATCAAGACTTTCCCCAACAAAACGTAATGGAACTAGAGTTCGCCCATTTACTATTTTAGCTGGAACATCCAATATAACATCTTTTCCATTCACATTTGCTTTTTTTGATCCTATTGTTAGGATTACCACTTTATTTCCTAAGACACCCCTTACAACTTTTTCAACTGATTCATAAGTTACAGTTGCACCAAAAGCTTCAAAGATTCCTCTCATTGGAACAAGGACTCGCCCTGATTCATTAAGAGGGGCTTGATCAAATGTAAGGGGCTTACCATCTAAGAGAACTCTGATCTCTCTTTCATTTATAACACCCTTCATTTCATATATATCAGATTTTCCTTGAAGGTTCCTTTGGTGATTTACAAGAGCATAAAAGGCTTGCTCTGTTGCCATTAAGTCAGACCCCAGCCCTTTTATATGCTCAAAGCTGCCATCAGAAAGTTGGTATTCCAAGATAGCCTCTAGGTTCTTCCTTACATCTTTACCCCATCGCTCTTTAGCTATAATAGCCTGGGTCAGGGATTCCAAGGTATTATCACCTGCCAAAGAAAATGTCCCCTCTGGATTTTCTTGACCATCCAATACTTTAAAAGCCTCTTCTCCAAATGCCTTAACCCTTGAATCATTCTTATATGGTGCCAAGGCTTGAAGCATCATAGCAGTTCTATCAACGTCTCCCTCTTGAGGCCCTCGATAAAGTAAATAATTTACCAAGGCTTCTCGGTTAGCAACCCTTCCTCCATTTTCAGTGACTTCTTCTATGGCTTTTTGTGGAAGTTGATAGCCTTTTGAGTCTAGGGCAAGCAGGGCAAAAGCTGGACCGTTAACCCCTTGCTTTACGACTTGATCTAGGTCCACCAAATAGCTTAAAAGATTATAGCCTTCAATATTTGTTACATCTTCACCTAATGCTGTTAGGGCCAAAATAAGACGTGAATACTCAGTGTATTTTACATGGGTAAGAACACCTTGGTGGGCCGCAACTAGGCTGTTAATATTCTTTAGGTATATGTCTCTGTATTCCCTGGGGACCCCTTGGGAAGAACGAGCCAATCCTAATATTATCCATTCCCCGCCAACTGAACCGAAGTCCGCATTAGGAACACTTTTCAATAGGAATTCACGTGTTTTTTCTATTGCCTCCTCTAAGA
>JAVEXZ010000002.1:0-164742 GCA_034003765.1 Anaerovoracaceae bacterium | reverse complement strand
ATAATGAAATAGGGATAAAAACCTTGACATAAGGTGTTTGTAATGATAAATTAACTTAGTAACAAAGAAGAAGTTTCCGCTTCTCACCTTAATTGCGTTAAGCTCCTAGGGTTAATAATAACTGCAAGATGAAAAAATTGTGTTAATTAGCGGATACTTTAGAGGTGTCCGTTTATTTTTTAGAGGAGGTGCATACCAATTAGCAAGGAAAATCAGATTAACGAAGAAATTCGTGACAAAGAACTAAGAATAATCGACGAAGATGGGACAATGCTGGGGGTAATGAGTAGAGATGAAGCATTAAATTTAGCCCTAGAAAAAAATCTAGACCTAGTAAGTATCTCGCCCAATGCTAGCCCACCTGTTTGCAAGATTCTAGATTATGGCAAATACAGATATGAAATTCAGAAAAAAGAAAAAGAGGCAAAGAAAAAACAAAAAGTTACTGAAGTAAAGGAAATCAGGCTTTCAACTTTTATTGAAGATCATGATATAAGGGTAAAAGCAAATACCGCTTCCAAGTTCCTAAAAGATGGGGACAAGCTTAAGGTCAGTTTGCGATTTCGAGGAAGAGAACGTGATTACGTAAACAAGGGCAAGGAAGTAATGAAAAAATTTGAAGAATTCCTAAGCGAAGTAGGTGTTGTTGAGAAGCCGTCTGTATTTGAAGGACGAAGTCTGATTATGATTATGGCACCGAAAGTGGAAAAAACGGAAAAAAAGGAAAAGCCTTCTGAAGAGTAGGTCAGATAATACATTTGAAAGGAAGACAGAAAAAAATGGCGAAGAATAAGATGAAGTCTCATAGAGGCGCATGCAAAAGATTTAAATTGACTGGAACTGGGAAATTAAAACGACATAAGGCATATAAAAGTCATATCCTTACCAAGAAATCTGCAAAGAGAAAGAGAGGCTTGAGAAAGTCGATTTTGGTAAAGAGTGCGGATTTCAAGAGAATAATGGCAGCGATGGGTAAATAATTTTGGAGGAAAATAAATCATGGCAAGAGTAAAAAAGGGTATGAATGCCCATAAGAGACATAAAAAAGTATTGAAGCAAGCAAAAGGGTTTTATGGGGCAAAGAGAAAACAGTTTAAGGTTGCTAACACCGCTGTTATGAGATCTCTACGAAGTGCTTATGTTGGTAGAAAACATAGAAAGAGAGACTTTAGAAGTCTTTGGATTACCAGAATCAATGCCGGGGCAAGAATGAATGGAATTTCTTATTCTCGCTTAATGGACGGTTTGAGAAAAGCTAATATTGATGTAAATAGAAAAATTTTGTCTGAAATGGCTATTTACGACCAAGCAGCATTTGCGAAATTATGTGAAACAGCAAAGGATGTAGCTAGCAAATAAGATTTGGATTAGATGTTTAAGGGGATTATTATGAATAAAAAGATGTGGATTCCGTTAGTTATTTTAGGAGTAATCCTAAGCTTGGGAGCCTGCTCTAGCGATGAAGATATATATGATTATGATTTATCTGAGTATATTACTGTTGGCCAATACAAGGGTCTTGATTCCAGCTACGAAAAAATAGAAGTAACTCAAGAAGATTTGGATGTGGCCATAGGGGGAATATTGGCAGCAGCAGCTAAAGCGGACAAGATAACTTCTGGAATTGCAAAAGATGGAGATAAACTAAATATAGATTATGCTGGAACATTGGATGGAAAAGCCTTTGATGGTGGTAGTGCTAAAGCCCAGGCTCTAACCTTGGGATCAGGATCTATGATTCCTGGTTTTGAAGAAGGGATAATTGGTAAAGCAATCGGAAGCACATTTACAATTGATGTTACCTTCCCTGAAGAATACCATGCTGAGGAACTTAAGGGGGCAAAAGCTCAGTTCGAAATCACCATCAATTACAAAGAGGGAGATCCTATTCTTCCTGAATTCAATGAAGATTTTGTAAAAAACAATAGCCAGTATACATCTATGGAAGAATATATGAAAGACCTTGAGAAAAATGTTCTAGAAGGTAAAGAGGGTCAAGAAAAGGCTAGAGTACAAACGGAAATATGGACCAAGGTAATTGAATCTTCTGAAGTAATAAAATATCCTGCAGCTGAGCTAAAGCGAAAAAAGGATCAAAATTACGATTATTATAGTTCATATGCTTCCTATTATGAAATGGAGTTCCCAGTGTTCTTAACTACTTATTTAAATATGACGGAAGAGGAATTTGAGGATTATGTCCATCAACAGTCCGAGGTCGTATGTAAGCAAGAAATGGTCCTTTATACAATAGCAAGGAATGAAGGAATTGAAATATCCAAAGATGAGTATAATGAAGGTCTAAAAGACATGCTTGAGAAAGAAGGCTTTTCTTCAATGGATGAATTTGAGGCAGCCTACGGCGAGTCTTTTGAAAAGTTTGCTGGAAAAGAAAATATCATTATAACCCTCCTATTGGAAAAAGTAATGGCCTGGTTGGTAGATGTGAATATTGCATCGTAAAATCAATTGGTTCAGGACCAGTCTATAAAACCGATAAAAAAAGCGCTAGCAAATAGCGCTTTTTTTATGGGGGCGACCTACCTTTCTTGTTAACTTAAGACAACCACTATCCTTGTCCATTTATTTACAGAGGCTACTATATATAGTATAATATTTGTAAATCCTAAAACCATGGAGGTGAAAAAATATGAAATGTCCATTTTGTGAACACACAGAAACAAGAGTAATTGATTCTAGGCATACCGAAGAGGGCCACGCAATAAGAAGAAGGCGAGAATGCGATCAATGCAACAAGAGATTCACCACCTATGAAAAAATTGAAGAAATGACATTAATGGTGGTTAAAAAAGATGGGAGAAGAGAACCCTTTGATCGAAGTAAGGTTTTGTCTGGAATAATAAAAGCTTGTGAAAAAAGACCGGTTCCAATGGCTGACATTGAGAGGGTCGTTAATGAAATAGAACGGGGTCTCAACAATATGATGGAAAAAGAAATTCCCTCCTCCTTTGTAGGAGAACTTATAATGGACAAATTGAAAGAACTAGATGAAGTTGCTTATGTGAGATTTGCCTCAGTGTATAGACAGTTTACAGATGTTAACACCTTTGTTGCAGAAGTAGAAAAATTGTTGTCAAAAAAGGAGTAGGGTCTTGGTAAATAATATTAAAATCGCTATTGATGGTCCTTCTGGTTCTGGTAAAAGTACAATTGCCAAATCCATAGCCCAGAGATTAAATATTGACTATATTGATACAGGAGCTATGTACAGAGCTGTGGCATATAAAATGCTTCAAGAGAATATTTCGGCAGATAACTTGGAAGCCATAAAAACCATGTTAGAGGAAACTGATATAGATTTTATCAATGGACATACATGGCTTGACGGACATGATGTTTCAGCCCTTATTAGAAATAGTGAAGTGGCAAGGGCTGCATCCCTTTGTTCTGCCATACCCATGGTGAGAGAAAAGCTTGTGGAATTACAAAGAAGAATGGGACAGACAAAAAGCCTTGTAATGGATGGTAGGGATATTGGAACCAACGTCTTTATGGATGCTGAAGTTAAATTCTTTATTACTGCTTCTCCTGAAGAAAGAGCTAGGAGGAGGCATCTGGAACTATTAGAAAAGGGTGAAGCCATAAGTTTTGAGCAAGTGCTAGAAAGTATAAAAGCTAGAGACCATAACGATACTACAAGGCTATTAAATCCTCTTAGGCAAGCGGAAGATGCAATTTTACTAGACACCACTCGTATGACTATAGAAGAAGTAGAGGAAACCATAATGAAGGAGGTAAAAAAATGGCAATTATAAAACCCTTTAAGGGATTAAGACCTTCAAAGGAACTTGTAGGCCTGGTTATTGCCCTTCCATATGACGTTATGGATAGAAAAGAAGCATCGAAAATGGCTGAAGGTAACCCTTATAGCTTTTTACATATTTCAAGATCAGAAATCGACTTGCCCCAGGTTGAAAATCCATATTCCCCTCAGGTATATGAAAAAGCCAAATCAAATTTAGAGGATTTTGAAAATAGGGGTGTCTTAAAAGAAGAAGCAGAACCTACCTTATATATATATGAACAGATCATGGATGGGAGAACTCAGGTGGGAATTGTGGCCACGGTCTCTATAGATGAATACCAGAAGGAGCTAATAAAAAAACACGAACATACCAGAGTGGAAAAAGAAGAGGATCGGATTCGTCATTTTGATACATGCGGGGCTCATACAGAACCTGTGTTTTTAACATATAGGGAGAATGTTGAAATTAGTAGACTGATAAACACTATAAGGGATAATTCATTAGCGGAATATGATATTACAAGTAGAGATGGTGTTAGACATATTCTATATAAGGTTGAAGATATGGAGGCACTAGATAAAATTGTGGAAGAATTCAAGAGAATTCCGGCCCTATATATAGCAGATGGTCATCACCGATGTGCTTCTGCAGCAAAGGTTGGATCTAAGAGAAGAGAGAATAACCCCAATCATACAGGTGAAGAAGCTTACAACTTTTTTATGGCTGTAGTGTTCCCTGATTCTCACCTAAAGATTTTTGACTACAATCGAGTTGTAAAAGATCTTAATGGCCTATCTAGTGAGGAATTTTTAGGAGCTCTTAGGACCCGGGGCTTCTTTGTAGAAGCAAAAGGGGAAACTCCTTATAGACCCCAAGAAAAATTAACCTTCGGTATGTACTTGGAGGGAGAATGGTACCACTTAAAGGCAAGCAGGAGAATGGTTCCAGATGATTTAATTGGAGCATTAGATGTCTCGATTCTTTCAGACCAAGTATTAGGACCAATTCTAGGTATATGGGATTTAAGAAGAGATCATAGAATTGATTTCGTTGGTGGCATAAGGGGGCTTAATGAACTAGAAGCCCGTTGCAAGGATGATATGAAGGTGGCTTTTGCGGTACCGCCCCTTAATATGGATTCATTATTGGCTGTTGCAGACAAGAACCTTGTGATGCCACCAAAATCAACATGGTTTGAACCTAAATTGGCCAGTGGATTATTCCTTCACAAATTCGAATAATTATTTGTTGGTAAGTTATTTGTTATCCACCAGGAGAATAAGTACAAAAATATATGTAAGAATAATCCAAACAATTTAGTATAAAGGAATTGAATACCCTCCAAGTGTATGGTAATATATGTAATAGACAAGGAGGGTTTTATAATGTTTATAAGAGAATTGCAATTGGATGAAAGGCCCAGAGAAAAATTATTGGCTTATGGTCCCCAATACTTATCTTTAGCAGAGTTGTTGGCTATTCTACTCCGAACAGGTACTCGCCAAAAGTCATCCTTGGAATTAGCACATGAATTATTGGCAAAGGAAAATAGGGATATATATTGGTTATCACAAGCCCTTATGGAAGAAATACTAGAAGTTCCAGGAATTGGAGAGGCTAAGGGTTGCCAGATCATGGCTGCTATTGAGCTAGGCAAAAGAATCTCTGCAAGGCCAAAAGAATATAGAATCAATGTAACAGATCCTGATTCTGTAGCATCATTGTTTATGGAAGAGATGAGAAATTTGACAAAGGAGAACTTTAGGCTCCTGGTACTAAACTGTAAAGGGGAAGTAATCTCTAAAGAGCAGATAGCAGTTGGAACCTTAACGTCGGCCATAGTGCACCCAAGAGAAGTTTTTCATAACGCCGTGAGAAAATCAGCTCAAGCAGTAATATTAATTCATAATCATCCTTCTGGCTCTGTTCTTCCAAGCAAGGAAGACCTAGATATAACTAAAAGACTTGTGGAAGCTGGAGAAATTCTTGGAATAGAAGTTTTAGATCATATAATTATCGGGGATGGTGAATTCCTAAGCTTCAGTCAGAAAGGTTTAATTTAGTGGATTTCTATTATTAAAGTGCTATTATTCCCTATATATAGAGGTAAGATTTGATAGATAACAAGTAAGAATTCCTGAATAATTCTATGGTTCCCAATTAAACAACAATTATTCTGTGATTTCAAGTAATATATTGTCAGTTACCCATAAGTAATGCTATAATGATATAGCGAAATAGCTCAATGCGAGGACAACATGGGTAAGGTCATTTCAATAGCGTCAGGAAAAGGTGGAACGGGTAAAACCGTTTTTGTGGCGAACGCTGGAACTATACTAGCTCAGCGTGGTTTTAGAGTACTTTTAATTGACATGGATCTTGGTTTAAGAAACCTAGATATTGCCCTCGGTCTTGAGAATAAAATCGTTTACGATGTACGAGATGTGTGTACAGGTGTTTGTAGGATAAGTCAGGCTATCATTAGGCATAATAAGTTTCCTAATTTACACTTTATGGCGGCTTCCCCAACCAGGGAAGACGGAGAAATCACACCTCTTCATATGCAAGTGCTTTGCAGAAAACTGCGACAACAGTTTGACTATATCCTTATAGATGGTCCGGCCGGAATAAATGATGGACTTATGGTGGCTGTGGCAGGAGCGGACCAAGTGGTGATTATTACATTGCCAGATTATGGGGCAATAAGAGATGCGGATTATGTAGATAGGTTTCTAGAAAGGCTTGGGGCCAAAGAACGATGCTGTGTTATAAACAAGGTGATTGTTCGAATGATGAATCAAGGTCTTGCTCCAAGTGTTCAAGAAATTACTAGGATGCTACGTATCCCTATTGTGGGAGTAATTCAATATGATGAGAATATTAATATCTCTTCAAATTATGGCCTTCCTATAGTTTATAAAAGAGGCACTTACATATATGAAAATCTCAACAACATTGTTGATCGTATCATTGAACAATAAAATATTAATATCCCTTTCGGAAGGAGGATAGGTTATGCAAGCAATTACCCTAATAATAACGGTGATAATTGTGCTTGCGACCTTAGTAATTGGGCTACTTGTTGGTTATTTAATAAGAAAGAATGTAGCAGAAAAAACCATTGGCAGTGCAGAATTAACAGCTAAAAATCTAATACTAGATGCTGAAAATAAATCTGAAACTATTAAAAAAGAAATTGCCTTGGAGGCTAAGGAAGAAGCGCACAGATTAAGAAATGAACTTGATAGAGAAATAAGAGAAAGAAGAGAAGAAGTAAAGAGAAGCGAAAAGAGGCTAATTCAAAAAGAAGAGTCTATTGATAAAAAAATAGAAAACATTGAAAAGAAAGAGGACAATATTGTCCTAAAAGAAGAAAAAATAATCGAAAAAGAAAAAGAGGTGGATAGGTTCCTAGAAAAGCAAATGGAAGAGCTAGAAAGAATTTCTGGGTATTCCGTGGAAGAAGCTAAGGCCCTATTGTTATCTAACTGTGAAAAAGAGATCCGTTTTGAAGCCAGCTTATTGATAAAAGATATTATTTCAAAAGCTAAGGAAGAGGGAGATAAAAAAGCAAAAGAGATTATTACAGGTGCAATACAAAGGTGTGCAGCAGACCATGTTGCAGAGACCACTGTATCTGTAGTGGCCTTACCCAATGATGAAATGAAGGGTAGGATAATTGGTCGAGAAGGCAGGAATATACGTGCCATAGAGACTATGACTGGAATCGACTTGATTATTGATGATACTCCTGAAGCTGTAATATTATCTGGTTTTGATCCTGTAAGAAGGGAAATTGCCAGAATCGCACTTGAAAAACTAATAGTGGATGGACGTATACATCCAACAAGAATAGAAGAGATGGTGGAGAAGGCAGAAAAGGAAGTTGAGCAAATCATCAAAGATGAAGGAGAGGCTGCTACTTTCGAAGTAGGTATTCATAATCTTCATCCTGAGTTAGTAAAACTTCTAGGTAGGCTTAAGTATCGGACCAGCTACGGGCAAAATGTATTAAAACATTCCATAGAGGTCGCTCATTTGGCAGGTCTAATGGCCTCTGAGCTAGGGTTGGATATCAAGTTAGCCAAACGTGCAGGTCTACTTCATGATATTGGTAAGGCCATTGACCATGAGGTTGAAGGAACTCACGTAGATATTGGGATAGATGTGCTTAAGAAGTACAAGGAATCACAAGCTGTTATAGATGGAATGGCTGCACATCATGGAGATTACGAAGCAAAGAACATGGAGGCTGTTTTAATAGCTGCTGCAGATGCTCTTTCTGCTGCAAGACCAGGAGCACGAAGAGAAACATTAGAGACCTACATAAAGAGGTTGAAAAAGTTGGAGGAGATTGCTAATACAACACCTGGTGTAGAAAAATCTTTCGCCATACAAGCCGGCAGAGAGATAAGAATTATAGCTAGGCCTGAAGAAATGAATGATGAAGAAATCGTTTTTCTTGCAAGAGAGATTTCAAAGAAAATCGAATCAGAACTAGAGTATCCAGGGCAAATTAAAATCAATGTTATCAGAGAAACAAGAGCTGTCGAATACGCAAAATAATAATGTAGAACACAAAGGCTTAAATGCCTTTGTGTTTTCTATTGGTTAAAAGAGGCGAGTATAATAGGGAGACAAAAATTAGTATGGAACAAATTACAGATTCAAATTCAAAAATAATAATTGAAGATTTGGGAGTAAACATTCAGGAAGGTTTATCCTCTGAAGAAGCTTTAGCAAGACTTGATAAATTCGGGCCTAATGCATTTGAAGAGAAAAAGCGAAAAACTAGACTGCAAATGTTCTTAGCTCAGTTAAGGAATCCTATGATCTACATCCTATTTGCAGCGGTTTTATTGTCTGCTGCCCTTCAAGAATTCGGAGATAGTCTTATTATTGTAGCGATTATTCTTTTGAATGGAATAATAGGGATGGTGCAAGAGGCTAAGGCAGAAGATTCACTAGAAGCACTAAAGAAGATGAGTAGCCCTATGGCTCTTGTTAGAAGAGACGGTAAACTAGTAGAAGTAGAGGCACCAACTCTAGTTCCGGGAGATGTAGTAATACTGGAGGCAGGGCGAATAATTCCAGCAGATTTACTGCTTACGAAAACTGTGAATTTAAAAATAGAGGAAGCGGCACTTACAGGAGAATCTGTTCCCGTTGAGAAGGATGCTTCTTTCTTGTCTGATACAAAGGTCTCTATTGGCGACAGGCTAAATCAAGCATATATGTCAACAAATGTTGCCTACGGAAGAGGAGAAGGCGTGGTAACAGCAACGGGAATGTCCACAGAAATCGGAAAAATTGCAAAGCTTATAAGCGAAGGGGGAGAGTCGATGACTCCTTTGCAAAAAAGGCTAGGTGATTTAGGGAAACTCTTGGGGATTGTTGCCGTTGTTCTTTGCGTAGGCCTTTTTGGAATAGCAATGATTCAGAGTAGAGACCTTTTTGATATGTTGCTAACAGCTATTGCCTTGGCAGTAGCTGCTATACCTGAAGGGCTTCCAGCTGTAGTTACAATTGTCCTTGCTCTTGGCGTTCAACGAATGGTAAAAGTAAATACTATCGTTAGAAAATTACCGGCAGTAGAAACTTTGGGTTCAGTATCAATTGTTTGCTCAGATAAAACTGGAACTTTAACCCAGAACAAAATGACGGTAACTGAGACCCATGGAAATGAAAGTGAATTGATTCAAGGAATGGCTCTTTGCACAGATGCTTCCATACAAGGAGATACCCGAATAGGGGATCCAACTGAATTAGCCTTAGTGGACATAGCCAATGACAAGGGATTTATTAAGGACGAATTAGAAAAGAAAATGCCTCGAATTAATGAACAGGCATTTGACTCAACTAGAAAAATGATGACGACTGTACACCGAACCCAAGAGGGTAAAATTGTAGCCTTTACAAAGGGTGCTACAGATCAAATATTAGAAAGATGCACTCATTACTTAGATGGTGAAAATCTTAAAACTATAGATAAGGCGAAAATTACAGAAATTGAAAGTGTCTCAAAGGACATGGCATCAAGGGCTCTGCGTGTTTTAGGTTTAGCCATAAAGTATGATGACGAAACAGCAACAGAAAAAGATTTGATCTTTGTTGGATTGGTAGGCATGATTGATCCACCAAGGCTAGAAGCAAAGGATGCTGTCCAGGTCTTCAAAGAAGCTAGTATTACAACAATTATGATTACAGGGGATCACAAAGATACTGCCTTGGCTATCGCAAAAGAACTAAATATAGCTGAAAATGATTCTCAATGCCTAACAGGTGATGAGCTTGATGATTTAAGTCAAGAAGACTTAAACCAGAGAGTAATGGATTACCGTATTTTTGCCAGGGTATCACCTGAACATAAGGTTATGATTGTTAAGGCTTTTAAGTCCCATGGGCATATAGTTGCAATGACAGGAGATGGTGTGAATGATGCGCCTTCTTTGCAGGCTGCAGATATTGGTGTAGCTATGGGTATTTCTGGTACAGATGTAGCAAAAAGTGCAGCTGATATGGTCTTAACAGATGATAACTTTGCAACCATAGAAAAAGCTATTGAGGAAGGCCGTAACATTTATGGGAATATAAGAAAATCTGTTTTGTTTTTACTCTCTTCAAATTTTGGGGAAATAATAACCATGTTTGTTGCAATCCTTATAGGGATGGCTGCACCCCTAAAAGCTATTCATATTTTATGGGTGAACTTGATTACCGACTCTCTTCCTGGATTGGCATTGGGTGTTGATCCTGGAAACAAAGACATAATGAAGGATATTCCTAGAAACCCCCAAGAAAGCTTATTCGCAAATGGCGGTTATTTTATAACTTTCTATTTTGGAACTGTAATTGCTGCCATTACATTGTTTGCATTTATTATAGCTCCAGGGGAGGATTTAGCAACAGCTCAGACCTATGCATTTACGGTTTTAGCCGTATCCCAATTGTTCAATGCTATTGGTATGAGGGACCTTTCAAAGTCAGTTTTTAAGATGAATCACTTTAATAATAGGATGATGATAGTAGCATTCTTTGTTGGCATTGGTTTGCAAGTTTTAGTAACAGAAATCGACTTTCTCAATGTTCTATTTGAAACAAGCCATTTAACATTAGAAGAATGGTTGATGTTAGGGGCAATATCAACTGGACCCTTATGGGCTCATGAATTATTAGTCTTAGGAAAAATGTTTAAGAAGAAGTACTTACTTTCCAAAGAGCTATAACAGAATAATACCATTATTATTAGGAGGCTGTAAAAATGAATAGAATGGATGATCAACGTGGTAAAAAAGTAGTTTTTGTAGCAAGTTGTCTATTAAATACCAACAATAAGGTAAAGGGCTTAGCCCGATATTCGGGCATGTGTAAAGAGGTCTTTGATACACTAAGCGATTACGGTCTAGGAATTAATCAAATGCAGTGTCCAGAAACTCTGTATCTTGGAATCCAAAGATGGTGGCAAACAAAAAACCTCTATGATAGCCATGGTTTTAGAAGCTTTTGTAGGGGACTTGCAGACCAGGTTGCAACCTATATGGAAGAGTACGAGAGAGCAGGATATGAAACCGTGGCAATTCTTGGTTGTGACGGTTCTCCTACATGTGGTGTAAGCATAACTGCTTGGGATGAAAATTGGGGCGGAAGCCCAGTGGATTTAGATTTTAACCAAGCTCTTATTGAAGGTACAGGAGTATATATAGAAGAGCTTAAAAAAGAGATAGAGTCTCGTGGGTTAAAGATGCCGCCATTTTATGGTTTGGCCCTTGATGACGAATCTGCAGATATGGATCAAATTCTCAAAGACTTTGATGTTTTTATAGGAGGGGTTTGTTAGTGATTCACGAATGATCTTGACGGTATCTTTTATACAAGTTCGAGATTAGACCATATAAGTGGGAAAATAAGACGAATTTTTTATCCGATTGGTAAAAAGTTCGTCTATTTTCTTGTAAAAGAATAAATTGGGTGGTAGTATTTTACTGTAAAGGCAATATAACGAACAAATACCTTATATTTTTATTATAATGTACGGAACATATAGTAAAAGGAGAGTTTATGGTTTTTAGAGCATATATTGAAAAAAAGGAAGCTTATAGAGACGAAACCCAAAAGGTTCTTACAGAGTTGAAGGAAAACTGGGGCCTTAAAGATTTATTGGGCTTAAGTATTTTACTTAGATATGATGTTGAGGGGATTGAAGAAGACCTATGGATGAGAACCCTTAATGGGGTTATTTCTGATCCTGTAACAGACATAGTATATTTAGAAGAGCTTCCCAAAAATATGGGCACAGAAATTGTGATTGTGGAGTATATGCCAGGACAATTTGATCAGCGAGCTGACTCAGCAGAGCAATTAATCAGAGTATTGTCTCCCAGTGCAGAACCCCGGCTAAGATGCGGGAAGGTATTTTGTTTTAAAGGGGAAACATCTCTTGATGACGGCGAAAAGATAAGGAGATATTTGATTAACCCAGTAGATTCTTGGGAAGGCATTTTAGAAAAACCAGAAACCTTAGACCTTATAGCTGTAAAGGCTCTTAGTATACCAATACTAGATGGATTTAGAACTATGGACACTGAAAGATTCTCTGACTTTATAAATTCCATGGGGTTAGCAATGACTGAATTGGATTTAGCTCAGGTTATAAAATACTTTGATGGGGAAGGACGAGATCCCACAGAAACAGAAATAAGAGTACTGGACACCTATTGGTCTGATCACTGTAGACATACTACATTTAATACTAAACTTAACTATATTAGTTTTAGCCAAGAGGATTATAGCGGAATGGTAAAGGATGCTTTTGAAGAATATCTGGCCATGAGAAAAAGAGTTCAGCCATCTGGAGAAAAAGATATCTCATTAATGGACATGGCGACTATAGGTGCTAGATATTTGAAAGATGAGGGGAAAATAAAAAACCTTGATATTTCAGAAGAAATAAATGCTTGTAGTGTGAAGGTCTTTTGTAAGATAAACAATGAGTTAGAAGAATGGGTGGTACTATTTAAAAATGAAACCCATAATCACCCCACAGAGGTTGAGCCTTTTGGTGGTGCAGCAACATGTTTGGGTGGCGCTATAAGAGACCCATTGTCAGGACGAGGATATGTTTATCAAGCAATGAGGGTAACTGGTTCTGGAGACCCTAGAAAACCCTTAAAGGAAACACTAACTGGTAAGTTACCACAAAAAACGATTACCCAAGAAGCAGCAAGAGGTTATAGCTCATACGGTAACCAAGTAGGATTGGCAACTGGATTAGTTTCTGAAATTTATCATCCAGGTTATGTTGCAAAGAGGATGGAGGTTGGTGCCGTGGTTGGCGCCGCACCTTTAGACCATATAATTCGAAAAAAACCCCTTCCAGGAGATCGAGTTATTCTAGTTGGGGGAAGAACTGGAAGAGATGGAATTGGTGGGGCTACTGGATCTTCTAAAGAACAAAATGTGGAATCTGTTAAGGAATGTGGAGCCCAAGTACAAAAGGGTAACCCTCCAACTGAAAGAAATCTTCAGCGACTCTTCAGGCGTAAAGAAGCCGCAAGATTGATAAAACGATGTAACGATTTTGGAGCCGGAGGTGTTTCCGTTGCTGTTGGAGAATTAGCCCATAGTATTGATGTGAACCTAGATGCTGTTCGCAAAAAGTATGAAGGGTTGAATGGAACGGAATTAGCAATTTCTGAATCTCAAGAAAGAATGGCTGTTGTACTAAATAAAGAAGATGTTGATATATTTATAGAAATGGCCAAAGAAGAAAATTTAGAAGCCTATGAAATAGCCCGTATTACCGATTCAGGTTACTTTAATATGTTTTGGCAAGGGGAAAACATCCTGTCAATTAAGAGAGCCTTCCTTGATACAAATGGTGCCGCCCAAGTAGCTGCGGTTACTGTTAAAGACCAGGTGGATTCTAAGCTTATACATAAATCTCTTTTGGCAGATACAGATAGAGAGGATTTACCCCTTAAACAAAGAATAGATATATACTTACAAGACTTAAATTGCTGCTCTCAAAAGGGATTAGCCGAAAGATTCGACAGTACAATAGGAAGCAGGACTCTTTTGATGCCATTTGGAGGGAAATATCAATTAACCCCAGGAATTGGAATGGCGGCTACTTTACCAGTTCAAGGAGGAGATACAGATACGGCGACTCTAATGGCTTATGGTTTCGATCCATTTTTATCTTCGGTAAGTCCTTTTCATGGGGCTATTTATGCAGTTATTGATAGTGTTACAAAGATCATCTCTATGGGAGGAATGGAAGGCCAGATTTGGCTTTCATTTCAAGAATATTTTGAAAAACTAACAGATGCTGAAAGTTGGGCTAAGCCTTTTAGTGCATTGTTAGGAGCTTTGAAAGCCCAGAAAGAATTAGAAATTGCAGCAATCGGAGGAAAAGATAGTATGTCTGGTACATATGAGGATTTGAAGGTTCCTCCCACACTAATTTCATTTGCTGTGGGAATAGGTGAAAAAAGACGAATACTGTCTCCAGAACTAAAGAATAACTCTAGCCAATTGGTATTATTAAAAGTGGTTAGCGATGAAAAAATGATACCAGATTTTACGGCCTTTAAAAAGAACATGAAGCTTTTAGAAGAGCTAGCAGCTGAAGGCCTAGTATTAGCAGCTCAGCCCCTAGGGAGAGGGGGTATTTTCATTGCCACATTAAAGATGGCATTAGGTAATATGGTTGGGGTATCATTAAAAGGGCTTTCAAGCAAAGAACTTTTTGAAGCAGCTTATGGAAGCGTTGTTTTAGAAGTTCCCCGGTTTGTGGATGTGGAAGAAGTATTCGGTGAAAGGGACTATTGTATATTAGGTGAGACTAACAATCAAACCAGTTGGGAGTGTAGTGAAATTAGGGGTTCAAGATCAGAAAAAGAAGGTTCTATAGGCCAAGAATACAAAGCCTCTCTAAATGCCTTACAAAAAAAATGGATGAACCCACTTGAAACACTTTTTCCCTGCTACCATGAAGCAGAAGGGAAGAGTCTTGAAACCCTTCTACCTTTTTCTTATACAGCCAAGGAAACATTTAGAGCAAAAGTATCTTTTGCGAAACCCAGAGTACTTATTCCTGTTTTCCCAGGAACAAATTGCGAAGAAGATTCTGCCTATGCTTTTGAAAAAGCAGGAGGGATTCCAGATATAGAGATCTTTAGAAATTTAGATGAAGACGAGATTAAAGAATCATTGAAGAGGCTATCCGCAAAGATAAAAGAATCACAAATCTTGATGATTCCAGGAGGATTTTCCGGAGGAGATGAGCCTGACGGGTCGGGTAAATACATTGCTACGGTTCTTAGAAGCCCTCTTGTTCGCCAAGCACTGCAAGAACTTATTGATGATCGTGAGGGGTTGATTCTGGGTATTTGTAACGGCTTTCAAGGGTTGGTGAAATTAGGGCTTTTGCCATTTGGGAAAATCAAAGAAAGATCAGAAATAGACCCTATACTAACAAGCAATAAAATTGGAAGACACCAATCAAATCTTGTTCACACTCGAATCTCTTCAGTAGAGTCACCTTGGATGGAAGGTTTGGAAGTAGGAGAAATTTATACTCTTCCAGTTTCTCACGGTGAAGGGCGTTTAATTGTTGAGGATGATCTCTTGAAAGAAATGATTTGCGGTGGCCAAATTGCAACTCAATATGTTGATTTATCAGGCCAAGCTACTATGGAACTTCCTTGGAACCCTAATGGTTCAACTTTGGCTATAGAAGGGCTATTTTCTTCCAATGGTAGAATTTTTGGCAAGATGTGCCACTCAGAAAGGATTAGGCCAGGAATATATAAAAATGCAGATGGTAGATTTGAACAGAGAATTTTTCAAGCAGGTATTAATTATTATAGATGATTAGCAATTAAGCAGAGTCAACTGAAAATGTAGCAGGAGTATAGAGAGATTTCGACCCAAAAAATCACGATCGTCTTTTAAGAATGAGTCTTCAAGTAGTTGTTTAATATTAGATACAATTAAGGAGGAAAAAGAATGAGTGTAGCAATAGTAATGGGTAGCAAATCAGATTACCCTATGGTTCAAAAAACAGAGCAGGTTCTCAAGGACTTTGATGTACCCTTTACCACTAAGATACTTTCTGCCCATAGAACTCCAGAAGAAACTTGGGCTTTTGCGGTTAAGGCTGAGGAAAATGGCGTAGAATTATTTATAGCAGTAGCTGGTATGGCAGCTCATTTAGCAGGAAGCTTAGCCGCATATACCATTCTGCCGGTAATTGGAGTTCCCATGAAATCCGATACTTTATCTGGGTGGGACTCTTTGCTTTCCACGGTTCAAATGCCTCCTGGAGTTCCTGTAGCAACAGTGGGAATCAATGGTATGGAAAATGCTGCTTTACTAGCAGTTCAAATTCTATCTCTAAAGTATCCAGACTACAAAGAGAAGCTAAGAAAATATAAGAGGAACATGAAAGAAAAAGTTATAAAAGATGGTAAAGAAATCGAGGAGAAATAAGATGAATAAAGGAGAAATGCTTTATGAGGGTAAAGCAAAACGTGTGTTTCAAACCGAGGACCCAGACTTCTTTGTTATTCAGTACAAGGATGATGCAACAGCATTTAATGGGCAAAAGAAGGGAACCATAGCAGGGAAAGCTATAGTAAATAATATAATATCTAACATACTATTTGAGTATCTTGAAAAATCTGGTATCCCCACCCACTTCGTAGACCAAATATCTGAGGGGGAGACCTTGGTAAAGGCAGTAAGCATTCTTCCATTAGAAGTTATTATTCGAAATGTTTCAGCAGGTTCATTTTCCAAAAGATATGGTGTTCCCGAAGGAATTCCATTTGATCAGCCTACATTGGAGTTTTCTTACAAAAATGATGACCTAGGTGACCCACTAATAAATGATGATCATATATTAGCCTTGGAATTAGCAACCGAAGAACAACTTGAGCAGATCAAAACTTATGCTCACGAAATCAATAGGTTATTGATCCTCTTTTTTAAGGAATGCGGATTAAAGATCATAGATTTTAAACTAGAGTTCGGACTAAACAAAGGAAACATAATTTTAGCTGACGAAATTTCTCCTGACACTTGCAGACTATGGGACATAGAGACCAACGAAAAAATGGATAAGGATAGATTTAGGCGGGACTTAGGTAATGTGGAGGAAACCTATCAGGCAGTTTTAAGGCGAGTCACTAAAAGATAAAACGCTTTTTATAGTTTGTAATTAGAAAAAATCGTTGGGAAAATGCTTTAAAGTCTCTTCTGGGCCTAAGGGTTAAATAAAAATAGTAGCAAACAATTATGCGGTTTATTATATGTTTAGCAATGGGTAATTGCTGGAAGTTTAGGGGTGAATAGATGAATAAAAATCAAGGTATGACCTATAAAGATGCAGGAGTAGATACCCAGGAAGCTGCCAAAGCAGTAGATGTTTTAAAACCTCTTGCTGAGAGCACATTTAATGCTAATGTTTTAGGGGGAATAGGTGGTTTTGGAAGCATGTTCCAGCTTCCTCTAGCTGGAATGAAAGAACCTGTTTTAGTTTCTGGGACAGATGGAGTTGGGACAAAATTAAAGATAGCATCGATGATGAACTGCCATACCACTATTGGCATCGACTGTGTGGCTATGTGTGTAAACGATATTTTATGTCAAGGGGCAAAGCCCTTATTCTTTTTGGATTACATAGCTACGGGTAAATTAGAACCCCTAAAGATAAAGGCGATAATAGAAGGCCTTGCTGAAGGATGTAAGCAATGTGCTACTGCCCTTATAGGAGGAGAAACTGCAGAAATGCCAGGGTTTTATCAAAATGATGAATATGATATTGCGGGATTTTGTGTTGGCCTTGTAGATAAGAAGGATATTGTTAGCGGGGAGTCTATTAGGGTAGGAGATGTATTGATAGGGATTTCTTCCAGTGGGCTACATAGTAATGGATTTTCTTTGGTGCGAAAATTATTCCTTGAAGAAAAAGAACTGACTCAATGTTTTCAAGAAGAAGATGTATTAAATCAATATATTGAGGAATTAGGAGTAAGATTGGGTGAGGAATTGCTGAAGCCTACCAAGATATATTATGAAACTGTTAAGGAAGCACAAAACTTAGCCCAAATAAAAGGAATGGTCCATATTACAGGTGGAGGTTTTTATGAGAACATTCCCCGTGTTATACCTGAGGGTCTTGGGGTTTCGATTTATCGAGATTCTTGGGAAATACATCCAATCTTCCCATATATAAAAAGAATTGGTGGTCTAGAAGAAAAAGAAATGTTCTCCACATTCAATATGGGGATTGGATTTATTTTCATTGCCCCATATTCTCAGAGTGAAAGCCTTATAAATGGCTTAAAGGAAATAGGGGACAAGGTCTTCAGAATTGGTGAAGTTATAGAGGGAGAAGGAGTTCGATTTGACTAAGCAACTTAAAATAAGCGTCTTGATATCTGGCAATGGAAGCAACCTTCAGGCCTTAATAGATGGGGTTAATAATGGATCATTGGCAGGTGTAAAAATAGTTCAAGTAATTTCCAACAACCCAAGTGCCCATGGATTAAAAAGAGGGATAGCCGCTAAAATACCCACCTATTGTTTTGAGAAACCAAGAGAAGCTAGTCAAGAAGAAGGGGACGAAAATCTTTTTGAGATTCTTGAAGAGGAAAGACCTGATTTAGTGGTTCTAGCTGGGTATTTAAGGAAAATACAAGAACCGGTTTTGTCGGCATATAAAAACCGAATTATAAACATTCATCCATCCTTGTTGCCTAAATATGGTGGGCCAGGTTTTTATGGCATAAAAGTTCACCAAGCAGTTATAGAGGCAAGAGAGATAGAGACAGGTGTAACAGTTCATTTTGTAGACCAAGATCTTGATAGTGGCAGGATAATAATACAAGAGAGGATTGCCATTGATCCCGGAGATACACCAGAAGGAATAGCAAAAAAAGTTTTAGATTTAGAACATAAGGTTTTAGTTCAAGCAGTTAAAAAAATAGCCGAAAACAGATACTAGACCATACAAGATAGCACTAATGGGTTTTGAGTAAATTGCCCAAGAAATATAAAGAAAGGAAAATATAATCTGGCCATTTTCAAAAAGGATAATTGGATTATAGGAGATATTAATGGGGGGATTAGCAGGGGTAGTATCAAAAGCAGATTGTGTAGAGGATTTGTTTTTTTGTACTGATTACCATTCACATCTTGGTACAAAAAGAGGTGGGCTGTGTGTATATGGGGAAGGAGGGTTTAGGCGGAGTATCCATAATATAGAAAACTCTCCATTTAGAACAAAGTTTGCAGGAGAAATTGATGAATTGAAGGGTAAAATGGGGATAGGATGTATTAGTGATGGAGACCCTCAACCTCTTACTATTCTAAGCAAACAAGGAGAATATGCGATTGGAACTGTAGGGCGAATTAACAATAAGTGCGAATTGGTAGAGGAATTATTCCAGCAAGGCTCTATGCAGTTTATGGCAATGAACGACGGAGAAATAAACAATACTGAGCTGGTAGCCATGCTAGTTTCTCGGGGCAAAGATATAGCTGAAGGTATTGAGTTTGCTCAAGACCGAATTGATGGTTCGGCAACAATATTAATCTTAACTAAGGAAGGGCTTTATGCTTCTAGGGATAAGTTGGGTAGGACGCCTATGATTATTGGTGAAAAAGATGGGGCCTATTGTGCTGCCTCAGAATCCTTCGCTTTTATTAACCTAGGCTATAGAAAAATTAAAGAACTAGGTCCTGGTGAAATTGTATTTGTAACTTCAGACAATATAAAAACAATTCGTGAGCCTTTGGAAAAAATGAGAATATGCACATTTCTATGGTCCTACTTTGGATACACAACATCAACATATGAAGGTGTCAATGTAGAGTGTATGAGATATAATAATGGGGGGCTTCTTGCGGATAGGGATGCTGGGGAGATTTCTTCCTCGGATGTTGATTATGTTGCAGGTGTCCCAGACAGTGGAGTAGCCCATGCTTTGGGGTATTCAAATCGTTCAAAAATACCATATTCAAGACCACTTATTAAATATACTCCCACTTGGCCCAGAAGCTTTATGCTTCAAAAACAGAAGAACAGAGAGCTTATTGCAAGGATGAAGCTTATTCCCGTCTTTGAAATGATAAAGGACAAAAAATTTATTCTTGTTGATGACTCAATTGTTAGAGGGACTCAATTATCTGAAACTGCCAAATATTTGTATGATAATGGGGCCAAGGATATTCATGTAAGATCTGCATGTCCGCCCATTATGTTTGCTTGCAAGTATTTGAATTTTTCAAGGTCTGTGAATGATATGGACCTTATAACTAGAAGAACAATTTGTGAAATTGAAGAATTAAGTCCTGTAGAGATTACCCGGGGGATATTAGAGGAGTACCTTGATTCTTCTTCCAAAAGGCATAAAGTTATGATTGATACTATTTGTAAAAAACTAGGATTTGTAAGTTTGAAATTCCAAATGTTAGAAGATGTAATCGAGGCTGTGGGGCTTGATTCTTGCAAGCTTTGCACATACTGTTGGAATGGAAAAGAGTAGGGGAGGGAGATTGTAAATGAGAGCTTTGATAAGCGTATCAAATAAAGAAGGAATAGTAGAATTTGCAAAAGGATTAGTTGCCCATGGGGTTGAAATTATTTCTACTGGTGGAACTCTTAAGACCCTAGAAGATAATGGTGTGACTGTAAGAGGAGTTTCTGATGTTACAGGATTTCCTGAATGCTTGGATGGCCGGGTAAAAACCCTTCATCCTAAAATTCATGGGGGACTATTAGCAAGAAGAGACAATCAAGAACATATGAAGAGAATTAAGGAACTAGAAATTGATCCTATAGATTTTGTTGTAGTAAATCTATATCCCTTCAAAGAAACAATACAAAACCCAGATGCTACATTAGAGATGGCCATAGAGAACATTGACATTGGTGGCCCTACCATGCTTAGGTCTGCTGCAAAGAATTATCGGGATGTTATTGTATTGTGTGACCCTAGAGATTACAGGATGATTTTGGACAAGCTTGGTGAAGCTGGAAGTGTTAGTGAAGATGTAAAGTATGAATTAGCCCTAAAAGTATTTGAACATACGGCAGCCTATGACACTTGGATTTCCGATTATTTGAGAAGACGTATTGGCAAGGAATTACCTGATAATCCTACATTCACCTATGAAAAAATTCAAGACTTACGCTATGGTGAAAACCCCCACCAAAAAGCTTGGTATTATAAGAAAACATATGAAGAAGCGGCTGCTTTGACACGTGCCGTGCAATTACATGGCAAAGAATTATCCTTTAACAATATAAATGATGCTAATGCTGCTTTAGAGATACTAAAGGAATTTAAAGAGCCAACAGTAGTGGCAGTAAAACATGCAAACCCATGTGGAGTTGCCACAGGGAAGACCTTGCACGAAGCCTATAAAGGAGCTTACCAATGTGATCCTGTTTCTATTTTTGGTGGGATAATAGCCCTAAACCAAAAAGTTGATGTTGCCACAGCTGGTGAAATAAGCAAAATATTTGTTGAAATCCTTATAGCCCCTGATTATGAGGAAGAGGCTTTTGAAATTCTAACCGCTAAAAAAAATATTCGCCTGTTGAAGTTGGATAATCTTTACCCAAGAGATGGGCTTGACTCAAGAGATGGCCTTACTTCAAAAGCTACTCTTAATTCTAGACTTTCGGACTCTTATGAAATGAAAAATATTTCTGGAGGCCTCTTGATTCAAGAAGGGGATATTAAGACCTATGATGAAGAGGATTTTAGGGTGGTAACAAAAAAATCTCCCACAAAAGAAGAGATGGAGTCATTGAAGTTTGCTATGAAAGTAGTCAAGCATGTTAAATCTAACGGAATCGTAGTTGCTAAGGATTATCGTACAATTGGCCTAGGTCCTGGCCAGGTCAATCGAATATGGGCGGTGGATCATGCTCTCAACCAGGCTCTTGAAAGCACAGAGGGAGCTGTCCTTGCATCCGATGCTTTCTTCCCCTTTGAAGATTGCGTTGAAAGGGCGGCTTTAGGGGGAATTACGGCTATTATTCAGCCTGGAGGTTCAATGAAGGATGAGACCTCTATAAAGAGGGCTGATGAACTTGGGATTGCTATGGTATTTACAGGGGTAAGACACTTTAAGCATTAGGAGTTGGACTAAAGAATCGGGAGAAGAGTCTGGAAAGAGAACTATGTTTAAGAGTTATTCAAAAGATTCGGGAGAAGAGTCTTGAAAGAGAATTGTATTAAAGAGTTATTCAAAAGATTCGGGAGAAGAGTCTTGAAAGAGAACTATGTTTAAGAGTTATTCAAAAGATTCGGGGGAAGAGTCTTGAAAGAGAACTGTATTAAAGAGTTATTCAAAAGAATCGGGGGGTAGGAATGAGAGTACTGGTTGTGGGATCTGGTGGCCGTGAGCACGCCCTTTGTTGGAAGTTAAAGCAAAGCCAAGGCTTATCTTCCTTATTTTGCGCTCCAGGCAATGCCGGTATCGCAAAAGTGGCCACTTGTATTGAAATAGAGTCTGATGACATAGAAGGGCTTTGCTTATTTGCAAGGGAAGAGAAAATCGACCTAGTGGTAATTGGTCCTGAAGTCCCCCTATCTCTTGGCCTTGTGGATAGTTTAGAGGAGTTGGGGATAAAGAGCTTTGGACCTAACAAGAAGTGTTCTCAGTTAGAGGCAAGCAAGAGCTTCACAAAGGCCTTCCTGGCCCGTCACACTATCCCAACCGCTATGTATAGGGAATACAACAACAAGGAAGATTGCCTAGCTAATATAGGGGTTTTTGGTTACCCCATGGTAATTAAGGCTGATGGGCTAGCAGCTGGCAAAGGGGTTATTATAGCCCAAGATGAAATGACAGCGCAGGCGGCTATTGAAGCTCTTATGGGTCAAAGGATTTTCGGCTCTGCAGGAGATAAGATAGTGGTTGAGGAGTACTTAGAGGGAGTGGAAACATCGGCCCTTTGTTTTGTTGATAAAGATACAATACTGCCTATGGACTCTTGCCAAGATTACAAACGAATTAATGACCATGACAAAGGAGAAAATACAGGAGGAATGGGCAGTTATTCTCCCAACAATCTCTTTGATAGAAATCTTTGGCAAAGGATAAATACTGATATATTTCTGCCTACTTTGAAAGGTCTCCAAGAAGATGGCTTGGATTTCAAAGGCTTGTTATTTATAGGGCTTATGATTACAAAGGATGGGCCAAAGGTAATTGAGTTTAATAATCGTTTTGGAGATCCAGAAACTCAATCCCTACTGCCAAGAATGAAAAATGATCTACTAGAGGTTTTATTAGCTACGGTAGAAAATAGACTGGGTGAAATAAAATTAGAGTGGGATGATAGATTTTGTGTTACAGTTAACCTTGTTTCACAAGGTTACCCAAGTAAGCCTATTATAGGGAGAGAAATTAAAGGACTAGGTGATCTTGATGCCGAAATACTTGTCTTTCATGGGGCAACGAAATTAGGGCTTAATAAGGATAGTGGATCAGGTATTCCTCTACTACTTACAAATGGTGGCAGAGTCCTGTCCATAAGTGGCCTAGGTGGAAATATAGAAGAAGCAAGAAGAAATGTTTACCATAATATAGATAGGATTAGCTTTCAAGGAATTTATTTTAGGAAAGATATTGCTAGCAACAAAATCTAAGAGGCTAGAAAAAGTCACTCATCCTATAAACAATCTTGAAAAAAGAGGAGCCTCGGCATTCATAACTTTTTACTTTGGAGGCCTACCAACATTTTGTTTGCCAACCCTAATAAAATCACATATATTATTAATAAGGGCTATCATTATACAGCAATTAAGGGGGATTAAGGATGAATCACAAAGGGCAAATACAAGATATGTTATCTATTATGCAGCAATGTTATATTGAAAGAGATGAAAAAAATATAAATAAAATCTACGATGCTTTCTTTGATGAAGGAATAGAATCCCAATTGATCGGTACTGATAATGGTGAATGGTTTAGAACCGTTGAAGAGATTAAAGAATTATTTGCTAGCGACTGGAAATACTGGGGAGATCTCTATATCGATACCTATGACTTCTCCATAGGGAATAATGACCTATATTATATGGCTACAGTTAAGGGGCTTTTGGATTTCAAAGATGATCATGCTTGGGACATAAATATATATATGATTTTCCAAGTCTTTATGGACCGTTTGGTCTGCAAGGTGATGCAATTTGCAGTTCCTAGAAATTTAATTAGACCAACTGTTATAACCAACAAAAGTGAAGAGGAAAAAGAAAAATACAATCGTGAATGCAAAGAATTGACAGCCTACAATTCAAAGCAAAATCAGGATAAAAGCAGAGAAAAGAAGGAAATACAAAAGCTGCTATTTGATGAGATAAAAACGAAAAAGCCTTATGCAAAAACTATCGAACTACCCATAGAACAATTGATGTTAGAGGGTAATGAAAACAGTTTTTATTTCTCTACTAGTGGATCCTTTGAGGATGAAAGAAGTGGAGATGTTTTACCATTTAGAATAATAGGAATTGGGGAAAATATACTCGGTGAAACAAAGATAATCAAACAAGAATTTTCAATGCCTTTTGTGTGTAGCTTTGGTTGATAATAGGCCTTGTTCAATCTTTAGCATTGGAGTACAATAAAAGTGCTATGAAAATATATTTAGATAACAGTGCCACAACAAGACAATATGATCAAGTAACGGAAAAGATGATTCATTTTATGAGCTTGGATTATGGTAATCCAGGCTCCCTTCATAGAATGGGGCTAGAAGCAGAAAAAGCAGTAGATCTAGCTAGACAAGAAGTAGCTGATTCTATGAATGCTAAAAAAGAAGAGATTTTCTTTACTTCGGGAGGGACTGAGGCCGATAATGCGGCCATTTTTGGAGTTGCAAAAAAATACAAGAAGTGGTCTGGATCTGGCCGTAAAATCATTACCAGTAAAGTGGAACACCCTGCTGTTATGAAAGCTCTCGATTCCCTTGAACAAGAAGGCTGGGATATAGTAAGACTTTCAGTAGACAGGGAATGTAGGATAGACTTAAAAGAATTTGATGAGGCTTTAGACGAAAAAACTGTCTTGGTTACAATAATGCTTGTAAACAACGAAATTGGTTCAATATTTCCCTTAGAAGAGATTTCTGAGAGGGTTAAAGAATTTAACGTAAAAAACAAAACTGAGGTGCGAGTTCATAGTGATGGGGTTCAAGGATTAGGCAAGGTCTCCTTACCAACGAACTTAGATTTGATGAGTGTTTCTGCCCACAAAATTCATGGTCCAAAGGGAATAGGCGCCTTATATATTCGAAAAGGTTTTAGTCTTCCCCCCTATATTCTGGGTGGAGAACAAGAGAGGGGATTTCGTTCAGGTACCCAGAATGTTCCTGGAATTGTAGGTTTTGGAACCGCTTGCCAAAAGGGGTTACAAGAAGAAGCCTTTAGAATTGAGAAACTTAGAACTATCAAAAACTATTTCCATAAGGGTTTAAAGGAAGAAATTTTAGATATGGTGGTAAATGGTGGATTAGAAGAAGATTTATATGCACCCAGTATTTTGAATATAAGTTTTTTGGGAATAAGGGGTGAAGTATTACTCCATTTCTTAGAGGAAGATGGAATTTACGTTTCTACTGGTGCTGCTTGTTCATCTAAGAGAAGCGGAGAGAGTTCGGTTCTTCTAGCAATGGGGAAGACAAAAGAAGAGATTCAAGGGGCCATTAGATTTTCCTTTGGTGAATTTAATACAATTGAAGAAATGGACTATACAATAGAGAGGCTAAAGAAGGCAGTCTTGAGGATGAGGAGCTTAAAAAGCTTTTGACAGGAGGAAGGATGAACGAAGAAAACATACTGATTTTACGATGTGGTGAGACTGCCCTAAAAGGTAAAAACAAACCATATTTTGAAAGAGCTCTTGTAGAGAGAGTAAGAATCCAGACAGGTAGATTCACAAAGTATGGCAAGGTGGATATAAAGAGGCACCAGGGCCTAATTTTTTTAAGGGCCCCCAAGGAAGCGCCCCTAAAAGATATAATTAACCAGCTTTCAAAAGTTTTTGGAGTTGAGTCTATTAGCCATGCCGTTGAAGCAGATAGGGATATAGAGAGTATAGAAGCAGCAGCAGTGGAGTATATGCTAGATTTAATAAATAAAAGAGCCATAAAAACCTTTAAGGTAGAGGCTAAGAGGTCAGATAAAGATTATCCCATACTCTCCCCGGAAATAGCAAGAATGGTTGGAGGTAAAATACTAAAGGGCTGTAAAGTTTTAAGTGTGGATGTTCACAATCCTGACTGCCTCTTATATGTTGATGTTAGAACTGATAGAACCTATATTTACGGAGACAAAATTATGACTCAAGGGGGATTGCCCCTAGGGACTAATGGTAAGGGTATGGTCCTACTATCTGGGGGCATTGATTCTCCTGTTGCAGCCTATATGATGGCTAAGAGAGGAATGACAATAGAAGCGGTTCATTTTCATAGTTATCCATATACATCAGAAAGAGCACTAGACAAAGTAGAAAGGCTTGGTAAAATCCTATCTCAGTATATTGGTAAGTTTAGGATTAATGTTATTAACCTGCTGCCAGCTCAAGAGGAAATCTTCAAGAATTGCCCCCAAGATGAAAGCACCCTATTAGTCCGAAGGTTCATGATGAGAATCGGAGAAGATTTAGCAAAAAATAAGGGCTGCGACTTTCTTGTAACAGGGGAAAATTTGGGTCAAGTGGCCAGCCAAACCGCAGGGGGGCTTGTTGTAACAGATGCTGCAGTAAGGATCCCTGTAATGCGGCCCCTAATTGCTTTTGATAAAGTGGATATAATGGCTAAAGCACAGGAAATTGGAACATTTGAAACTTCCATAGAACCTTTTGAAGATTGTTGCACAGTTTTTATGCCAGAACATCCTGTTACCCGTCCTCTTCTAAAAGACATATTAGAATCTGAGAAGTTGCTGGATATTTTAGAAATTACAAAAGATGTAATGGCAAGTCTAAAGGTTATAGAAATTAGGCCCTAAATTTTATGAAACTTGTGGTCGACCAAAAGAGTCTAAAGGCAAATAGTAAATTGCAGATAGGAAGAAAGATAAAGAGGAGGGAATAAATGGTTATAATAAATAGAGAACGATGCATCCAATGTATGCTATGTGTGGAGGTTTGTCCTTTTAACGTTATGATTAACAAAGATGGCAAGCCACAACTTGACCCCCAAAAAAAGTGTCTTGATTGTATGCACTGTGGTGCTGCTTGCCCTGAAAAGGCAATAGACTTCCACGACCGGCCGGGCCTATTAGACCGAGAGGTTGTAGATCTTAAGGGAGAGTTTCCAAAAGCCCTAAATAGTCTTTTACTTCAACGACGTTCTTATAGAAGTTTTGATGAGAGGAAGGTCCCTAAGGATTTGCTGGAAGAAGCCCTCTGGCTTGCATCATATGCCCCTAGTGCAAAAAACCAAAGACCTGCCAAGTGGATTGTTATTGATGACCTCCAGATTATAAAGCAGATGATGGAAGAGATAATAAACTACACGGGTCAAGAAAACATTTCTCCTGAAATTGCACAGGAATATGCTGCAGGTAGAAATGTAGTTTTCGGAACCGCCAACACAATACTGGTAGGTTATGGATCTTCTAAAGCCATCAATCCCACCGTAGATATTGCTTTAGAAACCCATACTGCAGAACTTTTTTTACAAGCAAGAGGTATTGGAACCTGCTGGGCAGGATATTTTGCAAGGCTATCAAATGTAGTTCCCTACATAAAAGAAAAGCTTGGACTTAATGAGGAGGAAAAGGTCTTTACAGCTTTAATGATCGGATACCCTAAAAATGAGGAGTATCTACATATTCCATCTAGAAAAAAAGACCCAGATATTAAATGGATTTAATTAATTTTGACCTATAAAGTCCATGTATTCAATATACAATTGAGATTAATTAAATAAATAACACAATTTTTCATAAAAAGCTGAAAATTTAACTTTTTTATAGGTTAAAGTCCTTGATTTTAACCGGGAAATAGTGTTAAATGTAGTAGTGTTGTTATTTTCTTAACACAGTTTAGAAATAAAAATATAGATGGTAGCGAAGGAGGCTATAAAATGAATTTTCAGCTGACAAAAGAGCAGGAATTCGTTCGAAAAATGGTCCGAGAATTTGCGATTAATGAGGTTGAACCCATTGCCGCAGATATCGACAAAGAACATCGTTTCCCCGTAGAAACGGTTGAAAAAATGGGTAGATATGGATTGTTAGGAGTACCCTTTCCAACAGAGTATGGTGGTGCAGGAGGGGATAATGTCTCCTATGCCATTACTGTAGAGGAACTATCAAGAGTATGTGGTTCTACAGGTGTTATTTGTTCAGCCCATACTTCTTTATGTGGATGGCCAATTTTTGCATGGGGAACTGAGGAACAAAAAGCTAAATATTTACCAGATTTAAATTCTGGCAAACATTTAGGAGCTTTTGGATTAACAGAACCAAATGCAGGAACAGATGCTGCAGGACAGCAAACAAGAGCGGTGGACCTTGGTGACTCTTGGTGTATCAATGGAGCCAAAGTATTCATAACCAATGGTGGATACGCAGACGTTTTCATAGTTCTGACAATGACAGACAAATCAAAAGGCACAAGAGGCGGTATCTCTGCATTTATCGTAGAAAAAGGGGATGAAGGTTTTTCTATCGGCAAAACCGAAGACAAAATGGGAATCTGTGCTTCTTCAACAACGGAATTGATTTTCCAAAATTGCGAAATTCCAAAAGATCGATTGTTAGGCAAAGTAGGCGGTGGATTTAAAGTAGCCATGTCTACCCTTGATGGTGGAAGAATTGGAATAGCTTCCCAAGCTTTGGGAATTGCACAAGGGGCTTTTGATGTTACCGTTGAGTACATGAAAGCAAGAAAGCAATTCGGCAAAAAATTGTCACAAATGCAAGCCTTACAATTTGAAATGGCGGACATGAGAACAAGAATTGAGTGTTCTCGTTTGCTAATCTACAAAGCAGCAGCTATGAAAGACAAAAACCTAAAGTATGGTCCTTATTCCGCAATGGCAAAATTGTATGCTGCTGAAACGGCTATGTATGTCACAACAAAGTGTGTCCAGCTCCACGGTGGATATGGTTACACCAAGGATTATCCTGTGGAACGTATGATGAGAGATGCAAAAATCACTGAGATTTATGAGGGGACTTCTGAAGTTCAAAAAATCGTTATTGCTGCCGACATTTTTGCTCGATAGAAAGGAGGTTCTAGAAATGGCATTAAAGATTATAGTTTGTGCAAAACAAGTACCAGATACAAATGAAATAAAAATTAATCCCGAGACAGGCACCTTGATTCGAGACGGTGTCCCCAGCATATTGAATCATGATGATTCCAATGCACTTGAGGAGGCCTTAAAGCTAAAAGACAAATACCCCAACACCCATGTTACAGTAGTTACAATGGGTCCTCCTCAGGCAAAGGACATGCTGATTGAATGCCTTGCAAAGGGGGCAGACGAGGCTGTACTAGCTTCTGACAGAGCTTTAGGAGGTTCTGATACCTGGGCTACTTCTAACGCCCTATCAGCAGCAATTAGAAAAATAGGGGATTTTGATATTATTTTTGCTGGAAGACAAGCAATAGATGGAGACACTGCTCAGGTAGGTCCTCAAATAGCAGAAAAACTAGGGATTCCACAAGTAACCTATGTGGAAGAATTTGAATTATCAAAGGACCTTAAGACAGTAACTGTTAAGAGAGCCCTAGAAGACGGTTATGAGATAATTGAATTACAAACTCCTTGTATGCTTACAACAATAAAAGAACTGAATACTCCAAGATATATGCATATTGCTGGGATTTATACAGGATGCGCAACTGACATTCCCACTTGGGGCGCAGCGGACTTAAAGGTTGACCCAGAAAAAGAGGTTGGTCTTGATGCTTCTCCTACCAATGTATTCAAATCATTCACTCCTGTTCCCAAAGGAACTGGCCAGATGATCGATGGAGATTCAGAAAGAGAAATAGCGCAAAAATTAATCATTAAACTAAAGGGAAAACACATCATATAAGGGGGTGGATTAAACATGGCAATTCTAGTAATTGACGAAAAGTGTAGAGGATGTAAACTTTGTATTAAAGCCTGCCCCTTTGATGCAATTGAAATGAAAGGCAAGCTAGCATATATTAATGAGAAATGTACTGCTTGTGGGCAATGTATTGAAGCGTGTCCCTTTGATGCTATAGAAAACACTCAGGAAGTCCGAGAAGTTGATTTAACCGATTACAAAGACCTTTGGGTTTTTGCAGAGCAAAGAAATGGAAAGATGTTAAACGTAGCTTTGGAGTTAATCGGAGAAGGTCATCGTTTGGCCAGAGAAATCAGTGAAGACACAAAGGTATGCGCATTGTTAGTAGGTAATGGAATCGAGCATCTTGTTAAAGAATGCTATAGCTATGGAGCTGATAAAGTCTATCTTATTCAGGACGAGAGATTAGAAAACTACACAACTGATGGTTACACCAAGGTAATCGTAGATGCTTTAACTGTTTATAAGCCTGAGATTGTTATTTATGGAGCTACCCATATTGGTAGAGACCTAGCTCCTCGTGTCGCAGCTAGGCTAGACACAGGATTAACAGCCGACTGTACAAGGCTAGATGTAGATATTAAGAGCTATATCGATTATGCAAAAAATAATACTACATTAGATGTTTCCACACTAGATCCCAAGGATACTAGTAGGGGATTAAAGCAAACTCGGCCCGCCTTTGGAGGTAACCTTATGGCTACCATCATTTGCCCAAGAACAAGACCTCAGATGTCAACTGTTCGCCCTGGGGTTATGCAAAAAATGGAGCCAAGAGAAAATGCTACAGGTGAACTTGTAGAAATCGAGCCTTTGATTTCTGATGAAGATATTAGAACTAAAATTATTGAAATCGTAAAATCCGCTAAGGAAATTGTCTCTCTAACTGATGCTGAGATTATTTGTTCTGGGGGTCGTGGCTTAGGTGAAGCTTGTGGCTTTGATTTAATTCGAGAGTTTGCCGACAAGGTTGGAGGAGTTGTTGGTTCATCAAGAGCAGCAGTTGATTCTGGATGGATAGACCATGCCAATCAAGTAGGCCAAACAGGTACAACTGTAAAACCCACAATTTATTTCGCATGTGGTATATCAGGGGCTATTCAACATTTAGCAGGTATGCAGACATCTGATACCATAATAGCAATTAACAAGGATCCAGAGGCACCTATATTCGAAGTTGCAGACTACGGAATTGTTGGCGACTTATATAAGGTAATTCCAGAGATTATGAAAGCTTGGGATGAGGCAGAAGAGTTATATTCTTCTTCCGTAAAGGCATAAACCCTAGGTCTTATCTACTAGAAATACAGGGACTATAGATTAAAGGGTATAGACTTGATAGACAAGCTAGTGTATCCCTTAATAAAGCAAATGACCAATAAAAAATGAGGCCGGATTTATATCCTGGCCTCTATTTTATTAATCTCATCTAAGACTCTCTTCAAAGGAAGCCCGATGACATTATCTCGGTCTCCCTGGATGTGATCTACATACTTCCCGAAGGCTCCTTGTATTGCGTAGCCCCCTGCTTTATCATATGGCTCATTTGTTTGAATATAGTCTCTGATATTTTTTTCGGAATACTTCTTAAATGTAACATAGGTTGTTTCATAAAAGGCCATTCTTTTACTGGTCTTGGCTTTTATTATGGCTACTCCTGTTAATACCCTATGAGTCTTACCATTCAGCTGGGCCAAAATTTGGTAGGCCTCATCTTGAGAAAGAGGTTTTCCGATTATTTGGTCTAAGAGAACAATGGTATCAGCTGCAAGTATAAGGTCTCCCTCTTGACAAAGATCTTCAGCCCATAAGGCTTTCTTTAAGGCTAGGAACATGACTCCTTCCTGAGGGCTTATAGCTTCTGGAAGGGTTTCATCCACCTTTGGAGCCATTATTATTGGCTGGTAGCCATTTTCTTTTAGCATATCAATTCGTCTTTGAGATGAAGATGCTAGGACTAAAGAAGCCATCCTGGGACCTCTTCATCATCATCATCATCATCTCCGGGGGGGTCTTCCCCTGGAGGAGGATCAGGTTCTCCAGTACCAGGACCTGTTGTAGCCCCAGGGCTGGGGGTTATTGCTGGAGGGGTTATTCCCTCAAATGGTATTTCATCTTCTGGTGGTGTAGTAACAATTTCATTGAATATATATTCCGTCTTTCCAGAAGGATCAACTGGATACTGTGCTAAATCATAGTTATGATATGGGCAGTAATAATGAGGCACTTCTGATGCAGAAGCTCCAGGGTGATCGATGGCATAGCCTCTATCAGTTCCAGATTTATATGTTACATTAGTACACCAAGGAGTTGCTAAAAATCCTGAATCAAGACATACGGCCACACGGCTATATGCATTTATAACCTTATTTGGAACAGTTCCCTTTACAAAGTACTCACTATGGGTAGGCCCATTATTGGGTAGGCCTCCTGAATATGAATCAACTGATGCTGAAACAACATTTTCAGGTGCTGGACCAAAGGATTCTCTTGGCATTCCAGCCAGACATTGACGCATAATTTTGCTCCAAAGTCTTGCCGCTGATACAGAACCTTGAGATAGTTCAATATTGACGTCGTTACCAATCCAAAGAGATGCAGCATATTTTGGAGTATAGCCCACAAACCATGCATCATAGTTATCTGAGGTAGTTCCTGTTTTACCCGCAACAGGTTGGCTTGAAATTGCAGCTGTTTTACCTAATCCATTAGTTACAACGCTTTGTAAGATGTCGCTCATAATCCAAGCTACACCTTCATTCATTACTTGGTTTTTTCGTGGAACTTTATCTATTAAGACTTCGCCTCTTTTATTTTTAACTTGTGTATAGCTTATAGGCTCAACATATTCTCCGTAATTTGCAATACAACCATAGCTACCCACCATTTCTAAGGGAGATATTCCGTAGGTCATACCGCCTAAACCTAAAGCGGCGGGGTTCAAATCATTTACTTCTAGATTTTCTCTCTCTACAGTGGTAACTCCTAATTTTTCTAAGTGGTTAGCTGAGTAATCAAAACCAACTTGGGAAATAACTTTAACTGCACATACGTTTACTGATTGTTCTACTGCAGTTCTCATACTCATTAGGCCTCGATAAGAATTATACCAGTTTTTCGGCCATATTCTGCTACCTGTTTTAAGAGGCGCATCGTCAATTACTGATGCAGCTGTCCAGTAATCTCCATAATAATTTGGAATCTCATTGCCGTAGTTATCAAGGGTCACAAAGAATTGATTTGTCCCCGCTGCTTGAGCTTCATAAGCTTGTTGTAAGGCAGCAGAGTAGACGGCAATTGGCTTAATAGCGGAACCAGGTTGCCTTGGGGATGTTGCCCTGTTAAAGAGCATACGACCTTTGGTGTTTCTGCCTCCTACCATGGCCTTGATCTGTCCAGTCTCATACTCCGTTAGAACCATAGCCGATTGGGGCTGTACCACCTTTTGATTTAACAAATATGATGAAGGGCCAAAAGACATGCCCCTGTTGTCAAATAAGAAAAAGTCAGGATGGTCATCAAAAAAGCCTGGAGCAATTACCAAATTACCTTCTTGGTCACGACTTTTATATTGGGAAGGGATATTTATATACCCCCCATTAATACTATAGAAAATGGAATCTTCAACAAGATATATATCCTTAAATTCCAAACTGAAATCGGTTTCTCCCTTGACAGTTGTGTTAAAAATATTTAATCTCTTGCCTTTAAATATGGTAACTGAACCATCTCCGTTGGCCCTGTACTCTTCAGAAGAAAGGACAAAGAAACCATTGTCATCAAAGTAAGTTGCATTATTATAAAGTAAGATTTTGTTGTTTTCACCAAGGACATTTCCATTGCTGTCCTTTTTAAGGTTGGTAACCCTTGGGAAGTTGGCAGAATTAGTAAATTCAGTTTCAATAATCAACTGCATATCGGAGTTCATAGTTGTATAAACAGATAGACCGTTGGTATAAAGCATTTGCTTAGCTTCGCTGTATTCCAAATGAAACTCATCTTCTAAATCTGATATAACATTTGATATAACATAGTCAGTAAAATAAGAAGACATTTCTTGTTTTTCATCAAGGCCTGGATTGATGTGGGCAGCTATTGTGTCCGCCATAACAAGGTCGTACTCTTCCTGGGTGATTTTTTCCTGTTTTAGCATCATTTTAAGGCATAGTTCTCTTCGCTCTTTACTAACGTCACTGATTACATAGGTATATTGGCTACCTTTGTATAAAATCCCCTCTGTTTCTTCGTCTATAGAGCTAGTCTCTAAAGTTTTTATCAAAGCATAACGGTCAGGAGCTTGGGGAAGGGCGGCTAAGGATACACATTCCATAAGATCCAATTCGCTTACATCTTTTCCAAAGTAAGCCTTGCTGGCAGCTTGAACTCCATAAGAGTTATAGCCTAAGAATATGGTATTCAAATAAGCTTCTAGGATCTGTTCTTTTGTCAGGTTTCTCTCCAGCTGAACAGAATAGTAGGCCTCTCTGATTTTTCTAGCTACAGTTCTCTCGGATTTCGTGTCTGCCAGATAAACATTTCGGGCTAACTGTTGGGTTATGGTAGAAGTTCCGCTTATTTGCCCGCTGGTAAAGGAGTCTCGAATAGCTCCGAAAATACGAACAAAGTTAAATCCGCTGTGTGTCCAAAATGTTTTATCTTCCAGTGATACAAAAGCATTGATCAAATTATCTGGCATTTGGGAAAACTCAACATTGGTTCTTTTACCGTCAGCTTCAAAAACCGACTCAATGGGTTGCCCATCATCGTTATATAGTACTGAGCTTTCGGATAGCAAGTTGTAAATATTATCAGGGTCAATGGATGGTGATGTAAACACAATAGATAGGACAAGGATTACTAACACTGCTCCAATAGCCCCAAAAAATATAGCTAGAGCTTTAAATAATTTTTTAGTGTTAAGTCTATATCTTTTAGATCTTCTTTTTCCGTTTTTAGTGGTAGACATTTTTGGATTATCCTCTGCGCTATCTATAATGAAGGAGCCTTTTATCCGGGACCAACCATTGGAAATGCGCCCACCTATACTTGATAAAAGAGGGATAGAAAAAGATTTTTTTTCATCGTATCCTTCTCCATAGCCATTTTTTTCTTTGTGTCTGTGGGAACGATAAATCCTATTGGCGTCTTCTCTCTCAGAATCATTAACTCCTGATCTTTCCTTGGTCTCTTGGGTATCTCTTTCTTGTGAACCTGACAAATTTAAATTATCACTAATTTTATCAAATTCATCATTTACATTTTCAAACTGTGAGAAGAAGTCGTCGATCTCTTCTTGTTTGTCTTTATCTTTATATTTATCTGACAACCTATTTTACCTCCATGTTCTATCTTTGCTTATATAGCATAAATCACAGCATTTATTATACCATAGCTTTCTCAATTTACAAATTCTAAGGCGAAATAATATTACCCTATATAAGACGTTAATGAGATTGATAAGTTCCATAATATGGTATAAAATGGAAACAACCAAGATCCTTAAAGCTGTATCAAAAAAATAGGAGATAAATCAATTGAGAAGACCAATACTATTACCTGTTTTCTCTCTGGTAGTTGGGATGACTATGATAGCTATTATAGATGAAAAATCAACAGGTATCCTTGTGGGGATATTTCTTGGTATTGCATTGGTGCTAGTACTTCTATTATTTAAGAAACCTAATCCAGGAGACAAAAATCTTCCTTGGAGAAAGGGGGTTGTGTGTATTGCGATTTTCTTGACTATAGGGATGAGTTTATTTAATCATGAATTAAACTCTAATTATATTTTGAATGATTTTAATGGAAACACCGTGACCTTGAGTGGGACAGTTATATTCTCTGAAAACAAAGGGGCGGATGTTTATTATCTAACACTATTGGTAAGAGAGGGTCAAGGCCTTGTATTATCGAATCCAGAAAAGGCTTTAATTAGGGTATATGGCCCTTTATTAGATTTCCAAGACTTAGTTGGTAGGGATATTCAAATTAGAGGCCTGTTAGAGATCCCATCGGGAGCAAGAAACCCCAAGTGTTTTGACTACCAAAAATATTTGAAAACAAAAAGGATAGGTAGCATTGTCAATGTAAACCCCCGCTTCATAGAAGATAGAGGATGGCAAGAAGGAATATTTTCCATCAGATGGCGAATCTTGAACAAAATTTCTTTGGTTAAGCAGGATTTTATTGACAGTTTGTCCAAGAAAATACCTGAAGGGGAAATGGCCTTGGTAAAGGGAATGTTGTTTGGCGACAAGACCGACATTGATAGTGAAGTCCTGATTGAATTTCAAAGAAATTCTACAGGTCATATATTGGCTGTAAGTGGTTTACATGTGGGTATGATATACGGTCTTTTACTACTTATATTTCGGAAAAGAAATTCCCTTGCTATTGACCTAGTTATAATGACCTTGTTAGCCCTATATGCCATTATGAGTCTTTTGGCCCCATCGGTTATTAGGGCAGTCTTTATGATAGGTCTTCATATTGTGGCTAAGAGATTTCATTTTAGATACGACCTTCTTAGCGCCACGGTTTTTACAGGAGGAGTTATTCTTCTATTTAATCCCCTGATGCTAATAAATGCTGGCTTTCAGTTATCCTATATTGCCTTGCTTGCCATGTCTTTTTTGATTCCATTTCTCAAGCACTGGTGGTCTTCCATATTCCTAAGACCATTTTTACCTCTGATTGCCATTCAAATTGGTTTGATACCAATTATTGCCTTCCATTTCAATCATTTTTCTTTTATAGGCATTATAGCCAATATCCCTACAATATTTTTGGCGGGACTAATTATTCCCCTTCTTATCATTATGTTCCCTCTGTATTTTTTCACCAATGGGTTATTGATGGACATATTAGCCACTTCTGCAAAATGGCTGATAGAGGGTCTTCTTTTCGTGAACGAAACTCTCTATTTTCAAGGGAAGTGTAGTAGCTTGATTCCCAGCCCACCATTTTGGGCAATGTTGCTTTTTTATTGCAGTGTATTTTTTTTGACCTCTGAATTAGTCTGTTTATGGATAGAAAGGAAAAAAGCTATAAAAACAATTACTGCATTTATCCTAATTTTTTTGCTTTGTATTTTCGTGGGCACATTACAAGAAGACGACTTCCAAGATATTGGAATTATATTCCTTGATGTGGGCCAAGGTGATTGTTTGTTTATCGAGAGTCCAACAGGTAGGACTGCCATGATTGATTCAGGGGGTAGTGGAAGATACGATGTGGGCAGGAAAATTTTATTGCCATTCTTACTAAAAAATGGCCACAAGGAATTGGATTTGGCTATTGTTACACACCTGCATCAAGATCATTATGGAGGCTTTAAGACACTTAGCCAGGAGATTCCAGTTGGAGGCTTGGTATTGTATGAGGGTTATGAATCTGAAAAATCAAGTATCCTTTCAGAATCAGGCTTTGAGTTAGGAGCATTAATATTCGCCAGGAAAGGTGATACCATAAAACTAGATGATCGTGTATCAATAGAGATTATTTATCCTCCAGCTTGGAGAGAGGGTGACAAGTATCGGCCGGAAGACGAAAATCAGATGTCTTTGGTATTAATGGTGGTGTATGATGGTATAAGAATACTGATGACTGGAGATATTGATCAAGATGGAGAAAAGGACCTTATAAGAAACCTGTATAATATAAGTGATTTGAATTGTGATATATTAAAGGTGCCTCATCACGGGTCTAAATATAGTATGGGTGAAAGTTTCATAGAAGGGACTAATCCTAAATGTGGAGTTATTCAAGTAGGGAAGAACAATTTTGGACATCCCAGTTCTAGTGTCCTTGAAAAATGCTTGGAAAGAGATATAATAGTTTTTAGAAATGACTTACAAGGTGCCATTGGTGTGGGAATTAATAGTAGGGAAGCAGATAATTTATGGATAAAAACTATGATTACAAGCGAATTTTAACAGATATAGAAAAAGATGACATTCCCTCACTGGTCCTTTTATTTGGAAAAGAGCAATTTCATGTGGAATGGGCAGCTTCTGCACTTATAGACAAGTATGTTAACCCTCTTACAAGGGAATTGGATCTTACTATTTTCAATGAAAAACCTTCAATGGAAGAGCTGATTAATGCTTGTGAAACCCTTACCATGTTTTCAAAAAGAAGACTAGTGGTTGTTTCTAAGAGCGGATTTTTTAAGGGCAAAAAGAAAGAGGGTGCAAAAGACGAGTCAGAAGAAACCTCTGAGGATGATAATGAATCCGTTGGCAATGAAAACCCCTTTAGTTCTGGGAGTGAAATGGATATTTTATATAGTTATTTGCCAACAATTCCACCTTCGACCCTTTTAATTTTCAAAGAGGAAGATGTCAATAAATTATTAAAACCCTATAAGGCTGTAAAGAAATTGGGCAAAGACTATGATTTTGTCTCATTAGATAAAGAGGAAATCAAGAGATTTATCAGAAATCGTATAAAAAAGCAAGGCCATGAGATTAGAAACGAGATTGTAGATTTAATCCATGATCTATCTGGCTACCAACACAAAAACTCTGAGTATACCCTCTTTAATTTGGAGAATGATCTAAAGAAAATCATGGCTCATTGCCAAGGCCTAGAAATTACTGCTTTAGATGTAACCAGCACACTAGAAGGTGATTTGGATACATTTGTATTTTCCTTGGTAGAAGCAATGGGTTCAGGTAAAAAGGGGGAGGCTCTAAATCTTTTTTATAACATTATAAGTGGAGGTGGTAATTTCTTTGGAGTACTGGGGCTTTTAATTGTTCAATATGAGTTAATGTTAGATGTTAAAGAACTCCTTGATAAGGGAAGAACACTTCCCACCATCGAAGACTTGTTAAAAGTTAATTCTTACAGGTTAAAAAAAGCACTACCAACAATTCAGAAGTATTCCACAGGGGAGCTTAGGAACTTATTAAAAAAGTTGTTTGCTATGGAGAGAAATATTAAGAGTGGACTAATAGAACAAAACTTAGCACTTGAAATATTTATTGGAGAATTATAATTATGACACGACAACTTAAGGCAGATTTAATGCTAGTACTTGTAACCTTTGCCTGGGGGGTATCTTACTATTTAATGGATGTAAGCCTTGCAGACATGGGTCCATTTACCCTAAATTCCCATAGATTTCTTATTGCTTTTTTTGTTGCCTTGGTATTTGCATTTCCAAAACTACGAAGTGTCAATAGGGAGACCCTTTGGTATAGCTTTGTAATAGGAACCATACTAGTATTCGTATACATAGGGGCTACCTTTGGTGTTTTATACACAAGCCTTTCTAATGTAGGCTTCCTATGTGCCTTATCTGTAGTTTTTACTCCTATCTTAGGTTATTATATTTTCGGAATAGTTCCCAGCAAAAAACTCCGTATTGTAGTTGTACTTTGCATAATAGGCATTGGTTTGCTGACTTTGGATAATCAGTTAAAAGTAGCCCCAGGTGACTTGCTATGTATACTTTGCGCTTTTGCATATGCCTTTGATCTTCTTATAACTGAAAGAGCAGTAAAAAAACCCCATGTAAATGCCTTTCAGTTAGGTGTTTTTCAACTTGGCTTTAATGGTGTGTGGCAGCTTTTACTAGCTCTTATTTTTGAAGAACCCCACTTACCAACCAATCCCACAGTTTGGGCATCAGTTCTTTTTCTTGCAATTTTTTGTACAGGACTTGCCTTTATAGTTCAAACTGTTGCACAGCAGTACACATCGGCCAACCATGTAGGAGTCATATTTACATTGGAACCAGTTTTTGCAGGCTTTGTAGCATTTTTTATTGCTGGCGAAATACTCTTGCCAAGGGCCTATCTTGGAGCCTTACTCTTGATTTCTGGCTGTTTTATCATGGAAATTAATTTTAAATCCAGAAAGAAAAAACAAGATATTATTAATGCTAAAAACAATATAAAAGGAGATTAAAATGTACAAAAATATTATTTATGATGTAAAAGATTTAATTGCAACAGTTAAGGTCAATAGGCCTGAGGCAATGAATGCTCTAAACTATGATACTTTGGAAGAATTGTATATGGCTTTCAAAGAGATAGAAAAGGATTCTTCTGTAAGATCCGTTATAGTAACTGGGGAAGGCAAAGCCTTTGTAGCAGGGGCAGACATTGCGGCCATGTCCGAAATGTCTGCAGCTGAAGGCAGAGAAATGATGAAAAAGGGTCATCAGCTAATGAACTTTATGGAGACCATAGAAAAACCCGTAATTGCAGCGGTAAATGGCTTTGCTTTGGGTGGAGGATGTGAACTCGCATTGGCTTGTGATTTTCGTATAGCATCGGAAAAAGCTAAGTTTGGTCAGCCAGAGGTGGGTTTGGGAATTATCCCTGGATTTGGTGGAACCCAAAGACTTCCTAGGCTTGTTGGTAAATCTCGAGGTAAAATGTTGATTATGACAGGGGACATAGTGGGTGCAAAAGAGGCTCTAGACATGGGGCTTTGCGATATGCTAGTAGCTCCTGACCAGCTAATTATGGAGGCGGAAGCTCTAGCGAAGAAAATTATGACCAAGGCACCCCTTGCAATTGGTGCGGCCAAAGCGGCTATTAATAGGGGATATGACCTAGATATGAGATCTGCTACTGCCTTAGAGATGGAAGCTTTCACTGGTCCTTTTGCTAGTGAGGATAAGAGGGAAGGTATGACAGCATTTTTGAACAAAAGAGCGGTGGATTTCAAGGGCAAATAAAGCAAACTAGTTAATATATTACGGTCATGATTTTTTTTATGGTGTCAATTATTACATTTTGTTTACAAATAAAGTTTTACTGTAGTATAATTGCAGCAAGTAAATGATCACTAGATAATTTATCTGTGATCTTGTATGTAAAGGAGGGATAAACATTATGAAAAAGACCTTAGTAATTATTTTGATTTTAACTATGGTATTATCCACATTTGCTGCCTGTGGAGGCGGTGGCGGTGGAGAAGATGTTGCTTATGATGCAGAGAACCCCATGGTTTTCAGATTGGCATCTGATGCTCCAGTAGATCATATGTCCACAAGACTAAACGAGCAATTGGTAGAGTTAGTTGCTGAAAAAACAGAAGGAAGAGTAGAAATTGCCTATTATCCAGCAAGTCAGCTAGGTAGTTATGAGACAGTATATGAAGAAGTTATATTAGGCTCTGTTGACTCGGCCCAGATTACAGTTCCCGATGCTTCTGATGCAAGGCTTGGTGCTGCTTATTTGCCATACTATGCAACTGGTTTTGAAGATGGCAAATTGTTGTTTGGACCTGACTCATACATGGTTTCTGTTATGCAAGAGATCTGTGCCACTCAGAATGTTAACTTCGTTGGATTCGTATGCGAAGGTTTCATAGGAATGGGAGTTAAAAAAGATCCTACAGATGTAATGGTTCCAGGAGCAAACAAGAACTTAGCCCTAAGAAGCCCTGCCATGGCTACATTCCGAATTGCTCAAGAAGATTTGGGCTACAACCCTACAACCATAACTTATGCAGAAGTTCCAACAGCTCTTCAAACTGGAGTAGTTGATGGCTGGATAGGTGGAACTGCTAACATGAACTATGCTTGGGTTGGAGAAATCATTACAAAAATGTACTACAATTGGCTACATCTTGAAGCAACTGCTTATGTAGTAAGTGAAGTGAGTTTAGCTAAACTCACTGATGAAGACAGAGAGATCGTTCTTCAGTGTTACAAAGATATGAGTGCAGAGAGTTTTAATGTAGCTGAAGCTAATGAAGCAGACTATCAAAAGAAGTTGTTAGATGATTATGGCGTAGAAGTTTATATCTTCTCTCCTGAAGAAGTAGCTGTTCAAGCTAAATTCATTAGAGAGACAACTTGGCCAAAACTTGAAGAATTATTAACACCCGAATTGATGGATGGTTTCAGAGCTGAAGTTGGTATGTAAGACTTAGAATTTTTCAAATTTACAAAACCGATAGTGATGAGGAGGAGTTTTCTTCTCCTCATCACTTTATAAAAGAGAGGGGTAGAAAGTTGACAAGAATTGAGCACACAAAATTCTGGTTCTTTGTCCCAAAGATTTTACAATGGGTTATTATTGTCACTGCTTCCATAGTCACTTTAATCGTTTTTGCAGAAACTGTTTTGCGGTTATTCAAATGGGCCAATTTTAATGGATACGAGGAACTCTTGATTATGGTAGCCTTTTGGCTATATATGATTGGTTGCGCTCATGGAAGCTACGAAAAGAGCCAAATAAAGGCAGATATAGTTGAAGTAATGTTAAAAGAAAGCATTTTTAAAGATATTATCCGTATAATTAGAGAAGTCCTTACTGTAGTTTTGTCAGTATGGTTCACTGTTTGGGCTTTGAATTTAATTTTCTATGCTATTAATATTGGATCTGTAACTTCTGTATATCGAATTCCTATGGTTTTTGGATTCACTTCGATTTTTGTTGGAGTTGGATTTATGACCTTCTATAATATTGTCTATATGATTGGAGAAATGAAAAAGATGTACTTGAGACGGGTTAAACATATTGATGTTGACCAATGGATGGCTGATCGTGGTATAGAGGGGGGGCTAATTAAATGAGTACAGTAGTAATTGCAGCTGCAGTTTTAATATTTGTATTAATTATTGGATGCCCCATACCATTGGCATTTTTCTCATCCACACTAACTATTGTATTATTGGGCGGCTACGATTTTCACTTTTTGTTCCCCTATGGATACAACAAAGCCAGTTCCATAATCCTATGTGCCATTCCTCTTTTTGTCCTAGCTGGTGCATTTATGGAAAAGGGGGGGATTGGAGAAAGTTTGGTTGATTTTGTTGGTTCCTTTGTAGGGCGAATAAAAGGTGGACTTGGAATCGTTATGGTTGTTTCCTGCGCTTTATTTGGTGCTATTTCGGGAAGCGGGTTCGCAACACTTTCTTGTATTGGTTCCATTATGCTTCCTCGTATGTATGCCGCAGGATATCCAAAAGGTCATTGCTCTGCCTTAATATCAAGTGCATCAATTCTTGCTTTGCTAATTCCACCAAGCTTAAACATGATACTTTATGCTTGGGTAGGTGGGACCTCGATTCTTGCAAGTTTCGCGGCTACGGTTGTACCAGGCATTATATTAGTAATTTTATTTAGTCTGATTAATGTATATTTGTTAAGAGATTGTCCTACTATTGGAGTGGTTCCGAAGATTCCGAGAAGTGAAGTTCCTAAGAATCAAAGGGTTGCTGCAAAGACTATGCGTGCATTCCCGGCTATTCTAGCTCCAGTAATCATACTTGGGGGAATATATGGTGGTTTCATGACGCCTACAGAGGCAGCTGCGGTATCAGTAATTTATTCAATACCAGTAGGAATATGGATTTATAAGGGTTTGAACCGTCATACATTGAAAAGCTGTCTTGTAGAAGCGGGAACTACTACAGGAGTTATCCTGATAATGTTATTCTCTGTAATGGTTATGTCTAGGCTTTATACTATGGAAAATGTACCAGCTAAACTTTTAGGTGTTCTTACATCCATTTCAGAGAATCCAGTAATTCTGCTTATGATGATAAATGTGTTTTTGGTATGTATTGGTATGCTTATGGATGATACTAGTGCCATACTATTATGTACACCTATACTTTTGCCCATAGTAACCCAGCTGGGAGTAAGCCCTATACATTTTGCTGCAATCATTGGTGTAAACCTTGGCCTTGGAGGTGTTACTCCTCCTACTGCACCTTTCTTGTACCTAGGGTCCCGGGTTGGTGGAGCCCCTGTAAATGAAATGTTAAATACCACTATGTATTTAATTTTCTTCGCCTGGTTACCTACACTTCTTGTTGTAACTTATGTACCTGGATTATCCTTGTGGCTTCCGAGATTACTAGGCTTGGCAGTTTAGTTAATAGTCTCAAAATAATAGAATACTGTATCTAAAAGAAATATGTCCCATATAGAGGGGCCAGTTCTTTTAAGTAAGATACAAAAAGATAAGCAAGTGTTAAATATTTAGCATATTGAAGAGAGAGGCAAGGCTAGAAAGTGCCTCTCTTTTCTGTTATAATTATTGGGGTTTTCAAATGCAAAACCTTTTACCAGGGGACCAGTTTAGAAAGGATAAAAAATGGAACTACTACTGTTATTCGTACTAGTCGTTTCTTTCTTTTATTACATAAAAGGAAGAGGGAATAAGAGCAAAAACAATAATGGATCTGCCACTAAAAAATCACCAGCTGGATACAAGAGAAGGGTCAAGGCCCTATTAAAGGAAGAAGGTCCTTTTGAAGAAAATTCTAGTCATTTGTTGGATACCCTTTTAAAAATGGCCAATGAAGAGGGGATTCAAGAGTTCTTCCGCAAAACTTATGGGAAGATGTGTGACTTTATGGAAGAAGAAATTATATTTGAATCATACTTTCTCCTTGTATTTGGAGATCAACGTAATCACTATGTGTACACCCGGGATTCAAATAGGGATAAATTTGTTCCTGATTACCAAGAATACTATCAAGGTAACAAGAATTTAAATCTAATTGTCACCAACAAAAACCTTTATATAGGAGATGATTTAAACCAAAAGAAAGGCCAAAAACCATTAGTTATTCCCCTACATAAAATAGAGACAGTAGAGCAAACTAATGACTATGTTGAGGTAAAAATTAAGACCCCATTGGCTGGGGAGAGGATTCATAATATTTGGAATTCTTCGGGGAACGAACCGCTATTTTACTTGCTTAGGTGCCTCTTAGGCCCACAAAGAGACCAAGGGAATAGTGAGAATTTTGCGTCAATGGAATAGGAGCTTTTACAAATAATAATATTATCATATTACTATTTTGTCCTTGTAAATTGTGTGAAAAAGTAATATAATTTCATCAGGACTAGGTGTCTATAAAAGGAGGAACTATGACTTTCGATGAAATAAAAAAAATAGTAGATGAAAATGTAAATCCAGTGCTTGCAGAACATTATGGTGGGGCAGAGGTCACAGGCTGGGAAGAAGGAATTGTCTATGTGAAAATGACAGGGGCTTGTGGGCAATGCCCATCAGCTAAAGATACCATTGAATCTCTTGTAAAAGAAATTGTTATGGCAAAAACACCTGAGGTGAAGGATGTTGTTCTAGATACATCTGTATCCCAGGATTTAGTGGACTTTGCAAAAAAAATCCTAAACAAAGAAGTTTAATTATTTTGGCACCAATAGGTTAAAACCGTTAAATATATAAAAAAAAGGAGTGAATCGGAAATGTTAATGACAGGAGAACAGTATATTGAAAGCTTGAGAAAGCTAAAGACCAGAGTGTATATGTTTGGAGAACAAGTTGAGAATTGGGTTGATCATCCAATAATTCGACCTTCTATTAACTGCGTAGCTATGACATACAAATTGGCTCATGAACCAGAGTATTCTGACCTAATGACAGCAAAGTCTAATTTGACCGGTGAGACTGTTAACAGATTTGGACACATACATCAAAACACAGATGATTTAAGAAAAAAGGTAAAGATGCAAAGACTCTTAGGTCAGAAGACTGCTAGTTGTTTCCAAAGATGTGTTGGAATGGATGCTTTTAATGCTGAATATTCAACTACATTTGAAATCGATGCAGCACATGGTACAGACTATCATCCTAGATTTGTAGATTTTTTAAAGGAAGTACAGGCTGGGGATTGGACCGTAGACGGAGCCATGACAGATCCTAAAGGGGACAGAGGTCTTGGACCATCAAACCAAAAGGATCCTGACTTGTTCTTACGTGTAGTAGAACAAAGACCAGACGGTATAGTAGTAAGAGGGGCTAAAGCTCACCAAACAGGCTGTGTTAACTCACACTGGCACTTAGTTATGCCTACACAGGCTATGAGGCCAGAGGATAAAGATTATGCTGTATCCTTTGCTTGTCCTTCTGACGTAGAAGGCTTATACATGATATATGGCAGACAGTCATGTGACACTAGAAAAATGGAAGAAGATCATGGCATGGACGTTGGAAACCAACAATTTGGCGGACAGGAAGCTCTTGTAGTCTTTGACGATGTTTTCATTCCAAACAAGTATGTATTCTTAAATGGTGAAACCGAATTTGCCACAATGCTTGTAGAAAGATTTGCTGGATACCACAGACAGTCTTACGGCGGATGTAAAGTTGGAGTAGGTGACGTTCTTATTGGAGCCGCTGCCCTTGCAGCAGACTATAATGGTGCAAACAAAGCATCCCATATCAAAGACAAGCTTATTGAAATGACTCATTTAAATGAAACCCTTTACTGCTGTGGAATAGCTTGTTCAGCTGAAGGCTATGCGACTGATTCAGGAGCATATCAAATTGACCTGCTCTTGGCAAACGTATGCAAGCAAAATGTTACAAGATTCCCATATGAAATCGTACGTTTGGCAGAAGATATTGCTGGTGGGCTAATGGTTACAATGCCAGCAAACAAAGACTTCCAATCAGATTTACCAGTTGCCAAAAATGGCGACACTATTGGGGATATTTGTAACAAGTACTTTGCTGCTTCTCCAGCTGCAACAACTATGGAGAGAATGAAGGTTCTTAGATTAATAGAGAATATGTGCCTAGGAACTGCAGCAGTTGGATATCGTACTGAATCAATGCATGGTGCAGGTTCACCACAGGCTCAACGTATTATGATAGCAAGACAGGGCAATATTGAGGCTAAAAAAGAACTTGCTAAGGTCATTGCAGGGATAAAATAGGCAATGATTAAAATCGGCGTTAAATATTGTGGGGGATGTAATCCTCGATTCGATAGAGGTGCCATGTTCCATTCTATTCAAAGCAGATTAGAAGAAGCTCACTTTGAACATGCAAAGGAGGGCGTCAATTATGACGCCCTCTTGGTTGTATCTGGTTGTACAAATAATTGTGCAAGTTACAAGCAATATAAGTATAATAAGGGTGTGGTGCATGTTAAGGATTCTGGTGAACTTGATAAAGCAATACTCGAGTTAAAAAGAATAATGGAGGATTAGTGAATTGAGCTGGAAAGAAGATTATGAGAGCAAGTTATGCTCTCCAAAAGAGGCCGTTCAGTCTATTAAATCAGGAGATCGCGTTGTTTTTGCCCATTGTGTAGGTGAACCAAGAGAAATGGTTGCAGCCATGATTGATAATGCAGCCGCTTATCGCGATGTTACCATATCTCATATGGTTTCTCTTGGTCCAGGAGCATATACAGCTCCAGAAAGCAAAGATAATTTTCACTGGGACGGTTGGTTCACCGGTGGAAACACAAGAAAATGTTTAGAACAAGGTCATGGAGACTTTGTCCCTGTTTTCTTCCACGAAGTGCCTGTATTAATGCGTCAAGGACATTTCCCTGTGGATGTTATGATGGTTATGGTATCACCACCAGATGAGCATGGTTATTGTTCAGTGGGAGTTTCCGCTGACTATACAATGCAAGGAATCGTTTCTGCAAAAACTGTTTTAGCAGAAGTGAATGATAAGATGCCTGTTGTTTATGGAGACACTTTTGTACATATTAGTGAATTCGATAAAATTGTTGAAGCATCATATCCCCTGTCTGAAATTCCCTTACCTAAGATTGGCCCTGTTGAAGAAGCAATTGGAAGGAACTGTGAAACATTAATTGAGGACGGTTCTACATTGCAACTTGGTATAGGAGCTATTCCTGATGCGGTATTATCACAGTTGAAGCATAAAAAGGATTTAGGCATTCACTCTGAGATGATTTCTGATGGAGTGGTAGACCTTGTTGAGGCGGGCGCTGTTAATTGTTCTAAAAAATCCATCCACAAGGGTAAAATGATTATCACTTTCCTTATGGGAACTAAGCGTCTTTATGATTTTTGCGAAAAGAACCCAATGGTAGAGATGAGAACAGTTGATTATGTAAATAATCCCTGCATAATAGCCCAAAACAGCAAGATGGTTTCTATCAACTCTTGCCTACAGGTTGATTTTATGGGTCAAGTAGTATCTGACAGCATTGGAACCAGACAATTTTCTGGGGTAGGCGGACAAGTTGATTTTGTAAGAGGTGCGGCCATGTCCCTAGATGGGAAGGGCAAAGCCATTATTGCAATGCCATCTGTAACCATCAAAAAAGATGGAACTATGATATCTAAAATCGTTCCTTATGTTGACCATGGTGCAGCTGTTACAACCTCAAGAAATGATGTGGATTATGTGGTAACTGAGTATGGTATTGCACAACTTCGTGGTAGGAATATAAGAGACAGGGCAAAGTTGCTAATAGGCATTGCACATCCCGATGTTAGAGATGATTTGAAAGCAGCTTACTTTGAAAGATTTGGAACTGAATGTAAGTAGTAATTAACGTTTATTATTAGAAAGGGTGGATTATTATGTTAGCATTAAGAGTAGTGCCAAAGATTTTCTATTTTGATACATTCAAAGAATTTAATGATGAATTTAAAGTTGGCAAAAAGGATCTTCTTGTAACCAATGAATGGATTTACACTCCTTATGTAGCTCCCCTTGGAATTGAAACCAATGTCATCTATCAAGAAAAATTCGGAAAGGGTGAACCCTCTGATGAAATGATTGACGACATGGTTAAGGAAATGAAGAAGTATGATTTTGATCGTATTATTGCTTTTGGCGGCGGCACCATTGTAGATATTTGTAAAATACTAGCTCTTGATATTCCTGAAAGAAGTGAAGACCTCTTCACAGGAAAAGTTGCCCCTAAGAAAGTAAAACAACTAGTAGTTGTTCCAACAACTTGCGGTACTGGAAGCGAGGTTACAAATGTTGCTATAGCTGAATTAAAGCAGCTACATGTCAAGAAGGGTATCGCTGTAGAAGAAACCTATGCTGATATAGCTGTTTTGATCCCAGAAACATTAAAAGGACTTCCTGACTTTGTTTTTGCAACCAGCTCTATAGATGCTTTAATCCATGCAGCAGAGTCTTTTCTTTCCCCTAAGGCAAATCCCTTTACAGAACTCTATTCTCTAGCTGCCATTGAAATAATAATGGATGGCTACAAAAAAATATTGGCAAGTGGTAAGATGGATGCTAAGGCAAGAGAACCCTACCTAAAAGACTTTATCATTGCTTCCTGTTATGCGGGGATAGCCTTTGGTAATGCTGGATGTGCTGCGGTACATGCCTTGTCATACTCCATTGGCGGAGCCTTCCACGTTCCTCATGGAGAAGCGAATTATCAATTCTTTACAGAAGTCTTCAAGATGTATATGACAAAGGATGCAAATGGTAAGATCGCCAAAATGAATGAAATTTTCGCTGATATCTTGGCCTGTGATGTTGCTAATGTATACGAAGAATTAGAGAAATTCTTGGGTCAGGTTATGGAGAAAAAACCTTTAAGAGACTATGGGATGACAGAAGTACAAATCGACGAATTCACTAAGTCAACTGTTGATAATCAACAAAGATTACTGGGCAATAATTATGTGGCCTTATCAGATGAAGAAATAAGAACAATATTCGCAAATCTTTATTAAAAGCAACTAAATAGCGGGGGAGTTACCTATATGAATATTTTTATAGTATCAGAATCATCAAAAAATATGCGTGCCTTAGGGCGGATGGCATTGGAGACAAAGCGTAACACCGCTATGCTTGTTATGTTGGTTTATGGGGTAGCAGTAATGCTACCCCCAGCAATTATTTCAATTCTATTTGGAGGGACATTAGGGGAAAACATGTCACTTCTTTATACACTATTGGTGACAGGACCTTTTACATATGGCCTTGCAGTTTTCTTTCTTGCCACATTCAGAAGGCAGGAATCAGAAGTTCAGCAAGTCTTCGAAGGATTTGAGAAATTTGCTAAAACTTTAGGCTTATTTTTCTATATACTTTTGTTCGTAATACTCTGGTCCCTTCTCTTTATTATTCCTGGAATTATTGCCAGCTTTAGATACAGCCAAGCCTTCTTAATAATGGTCGACCATCCAGAATATACTATCAGCCAATGTGTTGATGAAAGCAAGATGAGGATGCAAGGAAACAAGGGCAAATATTTTATATTGGGATTGAGTTTTATTGGCTGGTCATTACTTTGTTCTATACCACTTACCATAGTGGAAGCCATGTTCACTTCGAGCTCTAGTGTAGTTTTCTACCAATTTCTCTCCTTAGTTGCTATGCTTCCATTCATTTGGTTGGGTGCCTATATGCATCTGACCCTTGTTGCATTTTATGAGATTCTAATGGGTAACTTGAAGGCAGAACCAATTACACCAGAACTTCCTTTGGAAGCTTAGTGAAAGAAGAATATAATACTTAAATTCCAAGTTATAATGAAAAATTAATTGTTCAATTAGTAGTTGAGGCGACAATTTATGGAAAATGATTTTAGGGTCCTGCTTTTTGCAGGGGATATAAATGTTTATAGTGTAGCTAGAGCCTTTTATGACGAGTATGGAATAGTAGCCAAAGTATATGGGAAGTACCAGACCTTTCCATGTGCTAACAGCAAAATAATGGATTATAGGGCTAATTATGAGGCAGATCAAAGGTATGTCTTTATGGATTTAGTTCAGGAATATGCCCATGAACATTTTAACCAAAAGATTATCCTTATGGGTTGTGGAGACAGTTACGTTCAATTGATTGCTGATTGTAAAAAGGATATGCCAGATAATATAATTACCCCAACTATTAGTGGGGATCTTATGAGAAATCTTACCCACAAAGAAAAATTTTATCAAAGGTGTGAAGAATTTGGGATTCCTTATCCCCAAACATTCGTACATAGAAAAGAATTAACTGGTATTTTTGAACTTCCTTTTGAGGCTCCCTTTATTGTAAAACCATCAAATGGAATCGAATATTGGAACCATCCATTCCCCAGCCAAAAAAAAGTATTTAAGTGTAATACTCGAGAAGAACTTAATTCTGTTTTAGCACTTATATATGAAGCGGGCTATGATGATAGCATTATTATTCAGGATTTTATTCCTGGAGATGATACTTACATGAGGGTTTTAACCAATTATTCTGATGGCAAAGGTCAAGTTAAAATGATGTGCCTAGGCCATGTATTGTTAGAAGAGCACACACCTCATGGTATAGGAAATCATGCAGTAATTATCACTGAGAAAGAGCCTAAAATCGAGAAGAGGTATAAAGAATTTCTTGAAGAAATAGGGTATATTGGCTTCTCGAATTTTGATATTAAATACGACCAAAGAGACGATGAATATAAGGTCTTTGAAATAAATACCCGTCAGGGCAGAAGTAACTATTATGTTACGGGAGCAGGTACAAATATTGCAAAACTAGTGGTAGAAGACCTTATTATGAATAAATCATTGAAACTAAATATAGTTAGTAACCAACACCTGTGGATGGTAGTACCACCCAAACTTGCATTAAAGTATATAAAGCCTCAAGAATATCGAGATGCTATTAAGAGACTAATTAAAAGTAAAAATATGAGCAATCCATTGAAGAACAAAAAAGATAGAAGCCTTAAGCAGTGCTTTTATTTTCTCAAGAATTATTATGGCCATTACATTAAGTATAAAAAATATTTAAGCTAGTATTTTCCCGGGATAGTTGCCAACAAGAAAAATAATTAATTAAGGGGTGTTGAGGAATATGGCCAAAGGTAAAAGGCCGCTCTTGGAATATGTAGAGGCATTAGAAAGTAAGAATTTAATCAAGATGAGCAATATTGATGTAGCCCTGATGAATTCTTCGATTAACCATGTTAGCTATAATTCAAAGGATGTAATTCCCAATACTCTTTTTGTGTGCAAAGGATTACATTTTAAGGAAGACTACCTTAGGGAAGCCCTAGACAAGGGTGCAATCCTATATATAAGTGAAGATCAAAAGTTATTGGACAATCCTCATCTTCCCTTTATTTTGGTCCATGACATGAGAAAAGCACTGGCTGTATTAGCCAATATTTATTTCGGAGAAATTTGGAAATCCCTGAAATTAGTAGGAATAACAGGGACTAAGGGCAAGTCCACTACTTCTTATTATGTAAAGAGCATTTTAGACCATTACCTTCAATCTCAAAACAAACCCCTAAGCGCAATACTCTCAGGGATCTTCAATTACGATGGTATCATAAATGAAGAATCCCACCTAACCACTCCAGAAACCTTGGAGCTACACCAACACTTTCAAAATGCTGCTGATTCGGGAATTGATTATTTGACAATGGAGGTTTCATCTCAAGCATTAAAATACCATAGAACAGAAGGAATCTGTTTGGATGTGGGAGTATTTTTGAATATTGGGAATGATCATATTTCTGATATTGAGCATCAAAGCTATGAAGACTATAGAGATTCTAAACTCAGGATTTTTTCTCAGTGTGCTATAGCTCTTGTTAATACTAGGACTGAGGATTTCGATAGGATTATCAAAGAGGCAAGAGAAAAATCACCCAAGTTGTTTACATTTGGGCAAGATGAGGAAGCTGACCTCTTTGGATATGACCTAGTTCAAGATCAAGAAGGAACTAGCTTTAAAGTTCGTTCTTCCAAATATAATGGAGGATTTAGAGTTGGAATGAAAGGCGTATTTAACGTAGAAAATGCGCTGGCTGCAATTGCTGTGGCCCATGAAATGGATATACCAATGAACTATGTAAAAGCGGGAATCGAATCAGCAAGGGTTCCTGGGCGAATGGAATTGTTTTATCATAGCAGTAAAAATGTTATTATCATTGTAGACTATGCTCATAATCAACTGAGCTTTGAAAAACTATTTGAAACGGTTCAAATAGAATATAAAAATAGGCCAATACACATTGTATTTGGCTGTCCTGGTTATAAAGCTTTGGGCAGAAGACAGGAGCTGGGAGAAATAGCAGGGAAATATGCCGCTATGGTTTATATAACTGAGGAAGATGCCGGAGAAGAACCTTTAAAAAATATATCTCGAGAGATTGCCCAATACATCCAAAAGGCAAATACCACTTACGAAATAATAGATGATAGAGAAGAAGCTATTAAAAGAGCAATTCAAATGGCCCCAATAAATAGCCTTGTGTTAATTACAGGGAAAGGAAGAGAGACCCGGCAAAAAAGAGGCTCTCATTATATAGATACCTTATCTGATGTTGAAATAGTAGAAAGGATTCTCTCTCATGAAGAATAGAATTGTTTCGGTTTTTTCCAACATGACTGAACGATCCATAGAAACAAAAACTTGGCTTATTGAGAAGTTCGCTAGGGCTGGGTTTACTGTTAAGGATAACTTTGATCCTGATTCTGAACTAATAGTTTGTATTGGGGGAGATGGGGCATTTATACAGGCCCTCCATGAATGTGATTTTCCTAGCACCCCCTTCTTGGGTATAAATACAGGACATTTGGGGTTTTTTCAAGAATACTTGCCAGAAAATGTAGACCTTTGTATTGAAAATTATCTTAAGTCTAGCTACCGCATTCAACCATTGACTACTGTAGGTGCCGAGATTACTCATTCTGGAGGTCGCCATACACTTAGGGCCTTAAATGAAGTGGTAATCAGAACCACCAATTTTTATACGGTCCACCTAAGCATTTCTATTGGAGGTAGTTTTATAGAAAAGTTTTCTGGAGATGGAATTTGTGTGGCATCACCTGCAGGCTCAACAGCATACAATTATTCCCTTGGGGGGGCAATAATGGATCCCAGATTGAAAGTATTACAGGTAACTCCAATTGCCCCAATGAATACAACTGCTTATCGCAGCTTTACATCTAGCATACTATTACCTCCAGATCTATATTTAGGTGTCGTTCCAGAAGAGCGGTATGAAGAAATAAAAGTTATAACTGATAGTATAGAAAATAAGTTTGAAAAAGTGAAAGAAGTAAAAATCAAGCTTTCGGACCGAGTTGTAAACCTTGTAAGATTTGAAAGCTATGATTTCTGGGATAAGGTAAAGACCAAGTTTCTTTAATAGGTATTCCCTAAATCAATCCCCACTATTTTTCAAAACTCCTCAATAACTCCTCTCCATCTTATATAATTAAGGATAAGGAATTTATTTGGGGAAAAAAGAAGGCGAAAATAATTCAAGGATAAGATCTTAGCCACCTGTGATTATAAGATGAGATCACATGTGGCTTTTTGGTTCTTATATTTCTTTTCGTGTGCTTTGGTATTGTACTAGTAATTAATGATATATTATACTGGTGGAAGGTTTAGTGGGTGGCTCTTTATTATAATAAAACAGTTTTAATTGTTTTGGTGGGGTAATGAAAAAATGAAAAAATTAAGTTTCAAAATAATGTTATCGATTATTATTTGTTCCATCACTACTTCTACTATATTGTGCGTTGTGAGTATAATGCAGACATCCACAGTAATGAATCAAGAGGTAGAACAGATGCTTTCCTATGGGTCTGAAAAATACTCAAATCAATTAAGTACAATTTTTAAAAATACTGAGGGTTTAGTAGACTCCTTAGCAGCAAATGTTTCTGTTACCTTTGATATTAATGAGCACAAAGACGGAGCAAATTATATTAAGACCTATAAGGAATACTTAGAAAACATAATTGAAGAAACCCTGAAATATTCTGACATAGCCTATGGACTATATTTTACCTTTAATCCAGAAATCACGGCGCCTAGTCAAGAAGAGGTATGGTATGCAATGAAGGAAGATGGACAACCTTATTCGGTCAACCCTGATCTTAGTTTGAACCTGCGAGACTTCAGTGAACCAATTCAAGAAAATATGCTATATTATTTTCAACCCATTTTAACAAATCAGGGTGCTTGGTCAGGCCCATATGTAGATCCCGATGTTAATTTTGAAATGCTATCATACTCTAGGGCGGTTTATGTAGGTGGAGTATTAATAGGGGTAGCTGGCGCTGATATTTTAACAGAGGATACAATTGACATTGTTAAAACCATGAAAATATACCAAGGAGGGACCTCTTTCCTGTTCAATAGAGATTTTGATATTGTTGCTTTTAGTGATGACATCGATGAGATCAGATATAAAAAAAATGAAAGCCTAATAAAAGAACACCTATTAGAAAAACCTTCAGATGTTCTTAGGTATATAGATGAAAATGAAGAATATATTCTTGCATTTAGCGAAATTTCCAATGGTTGGGTTCTGGGCATTAGCCAACCATCAAAAGAAGTATTTTCTCACACCAGAGGCCTTGTACTTATGTTAACTTTGCTTACAGTGGCTTGTATTTTAGTGGCAATTGTTTTTGGCATAATCCTAGCAAAAAGGCTGGCCAAGCCAATCTTAAGCGCTTCTGATGAATTAAAGCTTATTGAAATGGGGGATTATACACACAATATTCCAAAGGAATTTTTAGAAAGAGATGATGAAGTGGGAGACTTTCATAATGCTATTTTAGCAATACAGTCAGAATTAAAACATGAAGCTGAATTAAACAGAGAAAAAGATGTCTTTATGATTTACCAGTCAAAGCAGGCAAAGATTGGAGAAATGGTGGGGAATATATCTCATCAATGGAAACAACCCCTTAATACGATAAACCTTATACTAACAAACCTTTACGATGATTATAAATACCAAGAGTTAGATGAAAAACAATTTGAAAAAACAATTAATACTTTGCGAAAAATAGTAGATAATATGGTAGCCACTATCAAAGATTTTACCGACTTCTTAAAACCGAGTAAGGAAAACACAAATTTTGACCTAGCAGAATCAATTAATATGGCATTAGATTTGATGGAAGTAAGCTTAAAGTATAATCAAATATCCATGAAGGTTGATATTGCTTCAGGAATAAAAATAAGGGGCTTTCAAAATGAATTTTCTCATGTATTATTTAATGTAATAAATAATGCTAGAGATGGGATTATAGAATCTCAAGTAGAGGATAAATATATAAGTATTCGAGCCTTTACTAAAGACAAGGAAGTAGTAATCGAAATTACCAACACAGGCAAGCAAATACCTGATGAAATTTTGGAAAAGCTCTTTCACCCATACTTTACAACAAAAGAAGATAATGACGGAACGGGAGTAGGCTTATACATTTCTAGAATCATTGTTGAGCAAAGAATGAATGGTAAAATCCAATTAGAGAATGTTGCAGATGGTGTTTGTTGCAGAATTGTTCTTAAAATTGAGGAAGAGGACTAGAAATATGAAAATACTTTATGTTGAGGATGAAACACAAGCAAGGGAAGCTCTCAGTAAATACTTAACCCGCCGTTTTGGTAAAATATTTACAGCTAGTGATGGGGTAGAAGGATTCGAGATTTTTAAGGAACAAGAAGCAGATTTGGTTATTGTAGATTTGTACATGCCTAATATGGACGGTCTTGAAATGATTCAAAGAATAAAAAAACATTCACCAAAGACCTATGTTATTGTAACTTCTGCAGTGGAAGAAGTAGAAACTATATTAAAAGGGGTTAACCTTGGAATTGATAAATACTTATTAAAACCCATAAACCCTGAAAACCTAATTGAAATAGTCAATACATATAGGGATCAATTAGAAAAGACCAGGGTATTAGAAGATGTTTTTACCTTAGAAACAAAAAAGCAGATGGAAGATGAGATCAAAAGGAAATTTGCAGCATTTTTGAAAGCAGCGACTGGTAAAGGTCCCAGTGATGTTACCGTTTTTATTAACTTAGATAAAATCGAAATCAAAGCCTATGATGCTCTTACCATAATGGAAAAAAACATGATTGACAATATTCAGAATAGTGTTATAATCGAACAGTATAGAAAAATGTTTTACTCTATTAATGAAAAAACCATCTGTGATTTGGCCCAGGAGATTATAGGCTCAGGGGTTAAGTTTAACAGATTAGAGGTTAGCGTAGAGGAAGCAACAAACAGAATAGAGCTAGAAATCTTGAAATGATTGGTAAAGTAAAGAGAAAACTCTAAAAGGTTCGCTATTTAAAGACCAATGCAAATATTATTTGTGTTGGTCTTTTTTAGTATATATTTTTTATATCTTATGGTTCCTCCTGTAAGTAATATAAGCGGGTGGAAGGAATTTTATAACAAAAGAAAGGATAGGCCTATGTTTACATTTCTTAGAGCAGAGAAAGATAGTTTTAACGCAAGACGTTCACTTTTTGCTGTACTGGTTATTATGGGGGCTAGTTTTCTGATATCTATGTTTATACCTGAAGGGGCAGAGAGTCTTGGCCCAATATCACTTCTTCCAGCAATATTTTTAATTGTTTACATTTTTATTACTAAGAGAATTTTAGAGGCATTGACTCTAGCATCTGTCATGGGCTTTATTATGGTTGCCAGAGGGGATGTTATGGGAGCTTTTAGCTCAACACTTCTTGAGACTATGATTAGTGAGGACATTGCTTGGCTGATAATAGTATGTGGGCTAATGGGTAGTATTATTTCACTTATTGAAAGAGCTGGTGGTGCATTTGCTTTTGGAGAATATGTATCTACGAAAGCCAAAACCAGAAAATCAGCCCTAATTTGGACTTGGGTTTTAGGCATCGTAATTTTTATTGATGACTATTTGAACTCTTTAACTGTAGGATCCTGCATGGCACCTTTAACGGATCGGCATAAGGTTCCTAGAGAATTCTTATCTTATGTAGTTGACTCAACAGCAGCACCATTATGTGTTTTGGTTCCCTTAACTACTTGGTCGGTATTTGCTAGCAGACTATTTGAATTCAATGGCTGGGCGCCAGAAGGCGAAGGCTTAATATATTTTGTAAAAACCATTCCTTATAATTTTTATGCATGGACTGCAGCTCTTATTGTTCCTTTAATAATACTAGGGATTATTCCCATTTTTGGGCCAATGAAAAAAGCAGAAGAAAGAGTACTTCTTGGAGGCCCTCTCGCCCCTGAAGGTTCAGAAAGAATTGACATCCGTGGTGCAGCTGGAGATATGATTTTACCAAAGAATCCTAGAATGGTTAACTTCTTTGTACCAATTATTGTCCTTATTGCTTCTACTATTTATTTTGATATAGATATGCAAATGGGTGTTATTACCACAGTTGCAGTAATGTTCATAATGTATATGGGTCAGAACATAATGTCTGCTATGGAGTTTAGTGATGTAGCATTACAAGGCTTAAAGAATATGATTTTTCCATTGTTGCTAATGGTACTTGCTTTTCTTTTTGCAGCTGTTAATGACCAGATAGGATTTACATATTATGTGATTACATCTACAACATCGGTATTGACACCCGCTTTGATGCCAGTAATTATCTTTGGTGTTCTTGCCTTTACTGAGTTTATAACAGGAACAAACTGGGGTATGTACGTTATAGCATTTCCAATAGTCCTTCCTATAGCAATGGAACTTGGTGCCAATGTACCATTAGTCGCTGCTGCAGTTTTATCTGCTGGAGTCTTCGGAAGTCATGTGTGCTTCTATTCCGACGCAACAGTTCTAACCTCAGCTGCCTGCGGTTGTGATAACTTTAGACATGCTATAACCCAAGCACCTTTTGGAATTCTAGCTGCCATAATATCTGCATTTTTATTCCTAATTGCTGGTTTGTTGTTTGGTTAAGGAAAGTTAAAATATCCAATTGTTGTTTTAAATAAGCTAGAAGGAAAATTCATTTTTAATTAAATAATAGCAATAGTATAATTCATGATGGAAATACAGAAATTCCGGAAGTGAAATTAGCAAAAAAAGGATCCTTTGTTCAGTTTTCCACTGAGGCGGGGTCCTTTTTGCATCTGCCCCTTGCTTAAAAAGTTGGAGACAAATGTATTGTCCTTTTGATTGCTTTTCAAATTCAAAAATTTTGCCCCACTAGTTGACAAGCTGGTCTACATGATGTAAACTAAATTTATATAAGTCTAGGAGTTGTAAACCAAGAAAGGTAGAAAATTGATGAAAGAATATAAATTAACTGACACAGAAGCGAGATTCGCTGAAATCATTTGGGCAAACAATCCTATTCAGTCTAGAGATTTAGTTAAAATCTGTGAGAATGAATTTAACTGGAAAAAATCAACTACCTATACAATGTTAAAAAGGCTAGAGAAAAAGGGGGTTTTTGAAAATGAGAAGAGTACTGTATCTGCATTGATTTCAAAAGATGAATTCCACTCTGAACAAAGCAAACAATTTGTGAATGAAACTTATAATGGATCACTTCCAAAATTTGTAGCTGCCTTTACAAGGGGCGAAAAACTAAGTGGAGATGAAATACTGTCACTACAAAAATTAATTGATGACCATAAGGAGGACTAGTCATGGATGCATTGTTTTTACAAATCTTGAATATGAGCATTACTGCCAGCTACGTCATTATATTTGTAGTTTTAGTTCGCCTTCTTTTGAAGCGGGCACCTAAAATATTTTCCTATCTTCTTTGGTCAGTGGTTTTTATAAGGCTTATTTTCCCATTTAACTTTGAAAGCGATTTCAGTCTTAATCTTGTAAATAAAGAAACAATCCCACAAAATATTGTTTCTTCAGAAATTCCTGAAATCCAAAGTGGAATAGCGGTAATAGACAAAGCCGTGAATAGTTATTTGCCAAGTCAAACTCTTGAAGCTAGCTTAAACCCTGTCCAAGTATTGATAGGCCTAGGCAGTATAATATGGCTTGTCGGAATGGGTGCATTACTCTTATACAGCATCTTTACTGCTATCCGCTTAAGCAACAAATTACGTGGTGCCACATTACTTAGAAGCAATGTATATAAAACAGGGGCAATCAGTAGTCCTTTTGTTTTTGGAATAATAAAACCTAAAATATACCTACCTTTAGGCCTTTCAGAAAAGGAAAAAGAATATATTACAAAGCATGAAGAAACTCATATTAGTAGATATGATCATATTTTAAAACCCTTAGCTTTTTTAGTAGTATGCATTCACTGGTATAATCCTCTGGTATGGCTAGCCTTCTTTTTAATGAGTGACGACATGGAACTTTCCTGTGATGAAAGAGTTTTAAAAGAGATGGGAAATGGCATTAAGAAGGATTATTCAAGTTCTCTACTGTCTTTGTCCAGTGGAAAGAGAATTATTGGCGGCTGTCCGCTAGCCTTTGGTGAAAATAAAACGAAAGGGCGTATTATGAACATATTAAACTATAAACAACCAGCCTTTTGGATAATTATCGCAGGTCTAGTCCTAGTTGCAGGGGTTTCTATAGGACTCTTAAGTAATCCCACAACATCAAAATTTACGATAGAAGACTATGCATATCAATACATACAGAAGCAAATTGATTTTTTGGAAGGGTCAAAGCATAATAGTGTAAAAATTCTAGACAAGAAAATCACAAAGCTAGAATTAATTGGAACTTTTGATAACCTGCTCCCTTATCCCATAGAAATTTGGGCACTTGAATATCGTTTAAAAGCAGATGATATAGATAATGTTATGTTGGCAGGCGGTATGAATGAAGAAGATGGGTGGATTACTGAGAGTTCTAGCATGGGCAGACCTATAATGGTTTTCTCATACAAAAACCCAGACAAGAATAATTACCCTGATTACTTAGGGAATATCTGGAATGGAGAAAGGGACTTATCAACATTAGCTGGGCAAGAAATATCTCTTAGGGCTTTGTTAGAAGCTAGGGGTCTACTTGCTAATGAAAGCTATAGCGGAAATCATGTTTTAGTGAAGTTCCCATTATCAACTGGAGAAAACTGCCAACTACTCTTATCTCAGCCTGTTATCCAAGGTGATAAAGGAATATGGTGTGTGGAACGTTGGATGGATGGAAACGGTATGATTTATCATGAAATACCTAATACGGATAAGATGATATCGGATTATTATCTGGAGCAGCAGGAGGAGGTAGATAAGGGTCAAAGAAGGGAGTTACTTGATCCATTACAGGTTGCCTTTGATTGGATTAATAAGGATCTTGGACAAAATGTTGGGATAGACCAGCTTGAAGCAGATTTCTCTGCTACAGTAAAGGATTTTATGATCACTCCTGAAAGCACTTACCTGGGATATATTTCTGATTTCACAACTGGGGATAATTCTACACCTTACTTCCACCTAGACCAAGTAGAATGGCTCACAGAGGAAGACGCAGAGAGATTAAAGGCCCTTAATATAAATCCCAATGACTTGCCTAACGGATACTATATCCACAACCCAAAAAACTACCCCATGTTTCATCAGGTAAGTGAAGACACCACCTACAGCATTATAGATTGGCAAGGAGACGCAAAACAGAAAACTGTTAGTATGGAAGATTTCTTGGAATCACTAGAAGCCTATGGAGAATTGAGTCCACCATATTGGGTTGTTACAAAAGATGGCCAAGTAAAGAGCATTACAGAGCAGTATATTCCCTAAGATTTTTAATAAGGCATTCCATGTCTTCTGGTAAAGGGGCTTCAAAAACCATAGGTTGTCCTGTAACAGGATGGTCAAAGGATAAGGAGAGAGCATGAAGAGCCTGCCTTTCAATTAAAAAAGGTTCATTCTCTCCATATAGGTGATCTCCTACAATAGGATGCCCAATGTGAGCAAGATGAACACGTATTTGATGTGTTCTTCCCGTTTCTAAAAGAAGTTCAACCAAACTATAGCCTTTATGATATCTGGCAATTACTTTATAGTGTGTAGTGGATTCATCTCCATTATCCACTACACCACGATTAACTAGTAATGGATCTGGCTGACCTATAGGTTGGTCTATCTTTCCAGAGTCCTTTTCTATTACGCCTTTTACCACAGCTAAATATTTTTTCTCTACCTGATTATCCTTCATTTGCTTTACCACAGCATCTTGGCTATGAGAATTCTTTGCAATGGCTAGAACCCCCGAGGTATCCATATCAAGTCGATTGATAAAGCGTATCTTAAACTCTTTGTTGTTTGTGTCTATATAATGCTGAACCCCATTAGATATGGTATGTCCTGGATGGCCCTTTGTGGGGTGGCATACGATGCCAGCTTGCTTATTCAAAATGAGCAAGTCATTATCTTGATAAATAATATCTAGGGGTATATTTTCTGGGACAAAATTGCTGGTTTCCTTAGGGAAATCAACGGTTACTTGGTCTCCAGTTTTTAATGGTATCCATCCTTCAGCTTCAATACCGTTTAGGCGTACCAGCTCAGGATTGTTTTTCAACTTAGCCCTTAGTCTTTTAGAAAACCCTAATTCATTCCGCAAGATATCCTTGATGGACCTGCCAGAGTCTTTTTCTTCAACATTAAATACAAACTTACTCATATCAGTTTATCCATGGAATCAACTAGGGCGGCGAAGGTCTGCATTGCTTCTTGAACTGGCCCTGGAGTATCCATTGAAACACCAGCGATCTTTAGGAGCTCTATGGGATAATCACTTTCTCCTGATGCTAGAAAGGCCAGATAATTCTCTTGCTTTTCCTTACCGCCTTCCAATAAACCTTTGGCAATAGCATTGGCAGCAGAATAGCCAGTAGCATACTTATAAACATAAAAAGCTCGGTAAAAATGAGGAATTCTAGACCACTCATATGCTATTTGGGGGTTTTGTACCACTTGGTCACCCTGGTAGGCTTTGTTCAGGGCTCCATAGTTTTCACAAAGCCAATCGCTAGTTAGTATGGTGCCTTCTTTGGAAGCTTTATGAGTTAGGTCTTCGAATTCTGCAAACATGGTTTGTCTGAAAAGGGTGGACCGGAAGCCTTCCAAATAGAGGTTATTAAGGTAAGCTTTTTCCTCCGAACTCTCGGCACTTTCAATTAGATAATGCATTAATAGGACTTCATTTACAGTAGATGCAACTTCGGCTGTAAATATACTATGGCCCCCATAAATATATGGTTGACTTCTTCTGGTATAATAGCTATGCATACTATGTCCCATTTCATGGACAAGGGTAAATACATCCTTCAACTTACCGTCGAAATTCAAGAGGATATATGGAAGGGAATCATAGCAACCAAAGCTATAGGCTCCTGAGGTTTTCCCCTGACTTTCATAAACATCAATCCAACGATTTTTTACTCCTTCTCTAGCTGCCAGAACATATTCTTTTCCTAGGGGTTCTAAGGCTCGGCACATTAAATCCACAGCCTCTTCAAAGGTATATGTTTTTTCCTCTTGGTGGACAATTGGAACGTATAGGTCGTACATATTCAATTCATCCAATTTCAAAGCCCGCTTCCTAATGGTCATGTATTTGTGAAGAGAGGGAAGTGACTCACGAACTTGGGTTACCAAGTTGTCATAAACAGATTCTTGAATGTTATCACCTGACAAGGCACTTAATTTAGCCCCACCATATTTTCTTAGTTCTGCAGACACTCCATTGGTTCTAACACTAAAATCATATGCCGTTGCTAGAGTGTTGGTATTATTTTTATAGGGCACATACATCGCCTCAAAGGCGGTTTTCCTAGTGGATTGATTTGTAGATTCTAAAAACTTGCTGTAGTTGCCGTGGGTTAATTCTTCTTCTTGTCCCTGGTCATTTGTAATATTCCCAAACTTCATGTCCGCATTGTTAAAGGCGGTAAATATTTCTATGGGAGCATGAAGAACCTGACCAGTAGCTGCCAATATCCGCTCTTCTTCTTGGCTAAGAACGTGGTCTTTTACTCGAAAAACTTCCTCTAAATAATGTCTATAGATTTCAAGCTCTGGAGCTTCAGCCAGATAGGCAAAAACCAGGTCTTTATCAGCCACAAGAAGTTCTGGTGTAAAAAAGGCTAAGAGTTTTGATATTTCCGAAAGCAGGATGTTAGATTGCCCCGCCATTTCTATATACTTGCTGACCCTATTATCTTCATCTTTTCTCATTCTTGAATAAACAAAGACTTTTTCTGCTAACTGCCACAGCCCATCTTTTTTCTCCAAGGCAGTGTATAGATTTTGGGCACTTTTTGTAAGACTGCCTTCTAGTTCAGCCACTTCTTTGGCTAAGACAAGAGAGTGGTCAAAGTCCATTTTCCATTGGGATTCCTCAGGGTACATTGCCTGCAAATCCCATGTGTATTTTTCTTCTATCTTTGGTAAATTATTTGGTTTTTGGATGGTCATGATTGGTCTCCTATGGTTTACATTAATTTTGTTCTCATGTATAATACTTCATGTATTATAACACAGGAGGTAAGGGTTACGATATGGATAATAGACCCATAGGATTTTTCGATTCTGGACTAGGTGGACTTACATGTATTCCCCATCTTACAAAGGCTTTACCTGAGGAAAGAATTATTTACTTTGGAGATACTGCTAGAACTCCTTATGGTTCAAAATCTGTCCGAACTATATGCGGGTTTGCAATACAAATTGCAGAATTCCTAGTAGATAACAATGTTAAAATGATTGTTATTGCCTGTAATACTGTTAGTTCTACATGCCTAGTTGAACTCCAACAAAAGTTCCCTCAAATCCCTATTTTAGGGATTATCGAGCCTACAGCAAAGCTAGTAGCTGATATGGCCCTAGAAGACAATAGGGTGGGGATTATCGGTACCAAAGTTACAATCCAAAGCCAAGTATACCCAGAGTTAATACATAGTTTTAATCCCCATGTTCAGGTTTTTCAGACTCCTTGTGCTGCGGTTGTTCCCCTTATAGAAGAGGGTATTATTCAAAATGATATTATGAACTTAACTTTGAAGTATTATCTTGATGATTTTATACTTGAGAACAGGATAGATACTTTGGTATTGGGATGTACCCACTATCCCTTGATAAGAGGAACACTAGAGAGAATGTATCCCAACCTAGAGATTATAGACCCCAGTGAGATAATAGTAGATAACATAAGCAGTAGGCTAGAAGAACTTGGGATTTATGCTCTAAAAGCCCAAGAAGAAAGTGTTTTCTATGCCTCTGATTTATCGGAGAACTTTATAAATATGATCAATCGTATTTTTGAGAACACACCAGTTAAAATTGAGTTTAGAAATCTGGAACTAGATAATCTTGTATAAAAAGAAAGGAAGAATCGAATAATGGATTACCAGGAATTATTAGAATACTTGGGGCTTGAGGACCCAGCAGAATTTGAGTATTTTGAGAACTTCGCAGATCTAGTGGAAGGTCATGAAACTATTTCCCTTGGAGCACTTTATCAATTGCTTAAGGGTATTCCTGAGGATGTAATGTCAGAAGTAATAGAGGGCTATTTTAACGAAGCCCTAGAAGCATGTCCAGATACCGAGGTGGAGATATATACACTTTTGGAATTAATAAAAAGGGCCCTAATAGGTTTGTCTAAAAAGGCCGAAGACGACAAGGACCTAGGCTTTTTTGCTGATGAGATTTTAAGATTTAAAGAATGGTTTGCAAATGAAAGCCGAGTTACCATCAAAGACAAAGCAACAAAAGTCTCTAGTCAAGTTACTGTGATGGAAGCACTGGTGATTTCTAGATTGGAAAAAATTGAAGGCGCTGAATACGACTATGACTTTTCTCAAGCAATTGACTATTCTATAGATGAAAATATTATGACATACTCCTTAAGTGATGGAGATGATGATTATTTAGAAACGGATGAGGATGAAGATGGCTATGGTTACAATGAAGATGAATAGTAAGTGTAGGTGCTAAATTGGGCTTAGAGGGACAAAAATCTGGTCATAAAGGTGAATATAGGTCAGGTATGCAGGCGGCCTTGGCATGTGCCATATTGTGGGGGTTTTTGCCTATCTACTGGCAGGCATTAAGGCCCATTGAAAGTTCGGTAATAATATTTTACCGAATATTTCTTGTAGCCTTGGTCTGTTTTATTGTAAGCCTAAAGAGTTATGGATGGAAGAGGATAATAGCGCCCCTTAAGGTAAAGGGCCTTGGCCTTCGCTTCTTTATTGCAGGTTTATTAATAACCACCAATTGGTCTTTATATATATGGGCAGTTAATGCGGACTTTGTAATTCAAACTTCTATTGGCTACTATATTGAGCCTCTTTTTGTCTGTATTTTTGGAATGGTACTCTTCCATGAAAAGGTTTCCTCTCACAAAAAAATTGCCTTTGCCTTGGCATGTGTGGGCCTTGTGGTCCTCTTAATTCATTTTGGACAAGTGCCTTTTATTGCACTAGGGTTGGCAGTTACTTTTGCATCATATGCTGCCATCAAGAAGAGCTTTCGCATAGAAGCCATGTTGTCTCTTCTCTATGAAACCATGTTTTTAGCTCTTCCTGCCTTAGGGGTTATTATTTACCTGGAAGTGCAAGGAAAGGGTGCTTTGGGGGTAGGAGAACCTTATCAGTATGGGCTCTTAATGTTGACTGGCCCTATTACTGCACTTGCCCTAGGGCTTTTTGCTATTGCAACCAATAGGCTCCCCTTAATCACTCTTGGGATAATCGAATATATATCGCCATCTATTTCTTTGATCATTGGAATCTTTTTGTTTCTGGAACCTTTTGATGAAGTACAATTCATTTCTTTTGCAATTATTTGGGTTGGACTTATATTCTTCACAATAGGAGAATTTAAGGAAGCAAAAGGAAATATATGATGATGAAGACAAACAAAATAGGCATTTTCGGTGTAGCCTTTATGTATATAGGCACTATTATGGGGGCGGGATTTGCATCGGGAAGAGAGATATGGCAGTTTTTCGGATGCTTTGGTGACCAAGCAAAGATCGGAGTAGGAGTTGCGGGGATTCTATTCATTTTAATAGGGGTTTTTACCGCATATATTGCAAAGAAACTTAACACCAACGATATGGGGAGAATTATAGTTCCTGGGAATAATAAGAGACTTAGCAATTTAGTGGGATATTTTATGGCTTTAATTTTATTCGCAGTTTTAGTTACTATGAGTGCAGCTGGGGGAGCCCTATTTCACCAACAATTTGGAGGTTCAACATTAATAGGCGGTGCCATCATTATACTCGTAGTTGTATTCACTGTCTTAGGGGGTTTTAGCCGAATAGCGGGCATTTTTAGGTGGTTGGTACCCATTCTACTCTTTGTAGTTGTAGCTGTCTCTATTCTTGTTATAAGAGCTCCCTTAGGGCCTGTTGACATTGGTGAGACTGTTTGTCCATCTCCCTTATCGCCAACCTGGTATATATCAGCAATTCTCTATCTCTCATATAACATATTAGCAGTAATACCAATTGTTTCCACTGCATCCCTTCATGCTAAAAACATCAAGAAGGCTTTAATCGGGGCTATGCTAGGGGGGGCGTCCCTAGCTGGTCTTGCTTTTATTTTAACCTTAGCTATGCAAAAAGATATGGAATTCAGTCAAGCAATGGAAATGCCTTTACTAGCTTACACACAACGCCTTGGCCCAAAGATTAATTTGCTTTATACAATTATACTTGTCTTTGCAATTTACGCTTCAGCTACAACAAATTTTTATGGTTTTACCACGAAAATTAAAGAAGGGCCATCTAAGAAGCCTATTATAATTGCCCTTGCTATAGCCGCTTACTTAATTGGCCTTGTTGGCTTTTCTAATATAGTTGCTTATCTATTTCCCATTACTGGCTTTATGGGAATTGTAATTGTTTTAATGATTACAACGAATTTTATTCAAGTATTTACTAGCAGGAACAAGGATATTTTTATGACAAAGAATTTACCCCTATTTGAAAATTTCCCGGGTCATGATAGGCTTGATTTTCCCCAACCTATTTATCGAGTTACAGCAGGACAAGGTGGAGAAGCGCTTTTAATAGTGGGTAGTGAAAAGACGGCTTTAATGGATTGTGGAATGGCCTATTGTTGGGAACAACTTTTGGCAAATATTGAAACAAAACTGGGAGCTAGGCCCTTAGACTACATAGTATTAAGCCATACCCACTATGACCATATAGGAGCCTTACCATACATTAAGGGCCGTTACAAAGATGCTTTAGTGATAGGCTCACAGCATGGGGCCCAGGTATTAGAAAAACCCAATGCCCTAAAGCTCATAAAAGAATTGGGGGAAAAGGCTGGGGAACTGTATTCAGGAAAGCCAATAGAACTTATTAGTGATAATATGAAAGTCGAACATATTGTTTGTGAAGGTGACAGAATAGAACTTGGAGATAGGGTTCTTAGGGTATTAGAGACCCCAGGCCATACCAACTGTAGCTTGAGTTTCTTTATGGAGCCAGATGGAGTACTCTTTGCCTCGGAATCTACGGGAATATTGGTAAGTCCAGATTTTGTTCATACAGCTATGCTAAAATCATATAATGATAGCATAGCTTCGGGAGAAAAATGCCAAGAGCTAGGAGCGAGAATGATTATTCTTCCACATTACGGTATCCTTCCAATTGACTATAATCATGAATATTGGAAACAATTTACCAAAGACGCTATCCATAAAAAAAACTTCATTTTGGGCTTATATGAAAAGGGATTTACATTGGATGAAATGACAGAAAAATATTTGGAAAAGTATTGGTCAGATGAAAGAGAACAAGAGCAGCCTAAGCCAGCTTTTCTTCTTAATGCCAAAAATATAATTCAAGTAATTATAAAAGAATTCACATAAGCCTAGGTTTATTGGTCTCATCTATTGAATCAAGTAAATTGCTGTGGTAAAATATGTTTTCAGTACAAATAGGAGAAAAGTATGCAAGTATCGGATGCCATAGGCTTTCGCCTTCAAGTAAAAACGGAAGAATTTGCGTATCACATGGAAATTGAACCTTCAGATGCTCAAGGTCTTTATAAGGTTCGGTATGGTCGAGGCCTAACAAACACCACCTACTTGATACCTCATTTTATGTGGATGGATTTTCTTGATTATTGTAAGAGGCTGGGGGTATTTACTTGGGAGGAGATCTATGATTTCCCATCCTATAGTGGAGAAGGCTGGATTACGGTGTTTCAATTTCCACAAGGTAAGGACCTTTCCTTCGCAGGGAGAGTTCAAACCCCTCCTAGATGGAAAGAATTTTTGGATTATGTGTATTACTTTTCTACGAAAAAATCAGAAGGGCTTACAAGCAAAGAGACAAATAACCCGCAGCCTCAATTAAATGAAGAAGGGGAACTCAAAGAGGACCAGGGTCTTCAGCTTATGAAATCCGACTTCACCCCTGACTTTATGGAACAAAAGCCTGGGGATTATAATGTTAAGCTAGAAGACATCTTTACAGTAGAGGAACTATCAAAAAAAGAAGGCAATGCACTAGAACGACAAGTTGCTAAATTCAGTGATTTTGTAAAAACAGGATCTAACACCTTTGTAAACCTTATCATGGATAGTTTTGATGAGGACAAGGAGGAGGTAGAGGAATAAGGGAGGTATTAAAATGGTTGGCAATAGTGGTATGGTTAGAAAAATAGACAAACTTGGTAGAGTAGTTTTACCTGCTGAAATGAAAAAAGAGTTGGGTTTGTCTAATGAAATGAAGGTGGAGTTTCATTTTTCAGGGGACAGCATTATTATAAAGAAGTATAATGAACACTGTGTATTTTGTGACTCTGAGTTGTATCTTGTAGAGTATAAGAGAAAAGACAAGGATGGTAAAGAAGTAGAGGCTTATATCTGCAAGAATTGTCTCACTGAGATAGGGAACTTATAGGCAAATGAATCTATCATAAAAGACTCCCATTGGTGGGGTCTTTTATAGAATTACGAGGGAAAAGGGATGAAAAAATCACTAAAACTCACGATTTCTGTGCTGGTAATTGTTTTATTAGCTATGGGCACATTAACAGGGTTTTCAGTTCACAAAGGATTTGGTAAGGTTTATTTTGAGAGCAATTACGAAATTTTTCAGGGAGCAAATTTCGGACAACTTATAGGGGAAAATAGCATTCATGGGATTGAGAATGCTTGTTTCGTTGAGGCCGATATTTCAGAGGGTATTTTGAAACCCTTTGTTTTTGCTGGGGAAGTGCGTGGTGCCTATACTCTAGAAGAGATGGTAGAATCCGCAGAAAAGAATGGTTACAAGGTGGTAGCGGGTATTAATGGCGACATTTTCGACACAGCTAATGGCACTCCCAGAGGAACAGTTATACATAATGGAAATATTATAACTTCAGGATACCATGCAAATAGGGTTATAGTATTTGATAAAAATAATAAAACCAGTATGGCAACAGTAGGCCTAAAGTATTCCTTAACCACCAAAGTGGACTCTGGTCTTTATAATACAAATATAGGTTACTTTAATGTTCCAGATGGTGGAGCAGGGTCCTTGTTTCTTTATAATCGTAACTACAGCGCTTCAACAAGAACATCTGGGCAAAGAGTAGAGGTGGTAATTACTGCACCAGATTGGCAAATGGCTGTAAATAAAACCATTACAGGAAACATTAAGTCTGTGGGAACTACAAGCAATACCCCAATTGGAGACAAAGAATTAGTCCTATCTGCCAGCGCAAGTTGTCCCTACGGAGACTGGTTAAAAAAAATGCAGGTTGGTGAAAGTATTGAATTGTCTTGCACAGAAACTGCTAGTGGTTTAGCCCAAGCTCAAGAAGCAGTAGGCTTCTATCACAGTATTGTTGAAAATGGTGAAATGGTTACTGTGGGAACAGCGGTAAATCCTAGAACTGCAATGGGAGTCAAGAAAGACGGGACCTTGGTTTTATATACAGTAGATGGCAGACAAAACGATAAAAGCAAAGGCCTTAACATAGAGGAGTTAGCCCATCACCTGATTAGCCTGGGCTGTGTTTCTGCCTGGAATTTAGACGGAGGGGGCTCTTCTCAAATGGTGGTTAGGCAGCCTGGAATTGAGTCTAAGGCTTCATTGAAAAACTCACCAAGTGGAGGTTCTGCTAGGAAGGTTTCCAATGGTATTCTCTTGGTTTATCAAGGAACAGGAAGCAGTGAAGCTAGCAATTTACATATTTACCCTTCAGATACCATATTATTGCCAGGGGAGAGTGTGTCAGTAAAAACCTATGCTACAAACAGTAATTACGAGAAGGTATCTCTTCCTAAGGATATAAGCTATTCTGTAGATAATTTTGCATCAATTAATGGCTCGGTTTATAGTGCAGGCCAAAGCCCAGGAGAGTCAATAATTACAGCTAGAGGAGGAGATCTAACAGCCACTAGCCGTGTACAAATAGTGGACAAGATAAATATACAAGCTTCTACAAAGAAATTACTCTTAAAGCCTGGAGAAACAAAACAGATTTCAGGGACGGTTTTTTATGGGGTCTACCCTCTTACAAATAGTAAACCCAACTTTATCTTTACTTGCGATGAAACAATAGGAACAATAAGCTCCAGTGGTTTATTTAAGGCCATTGGCACAAGAACGGAAGTTAAAGGTAAAATTAATATTTCTTACGGAGATAATAGCACTTCAATTCAGGTAGAAGTCACTCCCTCAATTCTCAAGCCTGTAATGTTCTCAGACACTTACGGCCATTGGGCTAAAGACTATATTGGGGTTTTAGCTGCCATGGATAAAGTTGGAGGGATTGGTAATAATATGTACAATCCCGAAGGACCTCTTACAAGGGCTCAATTCCTAGCATTTTTAGCCAAAGCAACAGATGGTATAGATGTAAAGCAATCTCTGCCAGCAGGTTTTACAGATGTTGCTTCAAAAGATTGGAGTTATGCTTATGTTAACTGGGGTTATCAAGAGGGTATCGTAAGTGGTGTTGGAGATAATAAATTCAATCCCAATGCCCCAATTACAAGAGAGCAAATGACTGTGATGCTATGTAAGTATGCTGTATTTCAAAAATATGCCTTGCCACAAAAAGAGGGTGTTAGTTTAGACTTTGTGGATAGTGATAAAATTAGTTCTTGGGCATTGGATTACGTATATACAGTGGTAGGTTCTAAGATCATGACTGGTATGGGAGAAAATCGTTTTGAGCCAAAGAAAATTGCAACTAGAGCTCAAGCTGCAAAGATAATGTATGAGTATATAGACTCAAGGGAAGGGATTAATGATTAATACAATAACCTTAGATAATGGAATAAGAATTGTTAGTGAAAAAATGGACCATCTGCAAACTGTGGCTTTTGGAGTTTTCTTTAGGACAGGTTCTATTGATGAAAGCCCAGAACTCTATGGTGCCAGCCATTTTATAGAACATATGATGTTTAAAGGTACTGATAGGCATACAGCTAAGGAGATAGCTGATGCTTTTGATCTTTTAGGCGGGTCTGTAAATGCTTACACAACAAGAGACCATACCTGCTACTATTTCAAAACAACTAGCGAAACGTTTTTACCTGCAGGTGAAATAATGTGTGAGATGCTTACCAAGAGTCTATTTGATGAAAAAGAGATAGAAAAAGAGAGACAGGTAATCTTGGAAGAAATCAAGATGATCGATGATCAGCCAGACGAGCTGGCTATGGAGAACTGCTCTCAATTAGTCTTTAAGGGTGACCTACTAGAGCATGATGTAGCAGGAACCCCAGAGGCTCTAGCAGGACAAACGGGAGCAAAACTCAAGGAATTTATTAAAAGGGAATATACCTGTGACTCAATTGTGGTTGCTGTTGCTGGCAATTTCAACCTAGATGAAGTGGTGGAATTAGTGGAGAAAAAGCTAAACTCCTTTGAAAAGAAGAAGGATGGAACAAAGGCTTCCCTAGCTCCTTATCAAGCTGGAGGAATTACAATATGTAAAGATATAGAACAGACAAACCTCTGCCTTGGGACCAGATTTGTTAGTCTAGGCTCCGAAGAATATTTTGCCGCAGCTTTTTTTAACAATATACTGGGTGGCTCTATGAGTTCAAGATTGTTCCAGAACATTCGTGAAGAGAAAGGTCTAGCATATACCATTGTAAGCATGCCTCATATAATGGCTCGCTCAGGAATGTTAATGATTTATGCGGGTATTGCACACAACAAGATTTCAGAATGCTTAGATGCGGTACACTATGAACTTGACCTAATTGGAAGTCAAGGAATTGGGGCGGCTGAATTACTAAAGGCCAAAAATCAGGGTAAAAGCTCTATAGTATTCAGCATGGAGAGAACTCAAAGCAGAATGATGAGTATAGGTAGGAACTTACTGTTACTAGATAAAGTATACGAACAAGAAGAGGTTCTTGACTTAATGACCAAGGTTAGCCTAGATGAAGTTAATCAATTGGCCCACAAAGTTACAAAATCTATGCCTTTTTCTTATTCTGCAGTTAGTCCAAAGAGCTTGAATTTTGAAAGACTTATCAGGAGTTAGCTATGAGAATCAAGATAGTATCACGAAATGGAAGGTTGCCCCAATATGAAACAAGTGGTTCTTCTGGCATGGATTTGAGGTCAGTAGAAGCTGTGGTTATTGGCCCAGGAGAAAGGGCCCTAGTAGCTACTGGAATTTTCATAGAGTTACCTCAAGGTTATGAAGGTCAAGTGAGAGCAAGAAGTGGCCTTGCTGTTAAACATGGAATAGGCCTAGTCAATGGTATTGGTACCATTGATAGCGATTATAGGGGAGAAATAAAAATCCCATTGATTAATTGGGGCACAGAGCCCTATAAAATTGAAAAGGACGACAGGATTGCCCAATTAATTATCTCAAAGTATGAAAGAATAAATTGGGAATTGGTAGAAGAACTAGGACAAACAAAGAGGAATGAAAAGGGATTTGGTAGTTCGGGTAAGTAGCAGTTGTAGTATGAAGAGAGGATAAAGAAATGCTTGGAACAAAAAAGAAAAACAAGGGAAATAAGGGGGATGGCTTTTTTGACCTATTTAATGAAGCTATGGGGAAAATAGTAGAATCTGGAATCGCCTTTGAAGAACTCGTCCGAGATTACACTGAAGTTGAAGACAGGGTGGCTCACCTAAAAGTTCTAGAAACCGAATGTGATATGCAGACACACAAGATTCTAAAGTACTTAAACGCCAACCAAACCACACCTTTTGATCGTGAAGATATTTATACCCTAGCAAGAGAAATGGACGATATAGTTGATTGTGTTGAAGAGGTTGCAAACAGATTTCTTGTTTTTGGAGTAAAGAAAATGAGACCTGAAGCTCAGACAATGGCCACACTAATCTTGCAAGCTATTAATGAACTTGAGATTCTCTTTAATAATTTACCCCAAATTGAAAACAATCCTATTCTTATGAAACAAGTAATAGAGGTAAATAGAATCGAGAATGAGGGAGATGTGGTTTACCGAAGCACTTTAGCAAGGCTTTTCCAAGAAGAAGAAGATCCCATAGAAATCATTAAATGGAAACATTTATATGAAGAACTAGAGGAATCCCTAGATGCTTGTGAAAATGTGGCCAACCTTGTGGAAGGTTTGATCATGAAGTATTCTTAAGAAAGGCGATGAAAAGACTATGTTTAATCGTGATAAAATAGAAGCAAGAGAATTTCAAATGTTGAGTCCCCAGGCTTCAAAATCAAGAGATTCTTTGGGTAGAGATATCTGGGAAGAAGACTGTGAGATTCGGACAAAGTATATGCGAGATCGAGATAGAATTATTCATAGCAAAGCCTTTAGAAGGCTAATGCACAAGACCCAAGTATTTATAGCACCAGAGAAAGACCATTTTAGGACCAGACTTACCCATACAATTGAGGTTTCTCAAATCGCAAAGACCATAGGGCGGGCATTGACACTTAACGAAGACCTAATTGAGGCCATTGCCTTGGGCCATGATTTGGGGCATACACCATTTGGCCATAATGGTGAGGAATCTCTAGCAGAAATACATCCTGGTGGTTTTAGACATAATGTACAGAGCCTTCGAGTAGTCGAAATATTAGAAGGAAATTCTGGCCCAAATGGACGTGGAATGAATTTAACAAAAGAGGTAAGAGATGGGATTCTTAATCATAGTGGCAAAGGAATGCCCTTCACCTTGGAAGGGCAAACGGTTAAAACTTCAGATAGGATTGCATATATAAACCATGATATTGATGATGCCATTCGTAGCGGTGCTATGAAAAATTCAGATTTGCCAAAGGAATGTGTTGAATATCTAGGAATGGGTCATAGCCAGAGGGTAAATACAATGGTTATGGATATGATAGAAAACTCCTGGGGCAAAAATATTGTCGAGATGTCTCCTGAATGCGCATACTATACCGATATCCTTAGGAGCTTTATGTTTGAAAATGTGTACCTTAATGTGGGGGTAAAAAAAGAAGAAGACCTCCAATGGGTCAACCTAATAATACAAGACCTTTATAGGTATTATATGAAAAACCCCAAAGAACTTCCTGAAGAACACTTTACTCTTCTTGATGAATTTGGAAGTGAGGAAGTAGTAAAAGACTACATAGCAGGAATGACAGATCGATATGCCCAAAGGATATATAAGGAGAAGATAGCTAAGACCAGGCAGCTAAGACCAGATAGAACAGTAATGAATAAAGCCAAGTAAATATTTCCTTAAAATTTTCATCTTTATTGATATAAAATAAAGGAAAGCTAATACCTGTGTCGAATATGTAGTTATGGGGTATAAACACATATTCGATATTTTATTTTGACAAGGATTTAATATGACAACACCCAATGACAATATCATAGAAGAAGTAAAAGATCGGTGTAGCATCCTAGATGTTGTGGGTGCAGTTGTTCCCTTAAAAAGAGCTGGCAGCAACTATAAAGGGCTTTGTCCTTTCCATGGGGAGAAAACTCCAAGTTTTGTTGTCTCGGAAGCCAAGCAAATTTTTACTTGTTTTGGTTGTGGGGCCACAGGAGATGTGATTGAATTTACCAAAAAATACTACAACTTGGAATTCATGGAGGCTATAGAAAAACTTGCAAAAGACTATGGGATAACCTTACCAGATCGAAAAGGTTTAGGTACTAAGGAAAAAGACAGCTATTATGAAATAAATAGAATGGCAGCTCGTTTCTTTTATGATGAATTTCAAAAACCTGGCAACCCTGGCCAAAAATATATGGAGGCTAGGGGGATAGATAAGGGGATACTAAGGAAATTTGGTATTGGCTACGCTGATGGAGAATGGGATAGCTTACTTAATTATTTTGAAGGGGAGAAAATTCCCACAGAAAAACTTTTAGAACTTGGCCTAATAAGCCAATCTAATGGGAAAAAGTTTGATAAATTTAGGGACAGAGTTATGTTCCCAATTATCAATACTGGAGGCAAGGTCATTGGATTTGGAGGAAGAGCCCTGGGGGATAATGAACCAAAATACTTAAATTCTCAAGAATCTCTGGTCTTCCAAAAAAAGAACAATATTTATGGGCTAAACTTAACTAGGACAGATATAGGTCGTCTTAACTACGGAATATTAGTTGAGGGTTATATGGATGTAATTTCTCTTTATCAGCATGGTATAAGCAATGTTGGAGCCTCATTAGGAACAGCCCTAACGGAAAATCAGGCCCATTTGTTGAAAAGATACACTGAAAATGTAGTACTTGCCTATGACTCTGACCCCGCTGGAATACTTGCAGCTATAAGGGGCAGCGAAATTCTATATAAAGAAGGTTTGAAATCTCGAGTATTAAACGTAAGTAGCGGAAAGGACCCAGACGATTTTGTTAGAGAAAAGGGCAAAGAAGCTTTTTTGAACCTAGTAAAAACAGCACCTGCTTACATAGAATATAGGATAAATATTTTAAAGAGTGATTTTGATATGCAAAGTCTTGAAGGAAGGATCGAGTACCTAAAAGCAGCAACTCAATTTTTAGGGGGGCTAACACCGGTTGAGGCAGATGCATATATAGGTAAATTAGCTCAAGGAACTGGAATTTCGGAAGGTGCCATTCGCAGAGAGTTATCACAAGGCCGAGATGCTAGTAAAACAAGAAAAAAAGCTATAGGACCAAATGAAAACTCTTCCAATATTCAAGAGGGGAGAGATAATTTGGGGATTACAATGTTAGAGAAGAATCTTTTGAAGTTGCTTCTTATAAGAGAAGATTTTTTGGAGAAGATTATTCCTTACGAGAAGGCCTTCGAAAGCAAGGAAGGTCTTGATTTGTACCATAAGATCAAAACATATCTTGGACAAGAAGCTTCCCTAGACATCAAGCAACTAGTTGGCGGGATGGAAAGAAGTCAGAGTGATCTGGTTTATGATTTACTTGACAATGTAAAGCTTGCAGGCAAAGAACACAAAATTCTTGAAGAGTGTATTGAAAGCTTTGAGCACAATGAAATAAGCAAAAGGGAAAGAGAAATTATTGATATCCTTGATCTTGCAGATGAATCTTTTGAAACACAAGAGTATAACAAAGATCATATAAGAGAATTGGAAAAAGAATTAATGGAAATACAAAAGGAAAAGAAGGGCAGGGGGTAAAAGAATGAGCCGGGATGAAGATAAGACAAAGACAAATTTCCTCTTTTTAGAGGACCTAATTGCAAAAGCCAAAGAAATGAAAGATTCCATAACAACCAAACAAGTTGATAAGTATCTAGATTCTATTAATTTTGATAAAGATCATGCAGATGAAGTGTATGAAGCTTTATTAGCCCAAGGTATCGAAGTAGATGCAGAGGTGGATCCAGAAAGTTTGCTGATTATTAATATCGATGGCGAAACCGACGAAGAGACTGAGACTGAAGGTCCTGTAAAAAAGAAGGTTGTAGCTGATGATGCAGATGGAGAACTGGATTCAAACCTCCCAAAAGGTATAGCCGTAGACGATCCAGTCCGAATGTATTTAAAGGAAATCGGCAAAGTTGCTTTGCTTACTGCTGAGGAAGAAATAAGCCTTGCCAAAAGAATGGAAGCTGGTGACGAAGAAGCCAAACAACGTTTGTGTGAAGCTAATCTAAGGCTAGTCGTTAGCATTGCAAAAAGGTATGTGGGAAGAGGCATGTTGTTCCTAGACCTAATACAGGAAGGAAACCTTGGCCTTATTAAAGCTGTTGATAAGTTTGATTACCGAAAAGGATTTAAGTTTTCAACCTATGCTACTTGGTGGATAAGACAGGCAATTACTAGAAGCATTGCAGATCAAGCCAGAACAATAAGAATCCCTGTCCATATGGTTGAAACAATAAATAAACTTATAAGGGTATCAAGGCAGCTTTTACAGGAATATGGAAGAGAGCCTACTCCCGAAGAGATAGCTAATGAAATGGACATAACGGAAGAAAAAGTAAGGGAAATCTTAAAAATTGCTCAAGAACCTGTATCTTTGGAAACACCAATTGGAGAAGAAGAGGACAGTCACTTAGGGGATTTTATTCCAGATCTAGATGTACCGGCCCCTGCAGAAGCCGCAGCTTTTTCCATGCTAAAAGAGCAGTTAGTCGAAGTCTTAGACACACTAACGGATAGAGAGCAAAAGGTTCTGAAATTACGGTTTGGGCTGGAAGATGGAAGAGCAAGAACTCTAGAAGAAGTGGGTAAAACCTTTGATGTAACCAGGGAAAGAATCAGGCAGATTGAAGCAAAAGCTCTTCGCAAGTTGCGAAACCCCTCTAGAAGCAAAAAATTAAAGGATTATTTGGAGTAGATATTTGAAATCAAGAGATAGATTGTTGACAATGACTAAAGAAATTGGGCATAATGACCGGGTGGTGGATATTGGATCAGACCATGGATATTTGCCTCTTTTGCTTTTGAGAGAAAAAGCTTGCTCTAGGATAATAGTTACTGATATTAGTCCTTGGAGTTTGAAAAAAGCCAAGAAAAATATTGAAAAAGAGATAAAGCAAGGGGATAATGATGATGTAATTAGCTTTAGACTGGGAGACGGGCTAGAGGTTTTATCAAAAGGAGAAGCTAACATCGCTGTAATCGGAGGCGTGGGAGGCCTTTTAATCTCTCAAATTCTAGGGAATAATATTGAAACTGCATTGAGCTTTGATAAGATAATAATGCAACCCCGAAAAAACCAAGGTGAATTAAGATATTGGCTCTTGAACAATGGCTTTGCTATTTCAAATGAGCACCTAGCTCAGGAGGGGAGATTTATTTGTGAAATTATAGTTGCAGAGAAGGCAATGGTCCCATGGAATGGTCCTTTGTGGTCTTTGGAAACAAAAATTGAGTATCAAATTCCCCGGCAATTATTGAAGGCAGAGGAAGAAGACCTTATAGGTCCATTTTTAGAAAAGAAGCTTCAGGCTGAGATGACAGTAGAGAAAGCCTTGGGAAACCTAAAAAATTCTGACCCAGCTAAAAAAGATATATTGGCCCTGCGAATCGAATACGTGGAAAACCTTATAGAGGAATTCGAGACACAGGAAAGACAAGAAGTAATAGGAGCAGACCAATGAGTATATGGAAGCTAGAACTAATGGAAACCCTCCATGAAATCGCGGATGAAGAAAGTCAAGAGCCATGGGATAATGGAGGTATTCAAGTAGATGTGGGTACATTAGAGATTAATAGAATTCTTGTTGCCCTTGAAGTTACAACAGAAGTAATCCAAGAGGCCAATGAGTTGGCAGTGGACTATATAGTGGTTCATCATCCCCTTATTTTTCAACCATTAAGTGAGATAGATGCCAATGAAGTGGTAGGCCATCTGGTTGTTGAACTTATTCAATCAGGCATTGGAGTATATGCTAGTCACACTGCATTTGATAAAGTTAAGGGTGGAAACAACGATTATATGGCGGAGTTATTAGACCTGGTAATGACTAGGCCACTTTTATCCATGGAAAATGAATATCTAGGTGTAAGGGGTCAGCTAAAAGAGTCTTTAACTTTAGACGCTTTATGTGGCAATTTAGGAAAAGCCTTGGCTATGGACATTCATGATTTTAGAATTGTTGGAAGCCTTGACAAAACTATAAGAAATCTGGGGATAATTGTGGGATCTGGTGGAAGTTATGTTAGGGATGCGATTTATAATGGATGTGATGTATTGATTACTGGGGATGTGAAATACCATGATGCCCAATTGGCTAAAGAAGCTGGGATTTCAGTTGTGGATGCAGGCCATTATGGAACTGAAAAAAGCTTTGTAGAGAACATGACAGAAAAGCTAAAAGAAAAAATTTCAGTTAAGGCAGAAATTATTCCTTCTAAGTTGATGATTAATCCCTTTACGAAGTTGTAGATTTGTATATAATGTAATTTATTGGGTAGGCTGGGCAGTCGCGTGAATCTTCGGGATTCATGAGGAAAGTCCGGGCTCCGCAGAGCAAGGGTGCCGGATAACCTCCGGCGTAGGTAACTATAGGGAAAGTGCAACAGAAACACACCGCCGAAACAGGTTATGCTGTGGCAAGGGTGAAATGGTGCGGTAAGAGCGCACCGGGTGTCTGGAGACAGGCATGCCGTGTAAACCCCACTCGGAGCAAGACCAAATAGAGCCAAAAATGGTAGCGGCTCGTTACCGGCTCGATAGGTAGGTCGCATGAGCATTCTAGCAATAGAATGCCTTAGATAGATGATTGCCAACTACAGAACCCGGCTTACAGGCCTACCCAATACTTTTATCCTGGCTTGGCCCTATAAATGTGCCAAGTCCTTTTTATAGACTTTTTTCATGTATATTAGGGTATAGACAACTGATAAAATTTCAGCCAAAGGCCATGCCCACCAGATAGCGGGAAGCCCATAAAGATAAATAAGAAGATAAGCTAGGGGTACAATTCCAACAAGTTGTCTGATCATTGACTGGCCTAAGCTAATAAGACCGTGGCCAGTAGCTTGGAATAATGTACCACTAATAATTCCAAAAGCTGCAGGTATAAAAACAAGAGAAATAATTCTTAGTGCAGGAATGCCAATTTCCAACATGCCTTGTGATGCACTGAAGATTCCAAGCAATTCTTTGGGGAAAGCTAGAAATATAAGCATTCCAATGGAAGTTATGATTATTCCCGCCTTTAAGGCGAAAAAATAAGAGTGCATCAGTCTTTCTCGATTATGGGCACCAAAATTATATCCAATTATAGGCATCACTCCTTGACTAAGGCCAAAAAGGGGCATAAACACGAAGGACTGTAAACGAAAGTAAGCTCCCATAACGGCTACCGCTGTTTCTGAGTACCCTGCTAGAAGCCAATTGATTATAAATAGCATGAGAGAACCTATAGCTTGCATAATAATTGCCGGAAAACCAACTAGATAGATATCTCTTACTATTGCCTTGCTCCAACGGAATCCTCGTAATTTGACTTTTACATCGTGTTTGAATGCAAATAGGAGGAAAAAACCAAGGCCCATTGCAACTATTTGTCCAACAATGGTAGCTATAGCAGCACCTATTAGACCCATTTTTGGAAATCCAGCTAAGCCAAATATAAGTAGAGCATCCCCAACAATATATATGATGGCACCAGTTAAGCTACATAGCATAGGGAAGATCATATTGCCCGTTGCCTGAAGAACCTTTACTGTAATGATTTGCAGGAAAAGGAAGAGGGAAAAACCAGTTACTATCTGAAGGTACAAAGTGCCTTCTTGAAGTATATAGGGGGTACTAGTATAAAGCTCAATATATGATGGGGCAAAAAATATAGCAAAAACTCCTAGAATCAACCAATTTAATAAAGATAAGCGGAGGCCATGACTTGCTGCAGAATCTGCTTCTTCAAAGCGATGGGCACCCAATCTTCTTGCAATCAAAGAATTAACTCCAACTCCAGTACCAACAGCTAGAGAAATCATTATCATCTGAATAGGAAAAACCAGGGTTACAGCAGTTAATGCAGATTCGCTTATTGTTGCTACAAAAATGCTGTCAACTATACTGTATAGTGAGTGTATGAACATAGATAACATGGCTGGCCAAGACATTGTCATGGTCAGTTTTCCTACAGGCATATAACCCATCTTATTTAAGGATGGTGGGATAAAGCCACTGTTATTGTTATTTGAATTTGGATTTTGCCTTTGCATTACAATTTCCTTTATGGTATTAAGAGCAAGATATTCATATATTTTACTGTATAACTATTGCATGTTTTCTTACATTGTATATATTTTCGAAAGTATACCGATCTACCCAGTACTGGAATTCTTCACCTGGTTTGTCTATATTATAAGGATCAGATATGAGGTAACTTTTACTTAGGGAGTCGTATCCAGTTGCTAGGACAACATGGTTGTTGGATAGGAGGGTCTGGCTTTGGCCCTCGATGTTGAAATCTCTATAAAAAGGTTTTTCCCACCAAAGTGTCATGTAAATAACCACAGGATTACCCTCAAGCAGTTCTGCTCTTATTTCTTGGGCTGAGCTGCCAGAAAAATCCAAAATATTGCCATATGCTTCTCCCCACTTTACTAAGACGGCTGGGTAAATTGTAGTTCTAGTTTTTTTGCTTTTGTCAGCTATATAAGGTGAGCCAACAAAGCCCTTAGCTGGGTTGGACTGGTGTCTTGGTAGTGCATCTAAGAATGTTTTGATATCTATGTCTCTAGAATATCCTTTTGCATGTAAACCCATTAGGAGTGAAGTGGCTTCACAACCAACCCAAGCATTTACGGAGTCTATTTGGCTGATATAAGGGACCTCAATAATATTAGTTTTAGGAAGAGTTATAAGTGGAGCTATAGGTTCTAAGGAAGATATCTTGTATAAAATACTGGCTATTTCTCCTCTTGACACATTATCCTTGGGCTTAAAAGTCCCATTGGGAAAGCCATTAAGAATACCAGCCCTATGCATGGTGGAGATTGCTAATTTAGCATAAGAGTTTGAGGTATCTGTAAATGAGATGACGGATTTCATCTCTAAAGTCCCCAATAGATTGAAATACTCGAAGTAATTATATAGCATTTGTGCTAATCCTTCTCTTGTCAGTGGCTCAAGAGGTTTAATCAATCCATGGGAATCAGCCTTAATAATGCCGGCTTTATATAAGAATTGAATTTCTTTTAGAGACCAAAGGTTCTTAGCATCGGGAATAAGTAGATTTTTATCTATGGATAAATCCTTTTCATCTAGCAAATCTTGGTGCTTGGCAAAGCTGATAAAAAGCAGGGAAGCTTCTTCTTTTGTAATAGACCTGCTGGGCTTAAATCTCCCGTCTTCATAGCCTGCCATTATTCCATTTTCTATTAATGTGTTGATTTCAGTCCCTGCCCAATGAAATTGAACGTCTCTCGGTGTTGCAAAAACCAAGGAGGTGCTAGTAGAGATTAATAATAATATGAGGATAATCTTTCGTGTCATATTCCCTACTACTCCTTTCATAATTCTCCAACCTTATATTCACCCAACAAATTAGGGGTAACCATTCAGATAGTATACACTATTTAAATGGGTATTTACAATAAACATGGAGATAAAAAGTAGCGGGGATTCTTTTAGAATATTTAATATTTCTATTCATCAATCTTGATTAACTTTCAGATATTTGGTTATAATATATCTGTTAAAAAGACGGGAACATAATTTCGGGTTTTCCGTCAAATACACTGTAAGAAGTGTAGCTATTAATGGATGTTAGGGGGAGAACCGATGAAAAAAATATTAAGCTGGATAATTGTTCCTGCACTAATCTTTGTTTCTATTGTACCATCATATGGGGCACAATCTGATAGCAAGGATTTAGAATCCGCTATTCTTGTTGTAAAAAACCTTGTCACTATTGAAGAGAGTTTTAGTAACTTTACATATTCAACTTGGGAAGGTGATATGGGGAGTGGTGATAAGGGCAATAAAATGTGGTCTTTGAATTGGAGCCAGCCTAAGTTCACGAAAAGTATTTATGCAGTAGTGGATAGCAATGGATTGCTTAGAAACTATAGCCGATACGAAGATGGAAACTATTCACAAAGCTTTGGCAGTTTAAGTAAAAAGGAAGGTGAAGCCATAGCTCTTTCATTCTTGAATAAGGTTTTGCCGAAAAAATTTGCCGACATTAGATTTTCCGAATATTATGGATACGGCAACGTAAAGTCCTATACCTTCGACCTCTATATAAATGATGTAAGGATTGATTTTATTCATATGACTGTAGGTATAAATTCTGAAACCCATCAGATTATGGACTATAGTTCGGAAAATCTAGGCTATATCAGCAAAGTCAACTTCTCTAGCCCAGGGAAAACCATTTCACTTGATGAGGGAAAAGCTGCATATCTAGACAAAATAGGCATAGAATTAGCTTACAGGATCTACAATGATTATGAAAAACAGCAGGCAAGATCATTTTTATCTTATAGTTTACCTTCACAAAACTGGGGAATTGATGCCATCACAGGTAAACCTGTTGAATACAACTACTATTCTTTGTTTGAAGGTGGAGAAGGTGGAATGGGAGACCTAGGGGGAATTGCTGACTCTGACTCACTGTCACCAATTGAAGAAAAGGCGGTAAGTGCCGTTGAGGGTTTATTAAGCCAAGAAGCAGCTTCAGACCTTTTGAAAAAAAGTGTAACAGCCCTTTTTGATGCTGGTAAATTAGAATATGTGTCCCTATCAAAGGATATCTTTTCAGATCAGTATGTATGGTATTTTTCCTACGAAAAAGCTGGAGGGTCTATAGATGCAATGACTGGAGAGGTTATTAGCTTTAGCTTATATAGGGACTATAGTAGTAAAACAAAAGTGGTTTCAATTGAAGCAGCAAAAGCAGCAGCAGAGAAAATGATTGCTACATTATCTCCAGAAAAAAGCAAAGATGTAAAGTATAACGATTTTGTTAGCAGCCATGGTGATAACTTTGATGCTTATTATCTTACATTCACAAGACAAGAAGGCGATCTTCCCGTCATAGATAATAATATTACCCTGACAATAACAAAAGACGATGGTAAGGTTGTATCCTACTACACAAACTGGAATAAGGAAGTTACTTTTCCAAAAGTAGGGGATGTTATCAGTGAAAAGAAAGCCTTCGATGTATTTGTAAAAAATTCAGGCTTTGACTTATCCTATATATTGGTAGATGAAAAACCTTTGTTAGCCTATACATTCACAGATATTATTTCCTACCAAATCAATCCTACTAATGGTGAACTGATTGATTACGCAGGCAAAGCCTACCGTGACAATAAATTTGATGGTTACAGTGACATTAAAGGCAAGTGGTACGAAGGAGTGGTAACTACCCTATTGGAAAATGGTTATTACTTAGAAGGGGATATATTCGGAGGTAATAAAGCTATAAGTCAGAAAGAATTCTTCCGCTATCTCTATTCCAAAGATTATAATTATATGGATGATGAGGCATTTTATTGGATGCTTGAGCAAAATGGCATTCTGGAATCAGATGAAATTAATCCCGAGGGATTGTTGTTAAGACAGGATGCGGCTAAATTCGCAGTTCGTTATCTTGGCTTAGAAAAAGCAGGTCAACACTACAAAATATATAGAAATGTTTTTAGAGATTACATAAAGCCTGAATATAGGGGGTATACTGCTTTGGCTCAGGCACTGGGCATAATTGAGGGAAATTCTTCCAACAGATTTTTACCTACAAAAAGCAGTACAAGGGCAGAAGCAGCAGTAATGATTTTCCGTATTATTAACGCATCATAGAGATACGAAAATTCCATTCTAGTACCTGTTCTTGACCCCAAGAGCAGGTACTTTTTTCGTAAAAACCCAGGGCCTAGCCGTGATTTTTATGCATTATTCTTGGTGGTATGGTATAATTATTTGATGGTTTTTGGTTGTAGGCATAAAACTAGGAGCCTTTTTTAGTGGAGAAAGATTAGGAGAATATGAGACTAGGAATTGATGTAGGCTCCACCACTGTTAAGTTGGTCTTGTTGGACGTAAATGACCGAATAGTATACTCGGTTTACGAAAGGCATATGTCCAATGTCTTTAACAAAGTGGCCGATTTATTGACAAAATTATATGAAGAAGTAGGAGACGAAGAAGTCCACATGGTTATTACCGGAAGTGGTGGTCTTACTTTGTCCCAAATTATGAAGATCCCATTTGAACAAGAAGTAATAACAAGTAGTGAGGCAGTAGACCGATTAATTCCCCAAACAGATGTGGCAATTGAATTAGGTGGGGAAGATGCCAAAATCACATTTTATGGTCGTTCCTTAGAACAGAGAATGAATGGAACCTGTGCAGGAGGTACGGGAGCATTTGTTGATCAAATGGCTGTGCTTTTGAATACAGATGCTAATGGCCTTAATGAAGCTGCTAAAAACCATAATATCATTTATCCCATAGCTGCAAGGTGCGGAGTGTTTGCTAAAACCGACATTCAGCCTTTAATAAACGAGGGAGCTTCCATAGAAGACTTATCTGTTTCTATTTTTCAAGCAGTGGTTAACCAAACAATATCAGGTTTGGCCTGTGGTCGTACAATAAAAGGCAATGTAGCATTTTTAGGAGGTCCTCTTTACTTCTTAAGTGAATTGAGAAAACGTTTCATTGAGACCTTGGAATTATCGGAAGAAGAAGTTGTATTCCCTGAGAATTCCCAGTATTTTGTTGCTCTTGGAGCAGCTTATATTTCCGAAAAATACGAAAAAAAGTCCATTGGTAAAATAATAGAAAAACTGAAATCCAAAGATCCAACAGAACTTCAGGAAGTTAAATATCTAGGACCTTTATTTGAGTCTCGAGAAGAATATAATGACTTTGTAGCAAGACATAATGAACATTCTGTGGAATTCAGTGATATTAATATGGCCCAGGGACCTTGCTTTTTAGGGATTGATGCAGGCTCAACTACAACCAAGGCGGTATTAATAGACAATGAAAAGCGCATTATCTATCAATACTATCGTTCCAATGAAGGAAAACCCCTAGAAGCTTGCATGGAAATGTTCCAAGAACTTTACAGTAAATTACCACCAGCTGCTTCTATTGCTTATTCTTGTGTAACTGGATATGGAGAAGGCCTTATAAAATCTGCTTTTCTAGTTGATATGGGTGAAATAGAAACCATGGCTCACTACAAAGCAGCAGAGGAATTTATGCCAGGGGTAGACTTTATCCTTGACATTGGAGGTCAGGACATGAAGTGCATGAGGATTAAAGATGGGGCAATTTACAATATTATGCTTAATGAAGCTTGTAGCTCTGGGTGTGGGTCTTTTATAGAAACCTATGCAAAATCCGTAAATCTAGATGCGCCTTCATTTGCCAACGAGGCCCTATTTGCTATGTCCCCAGTAGATCTTGGAACTCGTTGTACAGTCTTTATGAATTCTAAGGTAAAGCAAGCCCAAAAAGAGGGGGCAACTATAGGGGATATATCTGCAGGTCTCTCATACAGTGTTATAAAAAATGCCTTATACAAGGTTATTAAACTCCGAAACCCCGATGAGGCAGGAGACAAAATCGTGGTACAAGGGGGAACATTTTTAAGTGACGCGGTCTTGAGGTCTATAGAGAACATAGTTGGAAAATCAGTAATTCGACCTAATATAGCTGGCTTAATGGGAGCATACGGGGCTGGTTTAATTGCTATGGATAACTGGGATCAAGAAGAAAAATCTACAATAATAGCCCAAGAGGACTTAAAGTCATTTGCTGTTAAAAGTTCCCATACAAGGTGTAAGGGCTGTGAAAACAACTGCATGTTAACCATAAACACCTTTAATGATGGGTCTAGGTTTATAACGGGAAATCGATGTGAAAAAGGTGAAGGCAAGGCGGCACCAGCTTTAAGTATTCCAAACATGTTTGAATATAAATATAGGAGACTCTTCGATTATCAACCTAGGCCTGTGGAGAACTCCATAGGAACAGTAGGTATACCTAGAGTTCTTAATATGTTTGAGAATTACCCATTTTGGTTTACCTTTTTTGACACATTAGGTTACCGTGTGGTGCTTTCACCTACATCTAACAAGGCTATGTATGAATCAGGAATGGAAAGCATATCCTCAGATACAGCCTGTTATCCCGCAAAGTTAGTTCACGGACATATTAAGTGGCTAGTTAAGAATGATGTTAAATGGATTTTTTACCCAAGCATTAACTATGAACGCACTGAAGACCAAGGCCAAGACAACCACTATAATTGTCCTGTAGTTGCAACATATTCTGAAGTTGTGGGGAAAAATATGGATGACCTTTTCAAAGAAAACCATGTTATATTTACCCACCCATTTCTTCCCTATGATAACGATGAATTTTTAACCAGAGAGCTACTCCTGGTTTTCAAAGAAAAGGGTTTTAAGTTAGAAGAAATCCGAAATGCAGTTAATAAAGCTAGAAGAGAAGATGTTCGTTTCAAGAGAGATATAAAAACTCAAGGTGAAAAGACCATAAAGTGGATTGAAGAAAACCACCACAAAGGAGTCATTCTTGCTGGGAGGCCATACCATGTAGACCCTGAGATCAATCACGGAATCGACAAACTTATCACTGGTTTTGGAATGGCAGTCCTTACTGAAGATGCAGTAGCCCATTTAGGAGTTCTCCCAAGACCTGTACGTGTTTTGGACCAATGGATGTACCATTCCAGACTCTATAAAGCTGCCAGCTATGCGGGCACCCAGAAGGATATTGAATTAGTTCAGCTTAATAGTTTTGGATGTGGCCTAGATGCTGTAACAACGGATCAAGTTGAAGAGATATTAAGGAACAACAATAAGCTATACACCCTCCTTAAAATTGATGAAGGCGCCAACTTGGGAGCTGCCAAAATAAGGATAAGGTCCTTAAAGGCAGCAGTAAAGGAAAGAGAAAAGAATGGTGTACTATTAACTCCACCTACAGATCATTATTATAGGCAAATTTTCACAGAAAAAATGAGGAAGCGAGATAAATACACACTTCTTATGCCTCAAATGTCACCAATACATTTTGAATTTATAGAATCAGCCTTGAGTACAAGTGGCTACAAGGCAGTTCTATTACCTCCTGTAGATAAGAATGCAGTTGAAGAGGGTTTAAGGTATATTAATAACGATGCCTGCTACCCTACAATTGTTACCTTAGGCCAGGTAATATCTGCCTTAAAATCTGGGAAATACGATCTCAACCGCACTGGAGTTCTCATGTCTCAGACTGGGGGGGGATGCAGAGCCTCTAATTACGTAGCCCTTTTGAGAAAAGCATTAAAAGATTTGGAAATGGACCAGATACCAGTAATTAGCGTAAATATTGTAGGCCTAGAAGCAAATCCCGGTTTTAAGTTGTCCTTTGGCCTGATAAAGAAAATATTAATGGCTGGAATCTATGGAGATACATTTATGAGGATTCTTTATGCCACAAGGCCTTATGAAGAAGTAGGGGGATCTGCAGATGAACTTCATAGAAAATGGGCGGCCATAGCCAAGAAAAATGTAGAGACAGGGAATACCTTCCACTTCAGAAGGATTCTCAAACAAATTGTTGAGGCCTTTGATGAACTTCCTCTAAAAGATATAAAGAAGCCTAAAGTTGGAGTTGTAGGAGAGATTCTGGTTAAGTATCATCCTACAGCAAACAATGACATTGTGGGAATCATTGAGAGCGAGGGAGGAGAGGCTGTAGTTCTTGATCTGGTAGACTTCTTCTTATACGGGATGTATTCAAAAGAGTTTAACTTCAAACACCTAAGCGGTACATACAAGATAATGAGAGCCAACAAAATGGGCATGGGTGTTATTGAATGGTATAGGGGTCCAGCTAGAAAGGCTTTACGGGAGAGTAAAAGATTCCATGAGCCTATGAGAATTCAAGAAATTGCGAAAAAAGCCAGTGAGATTATAAGCCTGGGGAACCAATTTGGAGAAGGTTGGTTGTTAACTGGAGAAATGGTTGATTTAATAGACTCAGGAGTCGAAAACATTGTTTGCTTGCAACCCTTTGCATGTCTTCCAAACCATGTAAGTGGCAAAGGTATGATGAAAGCTTTGAGGCAAAGAAACCCCTATGCTAATGTGGCAGCAATTGATTATGACCCTGGAGCCTCAGATGTAAATCAACTGAATCGAATTAAGCTGATGATGGCAACAGCACACAAAAACCTGATGATGGCAACAGCACACAAGAACCTTGAAAAAGAAGGGAAAAAGTAGTATGATATACTATATTAGTTAGGTCCAAATTGATAATTAAAAAAGATTAGGAGGCGTCTATTGTGGGTAGGCATGGAACAATTGCCGGTAGAAAATCGGCTCAAGATGCAAAAAGGGCAGCAGTTTTTACTAAATATGCAAGGGCTATATCAGTTGCTGCAAAGGCAGGAGGCGACCCTGATTATAATATCTCCTTAAAACATGCTATTGATAAGGCCAAAGCTATCAACATGCCAAATGATAATATTAACCGAGCTATAAAAAAAGGAACGGGAGAACTCGGTGGCGAAAGTTATGAAGCAGGCTTATTTGAAGGTTATGGTCCAGGTGGAGTTGCTATTATAATTGATGTTCTAACTGACAATAAAAACAGAACCACTTCGGCTATCAAGCACACCTTGGACAAGCATGGGGGCAACCTAGGAACCCCAGGATGTGTTAGCTATATGTTTGCCCAAAGAGGATTAATAATAATTGAAAAAACAGATGGGGTAGAAGAAGAAAAATTAATGGAGCTGGCCCTAGAGGCAGGTGCAGATGACTTTATAGTTTACCATGATAGCTTTGATATACTAACAAGCCCTGACCAATTCACGGAAGTTAAGGATGCACTAAAAAAAGCGGATTATGAACTACTAGAAGCTGATATAGAATACCTACCTAGCATGGAAGCATGCCCTGAAATTGATGGTGATATAAAGAATCTAAAAAAGATAATAGATGAGCTTGAAGAAAACGACGATGTACAGCGAGTTTATCACAATTGTAGCATGTCTTTAGAGGATCAAGAATAAAAGAGAAAAACAAGGAGGACTTAAAATGAGCGACAAGCAAAAAATGACCATTATGGACTTTAAGAAATTCAAAGAAGAAGGTAGAAAATTCGCTTATGTGACTGCCTATGACTATACTATGGCATCTATTGTTAACGATTCGGAGGTAGAAATAATTCTTGTGGGAGATTCCCTAGGGATGATAATGCTAGGATATGCCAGCACTACTCCTGTAACTATGGAAGAAATGATTCACCATATAAAGCCTGTGGTTAAGGGAGCCCCTAACACCTGGATTGTTGGAGATATGCCCTTTGGTGCCTACCATGAGAGTGATGAACAGGCTGTCCATAATGCAGTGAGGCTAATAAAGGAAACAGGCTGTGATTGCGTTAAACTTGAAGGTGGAGTCGAAATGGCTAGCCGAATCAAGGCCATAGTAAATGCCGGAATTTTAGTTATGGGCCATATTGGACTTACCCCTCAAACAGCAACAGCAGTGGGTGGATTTAAGGTGCAAGGTGGAACTCCAGAGAGTGCTAAAAAATTAATTGAAGATGCAAAAATTCTAGAAGAATGCGGTGTTTTTTCCATTGTCTTGGAATGTGTCCCTAAGGGTGTTGCAAAAGTAGTTAGAGACTCAGTTAAGGTACCTATACTAGGAATTGGTGCAGGTCCAGATGTTGACTGTCAAGTTTTGGTCACCCAAGACCTTTTAGGAATGTATGATGGCTTCAAGCCTAAATTCGTAAAACAATATGCTCAAGTAAGACAAGTTATGGTAGAGGCATTAAATAAATTCCATGACGAAGCTCTTTCTGGGGAGTTTCCTTCAGAAGAATTTTCCTTTAACAAAGAAGTTGATTTGGGCCGACTTTATTAAGAAAGGGCTTTGGCAATGAAAATAGCGATTATTGGAGCAGGAGCCATGGGTTGTCTTTATGGTGGCAAACTCTCACAATCCAAGGAAAACCAGGTCTATCTCTTAGACATATGGAAGGAACATATTGATAGGATTAATGAATATGGTCTAATAATTGAAGAGGCTGGTGAATCCCTAGTATATAAAGATATTAAGGCCAGTGTTGATGCTTCAGATATAGGAGGGGCTGATTTAGTTATTGTTTTTGTAAAATCAACACTGACAAAGGTGGCTGTACATGAAGCTCAAGAATTATTTGGACAAGGGACCATGGTCCTTACCCTACAAAATGGACTAGGCAATGTTGACCTAATTGGGGAAGAAGTTGGACTTGCAAATGTAATAGGTGGAACAACAGCCCACGGAGCATATATGAAAGGCCCTGGAGAGATTTGCCATGCAGGTGTTGGCAAAACCATTATTGGAGAACTAGGTGGGGAATCAACAGAACGCATTAATGAAATAGCTCGTGTCTTTCAAGAGGTGGGTCTTGAAACGGAAATCTCCAACAATATATTAGGCCTAATCTGGGACAAACTGATTGTAAATGTTGGGATTAATGCCCTTACAGCTATAACAGGCCTTCATAATGGACAACTACTAGACCATCCTGAACTACTAGATATTATGTCCTTGGCTATAGATGAGGCCCTTGCAGTTGCAAAAAGCAAGGAGATTCAACTAAGTTCTCAGGACCCCTATGGCCATACTCTTGATATATGCAAAAACACTGCTACAAATAAGTCCTCTATGCTACAAGATATTATCAACAAGAGAAGAACAGAGATTGATATGATAAATGGAGGAATTCTACGAGAAGGAGAAATAGAAGGGATTTTTACACCTGTAAACAGAGTATTAACTGATTTAATAAAATATTGGGAAAAGCTATAAGAAAACAAAATGTCTCTTTAACATATCACAATAACTGAATGGGGGGATTATAAATGAAGAAAATTACGATTATAGGGCTTATGACACTGCTTATGTTGGTGCTTAGTGGATGTCTCTGAGCTCTGTAAGAATTTAGAAAAGCTCCAGTTGGGAGCTTTTTGTAGGTAGAAAAATATTCGATTTCTAAATATGTTTACATAAAATAAAGGCCATCCACCAAATTGGCAGACAAATATACTGGGGGTAAAAAATGAATTTTGATCGCTCATATATAGACATAGCTTTTATAAATGGCAGGGTTATAAGTGTAAATGAGAGGGATGAGATTTTTGAGGCTGTTGGCATAAAAGGCAACAAAATAGTATTTGTAGGTTCCACAAAAGACCTGCTCACCCTAACTGATGAAGCCTCTAAGATAATAGATCTGCAGGAGAGGTCCTTGATACCAGGCTTCATTGATACCCATTACCACCCCATTTTGAATGGGTTCTTTGGTGATGATGAGGATGCATCAATAATTAATACATCATACGAAAACTGCCCATCTATTGCTAGCATACTTGATCTTGTGCGAAAGGCTGCTACTAAGCGGGGACCTGGGGCATGGATATCAATGATGGGCTATGATCAAAATAGCGTCCTAGAAAAAAGACATATAAGCCTAGAAGAACTAGACGCAGCAGCTCCAGAGAATCCAGTTCAATGTATGAGAACTTGTGGCCATATATGCATATATAATTCTTTGGCCTTGGCGCAAATTGGAGTAAAAAGTCCCAAGGACGCAAACAAATATCCTGAAAATGAGATTGTAGTAGAAGATGGTAAGCTTACAGGAATGGTTAAAGACCACACCCACTTTTTACTTTGGAGCAAGGTTGTATACACTGAAGCACAGCAGATTCGGGCGGCCATGAAATCAAACAATCTTCTTTTGAAGAATGGCATAACCTCTGTTCATGATGCAGGGGAATTTATGACCTCTTCCTATAGGATAATGCAAAAACTATGTAAATCCAGACAATTTAAGCCAAGACAGTATATGTTGGTTCATAATGTCTATGGAAAACCCTTTGCCCTTGAAGAAAACGATCATATCTTCGCCCTGGGAATACTTACAGGTCTTGGAGATGAATACTTCCGTATTGGCGCAAGTAAATTTATGATTGATGGGGGAACCAGCGGACCTTCATCTGCAACTAGAGAACCCTATAGCCATGATCCAGAAATGCCTGGTATTTTAGGCTGGGAAAGAGATGAAGTCAAAGAATATATCAAAAAAATTAACGATGCTAGTTGTCAGGCAACTGCTCATGCTGTTGGAGATTTGGCTGTGGAATTTATGGTTGAAGGCTATGAGTATGCCTTTGCCACTAACCCTAGGCCAGAAGCAAGACACAGAATAGAACATTGCACCATGGTTGACTTGGATTTGGTCCAAAGAATGGCCAAACTAAACATTTGTCCTACATGTAATCCTGGATTCATCGCCTGGAATGGGAGAAACTACACTAAATTTTATGGGGATAGAATGAAATACTTTAGTGCCTTAAGAACGATGATCGACCAAGGAGTTCGAGTTTCAATAGCCAGTGATGCCCCATCAGGTCCCCTAGAACCTATTAGAAATATAGATGCTGCAGTAAACCGTATAGATCGAGTAAGTGGAATGCAAACTGATAAAACCCAAGCCATCACCACATTAGAAGCTATTCGTTTGTACACCTTAAATGGTGCATATAGCAGTTACGAAGATACTATAAAAGGCAGCATCGAAGTAGGGAAGTTGGCGGATCTAGTAGTTTTATCTGGTGACATTAGTAATATCCTGACAGAAGATTTATTGGATTTAGAAATAGATCTTACCATGATTGATGGTATTATTGAGTACGAAAAATGATTTTTGGGTATTTAACATAGCATTTCAAAATGGAATATGCTATGCTAATTTATAGTTTTAATCAGTTAAAGTTGAGAGGAGGTTTTCTAAAATGACGGAGGAGAGAAAAGATGTAACCTATGCAACTTCGTTTAGGGAACAACTGACAGTAAGGGGCATGATTATTGGTGCTCTTGGCGCAGTAGTTCTAACCATGAGCTCCATGTATGTGGCCCTAAAATTAGGTGCCCTTCCATGGCCAATAATTTTCGTAGCTCTGGTATCCATGTTCTTTTTGAAGCTGCTTGGAAAAACAAATATCAATGAAATCAACGTTACCCATACTGCAATGTCTGCAGGTGCTATGACTGCCGGAGGCTTGGCCTTTACCTTGCCTGGTATATTCATGCTTAACCCAGATGCAGATTTGGACCTGTTGAAAATCATGACAGTTGTTTTGGGTGGTGTACTACTCGGACTTATATTTACTGCTTTAATCAGAAAGTATTTTGTTGTAACCAAAGAACTACCTTATCCTATGGGTCAAGCTGCTGCAGAAACCATATTAGTTGGTGATGCCGGTGGTAAAAAATCTATTACATTGTTTACATCTATGGGTCTTGCCGCAATATTCACAGTTGTAAGAGACTGGTTTGCTGCATTCCCTGCAGCATGGTTAAGCCCAAAATTAATGGGTTACGGATCATTAACAGGAGTATGGTGGTCTCCTATGTTAATCGGAGTAGGCTACGTAATTGGACCTGTATTTGTAGGAGTTTGGTTCTTAGGAGCCTTAATAGGTGACTTTGGAATTCTTGTAGGTGGTACTGAACTTGGATGGTGGGATGGAGCCACAGCCGGTGCTATCAAGGCATCCTTGGGAATAGGCCTTATGGTAGGTACAGGAATCGGTATTATAGTAAAGGGAATCCTTCCCAAGGCTAAAGAAATCTTTGGACCTATGTTCAGTAAAGAAGCTTTGGGACAAGGCTTTATTAGCCTAAGATGGGCACCTATTGCTATGGTATTACTAGCTGCTTTATTTACTACAGTAACTGGAATGGGCGTAATAGCAAGTATAATCACAATTCTTGGAGTATGGCTTGCTACATCAATGTCAGCTCAAATGGTTGGACAATCTGGCATTAACCCAATGGAAGTTTTCGGAATAATCGTATTGTTAGCTGCTAAAGCTGCTTCTGGTATTGGGCAAACAGAAGCATTCTTCGTAGCAGCTATAGTTGCTATCGCATGCGGACTAGCTGGTGACGTAATGAATGACTTTAAGGCAGGGCACATTCTTAAAACTGACCCTAAGGCCCAGTGGATTGCTGAGTGTATTGGCGGATTAATTGGTGCTTTCGTTTCAGTAGGAGTCTTCTATGTTATTCTAACGGCTTATGGACCAACTGCTTTCGGTAACCCCGAAATGTTCGTGGCTCCACAAGCTGCAGCTGTTGCTGCTATGGTAGGTGGTATTCCTCATTTGACTTCCTTCCTTATCGGTCTTGGACTTGGAATCCTTCTTTATGTTTTGAATTTCCCAGTTATGACCCTAGGACTTGGAGTTTACTTACCATTCTATCTTTCTTTAACTGCTTTTATTGGCGGCGCTGCTCGTTTCATAGTACAAAAGTTTGTACCTAAGTTTGAAACAAGTGGAAATGGACTGATTATTGCTTCTGGCCTTTTAGGTGGAGAGGCAGTAGTTGGTGTGGTAATCGCACTGATTCAAGCCATACCTGCTATAATGGCTATCTAAAAATTATGTTGTAAAAGAAAAAAAGGGATGGGCTAAGCTCATCCTTTTTTTCTAAGGAGGAACAACCATGAAAGAAATAAAGATTTCGGACATAAAAGGAATAAGGGTGGGAAATGCTAATAGTCCTCAAGGTGACACTGGATGCACTGCAATTATTTGTGAAAAAGGAGCATATGCAGGGGTTGACGTTCGTGGAGGAGGTCCAGCATCAAGAGAAACAGAGTTGTTAAAACCAGTAAATATGGTCCAACAGATCCATTGCGTAATGCTCTCTGGAGGCTCAGCTTACGGTTTAGCTGCAGGAGACGGTGCAATGACTTACCTGGAAGAAAAGGGAATTGGATTTAATGTTGGAGTTGGTGTTGTACCCATAGTTTGTGGTGGTTCACTTTTCGATTTGGTAGTGGGAGACCCCAAAGTACGGCCTGATAGAGAAATGGGATACGCAGCATGTAAGGCCTCCGAATCAAATAATCCTCTTGAAGGTAATGCTGGCGCTGGGGCAGGTGCTACAGTTGGCAAGTATCTTGGAATTGACCGAATGATGAAGTCAGGCCTAGGGATTTATGCTGTTGAAATCGGTGGAGTACAAATTGCTGCTATTGTTGCTGTTAACGCCCTTGGTGATGTTGTAGATGTAGATACGGGCAAAAGAATAGCTGGTATTTTGTCTGAGGATAAAACCCAACTATCAAATACAGAAGAGATAATGAAAAACGAGATTTCAGGAAGCCGCAATGTTTTCAGTGGCAATACAACATTAGGATGCATAGTAACTAATGCAAAACTAAATAAGGATCAAGCAAATAAATTGGCCTCTATTGCACACAATGGTTATGCCAGAGCTATTAGGCCTGTCCATACATCAGCTGATGGAGACACTATTTTTATAATGGCTACAGGAGAGGTAGAAGTAAACCCAGATGCCCTTGGTGCATTAGCCACAGATGTTATGGCAAGAGCAATAAATCGTGCTGCTAGAATGGCTGAACCTGCCTTTGGCCTTAAGGCAGCAAGGGATTTTGAATAGAGAAGGCGTTACTTATACTTAAAAACTACCCGTAGCAGCTAGGTACGGATGACTAAATAACTGGTAAACTTAATGTATCAAGATTTAATATCCAATATATGGGAAAATGAGGAGGAAGGGAAGATGAAAAAGTTTACGAAATTATTATTGGTAGGAGTAATGGTTTTTGCTCTTGTAGCTTGTGGCGGTGGCGGAGCTGGCGGCGATGCTGATGTAGACACGAACGGTGGAGATGGTGGTGGTACTAGCGCCGTTATTTACACCGCAGAAGAAATTCAGATGACAATGGCCGAACTACTGGGTATTGATGCAAGTGAAATTAACGTAGAAGACAGAGATACTGGAGCATATGTTGGTTATGGTGATTGGGATTTCTGGTTTGACGCATACATTTTAAATGATCCTGAATTCGCCCAAGAAATGTTCGAGATAGGTGTATGGGATGATGTAGATTACGAAAAACTCATAGATACAAAAGACCACAAAATATGGATTGAGCATGCCGATACAGATACTGATTCAGTTTTGGCGATGAAGGGAAATCTGGCTATTACAGTTAGCAGTCCTTTAGCACCAGAAGTAGTAATAGAAGCATTAGATCTTGAATAAAAAGAAATAGCTTTAATCAATAGACCCTGCCGATTACCGAGTCGGTGGGGTTGCTTTATTAGTTTGAGACTTAAAAGAATAATCCAATTGACGAAAATGTCGGAAAGTGTTAGTGATATATTCCCATATGAGTGTAATCCATTATAATGGATTAGCAGGAACTGGACTTTTGTATGGTTTTTATATGATGGTATTTCTTAAAATAATAGAGGAGAGAAAAATGTTAGCAAAAAAGAATTTGAAAATTTTTCTAGTCTTTTTATTAGTGTTTCTACTATTGCTTGTAACTGCTTGTGGCAGTGGAGAAACAATTAGTGGCTCTGATATTGGTGGGCCTGAAATTAGTGGGTCTGATATAGGTGAGTTTGATGACAATTTATTTCGAAAGGGCCTACTTGTTGCAGAAGATGAAGGTAAATGGGGATATATAGATGTAACAGGGGAGATGGTTATAAGCCCACAATTTGATGTTGCTTATGATTTTTATGAAAATGGGCTAGCAGTAGTAGCAGTCGATAATAAGTGGGGATATATAGATGAAAAAGGGAAGATGGTTATAAATCCACAATTCGTATATATAAGTAGCTTTTCTAAAAATGGCTTAACAAAGTTTCAACTTGGTGATAAGTGGGGTTATATAGATAAAACAGGTGATATTGTAATAAACCCACAATTTGATGATGCATATGATTTTTACGAAAGCCCATTGGCAGGGGTTTTGCTTGATGATAAGTGGGGCTATATAGATAAAACAGGGAAGATGGTTGTAAGTCCACAATTTGATAATGCATATGATTTTTCCGAAAATGGCTTTGCTATGGTTAAACTCGATGAAAAATGGGGTTATATAAATGAAAGCGGGAAGATGGTTATAAGTCCACAATTTGATGATGCTTCTTTTTTTAGAGAAAATGGTTTAGCTGGGGTTGAACTTGATGATAAGTGGGGTTATATAGATGAAACAGGGAATATGGTTATAGGGCCAGAATTTGATTTTGTTTGGGATTTTAATGAAAATGGATTAGCAGCGGTTAGCAAGGATGATAAATGGGGTTATATAGATGAAACAGGGAATGTAATTATAGGCCTACAATTCGATGGAGTTTCTTTTTTTTCGGAAAATGGGTTAGCCGTGATTAAGCTTGGTGATAAATACGGCTGTATAGATGAAAGCGGGGATATGGTTATAAACCCGAAATATGATTATATAAATGGTTTTTTTGCAAATGGGTTATCAATGGCGTTACTTAGTGGAAAATGGGGATATCTAGATGAAACAGGAAAGATGGTCATAAGTCCACAATTTGATGATACTTCAAATTTTTCCAAAAATGGTTTAGCCGCTGTTAAGATTGATGATAAATGGGGTTATATAGATGAAACAGGGAAGATGATTATAAGCCCACAATTTGATGATGTAGATGGTTTTTATGACGATGGCTATGCAGTAGTTAAATCGGATAATAAATTTGGAATAATTAATGGAAATGGAGAATACATTATAAACCCTAAGTATGATGCTTTGGGCTTATAATAATATCCTAAAAGACTAGCCCTAGCGGCTAGGTACAAAGGACAGAATAGTGTATATAGTTTATTTATAGAAGATAAATATTGCATTTAAAAACAAGAGAGGTAAGCAGAATGAAAAAAATTATAGCAATTATATTAACCCTACTTATGATTCTTACATTTGCGGCTTGCGGAGGTGAATCTGGGGGAGGTTCAACTGGCGAAGGTTCAGCTGGCGGAGCGGTGTATACGGTAGAGGTAGAAGAGCTAGATCCAAGGATATATCCAGAGGATTATCCCCTTATGCCATCAGAAGATTTTGAAACAGCTTTGGAAGTTCTGAAAGAGGCTAACATGAACGCAGACCTAGATGGATATCAAGATATTGCTGACATCTTTGGAGTCGATGGCGCATATTATGTAAACAATGATATGGACTGGAACGAAAGATTGTTTAAGTATTACGGATGGTATGCAGATAATGGTAGAAGTGTACTCATAACCTTTGTTGTAGACGGAAAGAACTTAGAATACTATGCTTATACTGAAAGTGGAATTTAAAGGAGGTTAAAAATGGATGGTAGAAAATTTGTATAAGTAACTTCTATAATAATGATTGCAGGCGGTAGCATCGCAGCAATCGCAGCCATCATAGGAATTATGGGCATTAGCGCTTTGGTGCTACTCATGGAAAGTTCTGAAGGCACAGGCATTCTTTATGCCACCACTATTATAGTAGCCGTAGCTTCGGTAATCCAGATTATTGCTGGAATTAAGGGCTTGAAAGCCTGTAAAACACCAGAAGCTGCTGGAACCTGTGTCATCCTTGGTGGCATTATTGGAGGTCTAGCGGTGGTTGCTACGGTGATTAGCATGATAGCTGGTAACGGCTTCAATTTCTTAACTTTGATTATCAATCTGATTGTACCTGCACTTTATGTTTACGGGGCCTTGGAAATCAAAAAGAGCCTTACCATGGAGGAGCCAGCTGTTTTATAAAATAAGGAGAGTGAGAATTATGGGTTTATTTTCCACAAAATACTGTGATATTTGCGGTGGTAAGATTGGTTTACTTGGTAACAAAAAGTTGGAAGATGGTAGTATGTGCAAGGATTGTGAAAGAAAACTTTCCCCTTGGTTTATAGAACGACGTGAATCTACTCAGTCAGAAATTAAGCTGCAACTTTCATATCGTGAAGCAAATAAGGAAAGACTTTCTGCTTTTCATCCCACTCGTAAATTAGGAATGGACAAAATGCTTATGATTGATGAGGAGGCTGGTAGGTTTACAGTGGCCACCGAGGGCGATTTACTTGAAGCTAACCCCGATATTCTAAATCTAAGCGATGTAACTAGTTGTAACCTAGATATTGACGAGAAAAGGGTTGAACTCATGAAAGAGGATTCCGAAGGAAGAGAGGTAAGCTATATACCCAGCCGTTATGAGTACTCTTATAACTTTAATATGAACATAAAAGTAAAAAACCCTTATTTTGATTTTATGAAGTTCAAACTAAATAATTATAGTGTTGATGGGCAATCCCGCTTAGAATTTGAGAAATACAAAGATATGGGAGAAGAAATGTGCGCGGCCTTAAATAAGTAAAAATATTAAGATGTAGCCTCTCAAACAAATATTTGAAAGGCTGCATTTTTAAATTAGGTCATGAAAAATACTCCTTTGGAAATTATAAAGTGGGTCTAAAAGAGGTCTAGAGGTGAGTAAAAAACAGTTTAGAAGTGGGTCTAAAAGAGGTCTAGAAGTGGGTAAAGAAGCCTAGGTGAAATGCTGAACTAGTTGTTGCAATTTATGGAAATAAAAGTTAGTATAATATGAAGTTATGTTTTGTTAGGATAATTTGAATTATCATATTATAGTCAAGTTTTCTTTTGGAAAATGGAAATTATGGGGGTTAAAAATGAGGAGAGGCATAAGACTTTTCGCAGTGCTTATTGGTATTTTGATTTTTGCAAGTTGTGGCAGCGGTGAAGAGATAAGTGAAAGGCCCAATGATCCTGATGCTGAGGAATACCTAAAATACTCTATTATTGAAGAAAATTTAAGAGAGTATCTTGTGGGGGAATGGGTTTCTGATAAAGAAACTTTAAGCGATTATACTTTAACACATAGTGATATCAATTGTAATATGACTATTAGTGAGGATGCAAGTGTCAGTTTCTTGTTTTATAATCGAGAAACAAATGATATTATAGGAGATTATAGTGGACAGATAACTTTCGATAGATTCCATAAAGATTCCAGTGTAGGGCCAGATTTGATTACTATTGAACTAACAGACCCAGATTGGCCTGGAGGTGATTTTTTCTTTAAGCAGAGAACCATATATGATGGTAAACGTGTTATGTCATGGTTCCCGGCTGGAAATGGTAATTGTATTTTGGATTTGCTAGCAGATATTGATAATTCTGAATATGCCCCAGAAGAGGTAATATTTGAAAAAATCACAGGAGAGAAATCTGATCTCAAAGCAAAAAAAACCAGCGAATTTTACGCCGTATATTGGGGACAGGGAAAAGATGGGCAAAGCTTTTGGCTTGATGAAGTAGTATGGACACCAACGGAGGAATATAACCCAGATGCACTTTATCCTGAAAGAATGACTCTTTATGAGGACGATGTCCTAGAGAGTGTTCTCTATAAAATTGCCCCAGATAATATGGACTATATTTTACAAGGGTCTATGTATGCTGGAGAAGTATATTTTGTTGAAACCGATGGAAATGGACATATTCTAAACCTTGAAGACGCAGCATATAAAGCATATATAGATTATATTAATGGGCCTGAAGACTAGGGATAAATATTGCCCGAGAACTTTATTCATGATGACAATTGAAGGAACAGGAGGCGAAAAATGAAGATGGCAAGCAAATTACTTGCTTTACTTATTAGTGTTTTACTGGTTGCCGGTTGCAGTGGAGGTGGCGATACTACTACTAGGCCATTATCCCCTCCTGATTTAACTAGTGAAGAAGGCATAAAAGAGTATCTTGTAGGTGAGTGGGTATATGATTACCATGATCGTGGAGATGTTATTTGCACAATGAATATTGACCAGGAGTTGAATGTTTCCTTGTCCTTTGAAAATTCATACTCAGAATTACCTAAGGGGGAATATAAAGGCAAGATACACCTTGAAAGAGTTCATGCAGAGTCCTATGAGGCTCCAGATAACATTAGAATTGAGCTAATTGATAGTGATGAATATGGCGGCGACTTCTATTTCGTACATAGGACTATTTATGATGGTAAGAGAGTTATGTCTTGGTTTTTCTCGGCTATCGGGAATTATGATAGTGTTTTTAGTGTTCTAGATGTTGTGGAAGACTTTAGAAGTTCGCCAAATGAAATGATGTTTGAAAAACAAACCGGAGAAGACTCCTATGAAGATCTTCGCCTAGATGATAGTTTCTATGCAGTTTATTGGGGCATGGGTGAAGATAACAAGAGCCTTTGGCTAGACGATGTCTGGTTTACACCTCCATATATACCAGAAGAAGAGGAATATCAAGAACAATACCCACCAATTTATCCTCCTGCGATGACTTATTATGAAAATAATGGGGTTTCAAAGTGTGTTCTTTACTCTATTGATCCCGATGAGATTACTGAAGTTTTAGGAGAGGATATTTTTAAAGGAGAAGTTTATTTTGTAAGAGTAGATGAAAATGGTAGTATCATAGAAATGTTAAGTGCAGAGCGTTATCATTTCCTTATGGAGTCATCAGCATCTTATGATTATGGATTAAATTCACAGGTAGCATCTGATATTGAAATGTATATGTCACAATTATATGAAACTCAAGAACACCTAAATAGTGGTATGGAGATTTTAGTGACTGGAGAAAGTGTCATAATTGATGGGGAACCATGTTACTATGTATTTTTAGGAACAAATCATGAAGAAAGTTTTGTGAGAGAAGCAATATATGCTGTAAATGCCTCTACATGGCAAGTCTATCTCCTTGATGTTTTAAATGATACATGGGAGGCCTTGGGAGTAGGGTAAGATAATTAGAGAAATTCAGAGAAAATGAGAGGTGTTGAAATGAAAAAAAAGACCCAGAACTTTACAATTTTACACTCTAATGACATGCATGGTGACTTTCTAGCGGAGGTAAAGGAAGGCACGGGCCACCTTATTGGAGGGCTTGCTCTCCTTTCAGGATACCTAAATAAGGTTAGAGAAGAGGAAGAAAACGTTCTATTTGTAATCGCAGGAGATATGGTTCAAGGGTCCTTAATCGATGCTGAATATAAGGGCTTATCCACAATTGAAATAATGAATTTTCTTTCGCCAGATGTGGTAACCCTTGGAAACCATGAACTGGATTACGGCCTTCCTCACCTTTTGTTCCTAGAAAAAGTGGCCAATTTTCCCATAGTCAATGCCAATCTTTATGTAAAACAGTACGGCAAAAGGCTAATGACCCCTTATTTAGTAACAAATAAGGCTGGATACAACATCCTATTTATTGGAATCATTACCGAAAAAGTAATGGATTCCCTTGCCCTAGACCAATTAATAGGAACTTTTGTTTCCATTGAAGCCGCAGCAGAAGAAATAGGGAAGATCTGCAATGCCTACAAAAAAAGCGATATCGACTTAACAATTGCTCTTACCCATATCGGATTCGAATCCGATGTTGAGCTGGCTAAAATGTTAAAACCCGAATGGGGAGTAGATATGATTATCGGTGGACATTCCCATACTATTTTAGAACAACCAGAAGAGGTTAACGATATTTTGATTGTCCAAGCTGGTGTTGGCACAGATCAAATTGGAAGGTTTGATATTATAGTAGATGAGGAAACAAATTCCATCGCTGAATGGACCTGGAAATTAGTCCCAATTAATGACGAAATTTCAGAACCCGATAAGAGCTTGGAGAGATTTATAGGTAATTACAAAAATCAGGTTGACCTTAAATACAATGCAATCATAACACGATTTTCCAGAAAACTCACTCATCCAAAAAGAGAAGAAGAAACAACCCTTGGGAATATTATTGCGGATGCCATGGCAGAAAGTGCGGAAACTGACATTATCCTTGTAGGCTCGGGTTCAATTCGGGTGGAGGAGCTTGGACCTGTAGTAACCCTGGGAGATTTGAAGGCTTGCTTTCCATACGACGATAGCTTAACCAAGTATATTGTTAGTGGAGCCCAGCTGAAAAAAACATTTTCCCATATTATGCGAATTGAGAATAGGGATGGAGAAGGAGAATGCTACCAGGTAAATGGCAGAGTAAAAGCTTTGTATTCTGATTCTCAAAAGAAACTCTTATCTCTTACTTTGGATGATATTCCAGTTGTCGATGACCAAAAATATACCCTTACTATACAGGGTTATCATGCCATAAACTCTGGGGCTAACTTGGCTATTCCCAATGACCAACTAGGTGCTTTAGGCTTTCCAAAAGTTGTTACTACTTCAGCTTATCAAGTTTTGGAAGAGTGGTTACGGCAACATCCAAATGCATCAAGTGACCTTGAAAAAAGATTGGTTTATCAAAGCTAAAGCCATTTGAAAGTAATGCTTTTAGTAAAGCAAGAGAACTTAAAAACAAGAATCGAAAAAATGGGGAAAAAAAGCGGCTCTTGTCCATTAATAAGGGAGCCGTTTTTACATTGAATTGGGATTAGGTTATTTTCTCGAATATGGGAAGCCTGTTTTTGTAGTGGGCATAATATCTAAAGCCTTGAGATTTAGCAAAATTCTCTGCCCAATCTAATTTGTAGCCAACGTGACGAGGTGAGTGAGCATCTGACCCTAGGGTAATAATTTCTCCTCCTACTTCCTTGTAAAGAGATAGGATTTCTTTAGAGGGGGTAGTAATGTCTCCAAGATTGTATCGAAAGCTGCTTGTATTAATTTCTAACCCCTTACCCCTATCCACCAAAAGCCTTAAAATAGCCTCTATTTTTTCCATATAGGGCCCATAAGAGGGTATCCTTGATGTGTACCTATCAATAATATTTATATGACCTAATACGTCAAAGGCCTGGTAGTCATCTAGACAATCAACCATATACTGGTAGAAACCATGGTAAGCTTCTTCAATGGACCAGTCATTAAAATAATCCACATAAAGGTCTTTTCCATGAGCACAGTGAAAAGAGCCTAAAATAAAATCGTAGGGATATTCTGTTGCTGCATTTTTGCATTTATCCAAAGTTTTTCCATGCTGGATACCTATTTCAATACCTAGGATTACTCCTATTTTGTCCCTATAAGTTTCTTTCAATTCTTCCATTTCCCTTTGATAAGCAGGAAAATCTGGCGTAAATTGGAACTCTGGAGTTGGGTAATCAGGATCATAGTGATCTGTAATTGCTATTCCCTTTAGGCCTTGTTGAACTCCCGCATCGATAATACTTTTCATAGTAGCATTGGAGTCATCGCTATAAAGTGTGTGGTTGTGCATATCATACATGTCTAGTTAACCTCTTGAATTAATCAGTGAAATAAGATAATATTACCATTAAAGTATAACATAGGAAGTTGAAGACAAGAAGGGTCAATGGCTAACAACTTAGAAGAAGCTAGGATAATTAAAAGAGCCAAAAATGGAAGTGAGAGTGATTTTGAGACTCTCATCTTGTCTTGCCAGGGAAAGGCCTACAGCATAGCCTATAGATATCTCAACAATCAAGAGGATGCTATGGATGCCTTGCAAGAGAGCTTTATAAAGGCCTATCGTTCTTTGGCTACATTTAAGGGTAACAGCTCTTTTCAAACCTGGATTTATCGAATTGTTGTGAACACCTGTTATGATATGTTGCGAAAAAAGAAATCCAGAATTCAAGCAGAAAGCCTCTATAAAAGTGATGGCGATGAGGAATATATGATTGAGCTTCCTGACCAGGATAAGGGGCCTGAGGAATTAGCCCTTGACCGAGAAGAAAGTAGGGATATATTCAGAGTCTTGGAAATGCTGCCCCTAGATCAAAAGGAAATCATCCTGCTAAGAGATGTGGAAGGTTATAGCTACGAAGAGATTGTTGATATACTTTCAATAACCATGGGAACAGTGAAATCTAGGATTTCCAGAGCAAGATTGCGCCTTCGGGAGCTTTACCTAGAAAGTCTGGAACAATAGGGGGAATAAGCCGTCTTAAATATTGAGATCAGAAAGCCTGAAACAGTTGGAGAAATATGCTATCTTAAATGGAGAGAAATGTCGGAAAAACACATTGTTCTTATATATTCAACATAAGGACAAGGAAACGTTTTAAGGAAGACTAGTAAAACATGCTATAGCAATTTAGGGTAATATTATTTTTATTTATAGATTAGGGAAAAGTAAGGGCGAGTAATGGACTGTAAAACAGCAAAAGAAATGATTCCATTGTATATGGATGATATGCTTGAAGAAAAGAAGATGCAAGAAGTTGTTGTACATCTTCTCCTTTGTAGTGATTGTAAAGGTGTCCATAATGACCTGATTCAGATTTCCAAAGAACTTCAAGATGCTGAGCCGGTGATTATTCCCAAGAGCTTTAAATGGAAAATCCCTGAAGAAGAAAGAATAACTGATGTAAGCCAAGCTATAATTGGGGATAAAAACAAAGAGAAAAACAAAGATAAAAACAAAGAGAAAAACAAAGAGGAGACAAATAGATCAAGGGTTTTTAATTGGCGAACATTTTCTGCAATAGCAGCGATTCTTGTTATAAGCCTTGCTTTATCATCTGAAATGATTGATTTTGGAGCAAGTTCTCCTGATGAAGCAGGAGAAGTAATGACAATGGCAAGAATGGAAAACCATGATGAAGAGATGCTTTGGGAGGATGTAAAAAGTCCGGAGGATGAAGAAAATTATTATATAGGATTAATAGAAAACCAATTGGGCCAGGAGTTTTTAATAGATGAGACCATTAAAGATGCTGAGGATATTTGGCATTTCACTATAATAATCAATGATATTATTTACAAGTATGAGGGAAAAGGTGGGGAAATATGGACCGTGGAGTAATTGTAATTATCGATGGAAACAGTCTGATTAACCGTGCCTACTATGCCATGCAAAGACCTATGATAACGAAAGATGGCCTGTATACCCAAGGTGTATACGGCTTTATTAATATTCTAGAGAGAATCATAAGAGAACGCAACCCTAGATATATAGCGGTGACCTTTGATATGAAAGGACCCACATTTAGACATGAAGAATATGAAGAATACAAGGCTGGAAGAAAGAAGATGCCCATGGAACTTGCAATGCAACTTCCCCTTCTTAAGGATGTTCTAAAAGCAATGAATATTACATATCTAGAGTTAGATGGCTTTGAAGCCGATGATATTATAGGTACAGTGGCAAAGAAGGCTGAAGAAGAAGGCCTTGCACCTTTGATAATTACTGGGGACAAGGATGAACTTCAGTTGGCCACCCATATTACAAGGGTAGTAATTACTAAAAAGGGAATTTCAGAATTTGAAGAGTATGATCACCAGGCCATGATAGATAAGTATGGTTTTACTCCCCAGCAGTTTATTGATTACAAGGGGCTAATGGGGGATCAAAGCGATAATATTCCTGGAGTCCCTGGAGTAGGGGAAAAAACAGCTTCAACCTTGATAAAAGAATATGGGTCCATAGAAAACCTTTTGGAAAAAGCTGATGAAATTGACAAAGAGGGCCTCAGGAATAAAATCAAAGACAATAGAACCCTAGCTCTTATGAGCAAGAGACTGGCAACTATTGATACAAATGTCCCCATTGACTTTGATATAGAAGACTTTATTTTACAAGAAGCAGATCAAGAAGCACTAATCGAAAATTATAAAAAACTTGAATTTAACAGCTTTCTAAAAAGGATGAAAATTGAAGATGTAAAAGGAGGACTGCCTAGGGAGACTGAGACCTTAGTTCCGATTTCAGTGGAGGGGATAAATACAATTGAAGACCTAAACAAGGCAAACTTTTCTTCTTCTGAACCTTGGGTAATCCATGTTTTCAGCGATGAGAATCATCAGAAGAAGCCCCTGATTCATGGGATATCTCTGCTGATAGCAGGCAAGGGATACTATATTACCAATGAAAACAAGGGAATGCTAGGTGCATTTTTTGAGAAAATAAGGGGGTCATCACCTAAATGGGCAGGCCATAACCTTCAAAGTGATTGGTACTCACTATTATCAGAAGTAAAAGATATTCCAGGGGAAATTGTCTTTGATTCAGCTATAGCAGGATATGTTCTTGATCCTTCAAGGTCTAATTATCACTTAAACACCCTGTCATCTGACTATTTTCACAGACCCTTCCCTGATTTAGATGACTTCGTTGCTGAAAAAGCCCAAATTGATCTTTTTTCTGATAACACTAAGAAATACGGAGAGTACGGGGCTTTGTGGTGCCAGACAGTATGGGAATTACGTAAAATCATGGAGGGGCAAATTAAGGATGAGGACCTAGACCGAGTATTTCATGATATTGAGATACCCCTTATTGAGGTTTTAGCCCATATGGAAAAAGAAGGCTTCTCCATCAATAAAGAGGAGCTACAGACTATAGGAATCCATTTAACAAAAACTCTTGAAGAACTAACATATAAAATATATGAGTTATCAGGGGAGGAATTTAATATAAATTCCCCCCAACAACTAAGTGTGGTCTTATTTGAAAATATGGGGTTACCCCATGGAAAAAAAACCACAAGGGGCTATAGTACTGGGGCAGATACTCTTGAAAACTTAAAAGATAAGCACCCCATTATCCCTTTGATATTGGAATATAGAACCCTTGCGAAACTAAAATCCACTTATATAGAAGGTTTGCTAGCTCTAATTCATCAAGACGGAAAAATCCATGCCCACTTTCAACAAACCGTTGCTTCTACTGGGAGAATTAGTTGTACTGCCCCCAACCTTCAAAACATACCTATTAGACAAGAGCTAGGCAGAACAATAAGAAAAGCCTTTACTGCAGGTCCTGATAATATCTTGATGTCAGCAGATTATAGTCAAATTGAGCTACGAATATTAGCACATTTGTCCGATGACGATACACTTATAGAAGCTTTCAACAATGATGAAGACATTCATCGTATCACAGCATCAAAAGTTTTGGGAATACCAGAGGGTGAAATTACTAATGAAGAACGAAACCGTGCTAAGGCTGTTAACTTCGGAGTAATATATGGAATGAGCGGCTTTGGACTTTCTGAAGAGTTGAGCATCTCAAGGAAAGAAGCTGATATATATATCCGGGAATATTTTAAAAAGTATCATAAAGTCAAAGACTTTTTAGATAAATTAGTAAAGGATGCCAAAGATAATGGCTATAGCCTTACGATTTTCCAAAGAAAGAGACCTATTCCAGAAATCACGGCATCAAATTATATGACCAGGCAAATGGGAGAACGTCTGGCTATGAATAGCCCCATTCAAGGAAGTGCAGCAGACATAATCAAGATAGCAATGATAGAAGTTAGCAGACGATTAAAGAGAGAAAAGCTAAAATCAAAGTTGATTTTACAGGTGCATGACGAATTGATAATAGAGGTGGACAAAAAAGAAAAGGATAGGGTAGAAGCACTTTTGAGTGAAAGTATGGAAAATGCTGTTTCATTAAAGGTTAAGTTGGCCGTTGCCTTAAATACTGGAGACAACTGGTACGATTTGAAGTAGGTGGGGTTATGAAAATAATTGGAATTACAGGTGGGATAGGCAGTGGTAAGTCTACAGTTTCAGAATATCTCAAAGACCAAGGCTACCGCATTATTGATGCTGATAGGATTAGTCATGAATTATCTGTGCCTGGGTCTATTCTTGTTAAGGCTTTAGGCCAAGAATTCGGACAAGATCTAATAAATGAAAAGGGTGTCCTGAACAGAAAGAAATTGGGAGAACGGGCTTTTTCAACCCCAGAAGGGAAAGCAAAGCTAGATGAAATAACCCACAAAGAGATAATAAAGAGGATTAAAGAAGAGATACAAAAAGCCAAAGATGAGGGTTTAGACTTAGTTTTTCTTGATGTGGTCCTTTTGTTTGAAGTTGCTTTAGATAAAGAATGTGATGAGACCTGGGTTGTCGACGCCAAAGAGGATACCCGCATAAGAAGAGTTATTGGAAGAGACGGATACATACCAGAAGAGATACGAAAAAGAATGAGAAGCCAAATGGACAGTGATGAAAAGAAGAATAAGGCTACACATGTGCTAAATAACGATGGAACACTAGAGGCCCTATATTACCAGATTGAAAAACGGCTTTTGGACCTAAAAAAATAGGGGCGGCCTGAGTTAAGCATAAGTGGTGACCAGTGTCAAAAAAATCAGGGATTAGAGTACAATTAACTTCTTATTTTAGTTTTCAAAAGATATAAAAAACCAGGGTGTCAGTGTTGCAATGATTCTTTAAGTTTGCTATAATTACAAACGTGCTTGGTATGCGGCTGTGGCGGAACTGGCAGACGCGCACGGTTGAGGGCCGTGTGAGAGATCATGGGGGTTCAAGTCCCTTCAGCCGCACCAACAAAAAGGTTTCTATTTGAAAAAGTAGGAGCCTTTTTTATATTCATTTAGAAACTAACAACTATTACAAGGCCATAAATAAGCATGTGTTTCAAATCCCTAGATGACAGAAGATAAGACAAGAGATATAATGAGAAAATACCAATTAAAGCAACTTAGTGAAATAAAACTAAAAGGAGTATTTATGTCGGAGTCAAGTGGATTAAAAAGAAGTATTGGTCTATTGCCTGGCTTGGCAATTTTAGTGGGTTTTGTTGTAGGAGCATCTATATTTGTTGTACCAGGAGAGTTGGCCGCAGAAATAGGGCCAGCAGTTTGGTTGGCCTACTTAATAGCGGGAGGGCTAGCATTAACAGTTTGTTTTGTATATGCCCAGATAGGCTCTATTATCCCTGCTAGTGGAGCTAATTATATTTTTTGTACTTATACTTTAGGAGGTTATGGGGGGTTTTTGTACATGACCTTTTATCTATTTGTTATCGTTTTCTTGTGTCCAGCTATGGCCTTAGGAATTGGGAATTATCTTGTTGTATTTATACCTCAATTAAATATTATGCTAACTGCGGTTATGGCTATGGTAGTAACAGGTATCATCAATTTATTACCAACATCATTTTCCAGCAAAATCCAAACCTTGGCCTTTGCTTTTGTCTTATTGGTTGTGGTTTTGTTTGGAACTGGCGGAATCATGAATGCTAATTGGTCTAATTTTGTCCCCATGTTTCCGTACGGGGTAGGACCAGTTGTTGCTACAGTTCTGACTTGCTACTTTTCATTTACTGGTTTTAATGCATTGACAGAGATGTCTGGAGAAATTAAAGACCCTGGCAAGAACATACCTAGAATTGTTTTCTTGGGATTTACGGTAATAATGCTACTTTATGGTGGAGTATGTGTTGGCTTAGTTGCCCTTATTCCTGCACCAGAACTAGGTGTTGGGGCCCCTATGGTTTTAGCTGCAGGCCAGGTATTTAGTGGGGAATGGTTTGGTTCTGCTTTAGCAATAGCTGCAATTTTGGGAGCTTGGACATCTTTAAATATTTCTATCATGTCACTATCAAGAGACTTATATACCCTTGGAAAAACAAGAATATTACCCCGGCTATTTACTAAGACCAACAAAAGCATGACACCATATATAGCCGTTGTGGTAGCCACAATCATTGGAGTGGGGACAATTTTAGTCTCACAAGAAATAATGGGTTTTATCAATATGAGTAGTGTTTTCTTTATGTTAGTGGCAATTATAGTTTCAGTGGGTTCTCTTAGAATCAAAATTATGCTGCCTGACCGATATGAAAATGCTGAATATAAACTAAGGGGGATATGGTATTATGTATGGCCTGTTTTAGCAATCGGAACAACGGGATACTTTTTAGTTGATTTTCTCCTTAAAAATCAAAAGGATGCACTTTTCACTATAATATCGGTGGCTGTAGCCGTTGGTATATACTATCTGAGAAAAAAATCACTGATCAAGAACAATATAGATATACAAAAGTTACTCACCGAAATGTTAACGGGCATTGATAAAGATGAGGAAGAAGAACATGAAAAAGAGAAGGAGGAAGATGCAGCCAAAGGAAGATAAAACCCACAAAAAAGTCGTCTAGAGCAAATCTGTTTACAGTACACACCCTCATAGATTTGAAAAACCATACTTTCCACATGGAGTCTCAGTGGAGTAGAATTTACTTTCTCCATTAAGGGTGCTTTTTTAAGGGGCTTTCAATACTGCTAATCTCAAAACACCTGTTGATTTCAAGCTTGAAGCGATGTAAGATGATAGGGCACTAATAATAGGGGAGAGGACGAAGACAATATTGAAAAAGTGGATCAGCCCTGACTTTCATGATCATATAAGAATTGACAGTGATGTTTTTTATAAAAAACTAACTAGGCTGGCTTTGCCTATTGCATTACAAAGCTTTATTTCTTCTTCTCTAAATCTTGTAGACAACCTTATGGTAGGTAGCTTAGGTGAAACAGAACTAGCCGCAGTGGGAATCGGAATTCAGCTATTCTTCATATTTTGGATGGTTATATTCGGTTTTACTGGCGGCTGCAGCACATTTACAGCCCAATTCTGGGGCAACAAAAATATGACTAATATAAGAAAGGTAATTGGGTTTTCCCTGACAGTTTCCTTTTCTGCAGGCCTAGTATTTTTTCTTTTTGCAACTTTTTTTGCCCGTGAATTCGTTTCTTTTTTCACAGATGACCCTGCAGCACTTGATTTAGCTGTAGATTATATACACATTGGGTCTCCTGTTTTTCTTATGCTAGGAATAACAGTATCTTTTGAAACAGCATTAAGAGCAACTCAGCAACCTAGAATTCCCCTATACATAAGTATGGTGGCATTTTCCACCAATACACTACTCAACTATATTTTTATTTTTGGTAAGTTAGGTCTACCTGCTATGGGAGTTCAAGGGGCTGCCCTAGCAACGGTGATTGCAAGAGCAATTGAGATGCTTTTGGTTATCTGGGTGGTATTTGGTAAAAAAAATATAATTTCCGGCCATGTAAAAGAGTTTTTTGCATGGAACAAGTTACTAGCTGTTCGAATATTTAAGAATGCATTTCCCACTACTATTAATGAAGTTTCTTGGGGCCTTGGTATGACTGCCTGCAACCTTGCTTATGCCCAAGCAGGAATTACAGCCTTTGCAGCAGTTAGAGCATCACTAACAATATTCGACCTCTTTATCCTATTCGCCTTTAGCCTAGGAGATGCTGCACTTATTATTCTAGGCGAGCATTTGGGTAAGGGAGAACGGGATTATGCAATAGGAGCATCCAAAAAACTGGTTAAGGTGGTACTGATCATTGGGGTAGTTTCTGGAACTCTGCTCATTTTTATTGGAAAACCCCTGCTAGGTTTCTTTGATTTTAGCCCAGAGGGTTTTGAATTTGCCTATAGTATATTACTGGTTTATGCCCTAACAATGTGGGTTGATCTTTATTCAGGTGTTCATATAGTTGGGATTTTAAGAGGTGGTGGAGATACAAGATTTGCTATGTTTACAGAATTGGGAACAATTTGGCTCATAGCGGTTCCTCTAGCATTTGCAGGGACTTTGCTTTGGAACTTGCCTATATACATGGTCATACTTCTAGTTCGTTTAGAAACAGTTATAAAATCAATTATACTAACTCTACGTTGGATGAGTTGTAAATGGGCAAATACTGTGATTAAGGGAATGTAAAAAGGCCCTTAAGAATATAAAGGCCAATTACAAAAAAATGTTTATGCTATCTTGAAAAATATCCCTAAAAATATCTCTGAAAAATATCCCTGAACGAATATCTTTCAATTATTCACAGAGGTTAACTTTTTTGAACATAGAAAGGCCCAATAAAAGACAACCTTCGATGTATGGAATATGCTCAGCTTTGAGATAATCAAAAAGTTCCTCATCACCAGCACCAGGTTGAACTACTACGGCTTTGAAACTTTTTTTACATTCCTTCATTAAGGGTAAGCCTTTTGCTGGATGTATGCAAAGGTCAATAATATCTATATCCTCTGCTATATCATTTATTGAAGCTAATTCTTTACCCACAGGATAAACCCTATAGCCATTTTCCGTCATTTTTTCTTTTATTTCGTAGGCGGTTTTCTTTTCGTTAAGTGTATCGCCTAGCACTGCAAAAGATTTTTGCTCCATTATTTCTTTTAAATCCATGAATTGCCTCCACTTCCTTGTTGATATAAAATAATCCTATATGGTTTATATTATATCCCAAAAAAGATGGGTGAAACAAAAAATAAGGGATAACAATTCTCGTGTTTTTCTAAATTACAGTGTACTATAATTAGTATGATTTCTTAGCTATCTAGCTGAGATATTAATTTATGAATTGAGAAAGGCTACTTACAGATGAAGATATGGAAACAAGCATGGCTAGCATCTTTGCCAGTTATGGTAGGTTATATATTTGTTGGAATCGCTTTTGGTCTCTTGCTTTATTCGGAAGGCTATTCTTGGATTTGGGCTATGGCTTCAAGTATAATAGTCTATGCAGGCTCTATGCAATTTGTCTTGGTGTCTTTTTTATCATCGGGTGCAAGCCTTTTAACAGTTGCAATTACTACACTAACGGTAAATAGTAGACATCTTTTCTATGGGATATCCTTTATAGAAAGATTCAAAAAAATGGGAATCTGGAAACCCTATATGATTTACTCTTTGTCAGATGAAACCTACTCATTGCTTTGCCTAGCTCAAAGTCGAGGAGAAGATAACCCTAAACATTATCTGTTAGTCTCAGTCTTTAATCAGTTGTCATGGATCATAGGTTCAATTTTAGGTGCTTTGATAGGCACGTATATTCCATTTAATAGCACAGGAATAGATTTTGCCATGACAGCCCTATTTGTAGTAATTTTCATAGAACAGGTTTATCAATCACCATCAAAATTACCTGGCATCATAGGATTGGCTAGCGGGATCATCTGTTTGATAATATTAGGGCCAAACCGTTTTATATTGCCTGCTCTTATAATTGCTGTAACCATATTAATGGGCTTTAAGAAGAAAATTGAGGTGACAGCATGACAACCACTTACGCAATCTTAGCCATTTTTGTTTCTGGTGGGGTAACACTTTTGATACGAGCATTCCCATTTTTGTTATTTGGTAGGAATCGTGAGCTTTCTCCTAGCATTAGTTATTTGGGAAATATTCTTCCCTTTGCAGCCATGGGAATTCTAATAGTATACTGCCTAAGAAATGTGGCTTGGTTGCAAGCCCCCCACGGTTTACCTGAAATACTAGCAATAATTCTTGTGGCCCTCCTACATATATGGAGGAGAAACAACTTGATTTCCATAGGTCTTGGAACTGTTTTTTATATGATCTTAGTGCAACAAATTTTCTGATTATTGTTGCCATAAATTCTTAATCTATATGGACAAAGGGCTATAATCATGGTATTATAATTTCGTTGCGCCGGCGTGATGGAATTGGCAGACATGCGGGATTCAAAATCCCGTGGTGGCAACACCGTATGGGTTCGACCCCCATCGCCGGCACCAATTTTATAATAAATGTTCGAGTTATTTGAATTTAAGGAGGATATAAGATGGGCACACTTGCACAATTTTTACCACTGGTACTCTTAGTAGTTTTAATGTATTTTCTACTAATTAGACCACAGAAAAAAAGAGAAAAACAGACCGCAATGATGCGAAATAGCGTTAGGGTAGGTGATGAAGTTGTCACAATAGGTGGTATTCGCGGAAAGATCGTGAAAACCAAAGATGATACTTTGGTGATTGAAGTAGGGGCAGACAAGGTCAAGTTTGAAATAATGCGATGGGCTATTTCAAAAGTTGAAGGTGAGGCCACTACTAGCAAAAGGGTTGTAGAAGAGGATGATGATTTTGAAGAGGCAGCTCCAAAGAAAGTAATGCCTAAGAGAATGAAAAAATCTGCTTCTCCAGCAAAAGAATCTGCTGATGGAGAGATTGAAGAAGTAGAAGCTGAAGTTGTAAGTGATCCTCTAAAGGAAGATGAAAAATAAAAAGCCTTCGATAATTTAATAATCTATACAACCCTTGAAAAATTAGCCTTTTCAAGGGTTGTTTGTTTAAAAAACCTTGTTAATATAGGCAAAATGTAGTAAAATATAAAGGTTAATTTAATTATTTTTCCATTTTTGAAAGGACGATATCATGACTACTTCTAGCAAAAAGATTGTCGTAGTATTTATTATAATTATTCTCTTGTTTGGCTGGTGGGCCACCTTGTTTGGAATAGGTCCCCTTGACCCCATAAAAGATAAAATGAAGCTAGGCCTTGATATAAAAGGTGGAGTTTACGTAGTCCTAGAAGCAAAAACCGATGAGGTTGGAGAAGACCTAAAAAAGATTATGGAACAAACTCAAGCGGTTATAGAAAATCGTGTCAACCAAATGGGTTTATCTGAACCTGTGGTAACAATAGAAGGAGACAAAAGGATACGAGTTGAGCTCCCAGGGGCTGAAGATGCAAATGAAGCTATTGAAATGATAGGAAAAACGGCCCAATTAGAGTTTGCTTTGGCAGATGGAACATTGGTATTAAACGGAAGCGATATAAAAAATGCTGGGGTAACAACGGATCAGGATCATGGTGGATATGCTATATCCTTAGAAATGACAAGAGAAGGTGGAGCTAAATTTGAAGAAGCTACTAGGTTAGCAGTTAGTGGAACCATTGTTAGTGCCTATGAAGGAATCAGCAATAGGGCGATTATCATATTATTAGATGGAGAAGTGGTTTCCAGTCCAGTTCCAAGTGAAGTAATCTCTGGGGGAAACGCAATCATAACAAATGGAACCATGGGAGGCTTTGATATTGAATATGCTTCCAATACTGCAGCCCTAATTCGTGGAGGAGCTTTACCTGTAGGTTTAGAAGAAATAACCTCCTCAGTGCAAACTGCAAAAATCGGAATTAATGCTCTAGAAAAAAGCGTCGTAGCAGGCTTTGTAGGGCTATTACTTATTGTTATCTTAATGTTTGTTTTCTATCAAATAATGGGCTTTGCAGCCAACATAGCCCTATTACTTTATGTGGTCCTGATTTTATGGATTATGGCTACTATGGGAGCTGTCCTAACCCTTCCTGGAATTGCGGGTATAATACTATCCTTGGGAATGGCAGTAGATGCTAATGTTGTTATCTTCTCCAGAATACGAGAAGAAATAATCAACGGTAAAACCATAAGGGTAGCAACCCAGCTAGGTTTTAAGAGAGCTTTGTCTACCATCATAGACTCTCAACTTACAACCTTAATTGCTGCAGTGGTTCTTTATCAAGTGGGAACAAGTTCTGTTAAGGGGTTCGCCCTTACATTGATGATTGGTATTGTGGTAAGCATATTCACTGCAGTTGTAGTCACACAAGTTCTTTTACATGTAATTTGCGAGAGTAAAAAATTTAGTCAGAAAAAGTACTTTGGTGTTAGAAAGGATGGAACAGGAATATTTAGTGCAAAGAGACAGTTTAAGTTTATTGAGCACAGAAAGATTTATTACATGGTATCAATTGGAATTATAGTTCTTGGCCTTCTTGTTGGTGGCATTAGAGGATTAAACTATGGCATAGATTTTACCGGTGGAACCATGATGCAATTCGATATGGGCAAACAAGTGACTCAAAGCCAAGTTAGGGATGTTCTTGATCAGTATGAACTAGATGAAGAAATAATTTTTTCTGGAAATGAAAATAAGGAAATCATAATAAGAACCACCAAAGCCTTAGAAAATGCAGATAGAATGGAAATAGTAGGATCCTTTGAAGAATCTTTTGGGATAAACGAGGATGATATCCTAGCTATTGAACAGTTTGGTCCCTCTGTAGGAAAAGAACTTCAAAGGAATGCCTTGTTGGCTATCCTAATCTCTGCCCTAGGTATGTTGATATATATCAGCATCAGATTCCAGTGGAAATTTGGAGTAGCAGCCCTTGCAGGAGTAATTCACGATGTCTTAATGGTCTTGGCATTTTATGCTATATTCAATATAACAGTAAATAATCCATTTATAGCGGGTGTATTGACAGTAGTTGGGTATTCTATAAACGATACTATTGTTGTTTTCGACAGGGTTCGAGAGAATCTTGGACTTCTCAAGAAAACACCTTTACTAGAAACTCTTAACATATCCATAAATCAGACCATACAAAGATCCGTAATGACATCAGTAACCACATTATTAGTTATGGTTCCACTCTTCATATTATCAGGGCCTGCTATAAGAGAGTTTGTGGTTCCCTTGATGGTTGGTGTTGCAGTGGGTTGTATATCATCAATTACCCTTTGTTCCCCCCTATACAATGATATTTGCAAGTGGACAGGTGGATCAAAGTACAAGGCTAAGAAATCTAGGAGAAGATCTAAAAAATAATAGATACGAGGACAGGGTGAAAGAAAAAGAGAAAGAAAATTTCATTCAGAACATCTTGCAGATCAACCCAGCATATAATGTTGAGGCTATTGGAAAAGCCTATGAAAAAGCTGAAGAGCTGCATGAAGGACAAGCCAGAAGGTCCGGCGAAAAGTATATTATTCATCCAGCTAATGTGGCATTGATTCTAGCTGAACTAGGTATGGATGATAATACTATTATCGCGGGCCTACTTCATGATGTGGTTGAAGATACTGGTTATGACCCAGAGGTCTTAAAGATTGAGTTTGGTGAAGAAGTATTGCTTTTGGTAGATGGAGTTACCAAATTAGGTGGTATTAAATACGAAAAAAAAGAGGATATGCAAGCTGAAAATCTGAGAAAGATGTTTTTAGCTATGAGCAAAGATATTAGAGTTCTTATAATAAAACTTGCAGACCGTCTTCATAACCTTCGTACCATCAACTATATGACCCCAGAAAAAATTGTTGAAAAGTGTGTGGAGACTCTGGAAATCTATGCTCCACTAGCTAGCCGTCTTGGTATATACGCAATTAAGTTTGAATTAGAAGACATTGCTTTTAGGTATTTAGAGCCTATTGCCTATGAAAAACTAGTAGCACAAGTAAAGGATAAAAGAGCCAAACAGGAAGAAATCATCGAACACGTTATGGATGAGATTCGAGAGGCCCTAGAAGATATGGGGATCCCCCATGAAATAATGGGGCGGTCAAAACATCTCTATAGTATCTACAAAAAAATGAGCCAGCAAAACAAAGAACTGGATGAAATTTTCGACCTTTCTGCTGTGAGGGTTATTGTAGATAGCGTTAGGGATTGCTATGCAGCTCTAGGAATTGTCCATACTCTTTGGAGGCCTATACCAGGTAAATTCAAAGATTACATAGCTATGCCAAAATCAAATATGTACCAGTCTCTTCATACCACTGTTATAGGTGCCAACGGTGACCCTTTTGAAATCCAGATTCGAACTGTTGAAATGCATAAGGTTGCAGAATACGGAATCGCAGCCCACTGGAAATATAAAGAAGGGGTAAGCCAGGATATGGAGGAAGTCAAACTTGCCTGGCTAAGACAGACTTTGGAATGGCAAAAGGATATTGATAACTCCAGAGACTTTATGGAAACCCTTAAGGTTGATTTATTTGCAAGTCAAGTTTTCGTATTTACTCCTCAAGGTGATGTAATTGAGCTTCCAGCAGGTTCTACTCCTTTGGATTTTGCCTTCAAAATACACTCCAATGTTGGATACAAGTGTATTGGAGCCAAAGTAAATGGTAAAATGGTACCCATAGACTATAAGCTGGAAAATGGTAACATCGTAGAGATTATAACTAGCAATTCAACAAAGGGGCCTTCAATAGACTGGCTGAAAATAGTTAAAAGCAGTAACGCTAGGAATAAGATAAGGGCATATTTAAAGAAAGAAAATAAGTCAGAGAACATTGATAAGGGAAAAGAATCCCTAGAAAAATACATTCGCAGAAAGGGCTACGACCCCCAATTTGTCCTAAATAATACCAAGATAATGAGGGTAGTGAAAAGCTTTAATTTATCTGGGGTAGAGGAACTTTATACACAACTAGCATACGGTGGAGCCTTGCTTTCCAAAGTGGCAATTTCCCTTATTGGTTATTACCATGAAGAGAAACAAGAAGAATTAAAAAAGAGCGAGAATAGGGTTGAAAACATAGCCCTTAGCAAGAAAAAAGAAGAATCAAAGGATGCAACCGGGGTAAGGGTAGAAGGAGTAGATAACCTCTTAATACGTTTTAGCAAATGTTGTAGCCCTGTCCCAGGTGATGAAATAGTAGGCTTTGTTACCAAAGGCCGGGGGGTATCAGTGCATCGAAAGGATTGTGTGAATATCCTTTCCCTGGGGGAAAAAGATAAAGGCCGCATTCTTGCTGTTGAATGGGACGAAAGTTATGCCAATAAAAATTACAATGTAGATATTAACATTCTGGCTGAAGACAGAAAAGGAATGTTTAGTGATATATCCAAGGTATGTGAGAATATGGATGTTCATATCACTGGGGTTAATGCGAAAAGTGGAAAAGACCATGATGTCACAAATATTACCCTAACAGTTTCCATTTCCAGTACCACAGAAATGGAAAAGCTCCTGAAGGGTTTCCGTATGATTCCTGGAGTTGCAGACGTATATAGGGCAATTGGTTAGTGAGGTACTTATGAGGGCAGTAATACAAAGAGTAAGTCAAGGAAGTGTCACTGTAAAGGGGAAAATTGTTGGCAGGGTAGGTAAAGGTTTTGTTGTCTTCTTGGGAGTTGGTCATGAAGACACAGAAGAAGATGCCTCTTATATAGCTAAGAAAATAGTCAACATGAGAATTTTTGAAGACCACCAAGGCAAAATGAACCTTTCACTGGAACAAGTAGATGGCGGAGTCTTGCTTGTATCTCAATTTACCCTATATGGAGATACAAGAAAAGGCAATAGGCCTAGTTTTGTGGATGCGGCTCCCCAAGACCAAGCAAATAGGCTATACGGACACTGCCTTGATTTGATTAAAGAGTCGGGGATACCAACTGAAAGTGGAATCTTTCAAGCTGAGATGGCAGTAGAGATTCATAATGACGGTCCGGTTACATTGGTTATTGATAGCAAAAGAGGCGATTAGGAGGAAGAATTACATGGATATTATTATATACAGAGAAAGCGGAGGAGCTTGCAACACTTATTTTGCATTTGATGAGGTGGCTAAAAGTGCCTTTATAATAGATGCGGGGAAATTTGAACAAGAATTAGTTGATGAGGCTGTTAAAAGGGGATTAAATGTAAGCCATTTAATCCTAACCCATGGTCATGGAGACCATATTGGTGGTGTTTCTGACTATAAAAAAGCATTCCCTCAAATGAAGGTTGTTGCCCATGAAGATGAAAGAGACTTTTTACTAGATCCCAAACAAAACTTTAGCAGGGAAATTTGGGGACAGGCCATATCTATAGAGGCAGACATTTATGTGAAGGATCAAGAAAAACTTACAGCTGGTCCCTTCCAATTAACATTTATACACACACCCGGCCACACCAAGGGTGGAATGTGTATTTTAGTTGGAGAAGTCTTATTTACGGGGGATACACTTTTCAGACAAAGTATAGGGAGAACTGATTTTCCTGGAGGTAATTTTGATGAAATAAAGGCTTCTATTAACAACAAGCTCTTCACCTTGCCAGAGGAAACAGATGTTTTTCCTGGCCATATGGGGCCAACAACGATTGAATTTGAAAAGGCTAACAATCCTTTTGTTTAATATATGTGTGCCCGAAAACTTTAATCCCTATGAAATCCTCGAGTTGGCTAAGGTGTTCTTACCCCAAGAAGAAGTAGAAATTGAGCTGGGTCCAGAAGATCCAAACTGGGATACAAATAAAAGAGAAGCCCTTAAGCAGGATATTTATAGGCAGCTTTCTCAATATACAAAGAAAAGCCCTAAGTGGGGAATTTTGACTGGGGTTCGTCCAGTTAAATTAACCGGTAATTTAGTAAGAGAAATAGGCTTTGATAATACAAGAAAGAGATTAAGGGACTTTTATTATCTCCACCCAGATAAAGTGAATTTACTTTTGGATATTTATAATTATCAACAAGAACACATAGAAGATAATCATAAAGACCTAGCTTTGTACATTGGGATTCCCTTTTGCCCTAGTCGTTGCTCCTACTGCAGCTTTACCTCTAACCAAGGAAGCCAAGATGAAATGGACCAATACCTTGATGCCTTAGTCCAAGAGATTATTACTGTTGGCAAGCTAATGGAAAGGGCTAATAAGGTCCCAGAAACCATTTATATTGGTGGAGGCACCCCTACTGCACTTCACTTAAAAGGCTTGGAGAGGCTAATGAAAACTCTAGACCAGACATTTTCTAAAGAGGCGCTCAAAGAGTTTACAGTGGAAGCAGGAAGACCAGATACCATATCCCAAGATAAACTAAGTGTCTTAAAAGATTATGGAGTTGATAGGATAAGTATTAACCCTCAATCAATGAATGAGAAGACCTTGGAAAGAATAGGCAGAAGCCATAGTCCAGAAGATATAATAGAAGCCTTTGAACTAGCAAAACCCTTTGGATTTAAGATCAATTCTGATATAATTGCAGGCCTGCCTGGTGAAAACCCAGAAGATTTTCAGAAGACCCTTAAAGCAATGATTAACCAAGGACCAGACAATATCACACTACACACCCTGGCAGTAAAAAAAGCCTCCCCACTATTGATGGAGGATAAATACTACCATTATAGGGCTGGAGACATTGTAGAAGAAATGCTAGAAAAAGCTCACACACTTCTTCCAGAGGCAGCCTATCGTCCCTATTATCTATATAGGCAAAAGCATATGGCTGGTGGCTTAGAAAATGTTGGATACTGTAAAGAGGGGGCCATTTGTATTTACAATGTAAGAATTATGGATGAACACCAATCCCTAATAGCTTTGGGAGCTGGTGGAATCAGTAAGGCCTATTATCCGGAAGAAGACCGATTAGAACGTGTTCCAAATGTGGCTAATTACAAGATTTACATAGAACGAATCGATGAGATGATAGAGAGGAAGAAGAACAACTTATTTATGGAGGAGATGTTATGATAATCAGTGCACCAAAAGGAACCAAGGACGTATTACCAAACCAGATATATAAATGGCACTATGTAGAAAAAGCCTTTGCTGGAATATGTAAGAGGTATGGTTTTAAGGAAGTCAGGACTCCTGTTTTTGAACATACGGAACTTTTTACAAGAGGGGTAGGAGATACTACAGATATTGTAGAAAAGCAAATGTATACATTTATGGACTATGGCCAAAGAAGCATAACTTTAAGGCCTGAAGGTACTTCTCCAGTGGTTCGAGCCTTCGTTGAGCAAAAGCAGTATGCAGAAGTTCAACCTACAAAATATTATTATGATATTCCTTGTTTTAGATATGAAAAACCTCAATCGGGACGACTAAGAGAATTTCATCAATTTGGTATTGAGATATTTGGCACTTCTAATATGGTTGCTGATGCTGAAGTTATAGCTTTGGGCTACGACTTCCTTATGGAAATGGGTATTAGGGACATCGAACTCAGAATAAATAGCATCGGTTGTCCCTCTTGCAGAGAAAACCATAGAAAAGCTCTACGAGAATTCTTGGAAGGAAAATACGATGACCTTTGTGATACATGTAAAGTGAGATATGAAAAGAATCCACTGAGAATAATGGACTGTAAAAGTGAAGTCTGCCAGGCTTTAGTGGTGGGAGCACCAAATATGCTAGACTATTTGTGTGATGAATGCCAAGATGCCTTTGATGATTTGCAAGGCAATCTAAACTCTTCGGGAATTCCATTTATCATTGATTCAGGAATTGTAAGAGGCCTAGATTATTATACAAAAACCGCTTTTGAATTTGTTACAAACAGCATTGGAGCCCAAGGCACAATTTGCGGTGGAGGGAGATACGACTACTTGATAGAACAGTTGGGAGGCCCACCAATCCCAGGAGTTGGATTTGGACTAGGGATTGAGAGGCTACTCCTTGTAATGGAATCTAATGGTGTGGTTATACCTGAGCCAGAAGCGCCAGAACTCTTTATTGCAGTTATGGGAGAGCCAGCAAAGGCATATGGACTAAAATTAGCAAGAGATTTAAGAACCAAGGGCCATAGTGTTCAAATGGATAGCTTGATGAGAAATATTAAAGGGCAATTAAAGTATTCTGACAGGCTGAATGCAAAGTATACTGCTGTAATAGGTGACGATGAACTAGCAAAAAATCGGATGAACATAAAGAACATGGCAACAGGCCAACAAATTGAGTTGCCTTTTGAAGATTTAGGATCATATCTTGAAGAGAATAAGGGAGTTTAGAAAAAATGGCCATATTAAAGAGAACCCATATGTGCGGTGTGCTAAATAAAAATAATGTGGGACAAGAAGTAATACTTAATGGATGGGTAGCTAAAGCAAGAGATCAGGGGGGCTTAGTCTTTGTAGACTTAAGGGATAAAACTGGCCTTACTCAAATAATATTTGATGATGAGACTCCCAAAGGATTGTTGGAAGAAGCAAAATCCCTTCATGGAGAATTTGTAGTTGGCATTAGGGGACTTGTTCGAAACAGACAAACTCCCAACCCTGAGATTCCAAGTGGTGAAATAGAAGTTGCAGCAATCGAAATGGTGATTTATTCCCAAGCCGAGACTCCACCTATCTATATCAAAGATGACGATCAAGTAGACGAAAACTTGAGACTTAAATACAGATATCTAGATATGAGAAAAGCCAAGATGCAAAAGAATTTTACTCTTCGTCATCAAATTACAAAAATTGCAAGAGACTACTATGAAGAGCAAGGTTTCACTGAAGTAGAGACTCCTATGCTTATTAAGCCAACACCTGAAGGAGCACGAGACTATTTGGTCCCTTCCAGAGTTAATTCAGGAAAGTTCTATGCCTTGCCTCAATCCCCACAAATGTACAAGCAATTATTGATGGTGGGAGCTACTGATAGGTATATGCAGATTGTAAAGTGCTTTAGAGATGAAGATTTAAGGGCAGATAGGCAGCCTGAATTTACCCAAATTGACTTAGAAATGTCATTTGTAGAAGTTGAGGATGTTTTAGAGATACAGGAAGGTTTTATTGTTAAGCTTATGAAGGATGCTATGGGTATAGATATAACAAGACCCTTCCTAAAACTCACTTACCATGATGCTATGGAACGCTATGGGTCAGACAAACCCGATACAAGGTTTGGATTTGAATTAAAGAAGCTAAACGAATATTTTGTGGATTGCGGATTTGGCCTTTTTGAACAGGCCTTAGAAAATGGTGGGGATATTAGAGGGATCTGTATCACAGATGGTGCTTCTGCTTTTTCAAGAAAAGATATAGACAAAATGACCGAATCAATAAAACACTTTAAAGCCAAAGGAATGATTTGGATCAAGGTTGATGACACTGGTATAACATCTTCAGTTAATAAGTTTTTTACAGAAGACCAGCTTAGAGAGATCGTAAAGGTTTTTGAAGGAGGACCTGGAGATCTTATACTTATTGTTGCAGACCGAGCAAAAATTGTATTTGATAGTCTGGGATTTTTAAGAAGAGACCTGGCTGGAAAATTAGGGCTCCTAGATAATAAAAAATTTAATTATCTCTGGGTTGTTGATTTCCCACTTTATGAGCAAAATGATGAAGATGGGTCTTTAAGTGCCATGCACCACCCATTTACATCACCTAAGATAGAAGATATTCCATTATTGAAAGAAGACCCCCTAAAGGTCAAGGCCCAAGCCTATGATTTAGTCCTAAATGGAGTAGAGCTTGGGGGTGGGTCTATAAGAATTCATAACAGAGAACTTCAAAAAACCATGTTTGAAGTTCTAGGAATCCCTGATGAAGAAGCCGAGAGCAAATTTGGCTTCTTATTAGAGGCCTTTAGATATGGTACTCCTCCCCATGGAGGCATTGCTTTTGGCTTAGATCGTATTGCCATGCTATTAGCAGGAGAAAAGAGTATTCGTGAAATGATTGCATTTCCAAAAAACCAAAATGCCCAGTGCTTGGTTTCTGGAGCCCCTAGCGATGCAAATGATGCCCAATTAGAAGAACTATCAATTAAATTGAGGTAGATGATGAAAATAGGAATCTTTGGAGGTACATTTGATCCCGTTCATAATGGGCACATAGCCTTGGCAAAAAGCGCCATAGAGCAAGTCCCTTTTGACAAATTAATAGTGGTTCCAGCCAGAATACAGCCTTTTAAAGTCCACCAGGAGGTAAGCTCAGGTGAAGATAGGTTAAATATGCTTAAGTTAGCATTTCAAGACCTTCCCCAGGCTGAAATAAGCAGTTATGAACTTGAAAAAAAGGGTATATCATACACAATTGATACAATGAACCATTTCAAAGAGGAATATCCTCATGATTCAGTATGCTTCTTAATGGGTACAGATACATTTTTGAAAATTCTGGAGTGGAAAAATGCAGAGGATTTGTTAAGGGACTACACATTTGTTATTGGGGGAAGACCTGGATACGATGAAAATGACTTACAAGATGTAGCCAATAAGGTAAGAGAAAAATATGGAACCCATCTTGTTTTTTTAAAAAACAACCTAGTAAAGCAAGAGTCCACCTCAATTAGGAATAGGGCAGGGGCCAAGGGGAATTTAGGATCTTCAGTTCCAGAAAAAGTTGAAGACTATATACTTGGCCATGGATTATATCTCAACGAAGATATACGTGAATATATACACCAGAATTATTCCGAAAAAAGACGGCTGCACACAATGGGGGTTGAGGAGACAGCCCTGAAACTGGGGGAAATTTATGGTGGAGATAAGCAAAAAATAAGAACAGCAGCTCTTTTTCATGATATTTGCAGAGGAATGGAAAAAGAACAGTTAAACCAGTATGTTAAGGATTTGGGACTTGATGGTAAATACCTGGATAATCCAAATTTAGCCCACGGCAAAGTAGGAGCCGAGCTGATGATCAAAGATTTTGATATAAAAGACAATGATGTTTTAAATGCAGTTAGATACCATACAACAGGTAGAAAAGGGATGAGCCTTCTGGAAAAGATAATCTACCTTGCAGATGCCATTGAACCAAATCGCAATTACCCTGGTGTAGAAGACCTAAGAAAAATAGCTTTTTTAGACTTAGACAAGGCTCTTTTAGCTTCTTTAGACCAATCCATATCTTTTATAGAGGAAAAAGGTTATTATTTAGATAATGATACAGTTGAGGCTAAAAATGATATTATGGAGAAAATGGAGAAAATAGAGGAGGATTTGAATGGAAAATAGAGAACTGGCATTAAAAGCAGCAAAAATATTAGAGGACAAAAAGGCTCGAGATATAATTATTATAGATATCAGAGAAAAAGCTTCTTTTGCAGATTTTTTTGTTCTAGCATCAGGTAATAGCGAAATACAAATTGGAAGTCTCAGTGAAGAAGTGGAAGACCGTTTTCAAAAAGAAGGTTTGTCTCCAAAGGGCATCGAAGGCCATAGAAGGTCTGGATGGATTCTTATGGATTACGGTGATGTAATAGTCAACCTACTCACCACAGAAATGAGAGAAAGATACAACATAGAAAAGGCATGGGGAGACGGAAACTTTATTAGCCTGGAGGGCAGCGAAAATGAATGAACGGTACGACTTTAAATCCATAGAAGAAAAGTGGCAATCTTACTGGGAAACAAATAAGACCTTTGAAGTAGAAGAGGATTCTTCCAAAGAAAAATATTATCTTTTAGAAATGTTCCCATATCCTTCAGGGAAGCTTCATATGGGACACGTGAGAAATTATTCAATCGGGGATGTAATCAGCAGGTTTAAGACTATGAATGGTTTTAATGTATTGCATCCAATGGGATATGATAGCTTTGGTTTACCAGCAGAGAATGCTGCTATCAAAAATAATGTGGAACCTGCAAAATGGACTTGGACCAATATTGAGGAGATGACAAGCCAACTCAAAGAGATGGGATTGTCATATGATTGGAGTCGAGAAATAGCTACTTGCCATCCAGGCTACTATAAATGGATGCAGTGGATTTTTATACAGTTTTTCAACCATGGTATAGCCTATAAAAAGGAAAACCCAGTTAACTGGTGCCCCAGCTGTCAAACAGTGTTGGCAAATGAACAGGTTGTAGATGGTGGTTGTGAGCGATGCAGTACACAAGTTAAAAAAAAGGAATTATCACAATGGTATCTGAAAATCACGGATTATGCAGACCGCCTCTTAAATAACCTTGATGACCTTGATGGCTGGCCCAACAAGGTTAAAGTAATGCAAAGCAATTGGATTGGAAAATCTATTGGTGCAGAAGTAGATTTTGAAATAGAAGACTATCATGAAAGTCTAAAGATATTCACCACTCGCCCTGATACTCTTTATGGAGTTACCTACATGGTTTTATCCCCTGAGCACCCTTTCGTAAAACACTTAATCAAGGGTGGGGCACATGAGGAAGAGGCTCTTAGCTACATAGAAGAGTGTCAACATAGAACGGATATAGAGAGAACATCTACTGAAAATGAGAAAACTGGGGTTTTCATTGATAGGTATTCAATAAATCCCCTCAATGGCAAAAGGGTTCCTATTTATATTTCCGATTATGTCCTAATGGATTATGGCACGGGAGCCATAATGGCTGTTCCTGCACATGACCAAAGGGACTTTGAGTTCGCTAAGAAATTTGCCTTAGAGATTATTCCGGTTCTTGATCCCGAAAACCCTGAGATCAATGTTAATGACCTTAAAGAAGCATTTATTTCTGATGGAAAGATGATTAACTCTGACCAATTCAATGGAATGGCTAATCAAGATGCCATGGAGAAAATTACAGAATATGTTGAATCTAAAGGTATTGGGAAAAAATCCATAAACTTTAGGTTAAGAGACTGGCTGATATCTCGCCAAAGGTATTGGGGAGCTCCTATTCCAATGATCCACTGCGAAGACTGTGGTTGGGTTCCAGAAAAAGAAGAAAACCTTCCAGTACTACTTCCAACAGATGTGGAATTTACGGGAAAGGGAGAATCACCCTTAGCCACATCAAAAACATTTGCTCTTTGTAATTGTCCTAAGTGTGGAAAATCAGCTAAAAGAGAAATGGACACAATGGATACCTTCCTTGATAGTTCGTGGTACTTCTTAAGGTATTGCGATCCTAGGAATGAAGATAAAGCTTGGGATTTTGAAAAGCAAAAATACTGGATGAATGTAGATCAGTATATCGGTGGAGTTGAACATGCCATCCTTCATTTACTGTATTCTAGATTCTTCCAAATGGCCCTTTATGACTGGGGTTTGGTATCTCACCAAGAACCCTTTGAAAATCTCCTAACACAAGGAATGGTTATCAAAGATGGAAGAAAGATGAGCAAATCTTTGGGTAACGTTGTATCACCAGAGGAAATTATCCATAAGTACGGAGCGGACACTGCCCGTTTATTTATCCTTTTCGCTGCCCCTCCAGACAGAGAACTAGACTGGTCAGAAGCTGGGGTAGAAGGTGCCTTCCGTTTCCTAAACCGTGTATATAGGGTGGTTTTCGAACTCGCAGATCTTATTAAAGGAGCCCCAAAAAATTACATACTGGAAAATGAGAGAGACAAAGAATTAGCCTTTAGACTTAACCATTCAGTTAAAAGGTGCACAGAGGATATCGGTGGCAGGTTCAATTTTAATACAGCAATTTCATCTATAATGGAGCTGGTCAATGAGCTCTATAAGTATAAAGAACAAGAAACTAGAAACATTGGATTATTAGCCCAGACTATAGAAAGTCTTGTCTTAATCCTATCACCCTTTGTTCCCCATATCTGCGAGGAGATGTGGGAAAGCCTTGGGAAGAGTGAAACTCTATATCGTCATCCTTGGCCCACATATGATGAAAAGGCCTTGGTCAGAGAGACAGTAGAGGTTGTGGTCCAAATTAACGGTAAAGTCAAAGAAAGGCTGAATATTGCTTGCGGACTTTCAAAAGAAGAATTCGAAAAAACTTGTATGGAAGAGCAGTCGGTAGACCTATTAATCAAGGACAAAAAAATCATCAAAATAGTTGCAGTTCCAGATAAGTTATTAAATATTGTAGTAATGAAGGAGTAAAAAGAGGAGAAAAATTATATATGAAAGATAGTAAATTAAATAATAGATCAGGTAAAAGCCTGAAAGTAATCCCCATTGGAGGCCTGTCTGAAATCGGCAAGAATATGACGGTTTTAGAATACGGTAACGACATAATGATAGTGGATTGCGGGATGACTTTCCCTGAAGATGAACAATTTGGAATTGATATTGTAATTTCAGACTATACATACATTGAGGAAAACGCTCACAAGATAAGAGGATTAATTTTGACCCATGGCCATGAAGACCATATTGGTGGCATCCCCTACTTATTGAAAAAACTGGATGTTCCTATATGGGGTACTAGATTTACCCTTGGCCTAGTTGAAAATCGTCTGAAAGAACATAATTTAAAGGCACGACTAAACCGTATAGCCCCAGGAGACACTGTGAAACTTGGGTGTTTTACAATTGATACAATCAGAACTACCCACTCAATTGCAGATGCAATTTGTCTGGCAATTGATACCCCCGCAGGTCTCATCTTCCATACAGGTGACTTTAAGATCGACTATACTCCTGTAGATGGAGACCCAATTGACCTTCAGAAGTTTGCGGAAATAGGGAAGCGTGGAGTAACCTTGATGTTAGCTGATTCAACTAATGCCGAGAGACCAGGATTCACCAAATCAGAAAAACTTGTAGGAGAGACCCTTGATGGTATCTTCAGAGACCACGAAACTCGAATCATTGTAGCCACATTTTCTAGCAATGTTCATCGAGTTCAAAAAATAGTAGATGCTGCTGTAAAATATAAGCGCAAGGTAGCTATTTCTGGTAGAAGTATGGTGAATAACGTAAAACTAGCCACAGAATTAAAATACTTAAAGATTCCTGACGGAGTTTTAGTTGACCTAAACAAGACAAAGAGTTATAAAAATGATGAACTGGTTATTGTAACCACTGGGTCCCAAGGGGAACCCTTAAGTGCCCTATCAAGAATGGCAAGTAAAGAACATAGGGCGGTACAGATTAAACAAGGAGATGTTGTAATTCTTAGCTCTACTCCTGTGCCAGGAAACGAAACCTCGGTTTCCAATGTTGTTAACAAACTTTTCGAACAAGGTGCCAAGGTTATATATTCTGATATTGCAGACATTCATGTTTCAGGACATGCTTGTGTGGAAGAACTAAAGTTGATTCACTCACTAATTCGCCCCAAATACTTTATTCCTGTCCATGGTGAATATCGACATCTTTACCGCCACGCCCAATTGGCAGAAAACTTAGGGATGAACCGGGATAATATTTTTATAATGGCCAATGGGGACTGCCTTATTATCGATAAAAACAAAGCCGAGCATATAAAAGATGTGGTTCCAGCAGAAGCGGTTCTTGTAGACGGTTTGGGCGTCGGTGATGTAGGAAATATTGTCTTGAAGGATCGTCGTATGCTATCTGAGGCAGGCTTGATAGTTGTTGCAGCTTCTCTTGATAGGGCTACGGGAGAAGTTGTTTCTGGCCCAGAAATAGTATCTAGAGGTTTTGTTTATGTAAGAGAAAACGAAGACCTGATAGGGGAAGCTAGGGAATTAGCAGCAACAATATTGGCAAAACCATCTGGCGGAAATCGCAAAGACTGGAATGCTAGAAAAACGGCAGTTAGGGATGGATTGAAAACATTTATCTACGAAAAAACCAAGCGTAATCCCATTATTTTAACAATATTTTTGGAGGTATAAAATGAACGTTTATGATGAGGCCCACAACTTGGCAAAAGCCATAAAAGAATCCGATGAATTCAAAGAATACGACAAAACCAAGAAAAAGGTAGATGAAAACCCTGAATTATCTAAAATGCTTACTGACTTCCAAGGCAAACAGCTTGAACTTCAAACCAAACAAATGATGGGAGAAGAAATGGGAGCTGAAATGATGGAATCCATCCAGACGCTTTATGCCATTATTATGAAGGACCCTGTTGCTGCAGAGCATATGCAAAATGAAATGAGATTTTCCATGATGATGAACGATGTTTATCAAATCCTGGGAGATGCCATGGGAATGGGTAGTCTTTTAAGAGGTGGAGATAATTAATGGCATTGGTAAAAACCCCAAAGGAATTGCTAGCCATTATCACAGCATCCGCTATGAACGATGCTTGCTTTCAACATATTTTAGGCTACTTGCGTCCTGGCTTAAGTGAAATTGAAATTGCCCAAGAGATATACAAGTTTTTAAAAAAGCTGGGAGCAGAAGATTTAGCCTTCCCTACAATTGCAGTGGCTGGTAAGAATGGGGCAGACCCTCATGGTATCCCTTCTGATTATAAAATACAAGAAGGTGATTTTCTAACTCTAGATTTTGGTGCAGTAGTGGATGGATACTGTGGTGATTTTACGAGAACGGTTGCTATTGGAAGGGTTACACCCTATATGAAAAAAATATACAATATTGTTTTGGCTGCTCAGTTAGCAGGTCTTGATGCTTGCTTTCACGGAGCAAACTTAAGGGATGTGGACCTAGCTGCAAGGAGCATTATTGAATCCGCAGGCTATGGCAAGTACTTCCTCCATGGCACAGGCCATGGTGTAGGCAAAGAAGTTCATGAAGAACCCTATATTAACACAAGGTCAAGGGATCAAGAATTCCTTAGTGAAAACATGGCTGTTACCATAGAACCTGGTATATACATTCCGGGTAAACTAGGGGTAAGAATAGAAGACCTGGTCATTATCACTTCTTTTGGGGTGATAAATACCAATAATTCTTCAAAAGATTTATGTATTATAAAGTAATAGATGAAATAAAGGAGCGAATACTATGATTTATGCAGGGGATTTTCGTAAGGGGGTCACATTTGAAATTAATGGTGAACCTCATGTAGTAATTGACTTTCAACACGTTAAGCCAGGAAAAGGTGCAGCTTTTGTTCGCACCAAGTACAAAAATGTCCTGACTGGGGCAACTCGAGAAGAAGCATTTAACCCGGCAGATAAGTTTCCCAAGGCACGTATTGAAACCAAACAAATGCAGTATCTCTACAGTGATGGAGAGCTATATTATTTTATGGACCAAACAACATTTGAGCAAGTTCCTATTGCTTTTGAACAGGTGGAAGATGCCCTTCAATATATAAGAGAAAATGATGAGGCGACAATTAAATTTTTCAAAGAAATACCTTTTCTTGTAGAGGCACCTAACTTTGTTAACTTAAAAGTTGTAGATACGGAACCTGGAGTAAAAGGTGATACAGCCACAAATGTTACAAAGGCAGCCACTGTGGAAACTGGGGCAGTGGTTCAGGTTCCAATATTTATTGAAGCTGGAGAAACCATTCAAATCGATACCCGAACAGGGGATTATTTGAGCCGGTCAAAGTAATAGTATTCCTAATTATCAGTGAGGTTTCAAAATGGCAAGAAACAATAGAAGGGCCAAGGGAAAAAGATCCTCTCTTCCTTTACTAGGATTTGTAGTAATTATCATACTTCTAGTGGTGGTGGGAGGCCTCTTATATATCGATGGATTAAACAAGCCCTTTGATAGTGAAAACAAAGAATACATCTCTATTTCCATACCCATGGGGACGGCAACCCAATCCATAGGGAAGATACTGGAAGAAGAGGGTATTATTAAAGATTCCCAGCGGTTTAAGTGGTATGCTAAGATTCATGGCTATAACGGAGAATTAGAGGCAGGGGATTATCTTCTTTCACCATCTATGACTATGGAAGAAATTATGAATATGATGACAGAAGGCTTTTCTCAAGCCTCAAGATTTGTTATTCAAGAGGGCTTAACTATAAAGCAAGTGGCAGAATCCCTAGAAAAATCTGGAATGACTACAGTTGATGATTTCCTTTATGAAGTGGAATATGGTGAGTTCGACTATATTTTTGTGGATTTTTTACCTTCAGGACCGTCAAGATTAGAGGGATTCCTTATGCCTAATACTTATGACGTTCCCATGGGAAGCGATGCTCATTTTATTATCAATACTATGTTGGCCCAATTCAATAAAATATATAAAGATGAATATTATTCAAGGGCAACTGAGCTAGGATATGATCTCAACCAGATTATCACCATAGCCTCTATGATAGAGAGAGAAACAAGAGTTGAAAAAGAAAGAACCATTGTGAGTTCTGTGATATATAATCGCCTAAATATAGGGATGCCCTTACAGATTGATGCAACGGTGCAATATGCACTGGGAGAATGGAAAGAGCGACTTCTTTTTAAGGACTTAAAGATAGACTCCCCTTATAATACCTACATTGTACCAGGACTTCCAATAGGGCCTATTTGCTCACCAGGAGAAAATTCAATAATAGCCGCCCTATATCCAGATACAACAGATTATCTGTACTATGTTTTGGATCCATCATTAAATGGTTCCCATAGGTTTAGCCAGGATTACGATACATTCCTAATAAATCGAGACGAATATCTAAAGGCAATGGAATAAGAGGTGTTTTACTGTGATTCACATCACCAATAATCTAGTAACAGAATATATTAACAAGTACTATAAACCCCTAAATGATGACCTTGGTCTACTTAGGGAATATGCAGAAGATAAAAACATACCAATCATCTTAAAGGAGACTGAGGAATTTCTTCTTCAACTGCTAAGATGGAGAAAACCTAAAAGAATCCTTGAAATTGGAACATCAATAGGCTATTCTTCGGCTTGTTTTTCTCTGCTTTCCCCAGCAAGCAGAATACTTACAATCGAAAACAAGAGAGATGTTTTCGACCAAGCTGTAGAGAACCTAGATGACTTGGGAGTTTCAGACCGAGTTCATGTACTCTTTGGTGATGCGGAAGAGGTGATGACCAGTCTTTTACACAAAACAAATATTCAAGGCCTAGATTACTTTGACTTTATATTTATCGATGCAGCAAAAAGTCATTATCGAAGATTTTGGGACCAGGCTATTAAGCTTGTTCAAAATGAGGGTATGATTATCTGTGACAACACATTGATGAATGGTCGTACCGTATCTGATAAGTATGACCACTTAAAAAAGCATAGAACAAATATCTCACAAATGAGAGACTTCCTAGATTATATAACAGACCTTGAAGGAGTAACTACAACGGTACTACCAATAGGAGATGGAATATCCATGAGTGTGGTGACTAGATAATATGAATAAAATTGAACTACTGGCTCCAGCTGGAGATTTAGAAAAACTAAAGATAGCAATTACCTACGGTGCAGATGCAGTTTATTTTGGTGGGGATAATTTTTCTTTGCGGGCTGGTGCAGGAAATATGACCCTAGAAGAAATAAGGGAGGGTGTAGAATACGCCCACAAAAGAGGAGCAAAAGCATACTTAGCCTTAAATATTTTTCCCCACAACGAAGATATGGAGCCTATAGGCTCATATCTTGAGGAGATAAAAAATATTCCCATAGATGCATACATTGTTAGCGATCCTGGAGTTCTCCAACTTGTGGGTCAGATTGACCCTGACAAAGAGATCCATCTTTCTACCCAAGCCAATGCCACCAACTACATGACAACAAACTTTTGGTTCTCTCAAGGAGTCAAGAGGATTGTACTAGCAAGGGAATTAACCCTTAGTGAAATACGAGAAATAAAAAACCAAGCCCCTCAGTCAAAAGATTTAGAGGCTTTTATTCATGGTGCCATGTGTATTTCTTATTCTGGAAGGTGTCTTTTATCTAACTTCATGGTTCAAAGAGATGCTAACAGGGGAGCTTGTGCCCATCCTTGTAGGTGGAATTATTCCCTAGTAGAAGAGAAAAGACCTGGAGAATATTTTCCGGTAGAAGAAGATTCAAGGGGTACATATTTATTAAACAGTAGGGATCTATGTATGATAGAATATATACCTGAACTAGTTGAATCTGGAATAACTTCATTGAAAATTGAAGGAAGGATGAAAAGTGTTTTCTATGTAGCAACTGTAGTAAGTGCCTATAGAAAAGCCTTAGACCTTTATGAAGAGAACCCAGAAAAGTATTTATACAAAGAGGAGTGGTTGGAAGAGGTATCAAAGGTAAGTCATCGAGAGTTTACTACAGGTTTTTACTTCAACCAACCTACCCATAAGGATCAAAACTATCAAACCAGTAGTTACACAAGAGACTATTCATTTGTTGGTAAGGTAATAGATTACGACCCCCAAAGCCGAAGAGCAACAATTGAACAAAGGAATAAAATTGTTCTTGGAGATGAAATAGAAGTGATGGGGCCAGGCCGTGATTATTTCACTCAAAAAATTAGTGAGATGCTAGACCAAGATGGGACCACTATAGATGCAGCTCCACACCCCCAACAGGTCTTTTCTATGTTAATGGATTTTCCTGTAAAGCCTGAAGATATTTTGAGAAAGCGAAAAACTGATGAATAAATCTCTATATTTATATGGAGATATTTTCTATAAATGTGTGTTATTAATGAAAGGAGCTTCAAATGGACTCTGTTCCTGACCCTGGGATGCCCCTAGCGGGCCAATTGCTACTACTTATAGTTTTAATTATGATAAACGGCTTTTTTGCAGCAGCAGAAATAGCACTAATTTCTGCAAATGGGGTTAAAATCCAAGCCCTAGAGGCAAACGGCAATAAAAAAGCAAGCAAATTACTCTTGCTAATGGAAGACCCCAACAAATTCTTGTCTGTAATCCAAGTATCCATAACTTTGGCAGGCTTTCTTGCTTCTGCTTCGGCAGCTATCAATGTATCTGAAGAGTTTGGTACTTATATCCATATGCTTGGAATACCTTATGGAACTCAAATAGCAGTGGTTTTAGTAACATTTGTTCTGGCCTATATTATGCTGGTGTTTGGGGAACTCTTCCCAAAAAGATTTGCTATGAACCATTCGGAAAAGGTTGCTATAGCTGTAGTTAATCCTATTATCCTAGTCTCCATTATTGCTAAGCCCTTTGTCTTTTTGATTTCAAAATCAGTAGACCTCCTTTTAATAATTACCCGGCAGAACCGTGGTAAATGTCCAGATGAATTTAGTGAAGATGAAGTTATGAGCATGCTTGAAATGGGACAAAGCACAGGGGAACTAAAAGAAGAAGGCAAAAAAATGATCAATGCTATCTTTGCTTTTGATGATAAGTTGGCCTATGAAATTATGACCCCTAGGACTGATGTTTTTTCCATTGATATTAATGATGACATTAGCCTCTACATGGAAGAGCTGCTAGAAATGAGATATAGTAGAATTCCAGTTTATAGAGACGATACAGATAATATAGTGGGAATACTTTACCTCAAAGATATAATGCAACAAGGACTTTATTCGGACATCAATAAGGTTGATATAGGACCACTGCTTAAGAAACCTCTCTTTGTTCCAGAAACTAAGAATATTGACTCTCTCCTCCTAGAGCTAAAGAGTTCAAAAAACCATATGGCTATTCTTATTGATGAATATGGTGGTTTTTCAGGACTGGTTACAATGGAGGACATTATTGAAGAGATTGTGGGAGAAATCGAAGACGAATATGACCTTCCAGCTTTTGGAATTGAAGTCTTGGGAGAAGGGGTATATCTTGTAGATGGCAGCATTGATTTAGATGACCTAAACGATGAAATAGGAACCGATTTACAATCAGAAGATTCAGAAACCCTTGGAGGATATCTATTAGAACTTTTGGGGGAAATACCAGAAGCCGACACCCGAGGAATTGAGATAGAAACGGATACAATAATGTTCAAGATTGTTGCAATTAAGGACCGTAGAGTCGAGAAGGTTAGGCTTGAGCTGAAGCCTATGGCTTGTGGACTTAAGACATAATTTGTGGCATAATTATAGTTAGAAAATATAAGCTCAACTTATGAAGGAGGAATACAAATGGAAAAAAATTACACATCCCTGATTCGAGTAAGAATGTCTTCCCATGATGCCCACTATGGTGGCAACCTAGTAGATGGAGCAAAGATGCTTGGATTATTTGGAGACGTAGCAACTGAACTTTTGATTCAAGTTGACGGGGACGAGGGTCTTTTTGTAGCATATAACATGGTTGAATTTAAGGAACCAGTATTTGCGGGAGATTTTATCGAAGCTCGTGGAGAGGTTACACATGTAGGAAAGTCTTCTTTGAAAATGAAATTTGAAGCCAGAAAGGTGATTAAACCTCGCCCTGATATAAGTGCTTCTGCTTGTGATATCCTAGACCCTCCGGTTGTTGTTTGCATAGCCGAGGGAACTTGTGTAACTCCTATAGAATCACAAAGAAACGTGAGGTAGAGAATAATGGAAAAACTAATTATTGCTGCAGCTATATGTGGTGCAGAAGTTACAAAAGAACATAATCCTGCGGTGCCCTATACTATTCCAGAAATAGTAAGAGAAGCTAAATCTGCATATGATGCAGGAGCTGCGGTTATTCATCTTCATGTAAGAGAAGATGATGGAACTCCAACCCAAAGAAAAGATCGTTTTCAAGAGGCAGTGGATGCGATTCGCAAAGTATGTCCCGATGTAATCATACAACCTTCCACAGGTGGAGCAGTAGGAATGACAGACTTAGAACGTTTAGACTCTACCAACATTGTTCCAACTCCAGAATTTGTAACCCTGGACTGCGGCACCTGTAATTTTGGTGGGGACGAAGTCTTTGTTAACACAGATAATACAATAATGAATTTCGCCCGTATAATGCAGGAAAAGGGAATGAAGCCAGAGCTTGAATGTTTTGACAAGGGGATGATTGATATTGCCCTGAAGGTTGATAAAAAAGGACTACTAGAACACCCCCTACACTTTAACTTTGTACTGGGGATTCAAATGGCTGCTACAGTAAGGGACTTAAGTTTTTGTGTAGATTCAATCCCTCCAGGTTCCACTTGGACAGGCTGCGGAATCGGAAGATTTGAATTCCAAATGGCAACAGCTGCCATCATTATGGGAGGTCATGCAAGGGTAGGATTTGAGGATAACCTTTTCATAGAAAAAGGAGTTTTGGCCAAAAGTAATGGAGAGCTAGTTGAAAAAGTAGTCAAGATAGCCACCATATTAAATAGACCCATAGCTAGCCCAGATGAAGCACGAAAAATCTTAAGCATCAAAAAGAGGTAAGCCTTTTATGACCACTGAAAAAGAAGAAAAAGCCCCACCCCTTAAAATATCAGATGATGTAATAGCCATTTGTGCGGCCAATGCTACCCTCAAAACCGTGGGGGTTGCTGCTTTATCAAGTGGCTTTTCTGATACCCTTTCCAAGAACATATTGGGAAGAGACCCTCTATATACTGGCATCAAGGTTAGCCAAAATGAAGAGGGTATAACCACAGATGTTTATGTACTTATAGAATATGGACGAAAAATACCTGAGGTGGCTTGGGATATACAAGAGAATGTAAAAAATGCTATAAATGAAATGACGGAACTCAATGTGGATGCTGTACATATTCATATACAAGGAGTGGTTGCAATGGAGGAAAAAGATGACAAGAACTAAGGGTAGAGAACGATTAATGCAATTACTCTTCCTTATGGATGCACAAAATGATTTCCGTGAAGAAGTAAAAATCAAATTCTATGAAGATCAAGATATTATAGAAGACTCTTTTATGAGAGAATTATTTGATATGTGGGTAAAAAATCAGGATGAAATAGATAGTAGGTTGGATAAATGTGCAGACAATTGGACGGTTAAAAGGATTAACAGGGTAGATCTTGCTGTATTAAGATTATCAACTGCAGAATTATTATTCATGAAAGATACACCTACCCCTGTTGTTATAAACGAAGCCGTTAATATGGCAAAAAAATATGGAATAGACGATTCTGGCAAATTTGTTAATGGAGTCTTGGGTGCTATTTACAAGAGCCTTCATGGAGAGCGAAATGAAGTGTAAAGATCTATTCTTGGGAATCGATACCAGCAATTATATGACTTCAATGGCCCTTGTTAACCTAGATGGCCAAATTGTAAAAGATTTAAGGAAGCATTTACTTGTAGCACAAGGACAAAAGGGCCTCAGACAATCAGAGGCCGTTTTTCAACACATCACTAACATTCCCCTCTTAGCCAGTGAATTGTTCCAGGACCAAGATAGCCAAAGGCTGGCATCTATCACGGCATCTGTTAGACCAAGACCGGTTGAAGGATCCTATATGCCATGCTTCAAAGTAGGTCAAGCCTTTGGAAGTGCCCTAGCAAGTGTTTTGAATATAGCATTTAATGAAGTTTCACATCAAGAAGGACACATAGGTGCGATTCAGGAGCAAAGCGCATTTCGGGATAAAGAGGAATTTCTTGCCCTTCACCTAAGTGGTGGAACCACTGAAGTTTTATGGATAGGAGAGAGCATTAAATTGTTGGGAGGTACAAAAGATATTTCCTATGGACAATTAATAGATAGGGTTGGGGTTAAGTTGGGCATGGCCTTTCCTTGTGGTGAAAAATTAGATCAGATTGCCTATGGCCTTGATAAATCCAGTAATCTACTAAAACCAGTAAGTTTTCGTAATGGCTGGATTAATCTATCGGGAATCGATACCCAAATATCTCGAGAATTAGATGATATTTTGTGTATACAAGCCCCTGAACAAGAAGCTGTGCAAAGACTCTTAATAAGAGAGTTGTTTGATCGAATCAATGAATCATTGGTAAAACTTATAAGCTTCTGGTCTTCTGACACCGGTTGTCGTGATATATTAATAACTGGTGGAGTATCGTCTAGTAAAACCATACGTAAAGCCTTAAAGGAATCATTTTCTCATAGTCCAATTACATTGGAATTCGGCCAGGCGGAACTTGCCTCGGATAATGCAGTAGGTTTAGGTTTTTTGGGAAGGAAAATTTCATGTCAGAAAACCCAATAACAGTATCAGGGTTAAACCACTATATAAGTAGGGTGCTAGGAACAGACCCTTTACTGGCAAAAATTACGGTGATAGGTGAAGTATCAGGTTTGAAGGTTCATTCATCAAGGCATATTTACTTTACCCTAAAGGATAAAAGTAGCCGAGTTAATTGTTTTTTTCCCCACTATAATGTAGAAAGATCCTCCTTCCTACCAGAAGATGGTATGGAGATTATTGTAGAGGGACAAGTTAGTATCTATGAAGCGGGAGGAACATATAGTATTAATGTCTCTCAAGTCCAACACTCTGGAGAGGGAGACCTAGGGGCAGCCTTTCAAAGACTCAAAGAGAAGCTTGAAAGGGAAGGCTTATTTGATCCTCACCACAAAAAGCCTATACCATTTTTCCCAAAGAATATTGCAGTAATAACATCAGCCACAGGGGCTGTTTTACATGATATTTTATCCATTATACAAGGTAAAAACCACATATGTAATATAAGAATTTTTCCTAGTCTTGTACAAGGTGACCAAGCTCCTAGCCACTTGATAAAAGCGATCAAAAAGGTAAATCAAGATTTTTCGGATACAGACTTGATAATTTTAGGAAGGGGGGGAGGTTCCCTAGAGGACTTATGGGCCTTTAACGATGAGGACCTTGCAAGAGCTGTATTTCAATCCCAAATTCCAATAATTTCTGCCGTTGGTCACGAAACAGATTTCACTATTTCCGACTTTGTTGCTGACCTTAGGGCAGAGACCCCCACTGCTGCTGCAAACCTAAGTGTTCCAGATACTAGGGAATTAAAAGAAAGAATTGAAAGATTAAAAAACCAGCTCTATAATAGTGGAGAATCCATTTGGAAACGCAACTATTTGGAGGTTAAAAGCCATAACATAGACAACCTTTATAGGGTACTTATCCAGAGAATTCAAAGTGAAGAAAATCGAGCCGACCAAAAGAAAGACCAAATAAGTCGGGACATGGAAAGCTTAATCGGCCAAAAGCTTATGCGAATTGATGAATTATACAATCAATTAGACATTATAGATAAGATAAATGCAAACAGGGTAAGGGTGGAAACCCATTTAGAAAAACTTTTAGAAAGAACAGAGAATTATTTAAGTGGTAAAAAATCTAGCCTAGATAATACCCTAATAACTATGGAAGACCTTAGCCCCTATAATGTCATGAAAAGGGGTTATGCCATAATAATTAATCAAGAGGGAAAAGCTGTATCAAGGGTTAAGACAATCAAAGAAAAAGATCTTCTATCTTTGATTTTTCTAGACGGCCAGGCAAAAGCCTTGGTTGAATGTGTGAAGGAGAAGTAAAATGAGTGAAGTCAAGCCTACATTTGAAGAGGAATTAAAAGAATTGGAGAAATGTGCCCAGCGACTACGGGACGAGGAAGTCCCCTTAGAAGAGGCAATCAAGAATTTTGAATCAGGTATTGCACATTATAAAAATTGTAATGAAATCCTAACAGCTGCCAAACAAAAAATTGAAACCTATAAGGAATAAGCAAAACCAGGAGGTGCAACAAATGTATGAAATGGGTTATGAAGATTATAAGAACTTGATAGAAGATCACATATTGGACTTTCTACCAGAAATTGATCCCAAAAGTATTACTTTGTATGATGCCATGAAATATAGCCTTCTAGCAGGAGGCAAACGACTTAGGCCTATACTCTTACTTGCGGCGTGTGAGTTCTCTGGAGGAGACATAAAGGTTGCACTACCCTATGCATTGGCCATTGAGTATATTCATACCTACAGCTTAATTCACGATGACCTTCCTGCCATGGACGATGATGATTTACGAAGAGGTTTACCTACAAACCATATCGTTCATGGAGAAGCAATGGCCATATTAGCAGGAGATGGACTACTTACTTCTGCTTTTGAAGCCATGAACAAAGATATGCTCCTATATTTTGAGGAAGCCGACTGCTTGAAATGTCGAGTTAAGGCCAGTTATGAAATCTCAAAAGGCGCAGGTTGCCGAGGTATGGTAGCAGGCCAAGCTACTGATATTGAAGTTGCATCAAAATTTGCCTGTGGAGAAATGTTGGATTATATTTATGTTAATAAAACTGGAGCCTTGATTATTGCAGCGATTCGTGCGGGAGCCCATTTAGGAAATGCAGATTTAGAGACACTGAAAAACCTTAGTGATTACGCAGAAAACCTGGGATTAGCATATCAAATTACTGACGATATACTAGATATTACAGGGGACCAAGATGTAATGGGCAAAGAAGCTGGCCATGATGCTAAAATCAACAGGTGCACCTATGTTTCCGTCAATGGCCTTGAAAAAAGCAAAGCTAGAGTTCAAGAATTAACAGATAATGCTCTTGCATCTATGGCCCAGTATTATGATAATGCGGAGTTCTTTAATAAATTAGCCTTGGACTTGTCTGTCCGTATAAAATAGGAGCACTTGATGAAAAAAACCTTGATAGATTATGAATTTCCCCAGCAGCTAAAAGAGATGAATTTAGAGGAACTAGAATTACTATCCTATGAAATTCGTGATTTTTTGATTGACAGGGTTTCACAAACAGGAGGCCATCTGGCCTCCAACTTAGGGGTAGTAGAATTATCTATTGCCTTACACAAGTATTATAATAGCCCAGAAGACAAGATAATTTGGGACGTAGGCCATCAATCCTATGTCCACAAGATCCTTACGGGAAGAGCCAACAAATTTGAAAGCCTAAGGCAAATGAATGGAATCAGCGGATTTCCAAAGTGTCAAGAAAGCCCCCATGATATTTTTGAAACTGGTCATGCAAGTACATCTGTTGCTGCTGGCTTTGGCCTTGCCACAGCAAGAGATTTAAAGAAGGAAAGTCACCGTGTAATTTCTGTTATAGGAGATGGGGCCCTAACAAGTGGCCTTGCATACGAAGGTCTTAATAATGCAGGTGGTAAAGATACGGATTTTACCCTTATCTTAAATGATAACAATATGTCTATTTCCAGAAACGTTGGTGGAATGTCTCAACACCTTGCTAAACTAAGAACCAGCCAAGGCTATTTGGACTTTAAGAAGCAATTAAAGAAAACCATTACCCATATACCTGGTGTTGGAGAGGGGCTCTACAGTGGCCTTGAGAATATCAAAGATTCCATAAAATACGCTGTTATCAACGATGCAGCTATTTTTGAAGCTCTAGGTTTCAAGTATATAGGTCCAATTGATGGACATAACATAGAAGACTTAATAGAATCCTTCGAAATCTTAGAACAGATAAAAGGCCCCAAATTGCTCCATGTTATAACTCAAAAGGGTAAAGGATACAGAAATGCTGAACTAAACCCCAATAAGTTCCATGGCATTGGGCCCTTTGAAAAAGAGACGGGCCAGCCCTTGTGTTCATCCAACAATCCTTCATATTCCTGCGTTTTTGCAAGAAAACTCACAGAAATAGCGGAAAAGGATCCAAATGTTGTAGCAGTTTATGCTGCCATGCTAGAAGGAACAGGACTAGATATCTTTTGGAAGAAATTCCCTGAAAGAACCTTTGACGTTGGTATTGCAGAAGGAGAAGCTGTAACATTTGCAGCAGGATTAGCAAAAGGCGGGATTAAACCCTTTGTTGTAATCTATTCAACCTTTTTGCAAAGAAGCTACGATATGATGATGATGGATGTTTGCCTGCAAAATCTTCCGGTGGTCTTTTGTATAGATAGGGCAGGAATTGTAGGAAACGACGGAGAAACTCATCATGGAGTATTTGACCTTTCATACCTAAACCATATGCCTAATATGACAGTTCTAAGCCCCAAAGATGGCAAAGAGCTGGAACAAATGATGGACTATGCAGCTTCATTAAAGGGTCCTTGCGCTATAAGATATCCAAGAGGAGATGCCCAATCAACATTTAACATTTCACAAACTCCTTTGGAATCGGGTTGTGAAATATTAAGACAAGGAAATGATGTGGGAATTTATGCCCTTGGGATAATGGCAGAAAAAGCAATGGAAGCAGCCCGGATTTTAGAAAGAAGAGGAATTTCTGCTGGGGTTATTAATGCAAGATTTGCCAAACCTCTTTCTGAAATGAGTATAGTGGAATCAATTAATTTTCCTAAAATTGTAACAGTTGAAGATAATGTTGTAACAGGTGGCTTTGGTCAAAGCCTAAGATGTCTTTTACAAAACAGGGGCCATGGTGAGCCTATACTAAATCTTGGATGGCCAGAGATATTTATAGAGCAAGGCACTCAAAATGAGCTTTATGAAAAATATCAACTTGATAGTAAAGGCCTGGCTGAAAGGATAGAAAAATTTGTCAAAGGATAGACTAGATGTATTGTTGGTGGCAAGAGGCCTATTCCCTTCCAGAGAAAAAGCCAAGGCTTCTATTATGGCAGGGCTTATATCTGTTAATGGTCAAATGACAGATAAGGCAGGAACTCCAGTATCTAAAGATGCCATTATAGATGTCAAAGCCAACCTTTGTCCCTTTGTAGGACGTGGGGGACTAAAGCTTGCCAAAGCCTTGGATGAATTTAACATTGACCTAAAAGATAAAATCGCCCTTGATATTGGCGCTTCTACAGGGGGTTTTACGGATTGCATGCTACAAAATGGTGCAAAAAAAGTGTATGCTATTGATGTGGGTTATGGGCTTTTAGACTATAGTTTGAGAAACAACCCTCAAGTTGTCTGTATAGAAAAAACCAATATAAGATACTTGGATTTAGGCTTAATTCTGGATCCTGTAGAATTTATAACCGTAGATGTTTCTTTTATAAGCCTAACTCTTGTTTTACCCATAGCTAGTAAGATTATTGAAAAAGATGGGCAAATGGTATGTTTGGTGAAGCCCCAATTTGAAGCGGGAAAAGACCAGGTTGGTAAAGGTGGCATTGTCAAAGATAAAGACATACACATAGAGGTTATTGAAAAGGTTATAGCATCAGCAGAAGAGGAAGGCCTTAAAGTAGAAGGCCTAACATATTCACCTGTAAAAGGGGCTAAGGGTAACATAGAATATTTGTTGTCCTTGGTAAAAGGAGAAGGGGAAACCCATGAATACCATGTAAGGGATGTGGTGGTAAAAGCCCAGGAATCCCTTAATTTAAAGAATAAAGAAGAATAATTTAGAAAACACTCAAAAAATAAGGGTGGTAGATGATAAAGACGCGAAGAAAGGCAGATTATGGCACGATCCCCCATGATGGTTCAATACCTCCGTATCAAAGAAAAGCATCTTGACTGCATCCTGTTTTTCCGGCTAGGGGACTTTTACGAGATGTTTTATGAGGATGCAAAAATTGCATCCAAGGAACTGGAGCTGGTACTTACAGGTAAAAATTGCGGTGAAGAAGAACGCGCACCTATGTGTGGCGTTCCTTTTCATGCCGCAGAAAATTATATAGCAAAGCTTGTGGACCGTGGATACAAGGTGGCTATTTGCGAACAAATGGAAGACCCTGCTTCAGCCAAGGGCCTTGTAAGAAGAGAGGTTGTACAAGTTGTAAGTCCAGGTACACTTGTGTCGTCAACTATGCTAAAAGAAAAAGACAATAATTTTCTAGCTGCCTGTTATTTGGGCCAAGAGACAGGTGGCTTGGCTTATGGTGATATTTCAACAGGAGAAGTGAATGTTACTAGGGTGTCAGGACCCTATTATATGGAGATGCTTATTAATGAGTTGGTTAAAATAAGCCCAAGAGAAATATTATTAAATGATGCCAAGGGAAAAGAAGATGCTCTTAGCCTTATGGAAAATTCAATAGGTGCCTATGTACATAGAGTGGAGGATTCCTTTGTTGTTAGCCGAAATACTGAAAACCTAGTCAACCAACAATTCCCCCAGGGGATAAGAGCCTTAGGTTTATCACAAAAAGATCCAGACACCTATGCTCTAGGCATGCTAATAAGGTACATCAAAGAAAACCAAAGGTCCAAGCTCACCCATATTAACCAGGTAAACAGATATTATATAGGCAACCATATGGCCCTAGATAAATCAACCATAAGAAACTTAGAGCTAACAGAATCCTTGTATGAAAGAGACAAGCAAGGATCACTCTTGGGGATTTTAGATAGGTGTAATACAGCTATGGGGTCTAGAAAGCTAAAAAGATGGATCCGAGAGCCCCTAAACCAAAAGGCGGATATTGATGAAAGACTTGAAGGAGTAGACCTCCTTTATAATGAGGTAATCTTGAGGAATAATCTGCGAGAATACCTAAAGGGAATTTATGACCTAGAGCGCCTAGTAGGGCGAATAGCCATGGGTAATGGTAATGGAAGAGATCTTCTCGCTCTCAGGAATTCAATTAACAACCTGCCAGATATAAAACTAGAACTTCTTGATTTAAGTGCACCCATACTGGTAAAGCTTGGTCAAGCAATCCACCCTTTAGAAGATGTTAACATCTTGATAGAAAGGGCTATAGAAGATGAATGCCCAATTACTATAAAAGATGGGAGCCTTATAAAAACTGGCTATTCACAGGAATTGGACACTCTCAAAGAGTCAATTATAGGTAGCCAAGAATGGATTGCTTCACTAGAAGCCAAAGAAAGACAAAGAACTGGGATAAAAAACCTAAAAGTAGGCTTCAACAAAGTTTTTGGTTACTATTTGGAAATAACTAAATCAAATTATCACCAAATTCCAGAAGATTATATAAGAAAGCAAACCCTTGTTAACTGTGAAAGGTTCATAACTCCCGAATTAAAAGAAATGGAGTCTATTGTTCTGGGAGCAGAGGCTAAGATTCATGAACTGGAATACAAACTTTTTGGGGAAATAAGAGAATACATAGAAGGCTTTATCCCTCATATTCAAAAAACTGGAGAAGCTATTGCAAATCTTGACGTACTTTGCTCTTTTGCAGAAGTTTCTACAAGGCAAAACTATGTGAAACCCAGGATAAAAAATGATGATTTAATCCAGATTAAAAAAGGTCGCCACCCAGTAATTGAAAACACTATCAAAGATGGAAACTTCGTTCCCAATGAAAGCTACTTAAATAGACAAGATGATACCCTTTTACTCCTAACTGGCCCCAACATGAGCGGTAAATCCACCTATATGAGGCAGGTGGCCCTAATAGTATTAATGGCCCAAATAGGTTGTTTTGTTCCTTGTGAATCAGCAGAAATAGGGATTTGCGATCAAATATTTACTAGAATTGGAGCTTCAGACAACCTTAGTCTAGGTCAAAGTACATTTTTCGTAGAAATGAGTGAGCTAGCCTATATCTTAAATAACGCCACTTCTAAAAGTTTGATAATCTTAGATGAAATAGGCAGGGGGACAAGTACTTACGATGGGCTTTCCATTGCCTGGGCAGCAGCAGAATACATATTGGAGGAAAATAGGAAAATCCGAACACTATTTGCAACACATTACCATGAAATGACCCAGCTTGAAGGCAATCTACAAGGTTTTAGAAACTTAAATGTTGAAGTCAAGGAAGAAGATGGGCATATTGTCTTCTTACATCGAATAGGATATGGTACCACCAGCAGAAGCTATGGTATACATGTTGCTGAACTTGCTGGGGTTCCCCAATCCCTGCTAGATAGGGCCACAGAAAAGCTAAAAGATCTTGAAAAAGCCAAGGAGTAGAGATATGATTCGAATTTTAGACAAGCATGTGTCTGATAAAATAGCAGCTGGTGAGGTAGTAGAGAGACCCTTGTCCATTGTAAAGGAACTGGTTGAAAACTCTATTGACGCAGGAGCTGATTCCTTGGTCATAGAGATAAAACAAGGAGGAAAAAACTATATAAGGGTATCAGATAACGGAAGTGGAATTGATCCCAAAGAAATTGAATTGGCCTTTACAAGACATGGCACCAGCAAAATCTCATCTGAAGAAGACTTAAATTCAATTGATAGCCTTGGCTTTAGAGGAGAGGCCCTGTCTAGTATTGCAGCCGTATCTCGTGTTGAAATTATTAGCAAGACCTTAGATTCTACCTATGGAACCAAGGTGAAAATCTCAGGAGGCATGGTAAATTCAAAAGACACTGTAGGCTGTGGAGAAGGGACAAATATTATAATTACAGATCTTTTCTATAATACCCCAGCAAGGCTTAAATTCATGAAATCTGATAGTTCTGAAAGCACTCCAATTATTGAATTTATATCCCATGTAGCCTTGGCCTACCCCAACATTAAGATCCGTCTAATAAATAATGATAAAATGATTTTCTCAACTACTGGAAAAGAGGACAGGGAAAAAATTATAGCCCTTCTTTATGGCAAGGAAGTTTCAAACAACCTATTGCCTATAAACTACCAGGATGACAGAGTTCATATAGAAGGTTTTGTTAGCAATTTGAATCAGAGTAAGCCTAATCGCCGTTACCAAATTTATTTTGTAAATGGTAGGGTGGTTGAAAATAAAACCATTCAAGAAGCTATTGCAAAAGCCTATGAAGATAAACTTATACTTGGGAGACATCCCCTAGTATTTTTGTTCTTGAATGTTCCACCTGAAGAAATTGATGTTAATATTCATCCCAATAAGTTGCAGGTTAAATTTCAAAAGGAAGCTGAGGTATATAATGCCCTTGTTGCCAGTGTCAATCAAGCACAAAATACCATGGCTGCTGTCCCCAAGCTAATCCCGAAAACATTTAGACCAGGAGCTATTTCATTTCCACCCCAGGTTGAAATCAAAAAAGAGGAGCAAACCTCAATTAGAGACTTTCTAGCAAAAGCCAGGCAAGCCTCCAATGAACAAGGGCTAAGCCAGGTCAAGGAAGATATGGAGTTTGACAAAGGCCACTATCAAGAAAAATCAGATGCCCCTCCAAAAGAAGAACCGAGAATTGGACAATTATCCATAATTGGCAGTGTTTTTGCAACATATATTCTGGCAAAAGATGAGGATTGCCTCTATTTAATAGATCAACATGCAGCCCACGAAAGAATTTTTTATGAAGAATTAATGAAAAAATATGGAAAAAATGAAGTCCACCAACAATTACTCTTAAGGCCCCTAGTTGTTAATCGCCCAAGAACCCTAAGTGCCTTGAGCCAAAAAATAATAGAGGAAGTCCTAAAGCTAGGTTTTGAGGCTGAGGAATTTGGCAATAATACCTATATTGTTAAAAGCATACCCTCCCATTTAGGGTTAGAAGAGGCAGAAGCCTTTCTTCTTGAATATCTAGATACAATAAGCCCTGGTTTTGACTTTAATAACCAAGTCCAAAAGGACCAAATTATTATGAAAGCTTGTAAAAGCGCAATTAAGGCCAAGGACTCCTTGGAAGTTGAAGAAATTAGGGCTCTTCTTGTGGACCTTGACAAGTGTGAGAATCCATTCAACTGCCCCCACGGGAGACCTATATTTGTAAAACTCTCCGCCTATGATATTGAACGATTGTTTAAAAGGATGTAGATTAAATGAGAAGAATAATTGTCCTACTTGGGCCTACAGCAGTGGGTAAAACCAAGTTAGCAATTGAATTAGCCCTAGGCCTTAATGGTGAAGTTGTATCCGCTGATTCTATGCAGCTATATAAGAAGATGTCTATTGGTTCAGCAAAACCAACAGCAGAGGAAATAGATCTGGTCCCCCACCATTTGGTGGACCAAATTGATCCATTTCAACATTTTACGGTAGCTCAATATCAAAAACTAGCAAAACAAGCAATCGGAGATATTCTAAGTCGTGGAAAAGTGCCTATTATAGCAGGGGGAACTGGTCTATACATTAATTCATTGATATATAATATGGATTTTGGGGAAAACCCAAGAGACTTGGGATTTCGACAAGAGATGGAGGCCTTAGCAGAGGTTGAGGGAAATGAAGCAGTCCACCGACTCTTGGCGGAAAAAGACCCCCTGGCTGCACAAAGAATCCACCCCAACAACTTAAAGAAAGTAATTCGAGGTCTAGAAAGGGTTTCTCAAGAGGGGAATATAAAGAGTTTTGAGGAAAGCTTTCAGCCCACAGAAGATTATCAAGTTACACTAATAGGCCTTAAAAGAGATCGAGAAGAACTATATAAGAGGATTAATGACCGAGTTGACCACTTTATTGAACAAGGCTTAATAGAGGAAGTAAAGGGTCTAATAGAAGATGGACTTAATGTTGATAATATATCCATGCTAGGTATAGGATACAAGGAGATATACGACTATATACAAGGAACTACTAGCTTAGAAAGAGCCATAACACTAGTAAAACAGAATTCTAGACACCTTGCCAAAAGGCAAATGACTTGGTTTACCAGATACCAAGGCGTTAAATGGTTTGACTTATCATCCTTACAGAAGCCTGAGGAGGAAATCCTAAAATGGTTGAAAAACAATTAAGGATCCACAATAAAAGTGACCGACCAGATAATATTATCATGAAAGAAAATGAAATATTAGACCTGTGTCAGGAGATCCAAGAAGAGATGCCTAAGTATCTTGGGGGATATTTTGCCTATCTAAAAGGCAATGTTCTCCCCTTAACTAGGTTGGCTTATCTCAGGGATGTAAAGTTCTTCTTAACTTACCTCCTAGAGGAAGTGGAACTTGTCAAGGGGCCAACTATTAAGGATATCAAGCTAGAAGAACTTGATAATATTAAAGCAAAAGATATCAACCAATTCATTGAATATCTAAGGCGATATAAGGTGGAAACAGAAAAAGAGATAATAGTCTATGAAAATGCCAACAAGAGTCTTGCAAGGAAAAAATCTAGCTTATCCGTATTTTTCAAATACCTTTTTAGAGATGAACTGATATCTAAGAATATAACAGATGGGCTAGATCCCATAAGGGTTGCAAAACCTGGTGAAAAAGAAATAAAAGCTCTACAAGATGATGAAGTAATGATAATGCTAGATGTTGTTACGACGGGTAATGAATTAACAAAAAAAGAACGAGAATTTTGGGAAAAGACAAAGTATAGGGACAAGGCAATATTACTGATATTCTTAACCTATGGCCTCCGTCTTTCTGAGCTTCAGCAACTTAACCTAACATCATTTAATTTTGGCCGTGGAGAGTTTAAGATTTACAGAAAAAGAGGCAAAGAATCCATTATGCCCCTTAACAAATCGGTGGGAGATGCTGTAAAGGCCTATATAGATAAGGAACGTATAAGTGAAGACAAGATAGAAGAAAACAGTAAAGATGCCCTATTTTTATCCCTGCAAAACAGACGGATGACTGACAGGCAAATAAGGGAACTGGTTAAAAAATACACCTCTTATGGCCTTAAAACAAGCCACAAAGCCGGGTATAGCCCTCATAAGCTTAGAGCTACTGCAGCAACTAGTTTGATTGGTAGAGGGAACAGTATCTTTGATGTTCAAGCACTATTAGACCATGAACAGGTGACTACCACCCAGCTATATGCGGCCCATAAGATGAATACCAAGAGGGATTTAGTAAAAGGTATGGAATGGGAAAGTGAAAGACGTGAAGGTAAAAAAGAGGGGGAAGATTAAAGAACCACTCAAAAAAGTTAACTATAACTATATTATGTAAACAAGAACAGGAGTTCACACTCAAATGACAAAAATAGCCCAATACCTAAAAAGTGAATTTGGAATAGACCAAGATGTTTTGGACCTTGTAAAACAAGCTGAAGAAATAGTCCAACCCAGCTTTTATGCCTTGGACCAAAAGATGGAATACAATCAATACAAGGTATTAAAGGGCTTTCAAGCCAATAAAATAAGTGACCTACATTTTAGGTGGAACACTGGATACGGTTATGATGACCCTGGTAGAGATGCTATTGAAAGGGTCTATGCCCATATATTTAATAGTGAAGCAGCTCTTGTAAGGCCAATTATTGTAAATGGAACCCATGCCCTAACCATAAGCTTGGCTGGAATATTAAGGCCTAAAGATCATTTAATTTATTGCACTGGCTCACCATACGATACCCTAGAAGAAGTAATTGGAATTAGGGGTGAAAACAAAGGGTCTCTAAAGGACTTTGGCATTACTTACTCCCAGGTTGAACTTACACCAGATGGTAAAATTGACTTTCAGGAGATAGGTAAAACCATTACTCCTAATACAAAAATGTGTTGCCTTCAAAGAGCCACAGGTTACGGGTGGAGGAAAGCCATTACCATTGAAGAAATCAAGGAATGGGCTGATTTTATCCATTCAATAAACCCTGATATAATCCTAATGGTAGATAATTGTTATGGTGAATTCCTAGATATAAAAGAACCTACAGATGTGGGTGTAGATGTTATGGCAGGATCTCTTATTAAAAACCCAGGAGGTGGCCTGGCCTTAACTGGGGGGTATGTTGTTGGCAGACAAGACCTTGTTGATTTAATCTCTTATCGCATGACATCTCCTGCAATTGGAGGAGAATGTGGACTAACATTCGACCAAACCAGAATAATGCTTCAAGGCTTATTTCAAGCCCCTAAGGTGGTAAATGGAGCTGTTAAAGGAGCAATCCTTCTAGGCCAAGTCTTCCAAATGTTGGGTTTTGAAGTATGCCCCAAAGCCAATGATGAGAGAAGTGATATTATCCAGGGGATATGTTTGAATTCCCGAGAAGCAGTAATCTCTTTTTGCAAAGGGGTTCAAGCCGCAGCTCCAATAGACTCTCATGTAACCCCTATGCCATGGGCTATGCCAGGTTACGAAGACGAGGTTATTATGGCAGCCGGTGCCTTTATACAAGGGTCTTCTATAGAGCTTTCTGCAGACGGGCCTCTAAGACCACCTTATAATGTATATTTTCAAGGAGGCCTTACCTATGAACACTCAAAATTTGGTGTTATAAAAGCTCTGCAAACTTTAAAAGATGATGGTTTCGTGTTAAAATAGTAAAATGAAAGATAATGAAAAAAGATCAGCCCGATTAAGAAAGGCCCTTTCTTTTTTACAGTTGCTGGTGCTTGGAATCATAGTAATAGGAATACCCTTATATATACTTTTAATCCATCCAGAATGGATTGAAGGGGTAAACTCCTTGGAAAAAGCCGAAATTCTCCTTAATAGCTACCAAAACCAAAGCTATTGGATTTACTTGGGAGTTCAAGTCCTGCAAATTATAATTTCTGTTATTCCAGGTCAATTTATGAATATGGCAGCTGGCTGGCTCTTTGGTTTTCCCATAGCTCTTCTATTATCTATAGCCGGTGCTATAATTGGAACATTTTTAACCTACCATATGGCAAAATTGCTGGGGAAAAAGGCAATTAAGACTGTAATGAACCCCCAGAGATACAATCAATTTTTAAGACGTTTAAATAGTAAGAGAGCCTATATAATGGTTTTCATACTATATTTAGTCCCTGGCTTACCTAAGGATATTCTGGGATATATAGCTGGAATATCAGATGTAAAATTTATTCCCTTTCTTGTTATTTCTATAATGGGTCGCTTACCTGCTTTAGCAGTTAGTGTAATGATTGGAAGTATGCTCCAAAAGGAAATCTATACAGGAGTTGTGGTGATTTCTCTCTTAATGGTTGGTATTTTTATTTTAGGCTTTGTAAACAGGAAAAAGGTTCTTCACTCTGTGGATCATGGGTACGAAAAATATATTCAAAAAGAAGGGGAGGGAAAGAAGGATGAAAATTAAAAAGAGGTATATTTATGGAATTGTATTGCTAGTATTAATTATGTCTCTTGCTGCTTGTGGCGATAAAGATGTAGTTGATGAGGGGGAAATGGGGACTCCTGAAGGTGTTGTTCTTGCCTATCTAAATAGTTTTTCAGAAGGAGATTTCACCCAAGTTGAATCAATGCTTGAGGAATCACTAGCTGTTGGAGATGTTTATTACACCCAAACTCAACAGCCTCCGAAAAACACCTTGGCTATGATTGAATCCCAACATAAATTCATAACCCACTTTTATGGGGATGATGCATGGACTAATGTAGAGTACCAACTCGAAGAAATTACTGCTGGTAATGAGGGTGCCTTAGAAACAGACAGTATGGCAAATCCTGATAGTGATGTTGGAAATGAAGCGGGAACCGATATGGATGTGGAAACAGGTGCTATAAAAGAGTATCGGGTTAACTTTATATTCAATGAAACACCCCGACATTTAATGGGCTTTGAAAACATACACATTTTATTATCAAATGAATCGGGAGCTTGGCTTATAAAAGAAGGTTTGTCCTGGGATAAGAATATTTATGGAGGTGGTCCAGCCCCAGAATATTTCAAAGGATCTGAGGCCATGTACAGAGGGGTTAATGGAGACCTTCAACCAGATGATGTGATTGGTATGTTAGGTCAACCCCTAGCTCAAGATCAAAGCGATGAGGATGGATACTTATCCTATTACTTGGAATATAGTGATGCTAGTTACTATTTTGCGGGACAAGTGGATGAATATGATGAATTTGAAAGATACTATCTTGAATCCATAATGATTAATTCAGGTAATTACAGCCTTCCTCGTAACATCAAACTGGGGGATACATTCTTTGATACCATGGAGAAATTCCCAAGAGATAAGGATTGGCTAGAAGACCTCAACAATTGCTTCTACGGAATAAATACACTAGATGGTTTTGGAGGTGCTTGTTTTTCCCATGAGGATGATGAGGGTAACACCTATGATTCTATTGTCCTTGTACCTACCGAATACGTTCCCTACATGAAATTAGAATTTACCAATAAAATTCTTAAATCAGGCATGATAGTCTTTGTACATATGCAGTAGACTTTTACTATAGTCTCTAAACACATGTCACTTACCCCCATTTAGCATACTAGGTGCTAGGTGGGGGCTTATATGTAGGAATATAAGGAGGAAGTAAGGATGAAAATTAAGAGGATGTTGATTTATGGAATTATACTATTGTTTTTATTCGCGACTCTTATTGGTTGTTCTGGAAAGGCAGACTTAGAAGGCCAAGGAAATATGGCAACACCACAAGACCTTGTTCTTACATATATCCAAAGCTTTTCCCAAGAAGATTTTACCGGAATTGAATCCCTTTTTGATGAATCACAGGCCTTTGGAGATGTTTATTTCCCTGAAACTCAAGTGGCTCCTAAAGACACAAGGGAGATGATAAAATCCCAACACCAGTTTGTTACTCACTTCTATGGTCATGATGCATGGACAAATGTAGAGTATGAACTGGAAGAAATCACTGCTGGTAATGAGGGTGCCTTGGAAACAGATAGTATGGCAAATCCTGACAGTGATGTTGGAAATGAAACAAACAGCGATATGGATGTAGAAACAGGTGCTATAAAAGAGTATCTGGTTAACTTTATATTCAATGAAACACCCCGACATTTAATGGGCTTTGAGAACCTACATATTATTTTATCAAATGAATCTGGAGCTTGGCTTATAAAAGAAGGTTTGTCCTGGGAGGTAAACCTATATGGAGGTGGCCCTACACCTAAATATTTCCAAGGAAATGAAGCCGCCTATCGGACTATTGATAGGGACCATCAGCTAGAAGATGTAACCTATATTTTAGGGGAAACTATGAACCGAGAAGAAAGCATAAACGATGGATACGCTTCCCTTGTATTAAGATATAGTGATGCCACATATTACTTCTATACTTTTGCAGATGAAGAGGGTTTCTTGATTGACAGATATACCCTTGATGGAATAATCGTTGAATCAGGGGATTATCCCATGTTACGAGATATTAAATTAGGTGACTCTTTCTATGATACTATGTCCAAATTCCCAAGAGAAAGGGACTGGTTATCAGATCCAGAAAACGTTTTCTATGGAACAGGCACATCGACCGAGGACGACTTTGGTGGAAGTTGTATTAGTTGGGTGGAAGAAGACGGAACTACTTACGACAACGTTACCCTTAAGGATGAAGAAAGTGTTGCCACTATTCGCTTAGAGTTCATGAATGGTAGATTAAAATTAATGGAGCTTTTCTATATTACTTATCTATAGAATTGTAATATAGGGTTAAACAGACTTTATTCACGCCTTAATTTAGATTCCATAATAGGAGTTTATTAGTAACGTTTTCTATGATCTGTTTGTGACTAAAGAACTGGGCTAAACAAACTTAAGTATTAGAAAAAATCTTAAAATTTTGATCTTTAGTAAATTCAATGTTTAGCATTTTCCAAGTTAGTTATTACAAGATATTCGGGATTATGAGGGAGGCTAACTAATGGTTGTATCTGATTTTATGAGAGAAAACTTTGCTATGGTTGCCCCAAATGCAGAGTTTAAAAATGTTATAGATGTTTTCAACAGCGAGAAAACAGATAGCGTCCTCATAGTTAACAAAGAAATGGAAGCACTTGGAATAATTTCGCGTTCACATGCTTTAAAAGAATTGAGTAAAGGGGTTGACCTTGCTACTTCGGTTCAGAACATTATGGTGAAAGAAATTATTTCAATTAAACCGGACATCCCTATTGATGACCTAATAACATGGAATGTTAGTAGCTTACCTGTAATAAAGGATAAGAAGGTGCTTGGTTTAATTACTTTGTCCGAAACTATCCATGCTTATAATTCATATATATTGAACCTGAAGTTGGATTTGGAAGCGGTTTTAAATGGTGTTTATAATGGCATAATAAGCATTGATCGTGATAAGAAAATTCAAATCATAAACCATTCAGCCCTAAAGATTTTTGGTTTGAAAAATTACAATGATGTAATTGGTAAGAATATAGAAGACATTATTAAAAGCGATCTTATATCAGAAGTTGTTGATAGCGAAATAGAATTTTTCAATAAAAGAATTGTTGTCAATGGCAAATCACTTATGGTAACTTGTTCACTTATTAAGGACTATAGGGATAATAAGTCTGGTGCTGTAGCAATTTTTCAAGATTCGACAGAATTAGAAAAAGTGTATGCCCAACTATTTAAAACCAAAGAATTAAAAAATGAACTTGGAGCAATAATCGAATCATCTTTTGACGGAATATTAGTAACCGATCTGAAAGGAGATATCAGAGTTATAAACACTTCTTTGGCAAAGCTTCTTGGAATCGAAGATGAAAACCTGCTCATAGGCAAAAATATTGAATTTATGTCCTCATATTTAGATATAGCATTTCTCTCTGAATTAAAGAACAATAAAGAGGCTATTACAACTTCATTCAAACTGGAGAGTGGCACTGAGATAATTATTACTGCGAACCCAATTATAGGAGAAAAGGGAACTATTGATGGCATGGTAGCAAATGTTCGAGATATTTCAAATCTTCGAATTCTTGAAGACAAGATTACGAAACTGAATGAATTATATACTCGGCAAGTAAAAAAAGATGAAATTTACAAAGACTTTGTTTTTGAATCTCCGGCTAGTAAAAAAATGTTAAATACCGCTTTGCAAGTAGCACTAGTTGATTCTACGGTTTTAGTCACTGGTGAATCTGGTGTTGGTAAAGAAATTATAACCAATATAATTTATCAAAACAGTTCTCGAAAAGATCAGCCTTTTGTAAAAATCAATTGTGGGGCATTACCTTCAAACCTAATGGAATCAGAATTATTTGGTTATGAGGCGGGGTCTTTTACTGGGGCAAACAAAGATGGTAAAATAGGACTTTGGGAAATTGCAAATAAAGGAACTTTACTGTTGGATGAAATAGGTGACTTGCCACTAGAATTGCAAGTAAAAGTTTTAAGGGCCCTTCAAGAAGGTGAAATTATGCGTGTAGGATCAATTAAACCAATCAAAATTGATGTTAGAATTATTGCATCTACCAATAGAGATCTTAAGCAAATGGTGAACGACGGATTGTTTCGAGCAGATTTATATTACAGATTAAATGTTGTTCCTTTGGAGGTGCCTTCACTTAGAGATAGAAAAATGGAAATACCATCATTTATTAAATTATTCATAGATAAATATAATAGTAAGTATGGAATGAGCAAAAAATTCGCCAGTAATACAATAGATGAGATGTATCAATATAATTGGCCTGGAAACGTAAGAGAACTTGAAAACGTTATTGAAAGGTCTATGGTAACATCTACATCTGATATTGTTGATGATATTAAGATAGAGTATGACGATGCACTTAATGGGTTTCAATCATCTTGTAATTTGTCAAACCTTGAAAACAAGGGATACAAAGAAAGTGTTGCTATATTTGAAAAAGAAATATTGATGTTGGCACTTAATAAATATAAGACAACCCGTGCTGCTGGAAAAGCTCTTGGCCTCCACCAATCAACAATCGTAAAAAAAGCGGCGAAATTCAATATACCTTTAATCAAAAATGATGATGACGTTTAGCATCGATTTTGAGTACAATTATCATCGCTTCATAAAGCCCAAAGATCAGCATTATCCTGATAATTTTCTGTAAATTCAGAAAATTATCATAGTATTTAGATGATACATTTCATCAAACAATATATCATTTATCTACAACCATTGGAAACAATGGTTTTTTATTATGGCACAGATCTTGCGATACTATATTACTACTATAAGATTTAAAAGGAGAAAACGACCATGAATAAAAAGGATCTAGTTAGCATTCTCATTAAGGAAGAAGTCGCATACATTGCCATTGAGAGGCAAGAAAAGTTAAACGCATTAAACAAAGCAGTTTTAGAAACTTTGAACACAACATTTTTAGAACTAGATCAACGAAATGATGTTCATGTCATAGTTATAACTGGAGCAGGTGAAGATGCATTTGCTGCAGGAGCAGACTTAGGAGAAATCCTGAATTTAAATACAAAGGAAGAAATGCATGAATATTATTCAAGATTCGAGGATTTATATAAAACAATATGGATTATTAAAAAACCAGTTATTGCAAAAGTAAATGGGATGGCCCTGGGGGGCGGATGTCTATTGGCATTGGCATGTGATTTTGTTGTTGCCCATAAAAGTGCAAAGTTCTCACAACCTGAAATTAACTTTGGATTTATTGGCGGATCTAGTTTTTTATCAAGAGTTGTTGGAAAACAAATTGCCTCTGAGATTACAATGTTAGGGAAAACCTTTACTGCAGATGAAGCATATAGATTAGGCTTAGTTAATCGTGTGTTAGAACGAGAAGAAATAGATTTTGAAATAGGAAAAATATGTAAGACATTAAAAACAAAAAGTCCATATGCCTTATCTATGATAAAAGAATGTGTAAAAGAATCTTATAATTCAAGTCTCACAGACAGCATCAAATATGAAACAGAGGCTGCAGCCAGTTGTTTAATGACAAACGATTCAAGGAAAGCCATAGCGGATTTTGTTGAATCTAAAAAATAGAGTGGTTTGACTTTTGAAAGGAAAATATGGAGGTTTTGGAGTTTAGAAACAAGAAATATTTATTTATTTATGAAAAGTTATACGCAGTTTATAATCGATTTTATAAATTAAATAATAGAAAATTGATAAGCTTGTTAACAATTAGACTACCATATATATTTGCATAGAAGGAAAGGAAGGGAGGAATATGTCTTTTATCAATAGAGTAAGAACACTAAAATGAGTTTGTAAACTCGTAAAACTATGGTTAATAACATGAAAGAAATAAAACAAGGAGGAGTTAATTATGATTTACAATGTTAAAAATGTTCCTAAAGAAATTGAATATCGTTTTGGCAAAAAACCTATTGATGAGTATATTAAAATTCATGCCTCGCGTGTGCCTGATAAAACTGCAATAATTTATTATGGAACAGAGATAACGTATAAAGAATTGGATGATTATATTGATAGAACAGCGACTCTATTTGCAAAACTTGGTGTGAAAAAGGGAGATGTAGTCAGTATATTTATGCAGAATTGTCCGGAATTCATGTTTGCTTTTTTTGGAGCACAGAGATTAGGCGCAATCGCTGCTCCTTTCAATCCAATGTTCAAAGAGTTTGACATTGAACTTGATGTCAATGAACTTAAATCAAAAGTAATAGTTACAAATAGCTATTTATATCCTATAGTTAAAAATGTTAGAGATAAAACTACACTAGAGCACATCCTTATAGTTCCTCTGAATGAATTTATGCCTGAAGAACCTGAAATCCCTTATACTTTTGACTTTTTTGAACCAGATAGTTTTGATGATTCAATTATGTTCCTTGAAGCAATTAAAAACATTGAACCAAACGTGCCAAAAGTTAAGAGAGATCTCTTGGACACTGCATTTATATTATTCACATCTGGATCGACCGGTCTTCCAAAAGGCGCATTGCTTACATATGAGGGAACAATTGCAAAAAATGCGGCTCTTTCGCAATGGTATTATCACCATGAACATGAAACATGGTTACAGAGTCATTTAATGTGTCATATTATAGGAATGTACCCTATGAATGTGAATATTTATAATGGTTCAACTGTAGCTATAATATGCCAAATGACCAAAGAAGTTGTTGCCGCAGCTATAGATAAATATAAGATCACTACATGGTATTCTTCGTCATTGTTAGTTCAGAACCTGATTGAATGGGAAGACATTAATAAGTATAATCTTTGTAATTTAAGATTCACTTCCTCGACTAGCTATAGTGTTCAAACCTCCAAAGAACTTGCGGATCAATGGGACAAATTAACAGGCGGCGGCCAACTTGTAGAATTCGGATATGGTTTGACTGAGAGTCAAACTTTAGATGCAATGCAGCCTCGTGAAAGACCTAAATATGGAATTGGATGTCAAGGTTTTCCGGCAGTACCAGAATTCCTAATTAGGATTGTTGATGAAAAAGGCAAAGAATGTGGACCTGAACAGTCAGGTGAGATTTTGTTAAAGAATCCAGGAGTTATGAAGGGATATTTGAACTCACCTGAGAAGACTGCGGATACTATAATTGATGGGTGGCTTCATACTGGAGATACAGGCAGAAGAGACGAAGAAGGATACCTATATTGGATGGGGAGAAGAAAAGAAATGATTAAAACTTCTGGTTTTAGTGTGTTCCCTGAAGAAGTAGAAAGCTATATAGATCGTCATGAGGCTGTTGCCAAATCAGCAATTATTGGAAAACCTGATGAAAGAAGAGGCGATAATATAAAGGCTTTTGTAGTTCTTAATAATGAATATAAAGGGAAAATAACAGAACAAGAAATTATTGATTGGTGTAAGGAAAGAATGGCAAAATACAAAGTACCAAGAGAACTTGAATTTCGAGATAGCATTCCTTACGGAAATACAGGCAAGTTGCTAAGAAGAGTTTTGCTTGATGAAGAAATTCAGAAGTGCAGGTAAACAATGAAATCTCATTAGTTGGAATTATGCTTCTAGAAGCTAATTTAATAACCTCCGCTAAAAAAAAATATATCTAACCTCTGATAATTTTGAGCAATGTACCTCTAAACAGGCACATTAGAAACAAATTATTAGTGGTTCATTTAGGAAAGGAATGGTAACTTGTATGAACAGTAATAATGAAGTAAAGGAAGTAGTTAGTTACGGATTTATCAGCATGCCACGGGGCAAACTTTTATTGGTTATATTAATTTGGGCAACTGGAATAATTCAATTTATTGGGCCAATGAGAACAGTAATAATTGCGGGCCTTGCTTTGTCTGGATGGTTTTTCCTGACAGCATGTATTATTCTCCCATTAGCAACAATTGCGTATTTGGTTGCAACTAAACATCATCAATAATAATTGATAGAATTGGAGGTAATTTTTATGAATTCTCTAGATAATTGGGCAGCTCAAAGCCCGCAATATGAAACCATTGGTCTATGTGTAGCGTACGCAGTACTGATGATTGGTCTAGGCCTTTTCTTTAATAAAAGAGCTCAGGCGTCAACGTCTGGATTTTATTCGGCTGATGCGAATGTAGGCTGGTTTGTTAACTCATTTGCAGTATTAGCAACAGTAATGAGTGGTGGAGGAATGATGGGTAACGTTGGAGTTGCATCTTCACTTGGAGTATTATATATATGTGCAGGTAACTTTGCTTGTGGTCCAGCAGTTGGTTTAGCAGGACTTTACGTTGCAGGACCACTTAGGAAGTCTCGTTCAAGAACACTATCTGATTTCTTTCAAAAGCGTTTTGAAAGCAGAGCTATTACAATTCTTTGTGTAGCGATTTTATCTATTGCGTATACTGGGTATATGGTAGCTCAAATGAAAGCATCAGGAACAGTTGGTGAATACTTACTTGGAACTGGCTTTATTCCAACTATGGTCGTCACTTGGGTTATCTTTACGGCCTACACAATATTAGGCGGAATGCTTGCTGTTACCTATAATGATTTCATTCAAGGATTGATTATGACAGCTGTAGCAGTAATGATAGGTATGACTGCGTTGATAGGTTATGGATTTGATTATTCAGCATTAATGGCTGCCGCTACAGAAGCATATCCAAATATGGGCTTGTTCCATATGCCTATTTGGTCATATATAGGATTCTTCTTTATTTGGTTCTTGGTAAATCAACTGGCGCCATCGGTATGCATGCGTGCTGCAAGTGCTAAGAATCCATTCTCAGCAGGGATTGGACTCAATCTTGCTTTCTTCTGGTTAGCAGTATTTACATTTTTCCAAATGATGGTTTCTGGACCAGCAGCACGAGCATTAGTTGGTACTGAAGGATTAGTTAATAACGATGCATATTTGCTAGTATTAGTAAATACTCAATTTGGAGTATTTATGAAAGGGCTGCTAGGCGCAGCTGTGTTTTCTGCTATTATGTCAACAATGGCAGGAGTATTACTAGCTGTATCTGCGTCAATTGCCAATGATGTTATTTGTAAAATATGGACATTCTCTGATAAGAAACAGGCAAAAGTTGGAGTTATTACTGTCTTGGTAGTCGCTTGTATTGTGTTAGCATTTTCGTTCAATCCCCCTGATTTACTTGCTTTGATGTATTCAAAGTTTATGGCACTAATGGTTTGTGGATTATGGGCACCGCTCATATTTGGGATTTGGTGGAAACGTATGACAGCAAAGGGTGCTTTGTGGGGAATGTTAGCTGGCTCTATTTCGTATGGTCTCCTGTTCTTTGGCCTTACAATGCCCGACTTCTCAGAACTATTCTTTGCTATTCCTATTTCAATTCTCTTTATCGTTATTGGTTCATTGACATCTCCTCCACCTTCAGCTGAAAAAGTTAGAGAACTTGAAAGCTGGCACGAGAAATTTGATGTTGAGGCTGATGTTATATTAGGAAAAGAAGGTTAACAAACTATTAGTTTAATTTTTAGCGGAGGTAAACTAAAATGACTGACTTTATTATGACAACCGAACAAAAAATGTTTCAAAAATTAGCTAGAGAATTTGCCGAAAAGGAGATTGCCCCTTCGGCAAGGCAATATGATATTGAGGGTAAATTGAATTTGGATGCATATAAAAAAGCCGTAGATTTAAAATTGCATCTTGTTGGATGGCCTAAAGAATACGGTGGAGTTGGGTTAAATATGATTACTCAATGTATAATTGCTGAGGAATTATTTAAAGCGGATGCCGGTTTTGGTCACGCATGGTCTTCTACCATAGTAGTGCCAGCTCTTGTAATACAATCGGGAACAGAGGAACAAAAAAAATATGTTGCGGATGTTTTGCTTTCAGGCGGTTTAGTGGGTTATTGTTTTACAGATTCATTTGCGGGTTCTGATATTGCAGCGATTACAGCCACAGCTACAAAGGTAGGTGACGAATATGTGATAAATGGTGTAAAAAATTGGGTTACAAATGCACCATATGCAGACTTTCACTTTGTATTCGCAAAGACTGATCCTAAATTGGGCGGTAAAGGGATTTCTGTTTTTATTGTTAAAAAGGACGAGGTAGGTTTATCTTTAGGTAAAATTGAAGAAAAAATGGGAGCTAGACAATCGGTACAATCAGATGTTATCTTTAATGATGTGAAAGTTCCAGCTAGTGCAATGGTTGGAGGCATTGCGGCAGAGGGGAAAGGCTTCAAGATGGGCATGGAGGTAATGAACCTCGCTAGAGTGCTTATAGGGACTGGTGGATTAGGTGTTGCTCAAAAGGCTTTGGAGCTTAGTTTAGAGTATGCGAAAGAGAGAAAAACATTTGGAAGACCTATTTGGCAATATCAGGCGATACAATTTATGATTTGCGATATGGAAATACAAATTCAGGCATCAAGAGCCTTAGCATATGAAGCTGCGAGATTGATTGATGCGGGTCAAACTTCTCCTAAAATTTGTGCTTGTGCCAAGACTATGGCAGGAGATACGGCCGTAAAGGTTACAGCAGATGCAGTGCAGGTATATTCGGCAGTCGGATATAGCAGGGATTATCCTGTTGAGAAACTCATGAGGGATGCT
>JAVEXZ010000030.1:2187-11161 GCA_034003765.1 Anaerovoracaceae bacterium | reverse complement strand
TTGAAATAGTCCTTCTCACACACACACCTCTTTACCCACTCGTCGCTCCCCTCGCGGGGGGCGTGGATTGAAATAATGATACACTTGGTATTTTCTAGTGTGGTGTTGTCGCTCCCCTCGCGGGGGGCGTGGATTGAAATAGAATGTTGGTATCGTTTGCCATCAGCCAATCAGTCGCTCCCCTCGCGGGGGGCGTGGATTGAAATAAGCATATAATATGCCTCAGGTATGTAACGGTATCGTCGCTCCCCTCGCGGGGGGGCGTGGATTGAAATAGGATTAGGTGTAAATGTAGACGCTGTCAATATGGTCGCTCCCCTCGCGGGGGGCGTGGATTGAAATTTTGGTATATATTGCTTTACATTTCGTAATGGATGTCGCTCCCCTCGCGGGGGGCGTGGATTGAAATAGTTACTCTACAAACTTACAAGGCTCTCAAACTGTCGCTCTCCTCGCTGGGGGGTGTGGATTGAAATACTCCTGGCAGCAAAAGGGAACTCCGTATCACAGGTCGCTCCCCTCGGGGGGAGTATTTATTTCTAAAAATTATTCTTAAGCCATTCTAAAAACATCCTAGAACCTGCCTATAAATCTCACAAAATGATGCATAGAAATAAAGAAGGTGATATCATTAAGTCATGATATCATAAATTATTTTGAAGAGCGGTAAGGAGAATAAAGAGATGATTATTACAAAAAGACTAAACATTATAGAAGCAAGAGAAGCAGATATCCCTGCTATAATTGAACTTGAAGAGCATAAAGATAACCGGGATTATCTCTTTATCGGGACTCACGAAGAGCACCTGGAGGAAATTGCCAGTCCTAATTATTTGCTCTGGGTATTTAGAAAAAAGGAAGACGATTCAATAGTAGGGTATGCTTTTGCCCAACTTGATTTTAAATCCGATAGATTTTTACTTAGAAGAATCGCCATATCTGAAAAGGGGGAGGGTTATGGTAAAGAAGCCCTAAAAGCCCTAATAAAATACGCATTTGAAGAAATGGGCATGAATAGATTTTGGCTGGATGTGTATCCTTTTAACACCGTGGGTATAAAGCTTTATGAAAGCCTTGGCATGAAGAGAGATGGCACGCTGAGGCAAAACTATAAAGATGAGAGAGGGTATTTAGACCAGATGGTATATTCCATATTGCGAGAAGAGTACGAAAGAGAAGATTAGCAAAAAGAGAATTACCCAAGAGAAGATTAGCAAAAAGAGAATTACTCTAAAAAAGATTAGCAAAAAGAAAATTACCCAAAAGAAGATTAATCAATTAAATAAGTTGGAGAAAGGGAGGGAATTGTGACTAAGAGAATGAAGGTATCCCTAATTTTAGGGGGGTTATTAGGAATCGTATGTATAATAGGTGCTAGTGTACGTTCTGGAGGAGAGGCCAGTGTAACCTTCCTTTTTGCCCTTTGGTACAATAGAGTCCTTATGGGCTTGGTAATTGGAGCAGCTTGGAAGAATATAGGATTAGCAAAAGCATTGGCAAGAGGAGGATTTTTTGGTCTTCTAGTGTCCTTTGCTTTTTACAGTGCCACAAGTTTTGGAGACCCAGTCAGTTTCTTGGCGGGGGTTGTATACGGGGTGATAATGGAGTTTGTAGCATATAAACTGGTAACGGAAAAGAACCTAGCAGCTTAATAATTATTGAAAGGTAGTATAGATGAATATAATTGACCAACTAGCCAAAGAACTAAAAATTACAAAGACACAGGTGGAGAACACCGTGGCCCTAATAGAGGAGGGAAATACCATTCCCTTTATAGCCAGATATCGCAAGGAAGTCACTGGGGAGCTTTCTGATGTTGTCCTTAGGGATTTAGATGACCGCCTTAATTATCTAAAAAACTTGGAAGCCCGAAAGGAAGAAGTTATTCGTTTAATCGATGAACAAGGTAAACTAACTGAAGAGCTTCAAAAGGACATTATGGAGGCGGAAAAACTTCAAAGAGTAGAAGATCTCTATAAACCTTTCAAGCAGAAAAAATCCACAAGAGCCTCAAAGGCAAAGGAAAAGGGACTTGAACCTTTAGCAGACATTATCTGGGCCCAAGAAATTATGACAGGCACACCAGAGGATATAGCCATTCTGCATTTATCGGAAAACAAAGAATCTTTGGCTCTTGAAGAGCCACTTACTCCCCAAGAGGCTTTGGAAGGGGCAATAGATATTTTGGCTGAGAGAATTTCTGATGACCCTGACTATACTGATTTAGTTAGATCAAGGACCATGACTGCTGGAATGATAGCAAGTGAGGGTGTTGATTTAGATGAACAGACGCCTTACGAGGGCTTTTATCAGTATCAAGAGGGGGTTGGGAAAATTCCCAACCATAGAATACTGGCTATAAATAGAGGGGAAAAAGAAAAGAAGCTGAAGGTTAAGCTTGTTGCTCCTATAGAAGATATAGTGGGAGACCTAGAAAATAAAGTAATTCGCTCAGAAAAATCAATTTTTTATCCTTTACTTGTGGACTGCATAAAAGATGGATATAAAAGATTGATGGCACCATCCATTGAGCGTGAAGTTAGAGCCCTGTTAACAGATAGGGCAGAGTTAGAAGCTGTAAAGATATTTGCCAAAAACACGGAAAAACTTTTGATGGTGCCTCCCGTTAAAGGGTCTAGGATTATTAGTTTAGACCCAGGATTTCGTACTGGCTGTAAAGTAGCGGTTATAGATGAAAGCGGTAGATTATTGGCCCACACAACTATATATCCCACTGAACCAAGAAATGATATAGAGGGCACCGAAAAAACCCTTAAGAATCTTGTAGAGAAATATAAGGCCAATGTAATAGTGGTGGGGAACGGAACAGCTTCAAGGGAAACTGAAGAGGTGATAGCTAACTTTATCAAAAAAAATGACCTGGATATTTCATATACCATTGTAAACGAGGCGGGGGCTTCAGTTTATTCTGCATCTAAAATAGCTACAGAGGAATACCCCGATTTAGATGTAACTACAAGAGGAGCGATGTCCCTGGGAAGAAGGCTTCAGGATCCATTGGCAGAGCTAGTAAAGATATCCCCTAAGAGCATAGGGGTAGGACAGTATCAACATGATGTAAATCAAGGACTATTAGACAAAGCCCTTACAAATGTAGTGGAAGACTGCGTGAATAGGGTAGGGGTTGACTTAAATACAGCATCACCATCCTTGCTTTCCTATGTGGCTGGAATAAATATGACTATTGCTAGAAATGTAGTGGCCTATAGGGAAGAGCAAGGGGCATTTAAGGACAGGAAAGAACTGAAAAAAGTTGGGAAACTGGGACCTAAGGCATATCATCAGTGTGCAGGCTTTCTCAGAATAAGTGAGGGTAAAAATCCCCTAGATAGTACGTCTGTTCATCCAGAATCCTATGAATCTGCTGATAAATTGCTGAAAAAACTGGGTATAAAGAAAGAAGAAATATCCGCTGGGGGAGTCTTAGATATTGAGGAAAGACTAAAAGATAAGTGGCCTGATACTCTGGAAGCCCTAAGTGCTGATATTGAAGTGGGAGTCCCAACCCTAAAGGATATAATAGCAGAAATTAAAAAACCTGCAAGAGACCCAAGAGGTGAGGCTCCTTCGGTTATATTTAGGAATGATGTGAGAAAAATTGAAGATTTAAAACTCGATATGGAAATGACAGGAACCGTAAGAAATGTTGTTGATTTTGGGGCTTTCGTAGACATCGGCCTAAAAAGTGACGGCCTTGTTCATATCTCTGAGTTGGCAGATCGTTTTGTTAAGCATCCTATGGATGTTGTTTCAGTTGGAGACACGGTTCAGGTTCGAATTCTATCCATTGATTATGATAGAAACAAGATTGGTTTAACTATGAAGAAAAAGTAAATGAAAAATAAAGGCAAAAAATCAAAACCCTGAAATCAAAACCAAAATGTTATGGGCAAAAATGTTTTCATAGGGAGGTGTTTTAGATGAAAGCAGAAAAATTCACTCAAAATTCTGTACGAGGGCTGCAAGATGCCATGAACATTAGCTTGGAGAATGGGAATCCTAGTGTAGATTTGGACCATCTGCTAGATGCTTTGATTTCCGATTCCAACGGATTGATTCCTTCAATTCTAAAGCGGATGAATGTCTCTATTGAAGAAATGAAAGAGGCTCAAGAAATTGCAATTGATTCAAAGCCAAAGGTTTCGGGGGGAGCCCAACCAGCTTGGTCAACAGAAGCAAACAGAGCCTTTATCCAGGCTGAAGAAGAGTCAAAAAATATGGGAGACCATTATATTAGTGTCGAGCATTTGATGCTGGCTATAATGACCACCGCTCCGAGGGAACTTAAGCAGCGTCTTCTAAAATTTGGCATCCAAAGGGAGCCATTCTTGATAAAATTAAAGGAAGTAAGAGGCAACCAAAGGGTTGATAGTGATAATCCTGAGGCTACTTACGAGGCTTTAGAAAAATATGGAACAGACCTTGTTAAAATGGCCCGAGACAATAAACTTGACCCTGTAATTGGAAGAGAAGAAGAGATACGCCATACAATAAGAATCCTTTCACGAAAAACCAAGAACAACCCAGTTATGATAGGTGAACCTGGAGTTGGAAAAACGGCTGTAGTAGAAGGGATAGCCCAAAGGATATTAAGGGGAGATGTGCCAGAAAACTTGCAAAATAAAAGGTTGTTCTCCTTGGATATGGGAGCCCTTTTAGCAGGGGCAAAATATCGAGGAGAATTTGAAGAGAGACTAAAGGCTGTTTTAGATGAGGTCAGCAAAAGTAAGGGTGCCATAATCCTCTTTATAGATGAGATTCATAATATCGTTGGAGCTGGTAAAGCCGAGGGCTCTATGGATGCAGGCAATATGCTAAAACCACTTTTGGCAAGAGGTGAACTAAGGTGCATAGGAGCAACAACTCTTGATGAATACCGGATGTATATTGAAAAAGATTCAGCCCTTGAACGAAGATTCCAACCAGTAATGATTGACGAACCCAGTGTGGAAGAGACTATTTCTATACTTAGAGGATTAAAGGAAAGATATGAGATCTACCACGGGGTTACCATACAAGATGCCAGCTTAATTCAAGCTGCTGTACTTTCCCATAGATATATTACTGATAGATTCCTTCCAGACAAAGCAATTGACCTAGTGGACGAAGCCTGCGCACTAATTAAAACAGAGCTTCAATCTATGCCCACAGAGCTTGATAGGGTTCATAGAGATATTCTGAGAATGGAAATTGAAGAAGCGGCACTTTCTAATGAAACAGATGCTGCCAGCCTTAAAAGATTAGAGAACCTACGAAAAGAAATCTCAGAAGGCAGGGAAGAACTAGATGCTTTGACAGCCACATGGGCTGAAGAAAAGGATGCCATTTCAATTGTTCGGGACTTAAAAGAAAAATTGGAAATGCTAAATAATGAAGCCGATGCTGCTGAAAGAAGATATGACTTAGAAAGAGCAGCTCAATTAAGATATGGGGAAATTCCAGCCCTGGAAAAAGAACTCACCCGGGCGCAAGAAAAAAATGACCTTGGTGAAAAAGCAACCCTACTTAGGGAAAGAGTGACACCAGAAGAGATAGCAAAGATCGTAAGTCGCTGGACAGGCATTCCTGTATCAAGAATGATGGAAGGGGAAAGAGAAAAACTCTTGAGGCTTGATCAAATTCTTCATGAGAGACTGGTAGGTCAAGATGAGGCGGTACAAAAGGTAGCAGATGCTATTTTAAGATCTAGGGCGGGAATAAAAGATCCCAACAGACCTATAGGCAGTTTCCTGTTTTTGGGGCCAACTGGAGTAGGGAAAACAGAACTTGCTAAAACCCTTGCAGAAGCATTATTTGATACAGAAGATAATATGGTTAGAATTGATATGTCTGAGTATATGGAAAAACATTCTGTGGCACGTATGATTGGAGCACCTCCTGGATATATTGGTTATGAAGAAGGGGGCCAGCTTAGTGAGGCAATAAGGCGAAAACCCTATAGTGTAATTCTATTTGATGAAATTGAGAAGGCTCATCCAGATGTTTTTAACATTTTGCTTCAGGTTTTAGATGATGGCAGGATTACAGATTCCCAAGGGAGAATGGTAGACTTTAAAAACACAGTGCTTATTATGACCTCTAATTTAGGGGCCCCATTACTCCTTGAAGGAATAGACTCAGAAGGTAACCTCACAGAAGGAGTTCAAGAGGCAGTTATGCAGGAGTTGCATAATGCCTTCAGACCAGAATTCCTTAATCGCTTAGATGAGATTGTCTTGTTTAAGCCTTTGACCCGCCATGAATTGGGAGATATACTTGATCGTATGCTTCATGGAACTGAGAGCAGACTTGAAGAACGAGGCATAAGAATAGAGTTAGAAGATGGGGCTAAGGACCTTATCCTTAGAGAAGGCTATGATCCAGCATTTGGAGCAAGGCCACTTAGAAGATACTTGCAAAGAACCCTTGAGACCCTCTTGGCAAGGGGCATCATATCAGGAGAAATACTAGATGGAGAGAGGGTAGTTCTTGTAGATAGAGATGGAAAACTAGAAATAGAAAAGAAGGGATAGCAATTGACTAAATACAATGGATATTATTATTTTGTAAAAAAGCCAGTAACTAAGAGAAGACAAGTGAGGGGTCTATGGTAAAGTCCGATAAGAAGAACAAGAAGGAAAACAAATTATTTGACCGTATTGCCCCTTTTTACGGCTTGTTTTATGGTTATCAGTTTAAGCATTACAGTAAAATTATGCAAAATGTTAAGCCACAATTCGACCTTTCTAAATATCGAACAATACTAGATGTGGGCAGTGGTACTGGAGCTTTGTGTGGTGCTTTATTAGAAGAAGGCCTTCAAGTTGTAGGTGTGGAACCTGCAGAAAAAATGCTCCAAGTGTCAAGACGGAAAACCCCGGGATGTAGTTTTGTCTCGGGGGATGTTTTAGCTGTTTTACCTTTTGAGGATAAGAGCTTTGACCTATCAATTGCATCCTACGTGGCCCATGGTCTTGTAAAAGAAGATAGAAAAAAAATGTACCAGGAGATGGGCAGGGTGACAAGAGAACGAGTAATTATATATGATTATAACGAAAGGACCTCCCCTTTTACTTCTTTCGTTGAGAGACTAGAGGGTGGGGATTATTTTCAATTTATACGTTATGCCTTGCAAGAGATGGAAGAGTGCGTAAGTGAGATGAAGCTTTGCTTTTCTGAGGTTCAAGTAGTCAATGTATCTCATAGGGCAGCATGGTATATTTGTAAGCCCAAGGAAGAGATGTTGTAAAAACTACAGCCTAGAGAATGTATTCACAGGGATTGAGAAAAATTGGTGGAGAAAAGGGGATTTTCGATGGGAGAGACTTTTACAGGGCTGGCTGATCGTTATGAGAAATGGTTTGTGAACAATAAGGAGATCTTTCAATCAGAACTAGCCCTATTAAAAGACACCTTACCCCCCTTTAGCCGTGGACTGGAAATAGGGGTAGGGACGGGAATTTTTGCAGAAGCCTTGAGAATAGGAATAGGGGTAGAACCTTCTGAAGAAATGGCCCTAAGAGCTGAAGCTCGTGGCATCAAGGTCTTTAGAGAAAAGGGAGAAAAGCTCTCTTTCAAAAATGATAGTTTTGATTTAATCGTAATGATAACTGTTGATTGTTTCTTAAGTGACCTGGACCAAACCCTTAGGGAGGCCTATAGGATAATAATAGCAGGGGGATCGCTGGCTATTGGCTTTATTGACAAAACAACAGCTCTTGGGAAGATTTATGAAATGAAAAAGCACCATAATGAGTTTTACCGCCAGGCAAACTTCCATAGTGGGGAGGAGATGGTCCAGGCTATTGAAAAAGCTGGCTTTGAAATAACCGAAAAAAGCCAGACGATTTTCTCCTTGAAAAACGAATTTCAACTAGCAAAACCTGGGCTGGGGGAAGGTTTGTTTGGTCTTATTCTGGCAAAAAAATTGGAGACAAATTAGATGAGCAGAAATAACTATGAAAATAACAAAACGAAAAACAGCAATGTTAAAATTAGCCATGCTGCAGATAGCAAGGCTAAAAATTACAAAACTAAAAGCAACAATGCTGCAGATATCAAGGCTAAAAATTGCAAAACTAAAAGCAGCCATGCATCAGATAGCAAGGTTAAAAATTACAATCTTAAAAATAGCAATGCCAAAAATCACGACACTAATAAAGAGAATGAGCCTTCAAATATAGTTTTGATAGGAATGCCTGGTTGCGGTAAAAGCACAGTAGGGGTTGTATTGGCAAAGGCAATGGGCTATCAATTTATTGATTGCGATTTACTTATACAAAAGCATGAGGGGAAAATCCTTAGTGAGCTTATTGCGGCCAATGGAGTGGCCGGTTTTCACGAAATTGAAAATCGTGTGATTAGCACAATTGAGGCCGATGAAAATGTTATTGCCACTGGTGGAAGTGCTATTTACGGTAAAGATGCCATGGCACATTTACGTGAAATCGGATGGGTGGTTTACCTAAAGTTACCCTACGAAGAAATAGAAGAGAGGTTGGGAGATCTCCACCAGAGGGGTATAACTATAGAACCAGGGGAAACCCTTAGGGACCTATACAATCAGAGGGTCCCCCTATATGAAAAATATGCCCACCAAATAGTGGATACCCAAGGCCTTATACTTAGGGAATCCGTTGCTAAAATCATAGAAATTTACGGGGAAAATTTTAGAAAAATCTAACAAGAAAAAAATTATAGGAGAAAATTTATAAAAAGTTGAATCCTATACCATATAGTGATTTTTATACTTGCGCAACCACAAGATATAGTGGTAAACTGGGTACACTTAATAATTAATGCAGCCAGCAACTTTAGTCACCTGAAAATTATATGAAGGGTGAATTAATGTGCAATGGCTGAATAGGAAGTGAACAGAAATGCAACGTAAACGTGTAAAAAGTGGACGAACTGATCAACAAGGTGGACGAACTGATCAACAAGGTGGACGAACTGATCAACAAGGTGGACGAAC
>JAVEXZ010000030.1:0-2087 GCA_034003765.1 Anaerovoracaceae bacterium | reverse complement strand
GTGGACGAACTGATCAACAAGGTGGACGAACTGATCAACAAGGTGGACGAACTGATCAACAAGGTGGACGAACCGATCAACAAGTAGATATGGAGAATAATTTATGAAGATAGGCGAAAATGCGCGAACAGTATTAGAAAAAAGATACTTAGCCAAGGACGAAAAGGGCCAAGCAAAGGAGACTGTTGAGGGTCTTTTTAGACGTGTGGCAGATACCATAGCCCAAGGGGATTTGATATATGATGAAAATGCAGATATAAAATCCTTAAGCGATGAATTCTACACCATGATGACTGACCTGGAGTTCTTACCTAACTCACCAACCCTAATGAATGCAGGAAGGCCCCTAGGTCAACTTTCTGCATGTTTTGTTCTGCCTATACCAGATTCTATGGAAGGTATCTTTGATGCAATCAAGAATGCTGCCCTAATTCACAAGAGCGGGGGAGGTACAGGCTTTTCCTTTTCTAGATTGCGGGGACAAGGGGCTACCGTAAATTCTACTGGTGGCGTTGCTAGCGGTCCTATTTCCTTTATGAAAGTTTTTAATGCTGCCACAGATGCAGTAAAACAAGGAGGCACTAGAAGAGGTGCAAACATGGGGATTCTCAAGGTAGACCACCCCGATATAATGGAATTTATTACCTGCAAGAACACAATAACTGAAATAAATAACTTTAATATATCCGTGGGAGTAACAGAGAACTTTATGGATTCAGTGGAAAAAGATTTGCCCTATGATCTTTTAGATCCATTTAACGGAGAGCCTGTTGGACAGCTTATGGCTAAAGAGGTTTTCGAAACCATAGTGGAATCAGCTTGGGCAACTGGAGAACCAGGGATTATTTTCTTGGACAGATTGAACAAGGACAACGTTGTACCTTCATTAGGAGAAATTGAATCAACAAATCCTTGTGGAGAACAGCCTCTTTTACCTTATGAATCCTGTAATCTGGGCTCCATTAATCTTGTTCACCACCTAAAAGAAAACAATGGCCTTTGGGAAGTGGACTATGAAAAACTAGAGGCCACTATAGAGAAAGCCGTTCATTTCCTTGATAATGTTATCGATATCAACAAATATCCACTAGAGGAAATAGATAGGGTGACTAAACTGACAAGAAAGATTGGGCTTGGGGTCATGGGTTTTGCTGATATGCTTCTTTATCTTGGGATCCCATATAACAGTGATGAGGGCGTTGATTTTGGCAGACAGTTAATGAAGAGAGTCAATACAGTGGGTCATAAGGCAAGTGAAAAATTGGCTGAGAAGAGAGGCGCTTTTCCAACATTTTCTGAGAGTATCTATAAAGATGGAAAACCCCTTAGAAACGCTACAGTTACAACCATAGCTCCTACAGGGACACTTTCAATTATAGCTTCAGTTTCGTCGGGAGTTGAGCCAGTTTTCGCTTATGCATATTATCGCAATGTAATGGATAATACCCACCTTATAGAAACAAATAATATCCTGGAAAGACACTTGAAAGAAAAAGGCCTTTTCAAAGACTCGATAATGAAGAGTATTGTTGAACATGGGTCATTAGAAGGCCTGGAAGAAATACCAGAAGACACAAAAAAACTATATGTTTGCGCTCATGATGTAGACCCAATTTGGCATGTAAGGATGCAAGCAGCATTCCAAGAAAATACAGATAATGCAGTTTCCAAAACTGTGAACTTCCCTAAGTCAGCTACACGGGAGGATGTTGCAGAATCTTATAAGCTAGCCTATACATTGGGTTGTAAAGGGACTACTATATATAGGGATGGCTCAAGAAACGAGCAGGTTTTAAATATTGGGGAATCAAGAGCCCATAAGGAAGCAAAAACCCTGGATGGCCATAAGAAAGCAAAAGTCTCAAATGACTCCAATGAAGTCAAAGGCCCAACTGGGTCCACGGCATCTAAGGAAGCAAGGGGATTTGAGAATCCCTCAATAGATGATTTGGAAACTGATGGGCTTCAAGAGCTTAAAAAAGAAGCCGCTATTGTTCCAAGGCCTAGGCCAAATGTAACAATGGGATTTACAGAAAAGGTTAAAATTGGTTGCGGTAATCTGTATATTACCGTAAACTATGATGAGA
>JAVEXZ010000001.1:0-166933 GCA_034003765.1 Anaerovoracaceae bacterium | reverse complement strand
GAGGGCCCTAAATCTGACTGAAACTAGGAACAAAATAGCTGGCTTTTAACTTGCGAATGCTTGATTATAAATGTTATAATTTAATGTCATACAAAGAATCCTCATAGAAAGGAGGTTACCAATGGAATTCGAAAAAACCTTTGATGAAATCACTGATGAAATACTAAAACTGGTAACCGAAAAAAAATATATTGAAGCCAGAGATAATTTGATCGCTTTAAATAACCCTGTAGACGTTGCAGAGGTTTTGGAGGAAATAATGGAACAAGTGGGTTTAGAAAGAGCCATTATTTTGTTCCGTAGTTTACCTAAAGAATTATCAGTAGACGTTTTCTCATTTTTGCCCATAGAGGATCAAATAAAAATCATTAATGGTATCACTGACACAGAAATCAATTTCATATTAGATGAATTAGATTTTGATGATATGATTGACGTTTTGGAAGAGCTACCCGCAAATGTAGTGGATAAAATTCTTGAAAAAACCCCAAAAGAAGAACGTAAGCAAATAAACACCTTCCTGAATTATCCTGAGGGTTCAGCAGGAACTCTTATGACTCCGGAATATATAAGTTTGAGCAAAAACATGACGGTGGAAGAGGCTTTAGCTTATATCAAAAAAGAGGCCTTTGATAGTGAAACCATCTATACCTGCTATGTAAAAGATACTGGAAGGAAATTAGCAGGTATAATTTCCTTGCGTACTCTGGTAATTTCCAACAGTGATGACATTATCGGAGAAATAATGCAGGAAGATTTTGTTAGTGTTAATGTTTATGATGACCAAGAAATCGTTTCTCAAGTTTTTAGAAGATATGGATTCTTAGCTATTCCTGTGGTAGATAATGAATCTAGATTGGTTGGGATTGTAACAGTTGATGATATTCTTGAAATCATAGACGAAGAAGCTACTGAAGATATAGAGAGAATGGCAGGGGTTCTTGGAACTGCACAAATGGAATACCTAGATACTAGCGTTTTTGTTCATATAAAAAGCAGATTTCCCTGGTTGCTATTTCTTATGTTATCAGCCATGGTTACGGGTCTTATAATTACTCGATTTGAGGCTATGTTGTCTGAAGTGATAGTTCTGGTAGCCTACTTGCCCCTGCTAATGGGCACAGGAGGTAACAGCGGGTCCCAAGCGGCAATTTTGATTATTCGTGGTTTAGCATTGGGTGAAATCGACTTAAAGGATGGTTGCAAGGTGCTATGGAAGGAGTTTAGAATCAGTCTATCCATTGGAATTATGCTAAGTGTTTTGAATTTTTTGAAAGTTTTCTTCCTGGACAAACAAGGATTTTTAATAGCCCTTACTATTTCACTTTCTATGATTTTGATTATTACCTTTGCAAAAATAGTCGGGGGAATGTTACCCTTAATTGCTAAAAAGGTGGGAGTGGATCCCGCATTAATGGCTACGCCAATGATTGCGTCCCTTACGGACATGACTTCTGTGGTAACATATTTCTTCTTGGCTTCATTGATTTTGGGTATTTAACATGATTAATGAATCAAGTGTGTCTTCCATAAAATCCTTATTTTTTGAACGAGACCAGGATTCCCACAAAGGCCACTATGGCAGAATACTCATTGGAGCTGGTAGCTTGGGTATGTGTGGTGCTGCAGTTTTAGCCGCAAAGGGTGCTTATAGATCGGGAGCTGGTGTGGTTTCTGTATCTATTCCCATGGAATTCTTTCCTATTATACATTGTGGTGTACCGGAAGCTGTACTGGTAGATAGGGAAATCCCAATGACAAAGATAGATGAATATCATAGTATGGTCTTGGGACCTGGAATTGGCCAGGGTGAAAGTGCTAAAGACTTCCTAAAATGGGTTCTTGATTCTTATAAAAACCCACTGGTTCTTGATGCAGATGCATTAAATATAGCCGCGGGATTCGAGGATTACTCCAAGCTCAAGAACTACCAAGGAGATATTATCATCACTCCACATCCAGGAGAGGCACGCCGACTTCTCCATATTGGTCTAGAAGAATACAATAGGATGACTCGCGAACAAGTAACTGGCTCTTTGGCTCAACTAATAGGTTGTGTGGTGGTATTAAAAGGCCACAAAACCTTGATTTACAAGGATCAAGGCCTAATATCAATGAATACCACTGGTAACCCAGGCATGGCAACAGGGGGCACGGGAGACGTGTTAGCTGGAGTTATTGCAGCCCTTCTTGGAAGAGGATTTAAGCCTTATGATGCCGCACGAGCTGGAGTATATATTCATGGATTGGCAGGTGATATTGCTGCTAAACAAGTAGGGATGACATCTATGACTGCTGGAGATTTGATCCAGGCTTTGCCAGCAGCATTTATAGAAATGGAGAGGGGTAAATAAGATGAAAAAAGGACTATGGGCTTTATTAATATTAATTATGGTTGCAGGATTGAGTTTAATGGTGGCATTTGGAGATACATCAGTTCCAGGCTCACCTCAAGACCCTGTTGTAACGAAATCTTATGTAGACAGCAAATTGTCTTATGCTGTTCTTCGTCTTCAAAGTGGACAAAAACTAATAGGGGGAGAAGGCACAGAGATTATAGTTAGAAGTGGGGAAGTAAAAGCCATTGACAACGGGGAGGATGGTATTTCGGATATAACAGGTGGCCAGGACTTAAAAAGCGGTATAACTTGCAAGGCCAACCACTTACTTCTTGTTCCAAGAAACGACGGACGAGGGATTAGAGCAGTCACAGAGGCTTATATAATGATAAGAGGGACTTATACACTCAACTAAAGGAGCACTTAAGATGAAAGACTATTTACAGCAAAACAAACTTCTTGTAATTGGGATTGGCCTTGTGGTTATCGTGTGTTTGATAATTATAGGTGGCCGCTTTAATGTTGAGAAAAACAACAAAACCTATGACGTGGTTCTGGACTTTAATGAAGTGGAAGCAATGGCCATTCAGTCAAGCCAAGATATTAATTGGTGGCTACAAGAATTCAAGAAAATGGGTATCAATAAAGTGGGTCTAACAGAAGAGAGCATTGTAACCTTAATGGAAGACACAGAGCTTCCTGTTACAGGGATTGTTATGGATAAACTCATGCAGGATGCCAATTGGAAAGCGGGCTATCCTTCAGATTTTGTGGAAGAAATAGAAGGATGGGGCTATGATTCTTTCGACGTGGTATTTCAGGCGGAGGGGCAAGGGGCAGCCTTCTTGAAGAATGGTATAAGCCAGAGAATTTCCAAAGACCGCTATATACTATTTGAGGAAGGCAATAAAATATACGGCTTTATTGATGGAACCGCCGATGTTGCTCTTTATTCAGAAAAATATAAGCTTCAAAATTCTGATAACACAGGTTATCAGGAAAGAATTGATATGGAGAGCTCTAAGATTATGTATATAAGTTTGGGGTTTTTGCCTGGGAAAGTCCAGACTATTCAGGAAGCAGGTATGGAAATTGTACCCAGAACTATGAGCTATAGTGGTTGGAATGATACAGACTTTGCTAGGGCTGTTGTAGGGGACTATGAAAAGTATGGGATATCTCCTGACTACATAATAGTTGGCGGCCAGGCTGTCTTTGGTTACGATGATGGGGTAGATTTTGCCAAAAACTACATTGTTAACAACAATGTTACCATGGGGCTAATTGAAAACACCACTCAACTTCAAAATATTATGCAATATGGGGTAGAGGATGTAGCTATCGCCTCGGGTTATAATGCAGTTAGGATTTTCACTGTTTGGCCATATATTCAAAACCGTTACCAATATTATGGATATGAAGGCTCCAAGGAAATTGAAAACACTCTCTTTAGAGCAGTAGTCGAAAGAAATATAAGGGTAATATACTATAAACCTATTTTTGAGTTTGAAGATTTGCACACCTATGTTACGGACATAGAAGAATACCAAACTTTATTCGAAAATTTGGAAAGCCGATTAGCCGCCCATGGATTTGAAATCGGGAGGGCAACACAAATGAAAAACTACCAGGTAAATCCCTGGTTGAAAATAATTGCCGGAATAGGGTCTGTTTTGGGAGCTTTGTTACTTCTTAGACTCTTATTCCCTATCCCAAGGAAGTGGATACTGGGATTTGGAATTGCTGGGGTGGCTGGTGTAATTGGCATGGCTATGGCAATGGCAGAATTGTTCGAGCTTACAGCAGCATTTTTCTCTGCGGTGATAATTGCCTCCCTTGGTATCAGCGTTTTTACAGCTCAGGCCAGGTGGGCTCAGGATAATTTAGCTCAAGATGAAAAGGTAAGTAAAATAATTGCCGTCAGTATTTTTGCCCTACTTGCCTCGGTTCTTGTGGCATTATTAGGAGGGCTTATGACTGCTGCACCTATTTCCTCTGTAAACTACATGCTAGAAATTGATATCTTTAGAGGAGTAAAAGTTGCGCAATTATTGCCTATCCTTTACTATATTTTAATTTTCTTAGCCCTATTTGGCTATAGCGAAAGCAAGAAAAAAGTGGGTAGGTTAGAATTCTTGGACCTAAAAGAATTGCTTAATTTAAGAGTTAAGGCATGGATGGTGCTTGTAGGGATTATTATTCTAGGATTAGGGGCTTACTATATACTTAGGACAGGTCATAATTCAACATTAGAAGTCAGTAGCATTGAAATGGTAGTGAGAAATAAGTTGGAGGACTTTTTAGTTGCAAGGCCTAGGACCAAGGAATTCTTAATAGCCTTTCCTTCAATAATGATGATGGTATATTGTGCTACTCGAAGGTGGAAATTGTGGACAATTCTATTTGGCCTAGGGGGTGTAATTGGAATTACATCTGTGTGCAACACATTCCAGCATATTAGAACCCCCCTTTATCTGGGCCTATATCGAACGGGTTATGGGCTTATCTTTGGTATCTTAATAGGACTTGCAGGGATCCTTATTTTTGAAGGCTTGCATCATTTATATGTTACTTGGCGAAAAAAACAATTGGTGTCAAATGGGTAAAATTTTAATTTCAGGCTATTATGGTTTTAATAACATTGGAGACGAATCAATTTTACAAGCCTTAGTTCATAACCTAAGGGAAAAAATACCTGGGATTGAGATTACGGTTTTGTCCCAGCAGCCTGAGTCCACGGCAGAAAAGCATGGGGTTATTAGTGTGGATCGCAAATCTTTCCTGGGAGTTGTGGGGGCAATAAAAAGGTGTGATTTGCTAATCTCTGGTGGAGGAAGCCTTCTTCAGGATGTAACAAGCAAGAAAAGCATCCTCTATTACCTAATGATAATGTGGATTACAAAGTTCTTGAGAAAGGATTTTTTCATCTATAGCCAGGGAATCGGTCCAATTACAAGCAGTTGTAATCGAAAGCTTACTGCATCTACCCTAAAAATGGCCAGTGGAATTGTGGTGAGGGATCAAGCCTCTAAGGAATTGTTGGTTGAAATTGGACTAGCAGGAGAAGCTATAGTTATTACTGCTGACCCTGTCCTTGGAATTGAACCTGTCTCCTTGGAATTAGGGAAAGAGATCTTGGAAAAAGAGGGTCTTAAAAGAGATACTAAAAAGGCCCTTGTGGGTTTTGCTATAAAGGAAAACCGTATGGATTCACAATTTGTTGAAGAATTGGAAGAATCTATAAAGCAACTGGTAGACAAGGAAAGGGCCCAAGTAGTCTTAATACCCTTTCACTACAAAGAGGACCTAGCAGTTATTGAGGAACTAGAAGGACGCCTTGGAGATAAGGTGTTTGCAGTTAAGCATAAGTATCTAACAAATGAAATGATGTCTATTATTGGTAATATGGACTTACTGGTGGGGGTTAGGTTGCATTCCTTAATACACGGGGCTATTATGGGTATAAAAATAATAGGAATATCTTATGACCCAAAAATTAATGCATTTTTGAACTCCATTGGCCTAAAAGCACTTTCCACAACAATAGATTTTAGAGCCCGATTTTTCCTTGAGGAATACCGAAGAGTGTGGGCTGAAAATGGTGAAGAAAGTGGCAAACAGGTGGAAGAAAAAGTTCAAGCTATGGTAAATAGCTTGGCAACCAATGAAGAGATGATTAAAAGGATTTTGGATAAAAAACTATGAGTAAACGTCTATATATTTGGGGTATACCCATTGATCAAGTTAATATGGAGCAAGCAAAAGCTCGTCTACAAGACATTATGGCTCAAGATGGTCTTGATATTATTGTAACGCCTAATCCTGAGATTATAATGAATGCGATGGAAGATCTGGAATTAAAAGCCTTGATCGAAAGCTCATCCCTAGCGATTCCAGATGGTATAAGCATTGTTTATGCAAGTAAAATTATGGGCAAGCCTCTTGAAGAGCGGATAACAGGAATTGATTTTTTAACACAAGTCCTTAAGCTATTAAACGAGAAAAAAATGGGAATATATCTACTGGGAGGTGGTCCAGCTTGTGACGGTGAAGAAGCCGTTTGTGAAAAGGCAGGAGCCAACATGAGGAAGAGATTTCCAGAATTGATCATTTCTGGAAGTCATCATGGGTATTTCGGACCAGAAGAAGAAACAAGTATTGTGGAAGATATTCGCCAATCAGGGGCTTCATTTCTTTGTGTGGCAATGGGATCCCCAAGACAAGAAAAATTCATCCAAGCTCATAGGGAAGAACTGTCAAATATACGTGGGGCTATGGGAGTTGGAGGCAGTTTGGATGTTTGGGCAGGCAGGGTAAACCGAGCACCTGCCTTTTATCAAAAACATGGTTTAGAATGGCTCTATAGGCTAGTAAAAGAACCTGTTAGGCTCAAAAGAATGGCAAAAATTCCATTGTTTATGGTAAAAGTACTTGTAACAAGAGGCGAATAAAATAATGGAATCCTAGTGATTTCAGAAAAGCAGGAAGTATATAGTCCAATCTTAGAAAGGGGAACTACCCTATTAAAGATTGAAGGCCTTCAAATAAAGAACAAAAAAGGAGACAATTTATGGAAATTAAAGATCTTGAAAAAAGAGCGGCTAATATACGCCGTGGTATTATTTTAGCAACTGGGGCAGCGGGTTCAGGACATCCTGGAGGATCTCTATCGGCTGCTGATATTCTATCAGTCCTATATTTTCACGAAATGAACCATAATCCCAAAGACCCCACCATGCAAGACCGAGATAAATTTGTTCTTTCAAAAGGCCATGCTTCTCCAGGCTTATATGCTGTCTTGGCAGAAAGCGGTTATTTCCCTAAGGAAGATATTTTAACTTTCAGGAAGATTAATAGTAAATTTCAAGGGCATCCAGACTCAAAAAAATTACCTGGAGTGGAGACATCTACAGGCTCACTAGGACAAGGGTTTTCCATGTCAATAGGGATGGCACTAGCGGGTCGACTTGATAAAAGTAAGGGTAGGGTTTATGTTCTTTTAGGGGACGGTGAATTGCAAGAGGGTTTAGTTTGGGAGGCCGCAATGGCAGCAGGCCATTACTCACTGGATAACTTGTTGGCAATTGTTGACTGGAATGGACTTCAGATTGATGGGAAAAACGATGATGTTATGAAGGTTACCCCTATCGCAGAAAAATTTCAAGCTTTTGGTTGGCATACTATATCCATCGATGGACACAATATTCCTGAAATAATAGAGGCCCTTAGGGAAGCGAGAAACACTAATGGCAAACCCACCCTTATCCTAGCCAAAACCCACAAGGGTCAAGGTGTTTCATTTATGGAGGACCAGGCTGGCTGGCATGGAAAGGCACCTAACGAAGAAGAAGTTGCCAAGGCATTAGAAGAAATAGGAGGAGAATGGGCATGATGGAAAAGATGGAAAAGATGGCCACCCGGCAAGCCTACGGGCAAGTATTATTAGAATTGGGAGATAAGTACTCAAATCTTGTTGTATTAGACGGAGATTTATCCAAATCAACAATGACCTATGATTTTGGGCAAGAAAATCCAAAAAGATTTTTCAATATGGGAATAGCAGAACAGAACCTCTATGGGACGGCAGCAGGAATGGCTCTTTCGGGGAAAATTGTATGTGCCTCTACATTTGCCATGTTTGCAGCAGGTAGAGCCTTTGAGGTTATCCGCAATTCCATTGGTTATACAAATGCAAATGTAAAAATATGTGCAACCCATGCGGGAATAACAGTGGGAGAAGATGGCGGTAGCCACCAAACATTTGAAGACATTGCTTTGATGAGAACCATTCCAGGAATGACTGTGGTTAATCCTTGTGATGGCATTTCTACAAAGGAACTGATGAGACAGGTCTGCGCTATTGACGGTCCTTGCTACGTTAGACTAGGACGTTTAGCTGTGCCCTTTGTCTATTCTGAAGGAGATAAGGTGACTATAGGTAAGGGTAATCAACTCAAAGAAGGCAAAGACCTTACAATTATAGCAACAGGAATTATGGTCAATGAGGCTTTAATTGCTTGGGAAGAACTAAAGACTCTTGGAATAGAAGCTCGTATTATAGATATGCATACTATTAAACCTATAGATAAAGATATAATCCTTAGGGCAGCAAGAGAAACTGGCAAGATAGTAACTGCAGAAGAGCATGGTATTTATGGTGGACTTGGGTCTGCTGTGGCAGAAGTAGTTGTAAAAGATTATCCTGTTAAGATGGCCTTTGTTGGACAACTTGATACATTTGGAGAGTCGGGGAAACCAGAAGAACTTAAAATCAAGTATAAGATGACAGGTGCTGACATTGTAGAGGCGGCAAAAAAAATACTTAAAGTTTAGGGGTTTTTGAAGAAAAAAAAGAAGGGGGCTGAAAAATTGGGGAAGGGTAAATTAACACTACGTATAGATCGTTGTAAAGGCTGTGAACTTTGTGTTCTGGTCTGCCCAGAAAAAATATTGCAGATTGATCAAGACACTATAAACATCAAGGACTATCATCCTATTATGTGCATAGATATGTCTAGATGCATTGGCTGTGGTAATTGTGCCACAATGTGTCCCGACGGTGTAATAAATGTTTACCGAGAAGAGGAGGCAGCCAAATGAGTGAAAAAAGATTAATGAAGGGCAATGAAGCCTTTGCCTTGGCAGCCATTTTAGGGGGAGCGAGATACTATTTTGGATACCCAATTACACCCCAAAACGAGGTTACGGAGTACATGAGTCGAGAAATTTCAAAAGTTGGAGGCTCATTTGTACAAGCAGAAAGTGAACTAGCATCCGTAAACATGGCATACGGTGCTTCGGCAGCAGGGGGAAGAGTATTTATATCCTCCTCCTCCCCTGGAATTGCCTTGATGCAGGAGGGGATGTCAGGATTGGCTTCAATTCAGGCTCCTGTGGTAATTCTAAATGTTATGAGAGGTGGCCCAGGAATAGGGTCTATACAACCTGGCCAAGCAGATTACTTCCAAGCTACACGAGGTGGTGGTAACGGAGATTATCACCTGATTGTATATGCTCCCGCTTCAATTCAAGAAGCCATGGATATGATTATTCGAGCATTTGATATAGCTGATGAATACAGGAATCCCGTTTTGATATTGGCGGATGGAATGCTGGGGCAGATGATGGAACCAGTAACTATACCAAAGGCTAAGGCAGCCCTTCAAGGGGATGATATTGCCAAAGCTAAACCCTGGGCTCTAACTGGCCATAAATATAGTAGAGACCGTAATGCTATCAATTCCGTTTATCTAAAACATGATAAACTAGAAGACTTTGTAAATGAACTCTGGGTCAAATATGATAAGGCGGAAAAAGACCTTGTAGAAGTCGAGTGCTTAGATATTGATGAGGCAGAAATAGTATTTGTTGCATTTGGAACCACTTCAAGAATTGTTAAAGAAGCCATGGCTCAATTAAAAGCACAGGGGGTTTCTTGTGGCCTAATAAGACCAAAAACCTTGTGGCCTTTTCCATACAAAGCCTTTGAGGCACTTGGCCCCGGGACTAAGTGTGTAATTTCCGCAGAGCTATCTATGGGTCAAATGATTCAAGACGTAAAACTTGCAGTAGAAGGAAGATATCCTGTAGGATTAATAAACCGTGTTGGGGGAGTTCTTTTATCAGCAGAAGAGATTGTGGAAAGAAGCCTATTATTTCTAAAGGGGGTGAAGTAATGAAAACCGTTTTTGAATATACTAAAGGTATGAGAGATGAACCCCTTCATTATTGTCCTGGATGCACCCACGGAATTGCCCACCGACTTATTATGGAAGTCTTAGATGAGCAGGACAAATTAGGAGACACAATAGGAGTATCTCCAGTAGGATGCTCAATAGTTGCTCACCAATACTTAAATGTAGACCTAATAGAAGCAGCACATGGAAGAGCACCAGCCGTAGCCTCTGGAATCAAAAGGGTTCACCCAGATCACTTGGTATTTACCTATCAAGGAGATGGCGACTTGGCTTCTATTGGTATGGGTGAAATTGTCCATGCGGCCCATAGAGGGGAGAAATTCTGCACATTCTTTATAAACAATGCAATATACGGTATGACTGGAGGACAAATGGCACCGACCACCCTTCTTGGACAAAAGGCTACAACAGCAGTGGATGGAAGAAGGGTTGAATCAGCTGGGAGTCCTTTAAGAGTATCAGAGCTTATTGCTACCATTGATGGAGCTGTTTACGTTGAAAGAGTGGCACTAAACTCTCCTGCAAATATCCGAAAAGCAAAAAGGGCTATCAATAGAGCATTTCAAATTCAAGAGGAAAAACTAGGGTTTGCCTTCGTTGAGATGTTGTCAACATGTCCCATCAACTGGGGACTTCCCCCAAATGATGCTTTGGAATGGCTGAAGAACAATATGATTCCCTACTATCCTCTTAAGCAGTTCAAGGTTCCAGAGGGGGTAAAATAATGTTGAATAAAAGGATTGTTTTTGCTGGCTTTGGAGGCCAGGGTATCCTCATGATGGGGCAAATATTGGCATACGGTGCCATGCTTGAGGGAAAAGAAGTGACATTTATGCCAAGTTATGGACCTGAAATGAGAGGTGGAACTGCTAATTGTACAGTGGTTATATCAGATACACCTATTGCATCTCCCATTACTTCCCATATTGATATTTTAGTTGCAATGAACGGCTCTTCACTGGAAAAATTTCAAGATTCTGTAGTTCCTGGAGGCACAATATTCGTTAACAGTGGAATGGTTACCGGTAAAATTGAAAGGCAGGATGTAGAGGCCGTCTATGTTAATGGTATGAAGATGGCTAATGACTTATTTCAGAATGAAAAAGTAGCTAATGTGGTTTTACTGGGAGCGGTTCTTCATGAAACCCAACTTATTCCACTAGACCATATGGAAAGTGTATTCAAGAAAACCCTAAAGGGTAAAAAATCTGAATTAATACAACTAAATGTGGAAGCAGTAAAAGCTTGGGGCTCTCAATGAATAGGATCACCTGCATTTTAGGTCACTATGGAAGCGGAAAAACTGAGTTTGCTCTAAACCTTGCTTTTAGAGCTAAGGATGAAGGCAAAGATGTAGTGCTTTGTGACCTTGATATCGCTAATCCTTATTTTAGGTCTAGAGAATACCAAAAACTCCTAGAAGAAAAGGGGATTAAATTATACAGTAATAGTTTTGGTTATGATATTTCTGAAGACCTACCTGCTGTTTCAGCAAGTATTAAGGTTCCCCTTCAGAATAAAAAATATACTGGAATACTTGATGTGGGTGGGGATGACTTAGGGTCAAGAGTTCTCAATCAATATCGCTCTTACTTAAAGGCTGAAGACACAGACTTATATTGTGTAATTAATGGAAATAGGCCAGAAACAGACTCCTTGGAAGGGGTAATCAAACTGATAAAATCTATAGAAGAAGAAATCAAACTACCAATAACAGGGCTAGTTAGCAATACCCATATGGCTAACTGGACAACTATTGAGGATTTATTAAAAGGTGTTGACCTCTGTAAGAATGTTACAGAGCAAACAGGAATCCCCCTGATATATACTATGGCAATCGATGATTTTGTAGAGGAATTATCCCAAGCTATTAAGGAGAAGAATATTCAAGGGACAGTGTTTCCTGTAAAATTATTTGCTAGGCCCCACTGGCTAAATTTATAAGCTTCAAAAGAGGAGAAAGGAAAGAGAAAATGAAACACAATTTTCCCATAACAAAGACAAAAAGCCCTAAAGCTAAGCCAGACCCAAATACATTGAGATTTGGAAGAACCTTTACTGACCACATGTTTCAAATGGAATACGATGCAAGCAATGGTTGGCATAATGGCAGAATAATTCCCTATGGGCCAATATCTTTAGAACCTGCAGCCATGGTTTTTCATTATGCCCAAGAAATGTTCGAAGGATTAAAAGCATATAGGGGAAAGGATGGAAAAGTCCTCCTATTTAGACCCGATATGAATGCCAAAAGAACCACTACCACCAATGACCGTCTTTGTATTCCTCATTTAGAAGAAGATTTAATGATAGAAGCAATTAAAGCTGTTGTAGATGTGGATCGTGATTGGGTGCCTGAAAAACCAGGAACCTCCTTGTACATAAGGCCCTTTATTATAGCCGATGATCCCTATTTAGGGGTGAGCCCCTCAAGTCATTTTATATTTATGATAATTCTTTCTCCCGTTGGACCCTACTATGCAAAGGGTCTGGTTCCAACCAAGATATTTGTTGAAGATGAATACGTGAGAGCAGCTCCTGGGGGAACTGGAAATGCTAAAATAGGGGCCAATTATGCCATTGGACTCAAAGCCCAGGTTAGGGCAAATGAAAAGGGCTATGAACAAGTTCTATGGTTGGACGCCTTAGAAAGAAAGTATGTAGAAGAGATAGGTACATCAAATGCTTTTTTCTATATTGATGACGAAATTATAACTCCACCCCTAGGGGGAAGTATTTTACCTGGAATAACAAGGGCTTCAGTTATTGAACTATTGAAAAGCTGGGGGTATCGAGTTTCAGAGAAAAAACTAAGCATCCAAGAAGTATATGAAAAAGCAAAGACCGGACAATTAAAGGAAGTTTGGGCAACAGGCACGGCAACAGTTATCTCTCCAGTAGGAGAATTATGCTGGAAGGATGAAAAAGTAACCATTAATAATGGTGAAATTGGAAGCCTATCACAGAGGCTTTATGATGAGATTTCCGGCTTACAGTCTGGAAAAATCAAGGACACAAGAGGTTGGGTTGTAGAGCTCTGATTTATAATGGAATTACCAAGAACGATTAGTAAAGCTACCCACTAAGGTATTTTCCTTGTGGGTAGCTTTTATTATATGGGATATAGCCAAAAGTGAACCGAGGATAAAAACCATGGAGAATATGACAAATAGATAAGCCTAGAATATAGCTAAGGTAAACTAGTAACTTGATAATAATGGTAATATATGGTACAATAATCCCGGGTAAAATTCAAGTGGGAGGTGATAATAAAATGAATCGTTTGTTTTTGAGGGAAAAAGACCCCCTAGATAAATCCAGCTATTTTCCTAGAAGAAAAATTGGTATAATCGGCCTAGGGCCTGGATGTGGGGTTACTAGTATTGGAACTACTTTAGCTAAGATTGCGTCAAAAGAAGAAAAGGCAAAAATTCAATATCTTGAGATAAGGTCACCAAATAGGGACAAGCCTCTTATTTTCGATGCCTTGGGAATGGATAAGCGTTTCCTTAATAGAAAATTTATTGATTACTACAAAGAGGTTAAGGCGGGCAACCACATAGGACACTTGAGTAATAAAGACGAAGGAATTGGCTGGGCCTTGGTCACAAAAGAAAATGTGGCAAAGAAAACGGTTTTATCTACCAGACAAAAAATCCATTTAATCAACAACTTAGACTATGATATTTTAATATGTGACCTAGAATTAGGGAATGAGCCTTGGAGTGAGATTGAAGAGGAAAAGGCCTTGCTTCTAGAGATGAATCGCTTGATCCTGGTTATTGATGCCTTACCCTCCAAGCTCTTAGGTAATTATCCTCTTCTTCAGTGGGTAAAGGGCCTGGCAGAGAAGGACCTGCCTGTTTTCTATATTGTAAATAAATATAACAAAGGAGTCCAAAAACGAGATTTTTTTGATTATATAAAGCTACGGCCAGATCATTTTATCACCTTTTTACCAGCTGAAGACTTTTATACTTGTGAATATAATTGCCAGTTGCCCCACAGAATTAAGGACTTAAGAGAAAGTCTTAGTGATTTTTGTCAAAATAAAAAGGTCCTTGTTTGAACTTTAACACCGATAGTCTATTGAACCACATCTTTGTTTCACTAGATAGGAAGTACTTTCAAATTACTACATATTGCTGTATAATAGGGGTTAAGTTAGATATAAATGACTATATATGGTGGGGACAAGAATTATGATTGAATATCAAAATGTGACTAAATACTATAAATCTAATGTGGGCTTAGAAGATGTCAACGTTAAGATAAACAAGGGAGAATTTGTTTTTTTGGTTGGCCCAAGTGGCGCTGGGAAATCAACATTTATAAAATTGTTGTTAAAAGAATTAGAGGCAGACTCAGGAACCATAAGGTTTGGAGACTGGGATGTTGGTAGCCTCTCTAATAGAGAAGTCCCTCAGCTTAGAAGAGGGATAGGTATTGTTTTTCAAGACTTTAGACTACTACCCAAAAAGACCGTTTATGAGAATGTAGCTTTTGCTATGGAGATTGTTCATTGTACAAGAAGAACGATCCGTAGGCAAGTTCCACAGGTCCTATCCTTGGTTGGAATTGAAGAGAAGGCTGATAAATATCCTGATGAACTATCTGCAGGAGAGCAACAAAGGGTTGCCATTGCAAGAGCCATTGTTAATAATCCAGTGGTTCTTATTGCAGACGAACCCACGGGGAATTTGGACCCAGAAACAGCTTGGGGAATAATGCGCCTCCTTGAACACATAAATAATAGGGGGACCATGGTTGTAATGGTAACCCATGCAAAAGATATTGTGGATCGCATGAATAAACGTGTAATTGCCATAGAGAATGGACGTATTATTAGGGACAACATTGGCAGCTATGGTTATAACAATGACCTTGGCAAGATGGATGGGGAGGGAGCTTTGGGTAAATATGAAGACTAGTTTTTTTTGCATCATTAGAGAAGGCTTCAAACAAATTGGGAGAAATAAAGGAATGAGTTTGGCTTCTGTGTTTTCTATTACAGCCATGCTATTGATATTAGGAGTATTCTTTGCATTTATAGTAAATATTAACGTGGCAATGGAAGCTGCGAAACAGGATTATGATACAGTTCAAATATACCTACTTGATGAAACAGAACTTTCTGCCTCAAGTGAAATGCTGGAAATTTTAAATGCTATGCCTGAAGTTTTGGAAGCCAAGTATATACCCAAGGAAGAGGCTTTAAATAGCTGGAAAGCTCAGTGGGGAGACAGTGGGTACTTACTAGAATCTTTGGCGGACAACCCACTACCAAATGCCATAGAAATCGATGTTCGGAATTTGGAAGGTGCTGATATTGTAGTAGCCCAAGCCAGAACATTTGCAGGGGTAGAAGATATTCTATATTACAAAGAAACTGTAGAAAAGCTTATAGTTATTACTTCCTCGGTTCAAATTGCCACACTAATCATGATGCTGTTTTTAGTTATGGTTTCCATAGTTGTAGTATCTAACACCATAAAACTTACTGTTCAAGCAAGAGGCCGGGAGATAGAAATAATGAAGTATGTGGGAGCTACAAACTGGTTTATCCGAGGGCCCTTCCTATTGGAAGGTATGTTCATAGGCCTTATTTCCTCTGGCCTTGCCTGTGGAATTGTGGCTCTTTTATATCATAAAGTAGTGGAATTAATAGGGGCTGAGCTCTTGGTTATTATCGGTATACCCATGGTTCCGGTTCAATTTTTAAGTCTCAACCTTGCTGTAATATTTGTTGCTTTAGGAGTATCCATTGGAGCTTCGGGTAGTATAATTTCCATGAGAAGGTACCTTGATACCTAAAAAACAGAGATAACTTTATAAAAACCCTTAGTCATACAAATGTTCAAGATGAGGGAAAGGAGGAGATGAATATAATGAAGCGAACCATATGTTACACCTTAATTATACTTTTGATTACGGGGCTTATGGGTTGGTCTATTGGTTTTGGAGCAAAGAATTCCCAATCAGACCTAGACAAAATAAGCAATGAAATTAAAAATCTCCAAACCCAGTTAAAAGAAGGCAAAAAAGTAGAATCACAACTTTCAAAAAAGATTGGTGAATTACAAAGTAAAATAAATCTAACACAAAGTGAAATCAACATTTTGTCAGGTAACATCGCAGCCACAGAGGCTAAGATAGCTGTAGCCTATGCAGAGATTGATCAAATAGAAAAAGAGATGGCCCAACAAAATGAAGCTTTGAATTCCAGACTAAGAGCCATGTACAAAAATGGAAGTGTTTCTTATTTGGATGTGCTCCTGGGATCAACTAGCATCACAGATTTGATGACCAACATAGATCGGATTCAGAGAGTTTATGAATCCGACAAAGAAGTCTTATTATATCTAGATGCCCAACACAAAATAGTTGAAGCTCAAAGAATGTATTTAGCCAATTTACAAGAATCTCTGAAGCTTGATGTTGCTGATGTTACAGGCAAAAAAAATCAGCTAGACTCGGATAAAAACATTATTGCTGGACAAAAGGCAGAAGTCTCAAAAGAGAACAAAGAAATAGAAAGTGATCTAGACCAACTAAATGAAGAGGCAAATCGTTTAATAGCCGAAATTCGTGCACTACAAGGTGATGGTGCTTATTCTGGGGGTATAATGGCTTGGCCGGCGCCTGGTGTAACACGTGTAACTTCTGAATTTGGATATCGAATTCATCCAATTTTAAATATAAGAAAACTTCATACGGGAATTGATATTGGATGCCCCACAGGAACCAACATAGTTGCCGCAAATTATGGCAAAGTTATAAAAGCTGGCTGGAACGGTAGTTATGGAAATATGATTATGGTGGATCATGGGGGAGGAATAGTAACCCTATATGCCCATAACAGTTCCATAATTTCAAAGGTTGGAGATATGGTAGAACGGGGACAAACAATAGCTAAATCAGGTTCAACAGGAAGATCTACAGGGCCTCATCTTCATTTTGAAGTTAGGGTAAATGGTGAATACCAGAACCCAAGAAATTGGATATAAATACTCTAGAGGGATAAATATTAAGGAATTCATGAATAGCATTCACCCCAAAATAGCAGAATTGCTCAATAGTAGAGGCATAACAGATAAGGCGGATTATCTGGAATTGTTATCGGACAAACCTCAAAAAACTTACGATCCATTTCTTCTCTATCAAATGAGAGAAGGAGTGGATTTCATATTATCTGCTATTCGAGATAAAAAAAGAATATGTATTTATGGAGATTATGACGTAGATGGGATAACATCTATTGTAATTTTGCTTACAATCTTATCTCCCCTAACAGACAATCTTGAATATTATATACCCTCCCGTTTTGAAGAGGGATATGGCCTTAACAAAGAGGCTCTAGACAAAATAAAAGAAAGAGGAGTAGATCTTGTTATAACTGTGGATTTAGGCAGTGTGGCAGTAGATGAAGTGAAATATGCTAAGGATATTGGTTTAGAAATCCTTGTTACAGACCACCACAGTATCAATGAAAATAAGGCTGACTGCCTGATGATTAACCCCAAACAGGAAGAATGTTCCTACCCATTTAAGGATCTAGCTGGGTGTGGGGTGGCATACAAACTAGCTCAAGGAATCCAACGTGAAGCAGATCTACCAAAGGCTTTATTATATGAGATTTTGGATGTACTTGGTCTTGGTACCATAGGGGACATTGTACCCCTAATAGATGAAAACCGTACCTTTGCAAAGTATGGAATTGAGAAAATAAATAAAACAAAACGACTGGGCCTATCAAAATTAATAGAAGCAAATTCCCTTAAAAAGGGTTCCATTAGTTCGGAGGAAATATCCTTTGGCCTAGTACCTCACCTAAATGCGGCGGGGAGAATGAAGGATGCAGAAATAGCCTTAAAAATATTGATAGACAAGGATGAGTCTTCTTTAGATGAAGGGGTTAAAAGGCTAGTTGCACATAATAGAGAAAGAAGAAAGCTTCAAGATGAAGCTGCTTATAGGCTGACCAATCAGGCTCTAGAAGAAAACGGGGAAGATTTATTTTACCTTCTCTATTCACAAGAAATCCATGAAGGAATAGCTGGCATTGTTGCTGGTAAATTAAAGGATTATTTTGGAAAGCCTGTGGCAATTCTTACTCCCAGCAAAGAGGGTCTTAAAGGAACCGCTAGAAGTATAGAAAAAATTAATCTTTATGATATACTAAAAACCCAAGAACAAAAACTAATTCGATATGGTGGACATGCCATGGCTTGTGGTTTTTTGATTGATGAAATGGAATTTGGAAATTTGAGGGGGGCTTTAAATGAGGCCTTGGAAGAGAAGCTACTTGAAGATCCGGGCCTTTTTACAAAGTTACAAAGAGCAGATATTGAATTGGAACTTGAGGATATAGATGCTGAGTTTTGCCATGACTTGTGGAGCCTTGCCCCCTTTGGAAGTGGGTGGCCCAAGCCAATAATAGTCTTGAGAGGAGTTTCACTTACAAATATTGCCTTTATGGGGGCAGAAAAACAGCACTTAAGATTTAAAATCTTGGACAGTAAGGGAAGGACACTAAAGGGGCTTTGCTTTAATAAGGGCCATGAATATAAGGATTGGATCAACACCCCGGGAAAATGCACTATATATGGCACCCCTAATATTTCTCTTTATCGAGGAGTGGAGTCCATTGAGTTTAAGGCCCTTACCATAGAGAAAGAGGTTATTTAGATGATTGCTATAAGAAAGAAAAAGTTCATCCTACTGATAATGGTCGCATTAATCCTGGGCTTTGCTTTAGCGGGAGGAATCGGCGCAATTTTTTTACTGACTAATGATTCAGTTATACTTTCAGATAGGCAATACCAGACAATGAAATATATGACGGAAAAGTACGATAAAACGGAACAACTTTACACCGCAATACAAGATAACTACTATATAGGTGTTGAAGATGACCCCTTGTTGGAAGGAATCTATAAGGGTTTATTATGGGGACTAAATGACCCCTATTCCGAATACTTAACTTCAAGAGAGTATGAAGACCTTATGGTTAGTACCATGGGAGAATTTGAAGGCATTGGAGTAACTATTACAGCAGACACCAACGGGAATATTGTAGTAGTAAGTACCATAGAGGGAACCCCTGCTGACCAAGCTGGCCTAAAAACTGGTGATGTCATTACAATGGTAGACAAGGAACCTTATAACGGCTCTCAACTATCAAAGGCAGCGGGAGCCATGCGAGGAGAAAAAGGGACAAGAGTAACAATAACCTATTGGCGAGAGGGGGTTACTACAGATGTTGTTTTGACTCGAGCTAAAATTGTGGATAAATCAATATATTCAAAGATGCTAACAGAAGATTTGGCATATATTAGGATCACACAGTTTGAGAAAAACACTGATAAAGATTTTCAGTTGACCCTAAATCAGTTAGAAGAGTCAGGGGTTAAGGGAATCATTATTGATTTAAGAAATAATGGAGGCGGCCTTATAGATTCAGGCATTAATATAGCTGATATGTTGCTTGGAGAAGGCACAATAACATATCTTGAGAACAACAAAAAAGAACGCAACTACTATAATTCTGAGGATTCTGCTACAACTATACCATACATTTTATTGATTAACGAAGGAACCGCTAGCACATCTGAAATTCTTGCAGCTGCCATACAAGACAATCGAGGTGGCAGGATTATTGGAACCAAGAGTTTTGGAAAAGGTGTGGTGCAAAGTGTTGAAATGTTAGCTGACGGAGATGCCCTTAAGCTTACAGTCATGCAATACTATTCACCAAAAGGAAATATTATCCAGGGTAAGGGGGTTACACCAGATGTCATAGTAGAAGACATTGAAGAAACACCTTTAGATGAGCCTTTGGAAAAAGCAATACAGCTATTGCAATAACAATCCTTTATAATGGGTTGACGATGGGGATGGCTGGGCATATAATCATACTGTAATGTGTTAAAGTATTTGAAAGGAGCGTTTCAAATGGCTTATGATTCAAAATTCAAAAGAAGTGATATTGATGAATTGTTTAAGGCGGTATTGATGTTGGAAGATGAGGAAGATTGTTATCGATTTTTTGAAGATATTTGTACTATCAATGAAATTCATGCTATCTCTCAAAGATGGCAGGTAGCAAAACTCTTAGCGGACAAAAAAACCTATAATGAAATAGAAGAAATCACCAAAGCTTCAACAGCAACAATAAGCCGTATCAACAAATGCCTAGTATACGGGGCTGAGGGCTACCAAAGGATCTTGGCTAGAATGAAAGAAAGGGAGAATCAAGGCAAGGAATAGGTCTAATCACCTCTTCCCTAAAAAGGGTAGGGGTTTCTTTTTTTGTGATATACTATTACTGTTTCTAAGAGGCCTAAATACTAAGAGGACACCATGATTATTTACTGCTACAAGGGCTGCTACAAGTCTCAAAAGGCTGTGTTATTTGAAAAGGCATGGGATGACTACAGCCTTGGAAGAAAATTGCCTCCCATAATTCGAGAGGAAAAAGCTAAGCCTCGTTTCGAGGATGATGCTTGCCACTTTTCCATTAGCCATTCTCGAGATTACTGGGCCTGTGTGTTCTCTCAGAACCAAGTAGGCCTGGATATTCAATACCGTAAAACTTCAGGGAGGGAGCTCCTTATAGCACGTCGGTTCTTTTCCTCACAAGAAGCTGCCCAAGTAGAAAATGAGGGTGCTCATGTTTTCTACAAATTATGGACTAAAAGAGAAGCCTTGGGCAAGTATTTGGGTACAGGATTCTTTATACCCCAAGAGATAAAAGCTTATCCAATAATAAAAGAATTCACAATTGGAGATGAGTATCAAGGAGCTATAGCTATAGAAAAGGAAGAGGAAATATGGATCAAGACAATCAGTTAAAGAAGGCTTATCTTGCCGCAGTAATTTTTTCCGTCGTTGTGGGATTCTCATTCTTGGGTGTAAAAACCTGTATTCCAATTGCATCAACACTGCAAATTCTTGTGTGGCGGTATAATTGGGCAGCTCTTGTAATGGGGATTCTTATTGTATTAAGGGTGGCAAAATTAGACCTAAAAGGCAAACCAAAAAAAAATCTTCTTCTCACTGCAGGCTTTTATATTGGATTCATGGTTCTGCAAACCATAGGCCTTATTTTTTCCACCTCTGTAGAAAGTGGGATAATTTTTGCTATTATTCCCATTCTAGCAAGAATTATTGGTGGTGTAGTTCTTCGTGAAAAATCAACCTGGGTGCAAAATGTTTTCGTTATGATATCAATTTCAGCCCTTATACTAATGATAGTACTAGGTTCCTCTGAACTTGAAACCAGTTTACTGGGAATAACCATTCTCTTACTTAGCAGTCTATCCATGGCAATTAGCAATGTATATATGCGGTATGTTAGAACTATTTATCGACCTGTGGAAATAACTACATATATTTGTTTTATGGGTGTAATTACCTTTAATTTGGCATTCCTAGCATCAGGAGAAGCCAACACTTATTTTGAACCCCTTGTGCACACAGAATTTATAGTAGCTACTTTTTATTTGGGAACGGCTTGCATAGTTCTCTCTGCCCAGCTTATGGCATTTATGCTTCGTCATATGCCTCCCATCAACGCAACTATATTTGGCAACCTTTCAACAGCCATATCAATTGTTGCAGGAGTTGTGTTTCTAAATGAAAGCCTCAAATACTACCATATCATTTGTAGTATATTAATTATAATTGGGGTAATAGGTGTAAGTATGCCGAAAAGAAAAAATCGATTAGAAAGGGGCATTAAATGAAAATAGTTTTTTTGTCAGAAAACAAAACAGACAGACCACCCTATATGGGGGAGCATGGCCTTTCAATTTACATTGAAACAGGTGAAAACAAGCTACTCTTTGATGGAGGACCATCTCCACTTTTTCTGGACCATGCCAAGGAGAAGGGTATTGATTTATCTAGGGTGGATAATTGCATTGTAAGCCACGGCCATTACGACCATACGGGCGGATTTCCCGAATTTATAGAAATCAACAAGACTGCCCCTATTCATCTTCACCCAGCAAGCTTTAATGAAGTTTATGGAGAAGAAAAGGGGATAATGGATGAAGAGCCTTGTTCTATTTTATGGACCCAAGACCAAAGAAAACTTCTAGAAGCCAGGCTATCATTAAGCAAAGAGCCTGTATTTATAAGTGAAGATATAGTGATATCAGGAGAAATCCCAGAAGAATTTGGCAACCAATCTGTGGAAGACTTTCATATAAAAAACAAGGATGGTTCCTACATACTGGACCCTATGGACCATGAACAATTTTTAATGGTTCGAGAGAATAGAAAACTATATCTATTTTTTGGCTGTAGTCACAAAGGAGTTTTTCCAGCTTTGAGATATGCAAGGACATTTTTCCCCTACGAGGAAATTGAATTGTTAGTTGCAGGCATGCATTTATATAATGCGGATTTAGAACAAGTAGATTCCATTATGGGGGAGCTTCAAACCTTTAACATTCAAAAGTTAATGCCTGTCCACTGCACAGGTATACATGCAATTACTAGAATGAAGGAAATGGACCATGAAAGGGTTATTATAGCTACTGTAGGGGATGAATATGACTTATGATGGTTTTGAACCCCTAGAAAGAATAGTGGGGAAAGAGGGGATAAAACTCTTGAACCGGTCTCGAGTGATGGTAGTAGGCTTAGGTGGGGTTGGTAGCTCTGCCCTAGAAGCTTTGTCACGAAGTGGCATAGGAACTCTAGGGCTTGTAGATGGAGACCAGGTGGATATTAGCAATTTGAATCGTCAGGTTCTAGCACTAAACTCAACCCTTGGAATGAGTAAGGTCCAGGTTATGAAATCTCGTATTTTGGATATCTATCCCCAGGCTCAGGTTATTACATTTGATAAATACTACCTAGCAGAGAATAGCCAAGATTTTTCCTTAGATGAATATGACTATATTGTTGATGCTATAGACTCTATGGCTTCAAAAATTCATTTGATCCGTCGATGCCAAGAGCTAAAAATCCCATTGGTCAGCAGTATGGGTATGGCTAACAAGTGGGATCCAACACGTCTTGAGATAGGAGATATTTACGATACTAGTGTATGCCCTTTGGCTAAAGTCTTGCGCAAAGAACTCAAAGCACTCGGAGTTAAAGGATGTAAGGTTGTTTACTCAAAGGAGCCTCCTTTAAAGTTAAGGCCACCAGGGTCAACTGCTTTTGTTCCTCCTGTGGCAGGAATGATTATGGCATCAATAGTTGTGGGCGATCTCTTGGGAGGGTTAGGCCATGAAGGGTAAAGAATTGGCTATAAAATACTTGAGCTTACGTGCTAGAAGTGTTTGGCAGATGAAGAAGTACTTAATCGAAAAGGGCCAAAACGAAGAGGAAGTAGCGAGTATTATACAAGAACTGGTTGAATTGGGTTATCTAAATGACGAAGCTTACGCAAGAGATTATATACTATATGGAAGAAGTAAAAATCGAGGGCAAATAAGGATTGCCAAGGAACTTGATAATAAGGGAATTACTAGAGAAATTATAGATAGTGCCCTTGGCCTTGTTCAAGCCCAGGAAATACTAGAAGATGGCAAGACTTATTCTGAAAGAGTAAGAGCTGAGGAATTAGCATTAAGCTGGGTTGAAGGGGTAAAAATCGATGAAAAAGTTTTGCGAAAGGTGGCAGGTAAACTAGCCAGTTTGGGATATGAAGTGGACACAATTTATGGGATAGTTGGTGTTTTGATGGCAAAGGGAAATGAGGATAATGGGAGCGATCAAGGTTAAAGAAGTAAATATAGAAAGAGGGAGTCCTAGTGTAGCCCAGGCAATTTCAAAAATGGTAAATGAATTAGCAACTGCAAAGGGTGGAGGATATAAGAGTGTAATCCTGATCCATGGCTATGGTTCTTCTGGCACTGGGGGTGCAATAAAACCAGCAGTAATAAACAAGCTTAAGGAACCAATGTTAGCAGGGCTTATAAAGAATTATGTGAATGGCGCAAATTGGGACCAAAGAAAAAAAGAATTCATAGATGAATGCCCCCAACTGAAAGAATATCAAAGCCGTATTCAACAAAACCCTGGAGTTACAGTGATAATATTAAAAAGGTAAGCAGGGACAAAGCTCTCGAGATGTACCATATAAAGGACACTCCCGGTGTTATTATCTCCTTAACAATTAAAAGGGAGGTAGTAGCGATGATGATAATAAGTTGGGGATTGATGGCAATAGCTTTTGTGTTATTGTCCTATCTGTGGAAAGAGGAATTAAGAGAAGAGGAGAATTGAAGATGACAAAAAATAATATTTTAAGAGACAGTCTTGAACATTTTTATGGTGAGATAATAGAAGACTATAAATCCGCCCAAAGTAAGGTAATGAGTGAATCTCGAATGAGCAGTATCTTCAAGAAGGCAAATTACCAGGCTAGAATCTCAGACTTTGCAAAGGTTAAAAAATCTGCTATTAAACTGGAAGTCAAGAGAGATGTGGCAAGCACGGATTTAGAGATGGACTTGGTAGATGCCTTAAATCGTGCCATAGATGTAATAAAATCTACCTGCGATAGTCAAATAGCATTACAGCAAACACTTAAAGCAAAAGCTGATAAAGAGCGTAAAGTTACAATAAAAGAGTATTCTCATGTTATGAATGATGTGCGGAACTCTCACGATAAGCTGCAAAAAAGTCTTCATAACTTAGATATTTTTTATAGTGATTGGCTGGAACAAGAGTAGGAGATAAACTTATGGCTACTGGTCAAGTTAAGAAGCTTTATATTATTCAAATACTAAATATTCTTAAAAACTATTCAGACATAGATCACCCACTTTTGCAGCGAGACATCATTGATTATATGAGCAAAGACTATAATGTTGAGTGTGAAAGAAAGGCCGTAGGGCGAAATATTGAAAACCTTAAAGACCTTGGTTATGAAATTGAGTATAACAATGGTTATTATTTGGTCCAAAGAGAATTTGAAGAAAGTGAACTTAGGTTTTTAGTGGACAGCATTTTAGCATCCCGTTATATACCTGTTAACCAAGCTAAAGACTTGATAAAAAAACTTACAGACCAATCAAATATTTACTTTAAGGATAAGGTTAAACATATATCCAATATCGCCAATATGGATCACCAAGAGACCAATGAAATGTTCTATACCATTGACATTTTGTCTGAAGCCATTGCTAGAAAAAAACAGGTGAAATTTTTTTACCGAAAATATAACCTTGAGAAAAAGTTAATTAACACCTCTTCTGAAAAGCACTTGGTAAACCCTTACCAGATCATTTTGGCTAATGGCAAGTATTATCTAATAGGAAATGTGGATAAATATGACAACGTCACCCATTTTCGAGTTGAACGAATTTGGGATATAGAGATGGAAGGCTCTAAAAGGAAAGACCCCAATGAGGTTAATGAATTGAAAAATGGCTTAGATTTGCCAAAACACATGTTAGAGCACATCTATATGTTTGGGGGAGAATCAGTTCCCGTAACATTGCGAATAGACAACGGAGTAATTGGGGATATAATTGATTGGCTGGGTACAGAGATAGAAATAGTACAAGAAGAAGATGGGCTTCACAGTCAAGTAATGTTTAAAGCAAACCAAAATGCCATGAAGTACTGGGCTATGCAATTTGGTGAAAAGGTGGTTGTATTAAAACCGGAAGCACTGCGTAATCAGGTTAAGGATTTAATCCTTAATATCAAGAAAAACTATTTCGAGGAGGAATGATTTGAAAAACATAATTATCACAGGTGGTCCCACAAATGAATATATTGACGAAGTTATGAAGATAACAAATATGTCAACAGGGTCCTTGAGTCTTTCTCTGGTCCATGAATTTGTAAACAAAGGTTACAGGGTAACATTTGTTGTAAATCCAAGCGTCAGAACAGATGAATTGATTAAACACCAGGAAGATAATTCTCTGGTAATTCATACTGCAGAGACCACAGAAGAAATGCTAAATTCACTGGAGGCTTTGAGTAGAGATGGGATTTCCTATGACCTTGTTCTTCATGCTGCAGCTGTAGGCGATTATAAAGCTGACTTTACTTTTTTAATGGATGATTTGGCCCACCAGCTTTTTTTGGCTTTCAAAGAAGGTAATTTTAATAATGAAGAACAACTACTAACATTTTTGAAAAATGGGGCCTATAGGATTGATAATCAATCAAAAATTAGCAGCTATCAAGACAGCCTGACAGTAAAGCTAGCATTAACACCTAAAATAATTAAGAATCTAAGAAGCTGGTTTCCACAAAGCCTTTTAATTGGATGCAAACTACTAGATAAGGTTTCAAAAGAAGAATTATTTGAAGTAGCCAAGCACTTGGCTGTAAAGAATGAAATGGACTATATTCTGGCCAATGACCTAAAGGATTTACGAGAGGGAAAAGTATCAAGATATCTGGTTGATTCCAAGGGATATATAGGGATTGAGCTAAAATCAGCCCAAGAAATTTGCGACTACATTCACCAAAGAATTTAATGAAAATCATGGAAAGAAGAGAGCTAATATAGTATACTTAGGATATGGAAAAAATAAAAGAATGGGTGTCCTCAGATCTTAAAAAAGTGGGACATTTTGTCTTTGAGTGGGCAAAAAAACAGATCAAGGAATATCATAGGATCTATGGTCTTATTGGGCTTATAGCAGGAGCCTTGGTATTATTAAAGATATTTTTGTTTTATAGTTTTATGAACATAAGTACAAATTTATTCTTTGTGTGGCTAACAACCTGTATTCTAGTATGGGTTTTGTTTTCGTCTTTTCGAAACAAATGGATTCCTTTATTTATATTTACACTTGTTACCCTATTAATGTTCGCGGATGTAACTTATTCAAGTTTCTTTAATCGCTATCTTTCAATAGGAATGATTGGAGCAGCGGGGGTATTAGCGGATATTGGAGATAGTATCAAAGAAGTTATAAAACCCCACTTCTTCTTGCTATTTTTAGATGTGGCCTTTATTTATGCTACACTAATCATTGGTAAAATTCCTCTAAAAAAAAACAAAGAGACAAAATTTCAGGAGGAAGTATCTGGAAATCAATGGATAAAGGATAAAATCCAGGCGTTGAAAGGAATACAAGAAATTATAGAAATAAAAGTAAGCCAAGGAATAAAAGGGATAATTGCAGTAATTATTTTGATTTTATTGTTATGGAACCCTTTACATTCAGCATTTGCTGCCTCTATTGGCAACCAGGAATTCTTCGGATACCATATAAAGGACGTTTTTTCGGGCCTCACCCAGGAAGATTTAGATTCTTCCATGGCGGCCTATACCGATAGCTATAATAAGGAAAAAAATGGTCCACTTTTTGGAGTGGCTAAGGGCAGGAATGTAATTATTCTTCAAGTGGAATCCTTACAGAACTTTGTTGTTGGCATGGAATATAATGGGCAGGAAGTTACCCCTAACTTAAATCGTCTTATAGAGGGGAACTCGATTTATTGCCCACAATTTTACCAACAGATAGGAAGTGGCAATACTTCTGATGCTGAATTCGCTGCCAATAATTCACTTTATGGAACCCTAGCAAGCTATACCTATAAGCTTTACGACCAGAACTATTATCGAGGATTACCCACCTTACTAAAAGAGCAGGGATATTCTGCCAATGTTTTTCATTCCTTTGAAGACAGAAGCTTTTGGAACAGGGAAAATGCATATCCCGCATTAGGCTTTGACCGTTATTACGGCGGCTTAAATGACCAAGGAAGAGACGGAGATTACAAATCCACTGAATGGATGGGCTGGGGTCTTACAGACTCTGAATTCTATCCACAAACTGTAGAATATATGAAAGAGCAAAGTCAACCTTTTTATAGCTTTGTCATTAGTTTGTCAAATCATCATCCCTATGAAATGTTACCTGAATACAAATTCATTGACCTTTTACCAGAAGATGAAGGAACAATTGTTGGTAATTACCTTAACAGTGTTGCTTATACCGACTATTCTATAGGCATATTTTTTGATGAACTGGAAGCAGCAGGCCTATACGATAATAGCATAATAATGATATACGGAGATCATGTAGGTCTTACCCATAACAAAGATATAGACCTATCAATGGAAAGGCTCCTAGGTCATCCTTATGGATTTCAAGATATGCTTAATATACCCTTCATCATTTCTTTACCTGGAGCAGATACGGATATACATGGGATTTGCGAAACTGCTGGTGGTCAAACTGATCTAATGCCGACCTTAGCCTATTTGTTGGGTTTTCCTGACCTTGATACCCTATATGTGGGTCACAATATTCTAACTGTGAAAGAAGGGTTCGTAGCCCAGCAAACCTATATGCCTAAGGGGTCATTCTTTACCAACGAGATAGGCTATGAAATGTCCAGAGATGGAATCTTTGAACATGGTAGGGGGTGGAATCTAAAGACAGGGGAAGCTGTGGACTTGGATGAGTGTAAAGAGGGATACCTTAAAAGCCTTTCAATAGTGAACACTTCAGAATACATTTTAAAAAGCGATGCTATCAGGCAAATATATCTTGAGAATAAAAGCCTTAGTGAGGCTGGATCTCAAGAGGTGGGGCGAATTCATCCAAGGGAAATAGTTGATGCGGGTTGGCCAAGAGATGATTTATTTAGGGCCAATACCATAGAAGCAATGAACTATACCTACACGCAAGGCTATCACACTATTCGTATTAATGGAGCATGGAACATGGATAGTGAACCTTACGTTATTAATCCCAATACTGGATTGCAGAGCCTAACTTGGGATGAGCTTATTTCCTGGATGGAAGAACATGGAAGCGCTCAGATTGTTGTTAGCATGCCAAAAAGTGGTGATTATTTAATGAACTATACAAGTCAAAAGAGCCTTGCTGCTGCAGCTAATATTATTGTTGAATATACAAGTCCTGAGGATTATTCTGGAAGGTTCGAAGGGGTTTTAAGTTTGGTAGATTCGCGGATTTCCAATGAAGATATTATATCTTTTGCAAAAAACCATAGGGTTTGGGCCCTTATGCTAAGGCCTGAACAGTATGGGTTAATTGGGGCTTCCTTGAAAGCAGATGGCGTTTATGTATATGTTCAAGAGGAGTGGTATGGAGTTATTCAAGCTGGCAATTGAAAAAGTAAATAAATGGACTGAGGATTTGGTTGGCTCTAGACCTATTCAATCACTAAAAGAGAACCTAAAAAATATTGGAATACTTTTTTTGGATAATCTCAGGACAAAAAAACCTTTCCGAAATGGCTTTATTACCCTTATAGTCCTGAGCCTAATTTTGGTAAATCCTTTTAATGCCTCTTTTGCGAAATCCATGAATAAGCAAGAGTTTTTTCTCTACCATCTTAAGGATTTGCTTTACCATTCATTTGGGGAAAAAGCCCCTGCACAGGCTGCTTGTTATCTGGCCACCAATACCTACGAGAATCAGTTGGATGGAGACCTATTCGGGGTGGGAAAAGGAAAGAATCTTATTGTTGTACAGATGGAATCTCTTCAAAGCATGGTTGTAGGGGCAGACTACAATGGGCAAGAAATAACCCCTGTATTTAATGAACTTATAGGTGAAAGTGGAAGCCTATACTTTGATAATTTTTACTGCCAACTAGGTGCAGGGAATACATCTGATGCGGAGTTTGCTGTTAATAATTCATTGTTTGGAAGTATAGAAAGCTACACCTATCAGCTTTTTGAAGATAATTACTTTTATGGGCTACCTAAAGTCATGATAGATGAGGGCTACATAACAGCAGCCTTCCATGGTTATAAGAAGGAATTTTGGAATCGTGAAAACATATATCCCAGCCTTGGCTTTCAACATTTTTACAGTTCTGAGGACTATATATCAGATAATATAGAAGGTATAGGTGGAGGAAACATTGTTGGAATAAGTGATGAAGCCTTTTTCAAACAAACTGTTGAAAAGATGCTCCTATTAGAGCAACCATACTATGCTTTTGTCATTACTCTATCAAACCACAACCCTTTTGGATTGCCAGATGATCTCAAGAAAATTGAACTTGAAGAAAAAGATCAAAACATTTTCGGTAACTACCTTAATGGTGCACATTATGGAGACTACTGCCTTGGAGAGTTCATGACGGCTATGAAAGAAAAGGGTCTTTATGAAGATAGCGTTTTTGTTTTTTATGGAGATCATTATGGCTTAACAAAATCAGATTCCCAGATTTCTTCTTGTGTTTCTCAGTGGCTTGGAAAAGACTATACTTACGATGAAATGAACAGGGTCCCCATGTTGGTCCACATTCCTAACAAGGATGTTAATGAGACTATTTCAATTTCTGGAGGCCAGATGGATTTGTTCCCTACAATCTCCTATCTAATGGGGGTAGAAGGACTAAAAACCTTGTATTTAGGGCAAAACCTTTTTACTGCAGAGGTTGGTTTTGTACCTATTCAAATGCATATGCTAAAAGGGTCTTTCATTATGGACGATGTGGTTTTCCAAATGAGTAGAGATGGAATATTCAAGAATAGCAAGGCCTGGGATAGAGTAACTAAAGAACCTCGAGATCCAGAAAACTATTTCCTAGAATATAAGGCAGCAAAGCAAGCTGTTGAAATATCAGAGTTTTATCTTTACAATGATATACTAAATAAGGTCCTAGTAGAGGGGAAAGATCTAAATGCTATACTAAACCAAGACCAGACCAACCACCCCTTACCCAAGGAATTGTCCTTCTACTCCTTTGAGAATAATTCCGATGAAGAGATTGATTATATGGCTCGTTATTTAAAATTTAATAAAAGCGAATATTTAGCTATTAGTTCAGACAAACTGTATTCAGTGCTAAGTAGATTTGAGGTACTATATTCTGGAAAAAAAGGAGTGACTGGCTCAATTCTTTATGTTGACGAGGTAGCTAACGAAGAATTTCTTGATATGAAAAGCAGGATTATACCTGTAATGAAGGAATCTACAAACAACTATTCCAAGCTTGAATATTTGGGATATCACAAGATCATTATTTCCCCACAAGGGTCAGGAATGAATATTGATGAACTCCGCTGTTTCGTTGAATCAAATAGTGTCTCAGGATTTATACTTGAGGACAAGAAACAAGGAGACTATCTGGACTTATCTGAGTCCAATAAGATAGATATATATGAATTGAGAAATGGTTTTCTTAAAAAACAATAAACATACAAATTAAAGGGTGTAAGCATTTACCAATTTATAGATTTTAATATGGGAGGAGTATTATGGAAAATATCAATCAACTAATTGTAGCCATTATTCTTCTCGTTTTTTTGTTGGCTGTTTTTATTTTTCTTCTTATAATCCTAATACAAAACTCCAATCTTAGAAGAGAAATACAGCAGACCCGTTCTGAAAGCCTGGCTTTTACCCAAAGCCAGTTCACTGATTTATCAATGAAGAATGAGCAAAAGCTTGAAAATATAAGATTCACACTAGAATCTCGTATTAGCTCTATACAGGAAGATCAGAACAAGAGGCTAACAGAAATTCGTGAAATTGTTGATGAAAAACTACAAAAAACTTTGGAGGACAGAATAGGCCAGAGTTTTAAAATGGTTTCAGAAAGATTGGAGCAAGTCTATAAAGGCCTAGGAGAAATGCAGAGTCTTGCCCTTGGAGTGGGGGATCTAAAAAAAGTCTTATCTAATGTAAAAACCAGGGGCATTTTAGGTGAAGTCCAGCTTGGAGCTATTTTAGAACAACTGCTTTCCCCAGAACAATACAGGGAGAATGTAGCCACAAAAGCTAATAGTGGTGAAAGAGTTGAATATGCCATTATTTTGCCTGGAGACCAAGAGGGGAAAGTTCTCTTACCCATAGATGCAAAGTTCCCTCAGGAACCTTACATTGGCCTAATTGAAGCTTATGAGAGGGGTAACACAGAGGAGATTGACCAATCATATAAAATACTAGAAAGAGCCGTTAAAACAGCAGCCAAATCTATTTCTGATAAGTATATAGAAGCTCCTTATACAACAGACTTTGGTATTCTTTTCCTACCAGTGGAAGGACTTTACGCAGAAGTTGTAAGACGTGGATTGTCAGAAATAGTGCAAAGGGATTACAAGGTAATAATTGCCGGTCCTACAACTATGGCGGCCTTACTTAACAGTTTACAAATGGGTTTCAAGACTCTAGCTATTCAGAAACATTCTGGAGAAGTTTGGAAGGTTCTTGGGGCAGTTAAAACAGAATTCGACAAATTTGGTTCAGTATTAGCCCAAACTCAGCAGAGGATCAACCAAGCAAATGAAGAACTAGACAAACTTGTGGGGGCCAGAACAAGAAGCATTCAGAGAAAACTAAGGGGCATCTCCCGATTAGACAAAGATATAGAAGAGGACTTTTTAGGCGTAAGTGATGAAACCTACCCTGAAAGTGTCAAACTATTTGAGGATATTGAAGAATATGATGATAAAGAGGGGGGGAGCTTATGAGTATTTATGCTATTGGAGACACCCACCTGTCTTTGAACAAGAATGTAGAAAAGCCTATGGATATTTTTGGCCATGAATGGGAAAATCATGCAGAAAGGCTAAAGGAGAATTGGGAGGCTATAGTAAAGCCTGAGGATGTAGTAATTATTAATGGAGATATTTCTTGGGCATTAAAACTCCCCGAGGCCATGGCAGACTTGGATTTCATCCATGATCTCCCAGGGACAAAAGTCTTGATCAAAGGAAACCATGATTTGTGGTGGACCTCAATATCAAGGCTCAACAAACTTTATGAAGATCTATATTTTTTGCAAAATGATTTTTTTAGAGTGGAGGATGTTGCTATTTGTGGAAGCCGTGGATGGCTTTGCCCAGGCAGTGAGGAGTTCACTAGCCATGACCGAAAAATATATGAACGAGAACTAAACAGAATGGACATGTCCTTGGAAGCCGCAGAATTGGCAGGTTTTGGGAAAGATCAAAAGGGTATAATAGTAGTAGCAATGCACTTTCCTCCAACTAACGATTCTTTGGAAGATTCTGGCTTTACGGAATTGTTTGAGGAATTTGGGGTAAAAACTGTTGTGTACGGACACCTGCACAATGGAGAGAATCATAAAAAAGGATTGCAAGGAGTCTACAAAGGTGTGGAATATAAGTTAGTTGCTTTTGATTACTTAAAAGGAAAGCCGGTGAAAATATTATGAAAAGAGCTATAATTATTGTTTTAGACAGCTTAGGCATAGGAGCACTCCCTGATGCAGGAGATTACGGTGATTTAGGAGCTGATACATTTGGCCATATTTTAGAAAGCCGTCCTGGACTAAAAATCCCTGTCCTTCTTGATTTGGGGTTTGGGAATATAGAGAACCTTGCTCAAGGAAAATTAAAGCAAGATAAGGTAAAAGGATCCTTTGCCCGTTTGGCGGAAGCATCAAAGGGTAAGGACACGATAACAGGCCATTGGGAAATTGGAGGAATCCTTACAGAAAGCTCTTTTAAGACTTACCCTGATGGCTTCCCTGAGACCTTTATGAAGGACTTTGAAAGGGCTATAGGCCGTGAAACCATAGGCAACTACGCAGCTTCGGGTACAGAAATCATTGAGGAACTAGGGCCAGAACATGAGAGAACAGGAAAACCTATTATCTATACTTCAGCAGACAGTGTTTTTCAAGTTGCTGCAAACACTGACATTATTCCCTTAGAAGAGCTTTATAAGATTTGTGAAATAGCTCGAGAAATGCTGGTGGGAGACTTTGCCTGCGGACGAGTAATTGCAAGACCCTATGTTTTAGCTAATGGTAAGCGAAGCCGTACTTCTGATAGAAAGGATTACGCTGTATCACCCCCACTACCCACACTATTGGATGGAGTAAAAGCAGCAGGATACAAGGTTAAAGCTATTGGAAAAATCAGTGATATCTTTAATGGCCAAGGAATTACTGACTCTATTCACACAGACAGCAACCAGGATGGAGTCGAAAAGACTATTGAAACTTTAAAAGAAGATTTTACTGGCTTAATTTTTACAAACCTTGTAGATTTTGATTCCAAGTATGGCCACAGAAGAAATCCTGTAGGCTATGGAGAAGCTTTGGAGGAATTCGACGAAAAATTACCAGAGATTATTAAAAATATGAAGGCTGAGGATATACTTTTCTTGTGCGCAGACCATGGCAACGATCCTGCCCATGAAGGTTGGGACCACACCCGTGAGTACGTACCCCTTCTTGTATATGGAAAGGGTGTCAAGGCAGGAATTGATTTGAAAACACGAGGGTCTTTTGCCGATATCGGTGCAACTATAGCAGACTACCTAAATACCCCCAAACTGCCTACTGGAGAGAGCTTTCTTCCATTAATTTTAAAGTGATTAGGAGAAACCCACATGGATATGATTGAAATTATTGAGAAAAAAAAGCATGGCCAAGATTTATCCCAAGAGGAAATCGGGTTTTTTGTTGATGGTTACACAAAGGATACTATACCTGACTATCAGATGTCCGCTCTCCTTATGGCTATATTTTTTCAAGGCATGACTGGTGAGGAGACAGCAGATCTTACCAAAGCAATGCAGTACTCAGGTGATGTAATTGACTTAAGTCCTATTGAGGGAATCAAAGTCGACAAACATAGTACGGGAGGTGTTGGTGATAAAACAACTTTGATTGTAGGGCCTTTAGCCGCCGCCTGTGGAGTCCCTATAGCAAAAATGAGCGGAAGAGGTTTGGGTTTTACTGGAGGAACAGTAGACAAGATGGAATCAATTCCTGGTTTTAGAACCACATTAAAAGATCAAGAATTTATTGATTTAGTAAACAGAGTGGGTCTTTCAATTATAGGGCAGACTTCTCATGTGGCTCCTGCTGACAAAAAAATATATGCTTTAAGAGATGTTACTGGAACGGTAGACCAAGCTAGTTTAATTGCTTCAAGTATTATGAGCAAAAAACTAGCCTCTGGAAGCGACGCAATTGTTTTGGATGTGAAATGCGGTAATGGTGCATTTATGAAAAACATGGAGGAGGCAGTATCCTTGGGAGAAACACTGGTCGCCATAGGAAAATCTGCAGGTAAGCGAACCATAGTTGCCATAACGGATATGAACCAGCCTCTAGGAATGGAAGTTGGCAACAGCAATGAAGTTATAGAGGCAATTGAAACATTAAAGGGGAAGGGGCCAGAAGATATAACCCAGCTCTCCCTGTCCCTTGCTGGCATGATGATTTACCTAGGGGATAAAGCTTTTTCCCCTGAAGAAGGGGAATTAATGGCCAAGGCTGTCCTAGTTAATGGGAAAGCCCTAGAAATAATGAAAGCCTTCATAGAAGGCCAGGGTGGAGATCCTGAGGTTGTTGAAGATTACAGTCTCTTCCCAGTGCCACTTTATTTCAAAGAAGTAAAAGGGCCAACAATGACTGGATTTGTAACGGAGATTTCGGCTGAGCAAATAGGCCTAGCATCACAACACTCTGGAGCTGGAAGAGCTACAAAAGACGAAGACATAGATCTGTCAGCTGGTATATCCCTAAAGAAAAAGGTGGGAGACCCTTATAAAGAAGGTGAAGTATTGGCCCTTGTATTTGGCCAGGACCTAAAAAAGGTGGAAAGAGGTGCCCAAGAAGCCGAAAAAGCTTTTACCATTGGCAAAAGCCGAGTTGAACCTAATGTGTTAATAAAAAGGATAATAACGTAACTTATAAAGACACCCGCTAATTTAGCGGGTGTTAATTTTATCTGTCGAAGCAAATATTCTTTGTATGGGTTGAAAGAGGTATTCCAAAGCAAACGCTAACATTTTCTCCCATTAGGCCTAGATTTAAGGCAGCCTTTCCTGCAGAGAACATTACTCGGTTATCCATTCGGTTGTCTGCGGCAATGGAAACAGCAGATCCAATAGCGATTCCTAAATCCGTTGTGTTAAAGGCACAAAGAGAACCTGCTTTTTCTGAGCCAGCACAATCACCAAATCCACAGAAGCCGCAATGGTCTAATCCTAAAGGGACATTCTTAACTCCAAGTAGTACAATGCAATGGCTCCCGTCAACATTAGCTCCATCTCTGGCACAAAACTCAATGCCTGGCAGTTGGGAAAGTTTCCTCATTTCATCAGAAAGATTTTTTTTATCTTCACCATCTAGGATAAGGGCCACAATTTTATCCACCCCACTTCCTTTTGGTGCAGTTCTTGCAGCCGCTACCATTTTATGAGCAGTCTGTAAAGCCACTAAGGCTTCTGATTTATCCATACTATAATTCATTTTTACACCTTATAATCTAATTATCTTTTATATAGAGATAGATTATACTTCCTTTCTTTTTTAATTTATAACTCTTTATTTATCATCCCAAGTTCATATTTTTCTTTGTAGGTATCTTGAACTCTTGCTTCGTTTCTATTCTTTATAGCTTAGGCTACTTTTGTAAGAAGACAGGTATAATACAAGCATCATTTATCAGAATAAGGGTCCCATTTCCTATTTAAGGTTTTCTGGGTTTAGGCAACTTTGCCAGCACCTATGAGCAACTGTGATCAAGTCGAATTTCCTATTTAAGGTTTTCTGGGTTTAGGCCATGAAGCTCTTCAGGGACAAAAAGCCCATCCTTACGGATCAGAACGTCATCAAACCAAATTTCTCCTCCCCCATATTCGGGCCTTTGAATATTCACTAAATCCCAATGAACTGCAGACTTGTTTCCATTGAAAGCGTCATCGTAAGATGCTCCTGGGGTGAAGTGGAAGGACCCTGCAATTTTTTCGTCGAAGAGGGTATCCTTCATAGGTTCAAGGATGAAAGGGTTAACTCCAATAGCGAATTCACCAATAAACCTGGCACCCTCATCAGTATCTAGTAAGTCGTTGATTTTTTTGTTGTTGTTAGCAGTGGCATTTATAATTTTCCCATCTTTGAAGTCAAACACTATGTTGTCAAAAGTAAAACCTAATTCTTCTGAAGGGGTATTGTATGAGATTTTGCCATTAACGGAGTCTTTTACTGGGGCCGTATATACTTCACCGTCAGGAATATTCCTTTCTCCACAGCATTTGATGGTGGGTATTCCCTTTATGGAAAAACTCAAATCCGTACCAGGCCCTAAAATAAGAACCTTGTCTGTTCGGTTCATCAACTCCACCAATGGGTCCATAGCATCTCCCATTTTTTCATAATCTATGGTACACACATCAAAGTAAAAATTCTCAAAAGCTTCTTGACTGGTATTTGCAAGCTGGGCCATGGAAGGATTGGGATATCTTAGTACAACCCATTTAGTATGGTTGACTCTATAGTCCAGCAAAGGCCTCATTTCTCTCATATAGAGCTTTGTTTGGTCACTGGGTACATCTGATAGCTCTGCGGCATTTTCACTGCCCCTAATGGCTATATAGGAATCCATGCCTTTCATTTCCTCTAATTTATATTGGCAAAGAAACTCTATTTGTTCTGTTTTACAAGCTAGCATAATCTCCCTATTGATAGAGCTATCTCTGCTAGTTACATAAGGAAAAGCTCCTGCCAAATATACTTGCCGAACAAGTTGCCTCACTAGAGGTCTGGTGAGTTCTCCTTCGTAGTCGATCAATACATTTTCCCCTTGTTTGACAGCACAAGAATAATTGACTAGAGAATCAGCGAGTTTTATAATTCTTGGATCCATTTGTAATTCCTCCTATAATTTATATGCTTTTATTGTACTTGAAATCTCTGGATATAACAACACTATGCCCAAGTAAGCATATTATAACTTTAGGAGCTATCCCAGCGAAAGCTAACCACCCCTAAAGTACAAAAAAATCTCCTAATTCCATCCTATAAGTATCATTTTATAAAAAATGTAAAAATCAGCCGAGATAGTGTAATACTTAGTTGTTTTTAATGTTAACAAAAGATTCTAAATATAGTATACTCAAATCAAGAAGATTGAATGGTTTATAAACAAGCTCAAATGGAGGCTTAGGGATTCTTATGCAAAATGCGAGCAATGATAACAATTTGTCTTTAAATCAAGAGAACGACATCGAAGAACTTATTCGTTTTCTAAGAGAAGAAGTTCGTATTCATGCTGAAGAAAAATATCCAGAATGTCTTTCGGGTGTTGATAAAGCTATAGATATTCTTGAAGTGTTTGGCCAAGGAAATATAGAAAATAAGGAAGAGATCATTCTTAGAAGCAGAATAGAAGATGATTTGGGTTATAATGGAGTACAGTTAAAGCTCACTGACAAGGAGATAGAAATCGCTCATATAGTAAAATATTTATGTACTAAAGGGCAAAATAAAACACGAAATAGACTTTTCTATTTAGATTGCCAAGGCAACTGTGAAAATTATGTGGGTTCATGGAATGGTGTTGGAGAAGTGCTAGCAGATCTAAAAAACTTCTTAAAATCCAATGAATGGAAGCTTAGTATTGGGTAAGCATGTAAGGGTTATGGGAACCTTATATTAATCCTTTTATTATTTGGATTTTATTCCTGGTTTTGTTGAATATTGTCCCATATTCTGTTAGAATGATTTCTATAAGTTAGATGCAACCAAGCAAATAGCTAATTGGTTGACATTGATAGGAGGATATATGGACAGTTTAAAAGGAACTATTAGAGAGCCTAATGCAAAGGCCAAGCAACAAAGAAAAAAAGGGATTATTCCCGGAGTACTTTATGGTAAAAGTTTGGATGAATCTATCAGTCTTCAATTCTCTTTGAAGGATGTAGAGTATTTTCTTAGAAGAAATGCTGTAGGATATAAAGTGAACGTTGAAATAGATGGAGTTAAGCACTTGGCACTGGTCAAAGAAACCACTTATACTCCAGCTGTTAATACTATTGAACACCTTAGTTTTCAGGCACTTACTAAGGGAGAAAGAGTTTCCAGTACAGCCCAGATTGTGCTCCTAAACGAGGAGAAAATAATTGAGACTGTTCAACAAACTCTCTTTGAGGTTGCCTATAGAGGAACGGTTGAAGACCTATTTACTAGGGTAGAAGTTGATCTTGAAGGAATGGAAATCGGAGACAGTGTTTTGGTTTCTGAACTAAATATTCCCAACAAAGAAAGAATTGAAATATTGAACCAAGAAGATACCATGGTTGTATCTATTGTTGAAAAGAAGACTCTTGCTGATGAGCTTGATGCCGAAGCAGAAGCCGCAGAAGGCGCAGAAGCAGTTGATGCAGCTGACGTACCTACTGTTGGAGAAGAGACTGAAGAAGAGTAGATATCAAGACCCCAATACTCAAAATAAAAAACAGTTCCTGTAAAGGAGCTGTTTTTGTTTGAAAAGATTTAATGAGTGTGTCAACTCTGGTTTTAGCTGTAAAAACTAGAATTGAACCATAATTACTAGTTTGCCCATAGCTTCTAATTTCTTTTCAAGTAAGTTAACTGTAGTTTGCCTTGGTCTTACTCCAATCTGCTTGAAGATAAGGTCCTCATGGGCCTTGTTAACAGCACTGCCATGAATAATGGTGATTACATCGGCCCTGTGGATGTATTTTGCCAGCCGCTCTACGGGAGAAGAGTCACTAAGGAATTCTACAGGTTCGTCTAAAATGTTATATACCTGATTAAGCATCATCGCACCTTCAGTGGTCATTTCGATTCCATCAATCTTGTATTCTGGTGGTGCTCCAAATGTTGTGCTAGGTGCTAGGTATTGTAACTCTTTGCCTAGCTCTCTAGCTACTATATCAGCTGTAGTTGACCCACATACAACGTGGACACCTGGATTGTTCATGAAACGATTTACATACTCCCGATCTCTTGTTCTCCCTTGGGGAGGGCCTGTTGCAATAGTCAGTTGATTGGCTTCTCTACATTGGAGCATGGCAAGAGTGGTGTCATCCTGGGCTCGGCCCCCAGAAATTTCCTTAGTCATGTTTGCAATTTTCTTAAGAAGGGTCATAGGCGGGGCATCTTGAATCTCAGTAATATAATCAGCAACCCCTTTGGAATCAATTCCAAAGAGGTATTCGTTTCCAAGGCCAGCTTGAGAGACCCCATCTGAGAACATAAGGAAACGATCCCCAATCTCTAACATACCATAATATTCTCCTAGAACTTCATAACCAGCGGTAATAAAACGCTCTGCCTTAAGGTTAGTAGCCTTTCCGTTTTTGCGAATAATAATGGGAGTAGGAGATTCGTAGGTATATGCCTTGAAATGACCGTCTTGAAAGAGCTTTACAGCAGAAAAGGCCGCGAAAGGAATATTTTCTGACCTGGCTCTGTGCATTGAGCTTGCTACCAAGGAGCAGGCTTCCTTAAATGAAAGGCTAGAGGAGCACAATTCCGATAGCCGCCCAAGGCACATTAAAGCTGCGATGTTAGCATAGCAACCGCTACCAACACCATCACAGAGAATCATGACTGTGCTTGTACTGGTACGAATGCAGTCCGCGGCATCTCCACAAACTTGGTGGCCTGTTTTACACTCTTGGTAAATTGTGCTGGCATAAAATTTCACTTTTATTCTCCTTCAGAAACATCTTCATCTTCGTATAAATCGATTAGCTTCTTTACCATCTCTTCGTTTTTAGCGGTGCTATTCCCAAGGTAGTGTGCCATTTCTTGAGAAAATTGGATCTGATTGTCTAATAGGTCCTTTGCTTGTTGAAGGGTTTGACGTTTAATAAGATCTAATTGGCCTGCATCAAATTTAATTTGAGATATATCAGTATAAACCCCTACATACTGGTCTTCATCTGGTATGGCATAAAGTACCTCTTGATACTTCTTCCCGTATTTTGTTTTTATTGACTCGCAGCGGTCCATTTCCCCCGCAGCGATTTTTTGAAAACCCTCTCCATCAATTAGGTAGGAAATTCTTCGTCCCAAAACTTCATTTGTACAAATAAACATTTTTTGGAAGGCTTGGTTCATGTTAATTATGTTTAAGTCTTTATCAAGAACAACAACTCCTGTAGGACTCATTTCTATAATTTTATCAGTTTTCTTTTGTGCAATTCGTCTCATGTAAGGGATGCACATCTCTGCTTCAGCTAGTCCTCTAATTACGGCAATAGCTTTTTCTTCACAAGAGTCGTAGCCACAAGCCCCACAGTCTAGTCTAAGCTCAGGATTAGATTTTCCTGTTTTCTCATATACCTTTTGGATTGCTTCTTCAGTTACTTCCATTTCTTCATCAGGTGGTTGAATTTGAAAAGAGGCATTGAAGTTAACTTCAGGAGCTTGGGACTGGGGTAGGGATTCAGCATGATTGGCATAATCCAAAACATAGCGTTTTCTTTGATAAACACTCTCTTCATTATTGTGAGAGAAACAAGGCCCATTAATACAGCCTTCTGGACAAAACATTGGTTCTACCATTTTATATTCCCATTGATCTGGGGGAATTTCAAATAGGGCTTTCAAATTGTCTTCACCGCTCATATGGAGAATCTGGGTTTCGGTGCTATCGGTGCTTACACCACAAGTACGAAGCATTCCGCCTTGAACAGGGAACATACGAGCATTGGTTAAGTTGCCGTAGCTTTCAAAGCCGCTTTCAGTACAATCCTCCAACCTTATATTTTCTTGTTCAAGCCATTCCAAAATTTCTTCAAAGGTAAGAACAGCATCCACAGCATCTATGTTTTCAGGCCTTAGGGCCTCTTGTTTTTTTGCTGCACAAGGCCCAATAAATACTACTTTAGCATCAGGATAACGATTCTTTAACATTCTTCCATGGTAAACCATTGGAGAGGTAACAGGAATCATATGAGGGATGAAATCGGGTTGGTACTTTTCTACGTAATTCACAACTACTGGACAGGCTGTGCATATGGCCGCTTCACCCTTGTGTTCAACAGATTTTATGCTAACATGTTCGGCTCCCTCAGCAGTTTCAGAAACATGAGAGAAGCCCAAAAGACGAAGAGCAGCAGGCAAACGTTTATATTTCCAGCCACTAAAAAGAGCAGCAAAAGATGGAGCTACAGAAGCCACCACATTCTCTTCATTTTTTATCATATTGATTACATCAGCAAGTTCAGATATAGATGTTTTCGCTTCCTTAGGGCAGACCCGAACACATGTGCCACAGTGTATGCAAAGATCATCTATTATGTGAGCCTGGGCATCAGAAATCATAATTGCTTTTACTGGACATGCACGTACGCACCTGTAACAGTCCTGACAGTTTTCGCCTATAGTTTGAATTACGTTCTTCATAAGGCAACCTCCCTATTCCCTGACAATAAACTTAATTGATAGATATTGGACTCCCCCACCCAAAGAACAGGCAGGGGAGAGCAAAGGCAAAATTTGTGGCGATTAATATTGGACTCCCCCACCCAAAGAACAGGCAGGGGAGAGCAAAGGCATAAAATGTTTTTACGAGATATATTGATTGATTTCCTTGATAGCCATCTCTGGAGAACAGTGTTCTATAGTCTTGCCATTGATTGTAATTACTGGACCTCTTTTACACCTTTCGGTACAGAATGTTGCTTTTAATTGGGTTTGACTCTCCACATCTTTATCCTTCAAGTACTGGACAACTTGCTTATAGAGTTCTTGAGCTCCCCTTAGGTAGCAGGAAGTTCCAAAGCATATATTGACATCTAGAAGGGGGTTCTCTATTGTAGAAGCACTAAGTTCTACTTCTTCGTGGTCAATCCTCTTCCTATTATTGTAACGTGTATGGAGCAAATGGTGAATCTCTTCAGCAGACAAATCTTCATCGTATAGCTTTGTAATATATGGATTTTCTTCTGCAGAATGAAATTGCATCATTTTGTCAGAATCGTATAGACCTTGAGCCCTATCTTTGTTTACTCCCTTATCGTGGTCAATAGGTTGGCCACCACCGTTTACGCACCCTCCACAGCATGCCATTACTTCCACAAGGTCATAGTGAGCTGTCCCTTTACGTATTTCATCTAGTAATTTTCTGGCGTTGGCAAGGCCACTAACAACAGCTAACTTTAAGCGGGTGTCAGCTAAGGAAATCTCAACTTCTTGTAAACCATCTAAAGAACGAAGAAGTGTAGTATCTAAGGCTGCCGCAGAAGCTCCTAGTTGAGAAGCCGCATATCTTAATACTGCTTCTGAAACACCACCAGAGACTCCAAAGATTACTCCAGCACCAGTTTTGAATCCAAAGGGAAGGTCAAATGATCCTGGCTCAAGTTGGTTAAACCTTATTCCTTGTTCCTTTATCATCAGGGAAAGCTCCCTAGTAGTCAGCACATAATCTACATCCGGATTATCCTCAACAGAAAATTCTGGTCTCTTAGCTTCGAACTTTTTGGCGGTGCAAGGCATAATGGATACAACCACTAAATCTTCCCTTGGGATGTTCATCATCTCGGTTAATTGTTCTTTACAAAGACTTCCGAACATCTGTTGAGGTGAACGACAGCTCGATAAATTTTCTAGCAAGTCTGGATAATACTGTTCTGCGAACTTGACCCAAGCAGGACAGCATGAGGTGAACTGTGGAAGGTTTTGATTTTCTTGGTATCTCCTTAAGAATTCATTGCCTTCTTCAATTACAGTTAAATCAGCTGTAAATGATGTGTCAAATACTTTATCGAAGCCCATCATTCTAAGGGCAGTAACAATCTGTCCAGTTTTGGTAGTCCCTGGCTCAAAGCCAAAATACTCTCCAAGAGCTACCCTTACAGCAGGAGCTATTTGTACAACTACAGTTTTTTCAGAGTTATGTAATGCTTTCCATACAGGATTGATTTCGTATTTGGGATATAGAGCTCCTGTTGGGCATACTTTAATACATTGGCCACACTGTACGCATTCCACTTCTCCTAGCTTTTTGTCAAAACAAGCAACCACTTTAGAGCTCGAACCCCTATTAGCAAAATCAAGGACGCCTACTGATTGTATCTCATTGCAGACACGAACACAATCTCCGCAAAGTACACATTTACTAGGATCTCTGATGATCCCATCTGATGAATCATCAATAGTTGCAGGAGCATTTACTTTCTTAAAACGAACCCTTTCTACTCCCAGCTGAATAGCTATGCTACGAAGCCGGCAATCTTCACTTCTGGGGCAGGTTGCGCAGTTTTCTTCATGGTTCGCTAACATTAGTTCTACAATCATTCTTCGTAAATTTCGGATTTCTCCCGTATTGGTTTGGACTACCATTCCTGGCTTTATAGGAGTAGAACAAGAGGGTAGAAGGCCTTGGCCCTCAATATCTACCATACACATTCTACAAGCTCCGTAAACACTAATCTCTGAGTGGTAGCAAAAAGTTGGAAGCTCAATATTTGCTTTTCTAATTAAGTCCAACAAGTTTTGTTCGTCACCAATTGGAACTTTAACGTTATCTATCGTTACATGTTTGCTTTTCATATATTTATACCTTTCCTTATATTAAGCCAGCACTACGGCGTTAAACTTACAAGCATCTAAGCAGGCGCCACATTGGATACAAGTATCATTATTGATTTCGTATGGAAGGCCTTTGGATCCAGTAATAGCATCTACAGGACATTTTTTCAAACATATACCGCAACTCTTGCAATCCTCAGCCACAATTTTATAGGAAAGGAAAGCTTTGCAAGATCCAGTAGAACAATGACGATTATATACGTGATCCTCATATTCTTTTCTGAAGTATTTTAGAGTTGAAAGAATTGGGTTAGGGGCTGTTTTTCCAAGGCCACACAAAGACCCTATTTTAACCACATTAGCTAATTCTTCTAACAATGGAATAGTTTCCTCGTTTGAGTTACCTTCGATAATATCGTCAAGTAGGTTTAACATTTGGCGGGTTCCTTCTCGACATACTGTGCATTTTCCACAAGATTCGTTTTGGGTAAACTGCATAAAGAACCGAGCTATCTGTACCATGCAAGTTTGTTGGTTCATAACCACTAAACCACCAGACCCTACCATTGCACCTACAGACTTTAAGGTTTCGTAATCTAATGGCATATCTAAGTGTTCTTGAGTGAGACAACCTCCAGAAGGCCCTCCGATTTGCACAGCTTTATAATCCACACCAACGTTATTGCCAAAATCATCGATTACACCACCACCGATATCCAAAACAATCTCTCTTAAAGTTGCCCCAAAAGGAACTTCAATGAGACCTGTATATGCCACATTACCTGTAAGAGCAAAGGTTTTGGTTCCCTTAGAACCCTGGGTGCCCATAGCAGCATATTTGTCTGGGCCCATAGCCATGATTACAGGAATGGCTGCTAGTGTTTCAACATTATTAATTACAGTGGGTTTTCCAAAGAGGCCACTTTCTGCGGGGAAAGGAGGTTTAGGTGTTGGCATTCCACGCCTACCTTCCATTGAGGCAATTAGTGCTGTTTCTTCTCCACAAACAAAAGCACCAGCACCTTCCATAATCTCAATATCGAAATTCATAGAAGAACCAAAAATTCCTTGGCCCAACATATTGTTCTCGCGGGCATGGGTAATTGCTATTTTTAGACGTTCTACTGCCAATGGATACTCGGTTCTAACATAGATATACCCATGGGTAGCTCCCACAGCTTTTGCTGCAATTATCATGCCTTCTAGGACACTGTGAGGGTTCCCTTCCATAATACACCTGTCCATAAAGGCTCCAGGATCTCCTTCATCTCCATTACAAATCACATATTTCACATCGTTTTTTTGTAGTCTGGTAAGGTCCCATTTTCGACCAGTTGGAAAACCGCCACCACCACGTCCTCTGAGACCAGCATCTAACATGGACTGGCAGACTTCTTCATCCTTCATAGTAAGAACAGCTTTTTCAGCACTTTCATAGCCACCATTTGCAATGTATTCATCAATATCTTCAGCATCGATAAAGCCACACAACTTAAGTACAGTACGGTTTTGCATTTTATAAAAAGGTATTTGGTGAAAATCAGGTATTCCGTGGTCCTCAGGGTCTCTATAAAGCAGACGATCTATTATTTCTCCCTTTAACAAAGTTTTTTCGATTATTTCCTCTACATCTTCTTTACTAACCTTCACATAGAGAACATCCTGAGGGAAAATAGTCACTAAAGGACCCATTTGACAAAAGCCTTGGCATCCACTAGTTACTTGGTAATATTCAGCCGGTTCTTTAGCTACCGCAACAGCAGCGGAAAGACCTTTTTCTTTTAACACCTGATGAAATGTGTCTATTATTTCTCCCGCTCCATTTGCTATGCAACCTGTACCGCCGCAAACCACTATACGTGCTTGATACTTTTCCATTACTTCTCGGAATTGCTTTTTGTGTTGTTCTAAATCAGTTCTGCTCATTTTTTTCTGCCTCCTTGATTGAGTTTAACAGGGCGATTGTGCTTTCCGGTGTCATGGCTCCATGAACTTTTTCATCGATTACCAAAACAGGAGCCAAACCACAAGCTCCTAAACAAGCTACAGTTTCTAGGGTGAATAACATATCATCTGTAGTTACCTTGTCTTTGCTAAGTCCTAGTTCTTTTTCCAGAGTTTCTATAATGACCCCAGATTTTCTAACGTGGCAAGCAGTACCATCACACACTTTAATTATATGTTTACCCTTGGGCGCCAAGGTAAAATGAGTAAAAAATGTCGCTACCCCATATACTGTAGAAGATGAGATACCTAAGGCTGTAGACACGAAGGTCATTATGTCTTCTGGCAAGTAGCCATATTGGTCTTGAATGTCTTGTAAAATAGGTATTAGTTTTGTTGCATCTTTGTTGTAATTGTCTAAAACTTCGCAAACCGCATCAAAGTTTCCTATTGTTTGTTCCTTCATAATTGATTATTTCCTCCCTATTATTTAATGAAAATCCAGGCTAAAGTATTGAAGTAAGGTGTTGAGACAAAAGAGATAATGAAAATGCCATATTTTCATTTCGGACCATTACATTCTGTGGGACATTAAGCCTTACTGGAGCAAAATTCCAAATAGCCTTAATCCCTCCAGCTGTAAGTTGATCACAGACCATCTGAGCATTTTCTGCTCCCACGGTAATGATTCCAATGTGAATTTGGGTTCTCTCTAACATGTTGGAGAGTTTCTCTGAAGGAAGAACGGTAACATTCCCAAAAACTTTACCAACAATCTCAGGATTGCTATCGAAGGCATATTCGATATTTACACCGCATTCCTCAAAACCCCCATAAGAAAGGAGGGCTCGGCCTAAATTCCCAACACCTACAAGAAGGGCGCTATTGGTGTTGTTGTATCCCAAGGCTTCTTCGATTTCACTTAATAGATCTTGAGTAAAGTAGCCCACCTTAGGTTTCCCGCTTCCGCTGATTTCAGCTAAATCTTTTCTCACTAAAACTTGATTTAAGCCTAAACGTTGGGCTATAGTTGTGGCAGAAATATTAGCGGGGCTATCATCTGGCAGAGAACGAAGAAGGCGGCAGTATGTAACTAAGCGCTCTACAGTTTGACGATTTAAGGGTTTCTTATTCATTTTCAGCTCCTTTCCCTAAAGGGTATTGTTAATTATTTAACCAACTACATTATAAGGGACCTGCCTGACTTTTAGTAATATAAATTATGCTATATCGATATATAAATATCGATATAGCATAAAGGTTAAGATTCGAGGGTTTTTGATCCTAATTTTGTGGCGATCAAAAGCATATTTAGGGTGGTAGTTTGTAAGAAAGAAGCTGGGAGGGCAGTAAATGTTATTATTCTGTACTTGTGTGTTGGTATAAAATAGTGGCATCAGCTTCACTGAAGCCCTTTAATACTTGTTTGATAAAGCTTTCTTCCTCATGTGAAAAACCATGGGAAGCTCCATAAATCAACCGATTCATATATCTTGTAGACTCATCCCAGTGAAGTTTTTGACTGAGTTTGTAACGATTCAAAGTAGTGACGGGAAGTGGAGAAGGTGCAATCATATAGGTATTGGGATTTTCAACCAGGACTTCTAGTGCAGTAAGGGTATCACTAAACAAGAATGTTCTTTTTTCCCTCCCTGGTTCATTAAATGATGTCTCTCCTATAATAGAATCTTCTGGCAAATGACGAGATGGCTGTATATATAGTTGAAGCTCTATCTGGTCCCTTACATTTTCAGGTGAAAGTGATGACAGCCTGTTTAATGGGCTTTCAATTGAAAAAACCACACTCTTAGCATTGTGAGCTAAAAGTTTACTTTTTATCCCTTTGCTTTTTAGGTACTGACCAACATAAAGATCATATATTGAAGAATAGCGAAGGATGCCCAGCTGACTTTGTCCTTCCATAATTTGCTTTATGGCATTGTCATCATCCATTTCAATTATATGCCATGTAGTTTCTTCTTTGCCTTCTTGGGAATCTAACATAGCATTTAATATATTAGAAAGGGGAAAGTATCTTGGGACAACAACAGAAAACCCTAAAGGTTTTTCTACTAAGGAGAAAAGAGATTCTAGGTCCTTGATATCAGAGAGTATTTTTTTACCACGTATAAGAAAAATCTCTCCCTTTTGTGTGGGGATCATTCCTTTTGTAGTACGATTAAAGATCTTGTAGCCAAGTTCTTCCTCAAATTCACGGATTGCTTTGCTCAAGTTGGGCTGATTCATATAAAGGTTTTCTGCTGCTTGGGTTATGGAACCAGTTCGGTTCACCTCCAAGGCGTAACGTATATGTTGCAGATTCATTGGTATCTCCTATTTGTGGTGGTGAGTTGAACTTTATACCTACGGATTCATTCTACCATTGACAATAAACTACTGCAATTCATATCTACCCTTAGTGGATTTTTTAATTATAGCTTAATTATTTGATTCATATAATTTTTTGACATTTCTGAATATTACACTAAAATAAAGGTATACATCTTATAAACTAATATATTTTTAGAAATAAAAAAGAATTTGAAAGGACAAGGGTGAACCAATGCCAAGAAACAAGGGCATGGGCAATCCAAAGAAGCCTAAGGCCATCCTTACTACTAGTGTAGGTAAAAATGCAATCCTAATTACAATAATATACTTACTTGCAGGTGGTCTTTGGATTATTTTATCCGACTGTATTGCCTATATGGTTTTGCCAGGAATTGATAGATTCCTGTGGTTTAGCATAGTTAAGGGACTCATCTATGTTGGACTAACTGGAATTCTGATTTTTATTTTGGTTTATTCAGCTATGAGCAAGATGGAAAGGGCTACCCAAGAGGCACAAAACAAAGAGTCCTTGTTAAAAGCCCTTTTTGATTCAATTCCAGACATTATTTTTTACAAGGACAAAAATTCAATTTACCTCGGAGGCAACCATGCTTTTGAGACTTACAATGACTTTCTTCTAGAGGATTTTGTGGGCAAGGATGATTATGAACTTTTTGGCCCTCAATTAGCTGCCCAGTACTTAAAAATTGATCGTGAGGTATTTGAATCAAGGAGGCCCAGTAGGTCAGAGGAATTATATACAAATAAAGATGGTAAGGAAAATTTATTTGAACTCTTAAAAACCCCCTACTATGATGAAAAAGGCCAATTGATTGGAGTAATAGGCATTCGGCGAGACGTAACAGAAAGAAGGCGGAGAGAAGAGGAAATACGTTTTCTTAACCATCATGATGTATTAACGGGCCTATATAATAGGGCATATATTCAACAAGCACTAGGGTTTTTAGATCAAGAAAGTAATTTTCCTATTAGTGTAGTGGCGGGGGATATAAATGGATTAAAACTTGTAAATGATTCCTTTGGCCATGGTGAAGGTGACCGATTGATAGTGGCTATTTCACAAATATTGAAAAACTCAACTAGAGAGTCAGATGTTGTGGGAAGAGTGGGTGGGGACGAATTCTATTTAATCTTACCAAATACCGACAGTGTGGCAGCAAAAGGAATAATAAAGTCAATTCGAATAAGCTGTGATGAACATTCTCAAGCCTTAGATAACGATGTGCACTTTACAAGCATATCTCTTGGCCAAGCAACCAAAGTAGAAGAAGGTCTTCCGCTGACAGACTATGTAAATATTGCAGAGGAATACATGTATCAGCAAAAGACTTTGGATTACAAGAGTTTTCATAGCTCTTTATTGATTTCAATTAAAAACACAATGTATGAGAAAAGTTATGAGACCGAACAGCATGCTGAGAGATTGGCCCAACAATCTCTTAAGCTTGGCCAATTGATGAATATGTCAGACGAAGATTTAGTAGCTCTTCAATTGTTCGCTACAGTTCATGATATAGGCAAGATAAGTATAGATCAAAACATATTAACCAAAAAGGATCCATTGACGGATGAAGAGTGGCGACAAATTAGAAAGCACCCAGAGACTGGTTATAGAATTGCCAATTCTTCACCAGGTCTAATGCACGTTGCAGACCTGATTCTTTGCCACCATGAATGGTGGGATGGCAGTGGATACCCTGGAGGCCTAAAAGAAGAACAAATTCCTTTGGGCAGCAGGATCTTAGCTGTAGTAGATGCATATGATGCCATGACTCATGATCGTTCCTACAAAAAAGCCCTTTCCAAGGAAGAGGCAATCAAAGAATTAAAACTTTTCTCTGGCACTCAGTTTGATCCACAACTAGTCAGGCTATTTATCAAGCATATAGTATAAACAGCCACCTATTCATTTGACTTGTAAAGAGTAAAAAAGGTCTTGTGAATGATAAAATAAAATGTAAATTAATGTTTTGAATCTGCGATTTTAAGGAGGTGTAATTATGTCAACAGTTCCAAAAACTCACAAAAATCTTTTGAAGTGTCAGTGTAGGAAGTGTCCCAGCTATAGCACTGCTTGCAAACTTAAAGCAATGCCAGGTAATACTATTTTGTTGCTAGGTGATATGGATAAAATTCACGCTGAAACAATGTTTTGTGCTTACGAGAAAAGCCATTGTATCGAAGAAGAACATGGATGTATCTGCTCCAAATGCGAATTATTCAAGGAGTACAATCTGGACAAACTCTATTTTTGCACTGTAGATGGTGGGAAATAAGCTGCCATTTAGGGTGAATAAAAAATGCTGATTGTGAAAAACAAACTGCTGGTAGGGGGAAATAACCCCCTTGTTATTTTCATTGCTGTGTGGTAATATACTTTCTCGTAGGAGCAAGTAAGGGGCACTAGCTCAATGGATAGAGTCGCAGACTTCGAATCTGTCGGTTGGGGGTTCGAATCCCTCGTGCCTCACCACCAAAAAACCCTTGATTTTTAATATTTCAAGGGTTTTTATTTGTCTTTTTATATTCAGCTTATTGGAACAATACATCCAGAAATCGTCAGTTCTTGTCTTGGGTGTAATCGGTTCACAATTTCCAAGTAGGAACCTTTCTTAGGGCCGATTATTATATATTGTTCGAGATTATCTTTAGATTACTATAGTGCCAAGGCCCCTCACTCTTATTGTAATTCGCCAATATTTGTGGTAATCTATTAGCCAAAGAAAGAGGCTAATAAGGCGAATTATTTCTATAACCATATTTTATGAGGAGCAGAGATTATGAAAAAAATATTATCAACAAAGGACGCACCACAAGCAATAGGACCTTACTCACAAGGAACTGAAGCCTATAATTTTGTGTTTACATCTGGTCAACTTCCTTTAGATCCAGCTACTGGGGATTTTGTTCCAGGAGGAATCAAGGAGCAAACCAGACAATCCCTTATAAACGTAAAGGCTATCCTAGAAACTGTAGGAACCTCCATGGATAATGCCATGAAACTAACTGTATTTTTAAGCGATATGAACAACTTTGCCCAAATGAATGAGGTGTATGGAGAATTTTTTACGGCGGGTAATTATCCTTCTAGATCTGCGGTAGAAGTTGCTCGTTTGCCAAAAGATGCTCTAGTAGAGATTGAAGCAATAGCAGTAAAATAATTAGTTTATAGATATTCCAGATAATATTTATGGAGGACAAGAAAATGTCAGTTAAGTATGTTGCGGAGCCATTTAGAATTAAATCTGTAGAACCCCTAAAGATTTTGACCCTTGAAGAGAGGCTCAACAAGATAAAACAAGCAAATTACAATGTTTTTTATCTAGCAGGAGAAGACTGTTATATAGATTTGTTAACTGATTCAGGTACCAACGCAATGAGCATGGCTCAGTGGGCTGGAGTGATGAATGGGGATGAGTCTTATGCAGGAGCTTCCTCTTATTACAAACTTCTAGATGCTGCCAAGGATATTTTCAAATTCCAATATATACAACCTGTACATCAAGGTAGGGCAGCGGAAAAAGTTCTTTTCCCTCTTTTCTTGAAAAAGGGAATGTTTGCCATATCCAATATGTTTTTTGACACAACAAGAGCCCATGTAGAACTGGCAGGGGCAAGAGCCCTAGACTGCGTAGTAGCAGAAGCTAAAGATCCAAGCCGGAGAGTCCCTTTTAAGGGAAACATGGATTTGGCAAAGCTAGACCGGCTTATAGGTGAAAAAGGACCAGAAAATATAGGTCTTGTAGTCATGACCATTACCAACAATTCTGCAGGAGGGCAACCTGTTTCCATGACTAACATGGAGGAAACCGCAAAAATATGTAAAAAATACAAGATACCTCTTTGTATCGATGGCGCCCGTTATGCGGAGAATGCTTACTTTATAAAAAGAGATGACCCCAAATACAAGTCGACATCAATTAAAGATATAGTTAGAGAAATGTTCGGCTATGCAGACTACTTTACAATGAGTGCTAAAAAAGACGGAATAGTCAATATGGGGGGATTGATTGGGGTAAGGGATGATAAAGACCCAATTATCCTTAATATCAAAGCTAATTGCATATCTTATGAAGGCTTTTTTACATATGGAGGTCTTTCTGGAAGAGACATGGAAGCCTTGGCCATTGGCCTATATGAAGGAACAGAAGAAGACTATCTTAAGTATAGAATCGGTCAGATGGAATATCTTGCTGCCAAATTAGATGATGCTGGTATCTCCTATCAAGCACCGGTGGGTGGCCATGGAGTATTCCTAGATGCTAAGGCAATGTTTCCTGGCATCCCATACAATGAGTTCCCTGGCCAGGTTCTAGCCTTAGAGCTCTATAAAGAAGCTGGAATAAGAGCATGTGATATCGGATCCTACATGTTAGGTAATGACCCTGATACGGGGGCTCAACTCCAAGCAGAGTTTGAGTTTACAAGATTAGCTATACCAAGAAGGGTATACACACAAGCTCATTTAGATGTTATTGTGGAGGCGCTAATTGCCATCAAGGAAGGTTCTCACACCCTAACAAAAGGTTACAAGATAGTATGGGAACCGCCAATTCTACGACATTTTCAGGCTCATTTAGAGCCTATCAAGTAATAAATCCCTTAAATGAAGGAGGATTATTTGGATATACAAAACCTACTCAGCCAGGAAGAAGTAAAAATTCCTTTGGGTGAAGACTTTAATCGAATAGACTTATTTGGAAACCTAGATCAGAATATTAATCTTTTGAAAGAAGACTATGAAGTTGATGTCATCCCCAGAGACAATGAGATTCTGATTAAAGGCAAAGATGCCAATATAGTAAAAGGAATTTTAGAGGACTTTGTCAGCCTTATAAATGATGGAGAAATACTTGATGGCCAAAAAATCAGCTATATAATTTCCTTGAACCGGCAAGGCTTATCCTACAAAGAGGGAATGCAAAAGAGGGATGTTCTCTGCTTCACACATATGGGAAAACCCATTAAACCCAAAACTATTGGGCAAAAAGCATATGCAAAAGCCATTAGAGAGTCGGATATTGTCTTTGGTATTGGCCCGGCGGGAACAGGTAAAACTTATTTGGCTGTTGCGCTAGCAATAAATGCCTACAAAAACAAAGCGGTCCAAAAGATAATCCTGGCTAGACCTGCAGTTGAAGCAGGGGAGCGCTTAGGCTTTTTACCTGGAGATCTCCAAGAAAAAGTGGACCCATATCTTAGACCTTTGTACGATGCCCTCTATGATATGATAGGAAAGGAAAGCGCACTAAGGTTAAAAGAAAAAGAAATCATCGAAGTTGTTCCCCTTGCTTATATGAGGGGTAGAACCTTGGATAATGCTTTTATTATTCTTGACGAAGCACAAAACAGCACCAAAGAACAGATGAAGATGTTCTTAACTAGAATGGGATTTGGCAGTAAAATGGTTATAACTGGAGACATAACACAAATTGATTTGCCAAGAGGCAAACAATCAGGCCTTGTTGAGGCATATAATGTTTTAAAGTCTCTAGCAGATATTAAATTTTGCTACTTAACAGATGTGGATGTTGTTCGTCATGAATTAGTAAGAAAAATTGTCAATGCATACGGTGAGTACGAAGAAGCACATGGCCACCAATGGGAGGAAGACTAAATGGAAATTGTATTCGGAGCAGAAAGACGTCCAGGTGACAGTGTAGTTGCTAAAATGGAAGAGGCGGCCAAGCTGTGTTGCCAATTAAAAGGAATCCCTGAAGATAGGGCTGAGTTTAGTGTAACCTTTGTTTCAATGGAAGAGATGAAGATATTAAACAATACATATAGGGGTATAGACAGAATAACTGATGTTTTGTCCTTTCCACAATATGAAACTACAGCAGAGATTCCAGCCTTTGGTAATATATGTTTTGGGGATGTTGTAATATGCACTGATCAAGCCTTATTGCAAGCAGATGAATTTGGACATAGCCCCGAAAGAGAGATTGTATATCTTTTTGTTCACAGTATCGCCCATCTAATGGGATATGATCATTTAGAAAAGGACAAACAAACTGAGATGAGAATATTCGAAGAAGATATTATGAAAAAAATCGGATTAGAAAGAGAGCAGTAAAATGGATAACAAAGAACTCTATAACAAGGCAAAAGAGGCTACCGATAATGCCTATGCTCCCTTTTCTAAATTTTATGTGGGAGCGGCTTTGCTGGCAAAGTCGGGGGAGGTTTACACAGGAGTAAATGTGGAAAACTCCAGCTATGGTGCTACAATTTGCGCAGAAAGAAGTGCTTTTGTCAAAGCTGTTACAGCTGGGGAGAGAGAGTTTGAAAAAATAGCTGTTGCAACAAGGGAGGGCAGTGCTTGGCCTTGTGGTATTTGCAGGCAATTCATGTGGGAGTTTTGCGACCAGGATTTCTTGGTAATTACAGGGGAAGATGGGGACAAACTAGTGGTAAAAACTTTGGGGAATCTGTTCCCTGAAGGATTTCGCCTATCTACTTAAGAATAGGCATTATTTAAAGTTTTAGAAAAAGAATGGAGTTTAGATGAAATCAGGATTTATAGGTATTATTGGTAGACCTAATGTTGGCAAATCCACATTACTAAATGCAATTATTGGAGAGAAGATAGCGATTACAACATCAAAGCCACAGACAACACGTAATACCATAAGAGGAATTTACAGCCAGGAAAATTTACAGATGGTATTTATAGATACGCCTGGGATCCATAAACCCAAGAATAAGTTGGGTTCATTTATGACCCAGCAGGCTCTTCGAACATTTGAAGAGGTGGATGCTATAGTCTTGATAATTGATGATGAATTAGGCAAAGGCCCGGGAGATGCATATATTTTAGACCTTTTGAAAGAGGTGAAAACTCCAAAAATATTAGTCATCAACAAAATTGATACTATGGAACCAGATAAGTACCAAAGAGTCTTTGAGGCCTACGAAGCCTTTAGCGTTTTTGAAAAAATCATTGGGATAAGCGCATTAAGTGGTAAAAATGTATCTCTACTAATAGATTCCTTGGGGGAATTTATGAAAGAGGGACCAGCATATTTTCCTACAGATATGATTACAGACCATCCCGAACGATTTATTGTCAGTGAAATTATAAGAGAAAAAACCCTGCTTTATCTTGACGAAGAGGTTCCCCACGGTATTGCAATAGAAATAGAAAGTTACCAGGAGTCAGAGAAGTTGACAAGGATAAGCGCCATTATTTATTGCGAGAAAAAATCACATAAGGGAATAATTATTGGTAAAGATGGTAAAAAACTCAAAGGGATTGGGAAGCAGGCAAGGCTTGAGATTGAAGGCCTTTTAGCTACAAAAGTTTTTCTTGAATTATGGGTTAAGGTTCGAGAAAATTGGCGAGATTCTGATTTTTCTTTGTCAAACTTTGGGTATAAAGAATAAAATGTTAATGGAAACTGATGGCATCGTACTAAAACAAGTCAAAACATTAAATGGAGTTAGGATGCTGAAGGTTTTTACCAAAGAATTTGGTAAAATCAGTGCTGCTACAAACATATCAGAAAAAGGCAAAAATAAGTCAGCCCTAGCAATAAGTCCCTTTACCCTAGGAACCTATCAAGTTAATAGTCGAAGAGACATCTATTATATACAAAGTGCAGAGACAAAAAAAAATTACTATAAGCTAGGGGAAGATGTAGACAAATTTATGTATGGGTCTTATGCCCTTGAGCTTACAGACAAAGTATTCGAAGAAAACCAGCCTTCCCTATCTTTTTATCAGCTTTTATGTGACTACTTACAACTCCTAGAAAAAAGGAATAAGAAATTTGATACCTTGCTATTGGGATTTCAGATTAAAACTTTGGTTATTATTGGGCAAGGTCCCCATATGGATTCATGTGTACTATGTGGGGCTCAAGATGACCTTACTTTTTTTAGCGTCCCAGAGGGAGGCGTGGTATGCTCCCAATGCCACAAAAATCCCCAAGATGATTTTAATGTTTCGTTGATTTACCCTATGAGTGAGGGTATAATAAACGTACTGAAATATTTTTCGGATAACCCAATAACCAATTTAGAAAAAATGGTCCTGGATAAAGAGCTATCTAGAGAATTGAGACAAATAATAAGGGCTTTTATATCCTACCATTTAGATCTTTCAGAATTCAAAAGTGAACGTTTTCTCAGTGAATCTTAGGAGGTAAAGAGATGGAAATTACATTGGAAAAAATTGAGCTTGTAAAAGACAGAACAGGGGTTTCTTATAAGGAAGCCAAATCCGCTTTAGAAACAGCTGGTGGAAGTGTAGTTGATGCTATTATTTCTATTGAAGAAACCATTAATGCCAAATCAGGAAGAGGGCTGGGAGGCTCAGGGAATGCACTAGTAGAAAAATTGAAGGAAATCATAAGAAAAGGTAACGTTTCAAAAGTCATAGTGAAAAAAGACGGTGAGATTGTTTTGAATTTACCTGTTAATATTGGTATTGTTGGAACAGTGCTAGCTCCCATTCCAATCATTATAGGCACCATTGTTGCTATTGGATCAAAATGCGTTATTGAAGTTGTAAAAGATGATGGAACAATTTTGGACGTTAGTGAGATGGCCATGGATACCCTGGGTGATGTAAAGGATAAAGGGGAAGAATTGTATGGCGAAGTTCGAAAAAGAGGTTCTGAGGTTTACAAAGATGTTAAGATTAAGGCATCAGATGCTTTAGACAGGGTAAATCCCAAGATAGATATTGACCTTAGCGAGGAAGAAGACTTTTTCGACGATATGGAAGAAGATTATGAAGACGTAAAAGACAAGGCTAAAAATAAGTTCGATGATGTAAAAGACAAGGCCAAAGATAAGTTTGAAGATGTAAAAGATAAGGCCGATGACATAAAAGACAAGGTAAAAGATAAGTTTGATGATGCAAAAGATGATTTTGACGATGTTTTGGAAGACCTGAAAAAAAAATAAAGGCGGGAATATAATAGGATGAGTGTAGAAGTGACGATGGAAAAAGTTGTGGCCCTGGCCAAGAGCCGTGGTTTTGTGTATGCTGGATCAGAAATTTACGGAGGCCTGGCTAATACTTGGGATTATGGACCCCTGGGTGTAGAATTTAAAAACAATGTAAAGCGTGCATGGTGGAAAAAGTTTATACAAGAAAGCCCCTATAATGTTGGTCTTGATGCTGCGATTCTAATGAATCCCAAAACTTGGGTGGCTTCTGGCCATGTAGGAGGGTTTGCAGACCCTCTTATAGATTGCAAAGCATGTAAGGCCCGGTTCAGGGCAGACAAGTTAATAGAAGACTTTATGAAGGCCAAGGGGATAGATGATGTTAGTGTAGATGGATGGCCAAGGGAAAAACTCGAAGAATATTTACTCTCAGAAAAGATTGTTTGTCCTGAATGTGGAAAGCAAGATTTCACTGGAATCAGACAATTTAACCTTATGTTCAAAACATTCCAAGGGGTGACTGAAGACTCTCAGAGCGAAATATTCCTCAGGCCAGAAACAGCCCAAGGGATTTTCGTTAATTTCAAAAATGTAGCTAGAACATCCAGAAAAAAGATCCCCTTTGGAATTGGACAAGTGGGTAAGAGCTTTAGAAACGAGATTACACCTGGGAACTTTACATTTCGTACCAGAGAGTTTGAGCAACTTGAATTAGAATTTTTCTGTAAACCAGGAACTAACCTAGAATGGTTCTCTTATTGGAGAAAGGCTTGCGTAGACTTCCTAAGAGCCTTGGGAATGAAGGATGATCACATTAAGCTGAGGGACCATGAAAAAGAAGAGTTGTCTCACTATAGCAATGCTACTACAGATATTGAGTACATGTTTCCCTTTGGTTGGGGTGAGCTTTGGGGTATAGCAGACAGAACAGATTTTGATCTAAAACAACATATGGAGCATTCAGGACAAGACATGAATTATTTGGATCCTGAAACCAACGAAAAGTTCGTCCCCTACTGTATCGAACCATCTCTTGGTGCCGATAGGGTAGCCCTAGCATTTCTTTGTGATGCTTATGACGAAGAGCTCCTAACCAGCCCAGATGGAAAAGAAGACACCAGGGTTGTCTTACATCTCCATCCATTCCTGGCCCCATATAAGGCTGCAGTTCTACCTCTTGCAAAAAAACTAAGCGATATTGCAGAACCTTTTTATCATGAATTGTCAAAACATTTTATGGTGGAATATGATGCGTCAGGATCTATTGGAAAAAGATATAGAAGACAAGACGAAATAGGAACTCCTTTTTCTATATGTGTGGATTTTGAAAGCCTAGAGGATCAGAGTGTAACAATAAGGGATAGGGATACAATGGAGCAAATAAGAATCCCTATGGATAAGGTGAAAAACTATATTGAAGAGCGTTTAGTCTTCTAATTAGACCAAAATACATAAAAATTATTACTCAAGTCAACAGAAATCTGTTGACTTTTTTTGATAAAATAAATATACTACAATAAAATAGTTTGATAGTCGAAGTAATTATAGGAGGGTTGATATTTGGGTATTGAGATAAAAGGCTATGGTAAAGCTTTACCAGAAATGATACTTACCAATAAGGATATGGAAAAAATTATAGAAACTGATAATCAATGGATTGTAGATAGAACAGGTATTGAAAATCGTCACGTAGCCATTAAAGAGACTAACTTAGATTTAGCTAGTGAAGCATCCCTATTAGCTTTGGGTGATGTTGATCCCCAAAGCATTGATTTGGTTATAGTTTCTACCATAACTCCAGATAGGTTGGTTCCCTCTATGGGATCCTTACTAAAAATGAGGCTTGGCCTTACTAATGCAGTAGCTTTTGATTTAAATGCAGCATGCAGTGGCTTTATATTTGCTGCATGGACCGCTGAAGCCTTGATGAAGCATAGCAATTTCAAAAGAGCCTTGATAGTTGGTGCAGAATGTTTAACCAAGATTACAAACTGGGAAGACAGAACTACTTGTGTGCTTTTTGGTGATGGTGCAGGTGCTGCTTTAATGGAGGAAAATCCAGATAGGCCTGGTATTTTATCTTCATACATTAAAAACTATGACGATCCAAAGGACGTTTTGCCATGTGGGATAGAGTATAGAAAAAGACCCTTTGACAAGGAAGTTACTGAGGCCATAGATCCTATGTATATTTCAATGAAAGGTCAGCAAGTATTCAAATTTGCTGTTAATGCTCTTGACGAAGTCATGGAAGAAACGATTAACAGGGCTAATTTGACCTATGATGATATCGCTTTCTTTGTTCCCCACCAGGCTAATATGAGAATTATAAATGCTGCTGCTCAAAAGACCAAACAAGCAATTGAGAAATTTCAAATTTCCATAAAAGATACAGGCAACGTTTCATCGGCCAGTGTCCCAATGGCCCTCTATGATTTAATGCAGACAGGAAAAGTAAAAAAAGGCGATAAAATTATGCTAATGGGTTTTGGCGGCGGCCTTAGCGCTGGAGCCATGATTTATGAAGTATAATTCTATATCTAGACCTATTTTGAATGTTATAACAATCTATATGTAAGGAAGGAATAAAGATGAACCCAATATGCGAACTACTGAATACGGAATATCCAATTTTACAGGGGGCAATGGCTAGAATTGCTGATGCTCCTTTGGCTGCAGCAGTCAGCAATGGGGGAGGCCTAGGAATTATAGCTTCTGGTGGTGAAACAAAGGACTGGCTTATAGATGAAATTGACAAAGTACGAGCCCTTACTGACAAGCCTTTTGGGGTTAACCTAATGCTCCTATCTCCCAATATTGATGATTTGGTAGAAGTGATTTGCCATAAGAAGGTTCCAGTAGTAACTACAGGAGCAGGAAATCCTGGCAAATACATTGCTCAAATGAAAGCCCATGGAGTTACTGTAATCCCGGTGGTTGCATCAGTTGCTTTGGCTATAAGAGTAGAGAGAGCTGGTGCAGATGCAGTAATAGGGGAGGGTTTAGAAGCAGGAGGCCATGTAGGGGAAATGACAACCATGACCCTAATCCCCCAGTTGGTAGATGCTCTCAAAATCCCCGTACTAGCAGCAGGTGGTATCGGAGATGGAAGAGGAATAGCCGCAGCCTTTATGTTAGGAGCTTTGGGTGTACAAGTGGGGACTCGTTTTGTTGTGGCCAATGAATGTACTGTTTCAGATAATTATAAGAAGGCTATCTTGAAAGCCAAGGATTCAGATACAGTTACAACAGGTAGAAGTACAGGTCATCCAGTACGAGTATTAAAAAATAGATTAACCAAGCAAGTCCTAACTTTGGAAAAGAATTTTGCGGATCCTGAAGAAATCGCAAGGCTATGTACTGGTCGTTTGTACGATGCAGTAAAGCTAGGAGATATGGATATGGGCTCAGTAATGTCTGGGCAAATTGCAGGCTTGATTTCCAAGGAGCAAGCTGCTGCAGAAATTATCAAAGAAATGTTTGAGGAGGCGGAGAAAATATATGAGAATAGGGTTAGTATTTGCAGGGCAAGGGGCACAGTATCCAGGGATGGGGAAAAGCCTTAGCGACTCATCTCCTGCAGCGAGAAAAGTATTTGAACTTGCAGGTGAAGAAGTAAGTGACCACTGCTTTAATGGGTCCAAGGAATTGCTCCGTCAGACCAATGTCACACAACCTGCTATATTTACTGTAACTATGGCAGCCTATGAAGCTTTTATGGAAGGCTTAGCAAAGATAGAGTCTTATAAAAAGGGCGATATTGAAATTGTGGCAATTTCTGGGTTTAGCCTAGGTGAATATGCAGCTCTTACAGCAAGTGCTTCTATTGATAGTTTTCAGAAGGGGTTGGAAATTGTAAGTCGAAGGGGCAATCTTATGGACAAGGCAGGAAGAGACCATGAAGGCCAACCTCTAGGCGGTATGGTAGCAAGCTTTGGTAGCAGAGAAGATATACTCCTATGTGTTGAGGCGGCAAGACAAGATGGGATGTTAAGTGGCGTGAATTTCAATTCTCCAATTCAAACAGTGGTAGCTGGAGATTTCCAAGCCCTAGAAAGATATATGGAAATCTGTAAAGAAAGGCGTATAAAGAGCAAAATGCTCAGTGTAAGCACTGCTTTTCATAGTCCCCTAATGGAGGGGGCTTCGAAAGAACTTGAAGAATTGCTTATGGATATGGACCTTAAAGCTCCTGATATTAAGGTATACAGTAATTTAACTGGTAGAGATTTAATGGAAAGCTTCAATAAGAACAAGGGAAGTGTATCAGAATATCTTGCTGAATTAATGGGTAAGCAAGCCCATTCACCAGTATATTGGCAGGAAATTATTGAGGCCATGGCAAAGGAAGGGATAGACTACTTTGTTGAGATTGGACCAGGAGTAACCCTGTCTGGTCTTAGTAAAAAAATTATCTCTGATGTAAATACTTTGAATGTGGAAAATCAAGAAAGTTTAGAAAAAACCTTGGAGTTTTTGAGCCATCCGTTATAAATTAGAATATAAGGAGCAGAAAAATGTTAAAAGGAAAAACTGCTATTGTTACAGGAGGGGTTAGAGGCATTGGTAAAGCTATTGCTTTGGCCTTAGTTGAAAAAGGTGTTAATGTGGCTTTGTGTTATCGGGGAAATGAAGAAGCCGCTAAAATCACTAAAGAAGAAATTGAAAAATTACAGGGGAATGTTATTTTGTTCAAAGGGGATGTAAAGGATTCTAGCTTTGCTAAAGAGGTTGTAGAGGCAACAAAAGAAGCCTTTGCTACTATCGATATACTAGTTAATAATGCAGGAATCACTAAGGATAAGCTTCTTTTGAGAATGAACCAAGAAGACTTCACTGATGTTATCGACACAAACCTTACAGGTAGTTTTAACTTTTTGAAGGCTTGTGCAGAGGTGATGGTTAAGCAGAGATACGGAAGAATTATCAACTTATCATCAATAGTTGGAGTAAATGGAAATCCAGGCCAGAGCAATTATAGCGCATCTAAGGCAGGGATTATTGGTTTAACAAAGTCAGCAGCAAAGGAACTTGGTAGAAGGGGCATTACTGTAAATGCCATTGCTCCAGGATTTATAGAAACAGATATGACTGATGTATTAAATGACATCCAAAAGGATGAAATGTTAAAGGGGATACCCATAGGCAGGGTAGGGACAAGCAAGGATATCGCCGATTTGGCGGTCTTTCTTGCATCAGAAGAAGCTGGATATATAACAGGCCAAGTTATTGGCGTAGATGGAGGAATGTAAATGGATAGAAGAGTTGTTGTTACAGGGATGGGTGCAGTTACCCCATTAGGAAATTCAGTAGAAACATTTTGGGATAACATTAAAAATGGTGTTAATGGAATTGATCTTATAACACACTTTGATATAGAGCCTCAAAAAAGTATTATGGGTGGAGAAGTTAAAAACTTTGAATATCACGATAAAAGAATGGCTAAAAGGTTGGACCCATCTGCTCAATATGGCCTTACCGCTGCCATAGAAGCAGCCCAGCAAAGTGGCCTTGTTAGCGGAGAAAACATTGACCCAAAAAGATATGGGGTATTGGCAGGAACTGGAATAGGTGGCATCTCCACACTGGAAAATGAAGTTAGAAAGGCAGAAGAAAAGGGTATCTCAAGGGTATCGGCTCTCCTAGTTCCCATGGTTATACCCAATATTTTAGCTGGGAATATTGGTATAGAAATGAAGGCGAAAGCTTCTTGTTTGGGTTTGGTTACCGCATGTTCTGCAGGAACTCACTCAATAGGTGAAGCATACAGAACAATCAAACATGGTTATGCAGAAGCTATAGTTGCTGGGTCTGCGGAGGCCGCATTTGCTCCCACCTGCTTTTCGGGGTTTGCTAATATGACAGCCCTTTCTACAAGACGAAATAAAGACCGGTGCTCAACACCTTTTGATAAAGAACGAGATGGATTCGTTATGGGAGAAGGCGCAGGATTTCTTGTTCTAGAAGAATTATCACATGCCATTAATCGGGGTGCCACTATTTATGGTGAAATTGCAGGTTATGGATCTACATGCGACGCCTATCACTTAACCTCACCATCTCCTGATGGAGAGGGAGCAGCAGAAGCTATGAAGTTGGCAATTGAGGATGCAGGAATAAGACCTGATAATATAGACTATATTAATGCTCATGGCACTGGAACCCCCTATAATGATGTTTTTGAAACCCTGGCTATAAAAACAGTATTTGGGGAAGATACAAAAGTCCCCATTAGCTCAACCAAGAGCATGACTGGACATCTTCTTGGAGCAGCTGGTGCAATTGAAGCTATAGTTTGTCTAAAAGCTATAGAGGATGATTTTATTCCGCCAACAATTAATCTGGACGTTCCAGATCCCCAATGCGATTTGGATTACGTGCCTCACAAGGGACGTTCAAAGGGCCTGAATTATGTTTTGAGTAATTCTTTGGGATTTGGGGGCCACAACGGAACATTAATTTTCAAAAAATATTAGGAGAAAGGAAAATATAATCCAGTTCTCTATTAAAAGATAATTAGATTATACGAGAAGATATGATATTAAATAAAGAACAAATAAAGGAGATAATTCCTCACAGAGACCCCTTCCTCTTGATTGATGAAGTTACGGATTTAGATGTAGGTAAAAGTATTAAGGCCATTAAATATGTTAGGCCAGAAGAATATTATTTTGAAGGCCATTTTCCACAAGAAAAAGTTATGCCAGGAGTTCTCATAATTGAGGCTATGGCACAAGCTGGAGCTGTGGCTATATTATCAATGGAAGAGCACAAAAACAAGATCGCTTACTTTGGAGGAATAAAATCTGCAAAATTTCGTAAAAAGGTTGTTCCTGGAGACGTCCTAACCTTAAGTCTCGTGATTCAAAGGTTAAGAAGCTCTGTGGGGACTGGCCTTGGAGAGGCCTTTGTTGATGGTAAGTTGGTTTGTAGCTGCGAAATTTTGTTTGCTATTGGTGGTGACCAGGAGGACTAACTTGGAAAAAATTAGGGAAATCAATGATACTCTGGTGGGGCTTTTTAATATGGTGCTTAAGCTGGAAGAAGGTGCTCTAAAAGAGTCTAGCTTTGGGGACCTTACCATTACTGAAATCCATACCCTAGAGGCGATAACATTGGACAAGACTAAGACCATGACTCAAGTTGCTAGAAATTTGGGAATCAGTGTTAGCACCCTAACCGCTGCTATAAATAAGTTGGTACAAAAGGGTTATGTTCATAGGTTTCGTGTGGAAGAAGATAGAAGAAAAGTTAAAATCCAATTAACGGATTCTGGTAAAAAGGCTGTCAAAGAACATGAAGTTTTTCATCTTGAAATGGTATCAGAAGCCTTGTCTACAATGAACACTGAAGAATTAAAAGCTTTTGCAGATTCCATATCTGGAGTCTTTGAATTCCTTTGGATAAAGAAGAGCCATAGTGAATTTGGGGTGTATCCAAACATATTTAGACCCCTAGACTTAAATGGTTTGCTTTTTCCTCTTCCAATCTTACAAGGAGCTATGGGAATTGGATTTTCCTTGCATGGTCTTGCTTCCCAAGTTGCTATGCAAGGTGGGGGCGGAGTTATTGCTTCAACAGAAATTGGTTTTCGTGAACCAGACTACAAGGTTAATCCCCTAGCTGCAAATCTAAGAGCCCTAGAAAGAGAATTAAAACTAGCCCTTGATAAGGTAAAAGATTACCCAAAAAGAGGCCCAATTGGTGTTAATATATTGGCATCAACCAAAAACTATGAGGCCTATGTAAAGGCATCAATAAGAGGAGGAGCAGAGTTTATTGTTTCTGGAGGTGGTCTACCACTTTCACTTCCAGGGCTAGTCAAGGGGACTAGTGTGAAATTGATACCTGTAGTATCTTCCCTAAGAGCTGCCAAAATACTCTTGAAAAGCTGGTCAAAAAAATTCAATCGCTATCCCGATGCCTTTATTCTTGAAGGGCCAGGAGCAGGAGCTCATCTGGGTTTTCGTATGAGTGAACTGGAAGAACAAAGAGGGGTTTTTTATTCTACGATTGGAGCCCTTAAAAGTGAATTGAGAATGTATCCCAGCATCAAACTCATAGTAGCGGGGGGCATAGATACTAAAGAGGATTCTAGCAAAGCCCTTTCCTGTGGTGCTGATGGGATTCAAATTGGAACTAGGCTTATACTTAGCGAGGAATGTGATATATCACCTCTGACAAAAGAGGCTTATATGGAAGCTGAAAAAAAAGACATAACCCTACTTGATAGCCCCTTAGGGATCCCTGCAAGAGTCCTAAATAATGAACTGGTAAAAGCTTTGCAAAATGGTGAAAAGTTCCCCATAGATTGCGATAATTGTTTTACAAATTGCCAAGGCAAAGATTCATCATTTTGTATCAAAGGGGCATTATTAGAAACGGCAAAAGGTAATACAAAGGATGGATTATTATACATTGGATCAAAGGGTGGAAATCGAAAAACTCTAGAAAGCCTAGAAGATATTTTTCGAGAATTCATAAATGAAAATTAAGGCTTGACATTATGTGGTAAAATATGGTATGAATAAATAGGGGTGGCCTATGGACTTCATAAGAATAGGACTATACACAAAAGACGAGGATTATGGGGAGATGCTTTCAAAGCGTTTGACCCAGTTTTATTCTCGTTTTTTTGTTACACTAATAAGGGAAGATATGCTGGCAGATCCAGACTTACGTGAACTTTATGATTTGGTCCTAATTGATGGATTAAAAGAACCCTTGAGGGGAAAGTATATAGGCCTTGTTGCTTCAACTTCGGATGTCTTGATGATGGAAGACACATTGGAATATAAGTTGTACAAGTATGGTAATGTAAGAGAAATTGTTAAAAACCTTATTTATATATATGGGAAAGTATCGGGACATAACACAAGTTACCTGGAGGATAAAAACACTCGTATCATTTCTTTTGTAGGTAGCAGGGGCGGTGTTGGCACATCATCTATTGCTAAATCTACAGCTAATTATCTTACCAGATTCAAAGAAAAAAGGGTCTTGTATATGTCCTTAGATGAATTGCTTTTCCAAGGGGCCAATCCCAATCAAAAAACCTTAGATGAATTTTTATATCACTATAGAGAAGGACGACCTACATCCACATACTTAGAGTGTTACCTGAGGGAAAATATTTGGGGGACCTGGAGATTTAATTCAGCCCCTGGCAAAAATCCTATAAATGAATTAGATGGGGAGGAGTTGCAAAAACTATTAGAGTTTATTCTCGGCCATGGTTCCTTTGATTATATTTGCATGGATCTTGGCCAGGGCTTCTCAAAAAGAGAAGAAGCCCTGTTTCAGATTTCCCATAAAGTTGTTTTGGTATATGGTTTAGATAGGGGTGGTGAAGATATATGCCTTTTGACAAATTATTTCTCCCATTTTGATGGCTATGATTACCGAGAAAAGCTTGTTCACCTAGGGAATAAGTTTAACTATGGAACCATGGTTGATGATATTGATGAAAATAAATATTCATATATTATTGATCTTGATGTGGACAGCTTTAATCAAGATAGGGAAGAGGACCCATCATTGGATTTAGATTTTGGAAAAGCCATCAAACTATTATCTCGTGGGTTAACATGAACTTAACATCTTCTTAACAAAATAACCTTGCTCTCTTGTCCTCGAAAGGATATATTCAAATCAAGATATAACCTAAAGAGGATTTTTTAATGAATCAAAATTTACAAATGATCATAACCTTACTTGGTGGCTTGGCCATATTTATATATGGTATGAATTTGATGAGTGAGGGACTACAAAAAACAGCTGGGGACCGTATGCGAAACATTTTGGCCATCCTTACAAGAAATCCAGTGGTGGGTGTCCTAGCGGGAGCAATGGTAACAGCAGTTTTACAGTCTTCTAGCGCTACAACGGTTATGGTAATTGGATTTGTTAGTGCCGGCCTTATGAAGCTTCCTCAAGCAGTAAGTGTAATTTTGGGGGCAAATATTGGAACAACTGTTACAGCTCAACTAATAGCCTTCAAAGTTGGGGACTATGCTTGGATTTTTGTTGTTGCAGGCTTTGTTCTCTTTTTCTTTGTTAAAAAAGAAAAGGTTCAGAACATTGGTGAGACCATTTTCGCTTTCGGCTTGCTATTCGTAGGCATAAATACTATGTCTGAAACCATGAAACCTCTAGCCCAAACCGAAGCCTTTTCACAGTTGATGTTAAGCGTGGCCGATTCTCCAATTTTAGGGGTAGTTGTTGGAACTCTCATGACAGCCGTTGTTCAATCTAGTTCTGCTATTATTGCAGTACTTCAAAATCTAGCATCCACTCCAGGCCCTGATGGGGTTCACAGCATTATAGGAATTGCTGGAGCTATTCCCATTCTTTTCGGAACGAATATAGGTACCACCATTACTGCAATTCTTGCAAGTATTGGAGCTTCTGTTAATGCAAAACGCACAGCCCTAGCTCACATTATCTTTAATTTTTCTGGAACTATTATATTTCTATTTTTTATTCCCATTTACACAAAGATAGTTGTATTCATATCTCCTAAGGGTGATGAGCTTGATATTATAGCAAGACAAATAGCAAATGGTCATCTGGTATTCAATATAATATGTACTATGATTTGGATTCCATTTATCTGGTTGTTAGTAAAAATGGTAACCAAGATAATATCAAAAGAAGATCCTTTAAAACCAGCCATGGACCCAATTTACTTGGATTACAAAGTTATTGAAACCCCTGTATTTGCAATCCAGCTAGCAGCTCAAGAGATCATGCGGTTAGGAGAGATTGCCTCAGAAATGATAGGATATGCAAGAAGGGCTTTTCTTGATAACAATTATAAGGCGGTTTATAAGGTCCAGGAAATGGAAGAGATACTGAATAATGTTCAGGCCGAAACGGTAAAATACTTATCCTCCTTGTTTGGAAGTGAAAGCGTAACTGAGCACCAGGCCACAACAATTTCGGCTTACATTCATATCGCTGCTGACATTGAACATATAGGAGACCAATGTGACAATATTGCTGAATTCGCTGAGGAGAAAATCAAGAGTGATTTTGATTTTTCTGACACCGCAATAGCGGAGCTTACTGTAAGTTTTGATCAGATTGAGTATATGATGAAAACCACCATGAATGCCTTAAGGAATGGGGATACCCTTCTTGCCCAAGATGTTTTAGAGCAAGAAAAAGAAGTAAATCGAATGGAAACCAGACTAAGGAAGCAACATATGAAGAGACTCAACGAGAAAAAGTGTTCACCAGAATTCACAGTGATATTCACAGATATAGTACATAATATTGAAAAAATTGGTGATTACTGTACTAATATAGCACAAGCAGTTTTAAGCGATATTGACTTTAAAGATAAAAAAGCCACACAAAAGAACCCTAAGTAATTGTTTTAATGTATCAAGGAATATTGCACATGAATCCCAATCTACAAATGACAATAACCTTGCTTGGAGGATTAGCCGTCTTCATTTACGGAATGAACCTTATGAGTGAGGGACTACAGAAAACAGCTGGAGACCGAATGCGAAACATTTTGGCCATCCTTACAAGAAACCCAGTGGTGGGCGTCCTGGCAGGAGCAATGGTAACCGCAGTTTTACAGTCTTCTAGCGCTACAACGGTTATGGTTATTGGATTTGTTAGTGCAGGCCTTATGAAGCTTCCTCAAGCAATAAGTGTTATTCTTGGAGCCAATATAGGAACCACGGTAACAGCACAGTTGATAGCATTCAAGGTGGGTGACTATGCATGGTTTTTTGTTGTAGTGGGTTTTGTACTTTTCTTTTTTGTAAAAAAGGAGAAGGTTAAAAATGTTGGAGAAACAATTTTTGCCTTTGGTTTGCTATTTGTAGGCATAAACACCATGTCTGAAACCATGAAACCCTTAGCCCAAACCGAAGCTTTTTCCCAGCTCATGCTAAGTGTATCAGATTCACCTGTTTTAGGAGCTTTATTGGGAACCTTGATGACCGGAATTGTTCAATCAAGTTCAGCAATAATTGCCGTTCTTCAAAACCTGGCATCCACCCCAGGCCCTGATGGTATTCATAGTATTGTTGGAATAGCAGGTGCCATACCTATTCTCTTTGGGACAAACATTGGTACCACTATTACTGCAATTCTTGCAAGCATTGGAGCTTCTGTAAACGCAAAGAGGGCAGCCCTTGCCCATCTTGTTTTTAATTTTTCTGGTACTATTTTATTCATGTTTTTTATACCTATTTACACTAAACTGATAGTTCTTATATCTCCCAAGGGTGATGAATTGGAGATTATTTCCAGGCAGATAGCCAATTCTCATCTAGTATTTAATATAATATGTACCATATTGTGGCTGCCTTTCATTTGGTTAATGGTTAAGATTGTTACTAAAATCGTATCTAAAGAGGACCCATTAAAACCAGTTTTAGAAGCTATATACTTGGACTATAAAGTCATTGAAACCCCTGTATTTGCCATACAATTAGCTGAACAGGAAATCCTGAGACTAGGTGAAATCGCCTCTTCTATGATTAGAGAAGCAAGAACCGCATTCATTGAGGATAATTTCAAGGCAATATATAAGGTTCGTGAAATGGAAGAGGTCTTAAATAGTGTCCATGCAAAAACAGTAAAATATTTGTCTGCCCTGTTTGGAAGCGTTAGTGTAACTGACCACCAGGCCACAACAATTTCTGCCTACATTCATATTGCTGCTGACATTGAACATATAGGAGATCAGTGCGATAACATTGTAGGGTTTTCGGAAGAGAAAATAAAGAGCAATTATGATTTTTCTGACACTGCAATAGCGGAGCTTACTGTAAGTTTTGATCAGATTGAGTATATGATGAAAACCACCATGAATGCCTTAAGGAATGGGGACACCCTTCTTGCCCAAGATGTTTTAGAGCAAGAAAAAGAAGTAAATCGAATGGAAACCAGACTAAGGAAGCAACATATGAAGAGACTCAACGAGAAAAAGTGTTCACCAGAATTCACGGTGATATTCACAGATATAGTACATAATATTGAAAAAATTGGTGATTACTGTACTAATATAGCACAAGCAGTTTTAAGCGATATTGACTTTAAGGATAAAAAAGCTTGGGGTAAAAGCAGTAAATCTGCCAGCTTCTAGGATAGGAATTCTATTGGGATTCATTGAATACCTGACCCATATTCATTGATTGCTTGACCAGTATTTATTGATTGCTTGTCCAGTACTCATTGATACTTGACCGATAGAACAATTGCATACCAATGCTTCCCATGTTATTATTCATTTATGTGGGAAGCATTTATTATGGGAGAAAATGATGAAAAAAATCTTGGTAATTGAAGACGAACCAAACATACTAGAGCTGGTTTTATACAATCTTAATTCCAATGGCTACCATGGAATTGGAGCAGAAGATGGAGTTACTGGCTTGGGGTTAATCAGTTCAGAAAACCCCGATTTAGTTTTGCTAGATATAATGTTGCCAGGTAAAAGTGGGCTGGAAATTTGCCAAGAATTACGAGAATCAGGAGATAAAAGGCCAATTATAATGTTGACGGCCAAATCATCTGAAGCAGAGAGAGTAATGGGGCTTGAATGTGGTGCAGACGACTATATCTCTAAACCTTTTGGAATCAGGGAATTAATGGCAAGAATAATGGCAGTATTAAGACGTTATGAAGAGTCATACCCCTTCATCTCCCAAGAGAGACTAGATGAAAAGAATACAATCATCAAGGCAGGGAGCCTAACCATGGACGAAGAGAGATATAAGGCTACAGTGGAAAACATCGAGGTTCCATTAACCTCAATAGAGTTCCAACTTCTTTTCCTATTGGCGAAAAACCCAGGAATTGTCTTTACAAGAAACCAGCTCCTTGATAAAGTTTGGGGTATCGAGTATGCCGGAGAAACTAGAACCGTAGATGTCCACATCCGTCATCTAAGAAAAAAGTTAGCCACACCATTTGGAGAAAAAGGGAAGAGTATGGAAGATCATTTCATAGAAACCATAAGAGGCAAAGGGTATCGATTCAGATGAAAACTAAATTTTTCGCTTCTGTATTTATGTTGGCATTTTACAACATATTAATTGCATCCCTGTTTATTGCCTTTTCTGAAATGAGGTTGGGTGTTTATTTTATTGCTTCCATCTTGGGCTCAACAATTATATCTTTTATTCTATACCAATGGTTAATTAGACCAGTTATGGAGCTTCAAAGACAGTTAGAAGAAGCTGAAAATATCCGTAAAGAATTTGTTGCAAATGTTACCCATGAATTTAAGACCCCTCTAACATCAATTTCAGGTTTTCTTGAGACCTTGCAGTCTGGTGCCCAGGAGGATCCTGAGGTTCGAAGAAAATTCCTTGATATTCTTTCTATAGAGACATCGAGACTAACCCGTCTAATTGAAGACCTTCTTATTATTTCGGAAATTGAAAACAAGAGAAGTCCACAGATTGATGAAAGCTTTGATGTAAAAGAAACCTTGACACAAATAATAAGAGCCATGAAACCTATTTCAGAGAATTTAAAAGTAAAAATTCAACTGCAAGCAGAAGATGGGATCTACTTAAGAGGAAGCGAAGATCGATTTACACAAATGCTGGTTAATTTAATTGAAAATGCCCTTAAGTACTCAGAAGCTGGAAGTGAAGTTTTAGTCCATGCAAGTAAGATGGAAGCATCAGTTGAAGTTTTTGTAAGGGATTATGGAATAGGAATAGCAAATGAAAATATACCCAGGTTATTTGAGAGATTCTATAGGATAGATAAATCTAGATCTCAAAAAATGGGTGGCACAGGCTTGGGTTTATCAATTGTAAAACATGCAGCAACTCTATTTAATGCCAAGCTGAGAGTTGAAAGCGCTATAGGGCAAGGGTCTACATTTTATATAGAATTCCCTGTATAAGTCTTATAAAGGCAGAGAAAGAGAATAATTAAAACATGTCGTATAATGTCGGAAATTAGCAGTTGCCATATATTGGCAGCTGCTTTATTGTTAGGGTATGGAAAAGAATTTATCTCAAGTTACAAAAGAAATCCGAAACCTTTTGGTCATCCAGCAAAAGGAACTAAGTGATGAGGAGGCTTTAGCCTTAATAGAAGACTTCGTTTTTCATAAGGAAGACTTTGCCTTTATTTCATCATTAGAAAAAGGAAAATGGATTCAGCGGATTTTTAATGCTGTGAGAAAAGACCTTGATATTTTGGAGCCTTTTCAGCAGGACCGGACAATATCAGAGATTATGGTAAATGGAAAAGATAATATTTTCATAGAAAGGCAAGGAAAATTAGAGCGAACAGATGCATACTTTGAAAGCACTGAATCATTGGAGGAGGTAATTCGTAGGATAGCAGCAGGGGTCCACAGGGAGATAAACGAACTTAATCCCATTGTAGATGCCAGGCTTCCGGATGGTTCAAGGGTTAATGCAGTCAATAAGAATATAGCTCTCAATGGCCCAATTCTTACAATTCGTAAGTTCCCCGAAAAGCAAATCATTATGGAAGATTTAATAAATAACGGAACCCTACCAAAAGAGGTGGCTGTATTCTTAAAAAGCCTTGTAATTTCAGGCTACAATATGTTAATTAGCGGAGGTACATCCTCTGGAAAAACAACGTTCCTAAATGTTTTATCAAATTATATACCCTTTAATGAAAGAGTAATTATTATTGAGGATTCTGCTGAACTACAAATTAAAAACATTGATAACATTGTGCGCCTAGAATGTAAAAATGCAAATGTCCAGGGCAAAGGTGAAATCCCTATGGAAAGGCTAATAAAAACCAGCTTAAGAATGAGACCAGACAGAATTATCGTTGGTGAAATTCGAGGCAAAGAAGTACTAGACATGATCCAAGCCATGAATACTGGTCATGACGGAAGTCTTTGTACTGGCCATGGCAACTCTGTTAAAGGTATGCTAAGGCGTCTTGAATCAATGTTTTTACAAGCTGCAGCTTTTCCAATAGAGGCTATAAGGGCTCAAATTGCTGAGGGGATTGATATTATGATTCATCTGGGAAGGACTGGAGATGGGCAAAGGAAGGTTATAGAAATAACCGAGATATGTGGCGCAAGTAATGAGGACTTTATTTTAAATCCTTTATATGTATATAGCAAGGAAGACGGGCTAAAACCAACAGGTAATACATTATGTCAAAACAAAAAATTTCAATCTCCAATTGGCCTGGGGTGAAAAGAATAGGGGGAGTCTTTTCTCCCAAAGAACAGGTGACTTTCTTCCTTGCTTGTTGGGCGGGAGGATTTTTTACAACTTACTTGTTTTATAATTCTCTAATTATTTCTATTTTATCCTTTATGGTCTATCCAATACTTAAAAAGCCCTATCTTCGTTATCTGGAGGCCCAAAGAATTAGGACACTGCAAAATCAATTTAGAGATTTACTCTATTCTCTTTCAGCATCTTTTGCAGCAGGGCGGCAAATGACAGAAGCCCTAATGGAGGCTAGAAAAACCTTAGGAGAAATGTATCCCGAAAGTTCTCCCATTGTTAGTGAACTAACTATTATGACAGGACAAATAAAGGAGGCAAAGGAAACAGAGGAGAAGGTTTTGCTAGAATTTGCTGCAAGATGTAGAATACCGGATATTACCACATTTGTTGATGTTTACGTTACTTGTAGGACCACAGGAGGGAACATGGAGGAAGCCATACTCCGTACTGTAAAAGTCTTGCTAGAAAAAATGGAGATACAAGAAGAAATCAGAGTAATGACATCACAAAAGCAACTTGAAGGAAAAATTATTACCAGTCTTCCATTTTTGATCTTGATCTTGTTACGCTTAAGCTCCCCATCCTATTTAGCAGTACTATATGATAGCTTCATGGGAAGGATAATGATGACAGTTTCTTTGTTTTTGATATATGTCGCCTATATTTCCATTGAAAAAATAACAAGTATTGAGGTGTAGAATTGAAAAACATAGGCTCAAAATACATTTATATAAAGAAAACATTCTTAGATAAAATTGAAAAATTAGTCCCAGAAGAATTAATTGGAAAAAAAGAACTAATTCAAAGAAGATACAAAAACATCTATGGTAATGAGAACATAGAAAGCAAGGTGGAGATTTATAGGACTAACAACTTAAAAAGATTGCTTTTACTCCTAGGAGGCCTGTTAATTGTAATGGTAGGGCTTTTAATAAGTGAAATGGGTGAAAATAATTATATTTTAACCAATGAACATGGTGAGGTCATGGGGATTAAAGCCCCCCCAAATCAGCAAATTTTTGTGCCTATGGAAATTGGAGTTTTCGTAGAAGGCAAAGAAATCAAAGAACCCATAAACTTCAAGACTCCAAGAGAGAAGGCACAAGAGAGAGCTGAGAACAATGAAGAAGATCCCAGAGAAACCCAGATAAGTCAGGAAGAACAATATAAAAAGATTCAAAGAGAGGCCCGGCTCTATATCAAGAGTATAGGTGAATCTCATCCACAAGATATTTACTATTTGCCCCTAGAGTCAGAAGAAGGTGAAAAAATAGTCTGGCACCTAAGGGAATCTAAGGACCAGCTCTTACTCTTATTATTGTTTCCCCTGATTTGTGTATTTGTCTATCGAGGAAGATATCGAGAGTTAGCCCAGGAGGAGATTAGGTCAAAAAAGATGGTGCAAATAGAGCTTTCCGAATTTATAACCAAGCTGATTTTACTCTTAGATGCAGGCCTAGTAATGAGCGCTGCTTTTCAGAAAATAGTAAGGGATTATGAATGGTCAGTGAAGGAAGAAGGATTGCCTGGTAATTATTTTTACCAGCAGTTATCACAGATTAACCACACCCTCCAAGAGGCTAAGGGAAGCTTCACACAAGAGTTAAAAGAATTCGCCCACAGAAGCCGGGTCCCTGAATTTATAAGAGTTGCCAATATAATTACTGATAACTATCAAATGGGTTCGGAATTAGTTGAAAAACTAAGAATGGAAGGGGAGATGTTATGGTTTACAAGAAAAAAAATAGCAGTTGAACAAGGTAAACTTGCGGAAATAAAGTTGAGTTTACCACTAATGTTACTAATACTGTCTCTCTTAGTAATAACCATTAGTCCAGTGTTACTGGAAATGTAATGGAAGAATACTCATCAATTATTGAAGGAAAGGAGCTATGGGGAAAATGAAAAATACTATTGGTTTTGGTAACAAGAAAGGAATGGAACTGGTGCAGGTGGGGATATTAATCGGGATTGCCGTTGTAATTGGTTTGATATTTAAATCTGAAATTACATCCTTTGTAAATCAAACTTTTGACACCCTATTTGAAAGTTTCTAATGAAAGGCCTTTGGGCTAACACAAGGGGTTCAAGTTTAGTGGAGGCCGCTATTGTTTTCCCTTTCATTATATTGGTAGTCCTTGTAATTATAACCATTAGCATCTGGTTTTATGAGGAAGAAGTTTCTATAACTGCTATGCATATTAGTTTGTGGGATCAAGCACAAAAGGAATCTCTAACTGGTCAAGATAAAATTGATTTTAATAGCTATGGTCCAAGAGACTCCTTTGGTGGACCAGCTTTTCATCAGGAAAAAGATTCCGATAAAAATATTGGATTACCTTTTATGAAGATAAAGGCATTTGCTGATACAAGCCATCACCGTAATGGTTTTTTTCCATACTCGGCAAAAATTGAATTCCAGAGTCAAATTTATATTATCAATGAAATGGAGTATATAAGATGCTACGATTCAATGATAAGAGGGGAATGACAACAGTATTTGTATTAATAATTATGGCTTCAATGGTGGCCTTAGTTTTGGTTTTTATACATGGAGCAAGCTTAATGGCAGAAAAGAGTATTGCAAGAGGACTTATTCACCTAGGAAGCCGGTCTGTATTGTCAGAATATAATTGCCTGTTGAAAGATAGGTACAATATATTTGCCACCGACCTTGATTATCGTGAAATGGAATCAAGATTAAGGTTTTACTTGGAATACAATTTGTCAACACAAGGTTTGGTTCCAATGGAACTTGAGAATGTAGATATAGATTTGAATGAATATTCCTTGGCTTGTGTAGACCTCTTGGAAAAGCAAATTTTGGATGCTGCGTTTTTTCCACCTGTTTTTCGTAACTATAACTTTGGATCGGCATTTAATCGTGATTGGGCTCAAAGTGCACTTGCTAATTCCTTGCCATCTCAAGGTGTGGGAACATTTTTCTTTAATCTTGACTTATTAAAAGCGACCAGTCTAGACTTCAAGGGGCTTATTAAGGGTGGAAGTTCAAAGGCATTGGTAAATCAATATATAATAAAGTATTTCAACTATAATGGGAGAAAGGATGGGTTTCCCCTAGGCTATTTTAATAATGAAATTGAATATATCCTATATGGTAAAGCAAGGGATGAAAGAAACCTACAAAGATACCAAATTGATTTTATAGCCTTAAGGACCCTCTTGAATCTGGCCCATATCAATTCAGATCCAAGGAAAATGGAAATACTTTTAATTGCAGCTATAGCAATAACACCAGGACCTGAGGCTAAAATAACACAAGGAATTCTGGCAGGAGCATGGGCTGCAGCAGAGGCCTATAATGATTGGCTCCTAATAACAAATGATAAAGGTGTCCCTTTGATTAAAGGCATAGATGACTGGGCTCTATCATTTAAGCAAATCGCAAATATTGAAAGCAATGGTAAATATATTGATCCAAGTGGAGCTTCGGATTTCAAGTATCAGGAATATCTGCAACTTTTTCTGATTGTGCAAAAGAGAGAAATACAGTTACTTAGGGTCATGGATATAATGCAAATCAACATGGCTGGGCTTCAGAGCCCTTGCTTTCTCATTAAAGAACACTACGTGGGATTCGATTTAGCAACGATAATAAACGGGAAAACCTACCATGCTGAAGAAACATATTGATAGAGGGTCAATCACAATTGAGGCTGCCATAATACTACCAATATTTTTCCTGGCCCTAGTAGCCCTAGCTTTTGTAATTAGGATTATTAGCCTTGAAGAACAAATAGCTTTTGTAAGTATGGATGAGGCAAAGTATGTGGCAACTCAAGCATACCAGCAAGAAGGGCCAGTGGAAGAAGGGATTATAGAAGCCTCTCTAAGAATTCGAATAAATACCAGACTAAATAACGAAGTGAATCTAAAAGGCAGGGGATATGTAAGTGATTTTTCTATGGGTTACAAAGACCATGGCCTCACTGACCTAATATCTTATTCCATCGATTACCCACAAAATTTTCCTGTTCCATTCTATCAAAATCAAAACAGGTGGGGTCAAAGGTCCCTCTTATTTAGGGCTTTCGTAGGGAGAAGCCAGGAAGAAAGCTTTGTTTCTCCTGAGGAATTAGAAGAAGAAGATATAATTGTTTGGGTATTTCCAGTGGCCGGTGAACGTTATCACCTAGAGGACTGTCCTCACATACGTGTTCTTCCCCAGCAAAGAGTCTTAACTGAAGCCATAAAAAGATCTTATAGACCCTGCCAACACTGCCAACCAGACAAGATATCACCGGGGAACATGGTATACATTTTCCCTGCTACGGGAGAGGTATACCATAGAGGGAATTGCTTCTTGGTAGATAGGTACGTAATATCAATGGAAAAGAGTGTAGCGGAGCAAAAGGGCTATACTCCGTGTCAAACTTGCATTGGAGGAAGATGAGTTGAATAAGCAAGTAGAAAGCCAGAGAATATACCAAGATGATTCTTTTCTTGTAATATATCCAAAGGGATTATTAAAAGAATACGAAAAGAGAGTTTTGGCAGGTGGGGAAATTGGGAATCTGTTAGAGATGCGATTTATATCATCAGAAAAACAAGAAAAAGTATACTATGAGATCGCTGGCTGTAAAGCTCTTGAGGGACATGATATTAATAATATATATGAGGTTCTAGATATCATAGAAGGTGTATTAAGCATTTTGATAAAAGCACAAGATTATTTAATCCATCTAGGAAATATTTCCCTAGACTATCGGTGGATGTATATTAACAGTAAGGACAAAAGCCTCCGCTTGGCATACCTACCAAGGGTCGAGATTCCTCAATGGCAGTCATCCCTTGGTCAATTGCTAGAGGATTTAAGTGTATTATATGATAGCAAAGAGGCTCAACCATACTTTGAGGACCTAAAGAATTATATGGAGTCTTGCCAACGATCCCTACATGATTTGTTCCTAAAAATATGTGATTTAAAGAGAGAAGCCCATCTCTCAGTGGGACCTATATGAATGGCTATATCAAATCTATATGAATGGCTATATCAAATCTTGGTGCAAGAATTGTTTTGATATGCTATAATAATTTCCATCAAGGAGGTTGGTTATTTGTTGAGAAAAATTAATTATATCAATATATCTAGAGTTATATTAGGCCTAGCTGTCCTATCCATCGGATTTGCTATCCTTGCTAATCCCAAAATACTTATACAAACGGTGACTACTTTATTGGGAATATCCTTTGCTCTAGAAGGCATCAGTTATATTTTGGAATCTACTTACCCAAAAAACAAGAGTCCTTATGCTCTTGCTGATTTATCCTTGGGCTGTATTTTTTTGGCTTTCGGAACTATAATTGCAATTGATACAGAAATCACTTTGTTTTTGCTGGGCATTTTCCTTCTTCTCTTAGTCTTCTTGTCATTTTTACATCAGGGAATGGTTTGTTACGAAAGACTATTAGGGGGCCTAAAATATGGAATTGCAGCTGGATTTGGCATCATTCATTTAATATTCGCTGGATTAATTATCTATTCACTAGCCTCTGAAGGCATCTTGTTTACCAGCTTTATCGGGATATATTTGCTAATCTTAGGAGTTATGATGATCACATCCCTTGTTTATCAAAGGCCTCCTTGGGAGGAGACATGATTCCCTTATCTACAAGAATGAGACCCAAGGAATTAGAAGAAGTAATTGGGCAAGAACATTTTTTATTCAAAGGTTCACTTTTATATAATTCTATAAAAAATCGATCTTTTAATTCTGCAATTTTCTTTGGACCATCTGGAACAGGTAAAACTACTCTTGCCAGAATTATAGCCAAGGAGATGGATGCAGATTTTTTTGAACTAAATGCTTCAACTACAGGAATCAAAGAGCTAAAAGAAATCATTGAAAAAGCCAAGCATAAATATTTTGGCTTGGAAAAAGCGACCACATACCTTTATGTTGATGAATTTCATCGATGGAATAAATTGCAACAAGATAGCCTCTTAAAAGCCCTGGAGGAAGGGGTTATACGCTTTATTGGATCTACAACAGAAAACCCCTATTTTGCTGTGAATAACGCTATTTTAAGTCGTGTTCGCAGTATTTTTGAGTTTAAGCCTTTACCCACCGAAAAAATCTTAGACATCCTAAGAAACACTTTGGTAGACGAAAAAAAAGGATTAGGTGCTTTTAATATTGACTATGAAGAAAAGGCCCTATATGGTCTTGCAGACATGAGTTCTGGAGATGCAAGAATAGCACTGGAAACACTTGATTTTTTGGCTGGGAATATGGGCCAAGAAAAACGAATAACTCTAGAACTTGTAGGTGAAGCTATGCAACGCCAAACCACCTTCTATGACAGGGGAGAGGATCGTTATAATCTGTTAAGTGCACTTCAAAAATCAATACGTGGAAGTGACCCTGATGCCGCTATCCATTATCTAGCAAGGCTACTTGATGGTGGAGCTGACCTTCAAATGATTGGAAGAAGGTTACTGGTTATAGCCTCAGAAGATATAGGAATGGCATATCCTTCAGCTATCTCTATAGTTACAGCTTGTGTTCAGGCCACCTTAATGGTAGGGCTTCCAGAAGCTCAGATCAACCTTGCCCAAGCAGTTATTCTACTTGCCTCATGCCCAAAATCCAACTCTGCCTACAAGGCACTAAGAAATGCCCAAGAGGATTTGCAAAAAAAGAGAATAGATGGGGTTCCCCCCCACCTTTCAGATAGTCATTATTCTGGAGCAAAGGACAGGGGCCATGGGATCGGATACTTGAATCCCCATGATTTTGGTGGCTATAAAAAGCAAGACTACCTACCTCAGAATTTACAAGATGAAGGAGCTAAATATTATTATCCCAGTGAGAATGGATCGGAAGCCGCATTTAAAAAATTTTTAGAAGGGTTAAGAGATATATATGCTAGAGATAAAAAAGATTGATCCCTGTGGATTTTGTTTTGGAGTCACCAGGGCAATAGAAATAGTAGAAAAAACAATATCCCAAAAAGAGGGCAAAAGAATATTTTCATATGGACAACTAATTCACAATAAAGGTGTTACAGATAGACTAAAAGAAAGAGGCTTAGAAATCTTAGAAGATTTGGAAGAAGGCCAAGAAGGAGATATTTTAATTATACGCTCTCACGGAGCCCCCAGAGAACTTTTCGAGCAGGCAAAAAAAAGAGGTTTAGAGCTTATAGACGCAACATGTCCCTATGTAGTTAAGATTCAAAGGCTTGTTGAAAAAGCCTCATCTAATGGAAAGACAGTTGTAGTTGTTGGAGATAAAAACCATCCTGAAGTTATAGGGATTGTTGGTTGGGCTAAAGCCCCAGGAAACATCATTGTTGTTCAAAACAAAGAGGATATTGGCGAGATAACAGGAGATTCTATTTTCCTAGTAGCCCAAACAACAATAAATGAGGAACAGTTCCAGGAAGTTGGAGAGAGCTTAAAAAGAAAGTATAAAGACCTAACAATAGAAAATACAATTTGCACGGCCACAAGAGATAGGCAGGAAGCAACCAAAGATTTAGCGAAAAAAAGCGACGTAATGATTGTCATTGGTGGGAAAAACAGCTCTAATTCAAAAAAACTAGTAGCTATTTCTCAAAGATACTGTGATAAGACCATATTCGTTGAAAATAATAACGATTTATCATTGAAAACCATTGATAAATGTAGTAAGATTGGTGTTGCGGCAGGCGCATCGACGCCTGTGTCAGATATTGAGGAGGTTATTGCCAAAATGAGTGAAGTTATCACAGAACGAAACGAAATGGAAGATTATCTTGAGGCCATTGAAAAATCCTTGAGACTACCTAGGCTTGGAGAGATTGTTGAAGGTACTATTCATCAGGTAACCGATAAAGAAATTATTGTTAATTTGGGTTGCAAGAAAGATGGAGTTATTCCAAAGGAAGAATTAAATCTCGAGGCCGACGAAAAAATTACCGAAGTTTATAAGGAAGGAGATACGATTCAGGCCAAAGTTGTCAAAACCGATGATGGCGATGGAACAATCATGCTTTCCAAGAAAAAGCTTCAAGTTAATGAAAACTGGGAAGAAATCAGTCAAGCTCTTGATGATAAGTTAACCATTGACGTAAAAGTAGTACGTGTAGTAAATGGTGGGGTTATTGCTAGCTACAAAGAAGTAGCAGGTTTTATTCCTTTATCTCAATTGTCAGATCGATTTATTGAAAATGCTGAAGAATTTATGGGCCAAGTGCTCCCAATTAAAATTAGCCGTGTAGATAAGTATAAAGGAAAAGCAGTTTTTTCTCATAAAGCTTATTTAGCCGAGCAACGTCAAAGTAAAATGGCAGAAGTTTGGGAGAAGTTGGATGTAGGCGATATAATTGAGGGAACTGTAATGCGATTTACCGATTACGGTGCCTTTGTAGATATAGGCGGAATCGATGGGTTACTCCATATTTCCGAAATCAGTTGGGGAAAACTCAAACACCCACAAGAAGTTCTTGCTATTGGAGAACAAATAAACGTTAAGGTCTTGTCTATGAACTCAGAACGAGGAAAAATTTCCTTGGGTCTCAAACAAACCCAGCCTGAACCTTGGTCTATTATTGATGACAAGTATCAAGTTGGGCAAATTTTAGCTGGAAGAGTAGTTCAAATAAAAGAGTATGGTGCTTTTGTTGAGCTAGAGCCAGGCCTAGACGGATTAGTTCATATCTCTGAAGTTGCTCACAAAAGAGTTACTGATTTGAATGATGAGTTAACCATCGGTGAAGAAGTCTCAACAAAGATTCTAGAGATTGATAAAGAGAAAAAGAGAATCAGCCTTAGTATCAAAGAAACTCTAGAGCCTCCTATTTATGAGGAAGAGGAATTTGAAGCTAGTGATGCAGTAGCTGAAGTAGAAGATGTTGCTGAAGAGGCAATTGATATGGATGCTAAAGAAACTGTAGAACAAGCAGTTGAAGTGGCTAATGAGGAAACTGTTGAAGAAGAAGCTAAAGAAGAACCTGTTGCTGAAGCTGCTGAAGCTGCAGAAGTCGAAGAAGAGGCTGCCCAAGAGGTGACTGAAACCCTAGCCCAAGAAGAGACAGCTGAAACAGAAGAAGAAAAATAGATAATAAATACATGCTTACAAAAAAAACGGCTTAATAAGCCGTTTTTTTATGTGAAAATTAGTAATCCTTTAGTAAGTCACGAGTTTTTCATAAGTGGAATAATTATTGGGATGAAGCAGATATTAGTTCTTTTGCACTTTCAATTGTTGTTGAGGTAATGGTTTCCCCCCCTATCAACCGGGCTATTTCCCTAACCTTTTCATCTTGGTTCAGGGGGACAACATTGGTAAATGTGTGAGTATGGGATTCCTGCTTTTCAATACGAAAGTTATTCTTACCACATGCGGCAATTTGGGGTAAGTGAGTGATACAGATGATTTGATGGTTCTTTGCTATTTGCTTTAATTTTTTGCCCACCACGGAGGCAGCTATTCCTGAAATTCCCGAGTCAATTTCATCAAAAATCATAGCAGACACATCATCATAGTCAGCAATTATTTTTTTAAATGCCAACATAATCCTGGACATTTCTCCGCCAGAAGCAATTTTTGAAAGAGCTTTTAGTGGTTCTCCCTTGTTTGTACTTATAAGAAACTCCACTTTATCCCCACCAGTATTAGTAAAGTGGGGTAGGTCAAGTATCGAAATTAAAAAAGTTGAGTTTGTGAATCCCAGTTCTTTGAGTTCTTCCTGGACACCTTCTTGGAGTTTTTTTGCCGATAGTTTTCTAAGACTGGAAAGAGCCTGGCATTCTTCAGCCAACCTAGCTGAAACTTCATCGAATTCCTTTTGTAATCTCTCTTCCATATCCTCAAAGTTTTCAAAAGCACTAAGTTGGGATGAAAGAGAATCTGCAAAGCTCAGTATCTCTGCAATTGTGCCCCCATATTTTCTTTTTAAGTTGTCTATTATATCAAGTCGAGATAGGATTTCGTTAAGCTCATCTTGAGAAAAATTAATGGCTTCCTTTATGTTTAGGAGTTCTTTTGATGCGTCTTCGAGCCTGTAATAAGCATCTTTATATTCCTCTTCAAGCCTTTGAATTTCGGGAGAAAAGCCTGAAACTTCCTTTAAGGCAGCAAGAGATTTATAGATATTATCTAGGGAAGAGGGGGCCTCACCATTGGAATACATGTATGCTTCATCTAGTTTTTGAAATATTTTCTCGCTATTTTGTAGTATTACTCGTCGGGAATTCAATTCATCGTCTTCACCTAAAAACAAAGCGGCCAACTGGATCTCATTTAATTGATATTCCATAAAATCTCTGGACCTCTCTAGCTCTTCGGTGTTATCCTTAAGCTTCTTGAGCTTATTTTTTAATCCAGTGTATTGGCTATATAATAAACCCACACTTTCTTTTTTAGGAAGGATCTCTTCTGCTTTATATGAGTCAACCAAGAGGATATGATTCTCAACATTTAATAGGGATTGGTGGTCATACTGACCATGAATATCAGCTATCTTTTTGCTCAAATTGGCCAGCTCATTTAAGGGAACTATTGTGTTATTAATTCGACATATGTTCTTGCCATTGGCATTTACTTCTCGGGTAATAATTACTTCTTCTCCATGAAGGTCAGCTATCATTTGAACTATGGCTTTTTCTGTTCCAGCACGTACATATGTGGAGTCCGCCCGACTCCCTAGTGCTAGGCTTATGGCTTCTACCATAATTGATTTACCTGACCCAGTTTCACCAGTAATAACAGTTAAGCCTTCTTGGAAATCCATTTCAACTTCCTTGATAATTGCAAAATCTTTTATCCTAATATGTGTAATCATGGGGGCCTCCATTAGCTCTCAATACCCTTATTAGAGGGGTGCTTTTTGTAGACAAACATATGTTTGTATAGTATAATAATAGCCTAAAGACAAGGTATTTGCAACAGTAAATCAATAAATTTGGAAAAATATGGAGCGATCATGAAAATACTGGGAATAGACCCTGGATACGCAACATTGGGATGGGGAATTATTGAGGAGAGGGCAAACACTTTTACCCCCATTGCTTATGGAGCAATCCTTACAAAGGCTGGCCAACCCATGGAAAAACGCTTACAGATTATTTATAATAGCCTTTGCCAAATCATTGATGACCATCAGCCAGATGGTATGAGTGTAGAGGAGTTATTTTTTAATAGCAATTCTAAGACAGCTATTCTTGTAAGTCAGGCTAGAGGTGTTATAATTCTTGCTGCTGCAGAGAAAAATATTCCCTTATATGAATATACGCCATTACAGATAAAACAGGCCTTAGTTGGATATGGAAGAGCCGACAAGAACCAAGTACAGCAAATGGTAAAGAGGATACTATCTTTAGACCTCATTCCAAAACCTGACGATACGGCAGATGCCCTAGCTGCTGCTGTATGCCACTGTAATAGCTGGAGGTAGAAGTAGATATGATTAGTTACATAAAAGGAAGCCTAGGTGGTCGATTTGATGGAGGAGTGATTATTGAGGCAAATGGCTTAGGCTATACAGTTTTTGTTCCTGGAAATTCCTCTGTATATTTGGCCGAAGAAGGACAAATGGTAAAAGTATTTACTAAAATGATATTACGTGAGGATGATGTAAGTCTATATGGCTTTTCACATCGGGATGACTTAAAGCTCTTCGAACAATTGATTACAGTGAATGGAGTAGGTGCTAAGGCCGCCCTATCTATTTTATCAGTCCTCCCTTCGGAAGAAATAAAAAAGGCTATAATTTTTCAGGACACTGCTCTCTTAACAAAGGCACCAGGTATTGGTAAGAAAACAGCGGACCGAATTGTTTTAGAACTAAAGGACAAGCTTGGGGCTTTAGAGGATCTAGCTAAAGGGAGTATCTCTGGTCTAGATGGACCTGGCAACAATAGCGGTTTTACAGACCAAAAAACAGAAGCATTTAATGCTCTTTGTTCCTTAGGCTATTCAAAGGCCGAATCCATACAAGCGCTTTCCAATATAAGTGAAGAAGGCTTAACCAGCCAAGACTACATTAAAAAAGCACTGAACAAGCTGTTTTAACATAAAGAAAGGAGGGAAGCCTTATGATGGAACAAGAAGAACAAACAAAGCCTCAAAGACAAAGGGGAGAAGACATTCAGGACCTTAGCTTAAGGCCTCATCTCTTGGAAGACTATATTGGACAAAAAAATGCAACAGATAACTTAAAGGTATTTATAAAGGCAGCAAAACAACGAAGGGAGCCCTTGGATCATGTTCTGTTTTATGGACCTCCTGGGCTTGGAAAAACTACCTTGGCCAGTATTATTGCCAATGAAATGGAAACAGAAATACGAATTACATCTGGCCCTGCAATTGAACGTGCAGGAGATTTAGCTGCAATTTTAACAAATCTTAATCCAAATGATGTATTATTTATAGATGAAATACATAGGTTAAACCGAGCTGTTGAAGAGATTCTTTATTCAGCCATGGAAGACTATGCACTGGATATAATTATTGGCAAAGGACCCAGCGCAAGGTCTCTAAGACTAGATTTAGCAAAGTTTACCCTTATAGGAGCCACCACCAGAGCTGGAAGCTTAAGCTCCCCCCTAAGGGATAGGTTTGGAGTGGTCAGCAAGTTTGAACTCTATACCATTGACGAACTTAAGGTTATCTTAAAGCGTTCCGCTCAGATACTAGGAATAGAAATTGATGACAAGTCTCTTATAGAACTAGCAAAGAGATCCAGAGGAACCCCTCGGGTAGCAAACAGATTGCTAAAAAGGGTAAGGGACTTTAGCCAAGTAAGAGGTAATGGGAAAATAGAGGAAATGAGCACTAAGGATGCTCTTGATGCATTAAGGGTTGATGGCTATGGTCTTGAAAATCTAGACCGAGAGATTCTTAGAACTATAATCGAAAGGTTTAATGGAGGGCCAGTTGGAATTGATTCAATTGCTTCAGCCCTGGGAGAAGAACGTGTTACAATAGAAGATAGCAATGAACCATTTCTGATTCAATGTGGCTTTATGCACCGTACACAAAAAGGAAGAATAGCAGGAGAAAAGGCTTATCAACTTTTGGGGATTCCATCTCCAGAGCCAAGCCAAATCAGGCTAGATGAAATTGAAAGGGACCAAGACCAATGACAAGTAAGAACAATAATTTAATACCTACACTATTAAGAAGAAGTTGTCTTTTCCTTCTTCTGTTTATTTGTATGGGGACCCTGGCCTATGGTGCTAACGAACACTATATCAAGGTAGGGCTTTCATATGATTACAAGGAAGTAACTAGCGTTAAAATATCATGTGCTTCAGGGCTATCAATTGGACAACTAGGTGAAAATGGTTGGACTGTTACTTCATCCTTCCCTGAATTTAAGTCTGTCATAGCATCAATCTCAGATGGTATAGTTCAAATTAAAAGTGAAGATGGGACCATATTAGTAGATTCCTTGTCTACCAGCCAAGGGATTTTTCCCCTTGAAAAAGGCCAAGTTATATATGCTAATGCAGATGGATACAGGGGAGGGTACTGTTTCTTTCCAGTAGACCAAAGGCGAATGAATCTGATTAACTATGTGGAATTAGAAGATTACATAAGAGGGGTTGTCCATTCTGAAATAGGGCAAAGTAGCCCATTAGAGACTATTAAAGCTCAGGCAGTATGTGCAAGAAGCTATGCTATTTCAAACATGGGAAGACATAAAGCCGCGGGTTACGACATATGCGCGACAACCCATTGCCAAGTTTACAAAGGCTATAAAAATGAATATCCTTCTACTAACCAGGCCTGCACAGAAACTCAAGGCCTAGTAATTAAATATAAGGGCAAAACAGTATCTGCTTACTACTCCAAAAATGATGGAGGACATACAGATAATGTAGAAGATATTTGGGGAACAAAAGTTGGATACTTAAGAGGTGTACGTGATGAGTTTTCACCCCTATACAAATGGGACAAGACATATACATTCCAAGAACTGGCAACCCTATTAAACAATGCTGGACATTCAGTGGGAAATATAAGTAGTGTTACAATCACTCAAAGAAACCCTTCAGGAACAGTATCAAAAATAGCCATTTGGGACCAGAGGCACCAAACAATTTTATCTGTAAATTCCTTGAGAAAAGCTTTGGGTATGAATACTATAAAGTCTGGAATGTTCTCTTTTAGCCCCATAGGTCCAAAGGACTTAGAGGATGCCTTAGACAATTCAACCAGTGTAATTGAAAACTCTGGGACTGTAACTGTTATTAACTTAAATGAGGAAAGAACCTATTCCAAGACATTGCAAATAGTTGGCCGAGACGGAATAATCAGAGATGTTGAAGCTAGCTCATTGGCCGTTTCCAATGGAAAACTTACTGTGTTACCCAAAGAGGAATCTTCTACTCCAAGTGATACCTTTACCCCTACAATAAATCTGGGCACAGAGTCCCAATTAAGCAGCCCTATTACTTTTTATGGATTAGGCTGGGGTCATGGAGTTGGCATGGCACAAGACAGTATTATAGCAATGGGGAAATTAGGCTATGACTATAAATATATGTTAAACTACTTCTTTACTGATATTAAAATCGAAGCTTGGAATAATTAGGAAGGAACATAGATGCTGATAGATGAATTTGATTACCATCTTCCCCAAGAACTGGTAGCCCAACAACCCCTTGACCAACGGGACTATTCTCGTTTAATGGTTCTTAATCGAAAAGCTCAAACAATAGAGCATAAACACTTTTATGATATAAAATCATATATAAAACCCGATGACTGTTTGGTACTTAATAGCAGCAAAGTTATTCCTGCTCGACTGTATGGCTCGAAGATTGGAAGCGAGACCAAGGTTGAGTTTTTATTGTTAAAAAAAATCGAAGGTGATAGATGGGAAACCCTTGTGCGTCCTGGAAAACGTCTAAAAGTTGGGGACAGGGTATTTTTCTCCCAGGCTCCCCATTTAGAGGCCAAAATCCTAGGCATAGGTCAAGATGGAACTAGAATTGTACAATTCTTCTATGAAGGAAATTTTTCTGATATATTATGGGACCTAGGCAAAATGCCACTTCCTCCCTACATCCAAAGACCAAGCACAGATGAAGACCAAAAAAGGTACCAAACAGTTTACTGTGATGAAGAAGGTTCTGTAGCAGCTCCTACTGCTGGCCTACATTTTACCCAAGACCTACTTGATGCCATCAAGATGCAAGGGACCAAAGTTGTTAGCCTTACCCTTCACGTTGGGATTGGAACATTTAGGCCCGTCAAGTGTCAACAAATAGAAGATCATAAAATGCACTTTGAGGAGTATAGCATTTCCCCAGAAGTTGCAGGCATAATAAATGAGACAAAAGAAGCTGGTGGTAGAATTATCTCCGTAGGGACTACCTCTGCCAGGACCCTAGAAAGTGCTGCCTTATTTGATGAGGCCAAGAAAACATGGTGGATTTCTTCAGGTTCTGGCTCCACAGGGATTTTTATTTATCCAGGATACGAGTTCAAAATGGTAGATAATTTAATTACAAATTTTCATTTGCCTAAATCCACACTATTAATGCTTGTTTCAGCTTTATATGATAAGGATAAGATCTTAGCTGCTTATAAAGAGGCAATCAAAGAAGACTACCGTTTTTTCTCTTATGGCGATGCCATGTTTATTGAATAATCGAAAGGAATATTTATGGATGCTGTAAATTTCAATCTTTTAAAAACTGACTCAAAATCACGAGCTCGTAGGGGAACCCTAAAGACCCCTCACGGCTCCATAGAAACACCGGTATTCATGCCCGTTGGAACTGCGGCCACCGTAAAAGCTATGCGGCCGGAAGAAGTAGAAGAGATGGGAGCAGGGATCATTCTGTCTAACACCTACCACCTTTATCTAAGACCGGGTCATGAAGTTATAAGAGAAGCTGGGGGTCTTCACAAATTCATGAATTGGAATAAGGCTATCCTAACGGATAGTGGAGGGTTCCAAGTTTTTTCTTTAGGCAATTTAAGAAAAATAACTGAAGAGGGGGTGGAGTTTAAGTCACATATTGACGGAAGTTTTCACCAATTCACCCCAGAGAAATCTATGGAAGTACAAGAATCTTTGGGATCTGATATAATTATGGCCTTTGATGAGTGTGCACCATATCCTGCCGACCGAAAGTATGTAAGAGATTCATTAGAAAGAACTACTAGATGGTTGGAAAGATGTAAGGCCTACCATACTACTAGGGAAAAGCAATCTCTATTTGGAATAATGCAAGGGGGTATGTATCCTGATCTTAGAAGGGAAAGTGCAAAACAAATAGTCGCCATGGACCTACCAGGATACGCTATTGGAGGGCTTTCTGTTGGAGAGCCTAAGCCACTTATGTATGAAATACTCGATGAAACAATAGACGAATTGCCCCAGGAAAAGGTCAGATATCTAATGGGGGTAGGAAGCCCAGATTGTCTTTTTGAAGGAGTCAAAAGAGGTGTTGATCTCTTTGATTGTGTTTTGCCTACAAGGATTGCCCGCCATGGTATGGCCCTGACTTCAGGGGGCCGTGTAAACATCAAAAACAATCAGTATGAGCGTGATTTCACTCCTCTTGATCCAAAGTGCCAATGCTATACATGTAAGAACTATTCAAGAGCATATTTGCGTCATTTATATAAAGGAAATGAAATGCTGTCAAGCATGTTAATGACAAATCACAACCTATATTTTCTGGTTAATCTAATGAAAAATATCAGAGAATCTATAGATGAAGACAGATTTCTAGATCACAAAGCAAGTTTTTTCGATGAATACGGAGAATTTTAAATGAAGATATGCCCACATAATGATTTTTGCGGAGGCTGCCTATACCAAGGGGTCTCTTACGATGAACAATTAAGAATAAAAAAAGAGCAAGTAGAAGTCCTATTGGCCGACTATGGTATTAAACCCAAGGAATACTTAGGCTTCCAGCCTTCGCCCCTAATATATCGTTATAGAAATAAAATGGAATATACCTTTGGAGATTTGGTTAAGGGAGGGGAAACAACCCTTGGGATGCACCAAAAGGGTCATTTCATGAATATTGTAACTACGGATGAGTGCCAGCTTGTGGATAATGATTTCAACATAATCTTAGCCCAAGTATTAGCCTTTGCAAAAGCTAAAGAATACAAACACTATAATAAAAAACTCCACCAAGGTATATTGCGCCATCTAGTTATAAGGAAGGGGGAAAGAAAGGGGGAACTATTAGTAAATCTAGTTACTTCATCTCAGGGAAACTTTGATGAAGGAGCCTTCTTAGAAACCCTTCTTAACCTTACCAGCCAGTTACAAGGAACTTTGGTAGGTATTCTTCGTACTATTAATGATAATGTGGCAGACACTGTGGCATCTGAAGAGACCAGGATACTTTTTGGAAGAGACTACTATCGAGAAGAGCTTTTGGGCCTTACTTTTGAAGTAGGGGCTTTCAGTTTCTTTCAGACTAATGTAGTGGCAGCAGAAAACCTCTATAAGGAAAGCCTAGCGATGATTCCTGACAAGAAAGACAAAATATTCTTTGATCTTTACTGTGGAACTGGAACAATTACCCAGGCCCTGGCTCAAGAAGGAAAAAAAGCCATAGGAATAGAAATTGTGGACGATGCAGTTCACTTTGCTAGGAAGAATGCTGAAAAAAATAAACTAGATAATTGCCAATTTATTGAAGGTGATGTTCTAAAGTTAATAGATTCAATTGAAGAGAAGCCTGACATAATTGTTATGGATCCACCAAGAAATGGTATCCACCCCAAAGCCCTATCAAAGATTATGGCACTGGATGTTCCTGAAATTCTATATATATCATGTAACCCAAAGACAATGATGAATAACCTAGTGGCTCTAAAACAAGAAGGCTATCAAGTCGCTAAATTCAAAGCCTACGACAACTTTCCCTTCACCAAACATGCGGAAGCCGTAGCCCTACTTACGAAGTAAGTAGCGGCACGTCTCATAGGCACCTAGCTCACAAGGGAAGCGTGTGAATTGCAGGTGCAATACATAAATCATCCAATCGCGGAAGGCGATTGGCCATGATTTTTTAGTTGCAAAGGTTGCCCAAGAGCCAAGTGAGCTTTATTATATAAAGAAGGGAGTTTTCATGAAGAATATAGTCTTGTCAATCATGCTTGTTATAGTACTCACTATCGCCGTCTGTAGTTGTAGCAGCAATTCCACTACGATTCCTAAGACCAGTAACAATCAAGTTAACACCACATTTGATGATTTCGTTATAGAATATAATACTCACTTGAAAGAAACAGAAATTCGTATTAATGCTACCACACTAATAGATCAAGATTCGTATGATTCTTTTCTTGTATATTATTATCAACCGCTAAACCAAGAACCGGTGTATCTTTCTTTGCTATGTGACAATGATCTGGTAGTTGCAATCTCTATTTGCTATATTTTTGATTTTTTTGATGAACAAACGGACGCAACATTAGATTCCTTTAATTCCATGTGTAGAAGTGGCGTTGCCATAGTTGAACCATCGGTTCCGAGGGATAAAATAGATGCCTATTTGATAAGTATGGAAGATGAAGCTATGTTAAGAGCAGACTGTACTTATGAAATGATTATTGGCAATACTACATGTAATATTGACTTGGGAAAAGAACAGTCGGTGATTTTCTCAATATGGCCTTTGGGATATAAAGATGTCGATCAAAAAGATCTTCAAAATATCATAACCGCTTTCTGCTACCAAGAATATTTTGAATATAGAGGCCAGGATTATGATAATTCTGAAGGTGGGGTCGAAGCACCAAGCGTCTTAATTTCTGATATGCCAAATTCTCAAACAACTCATACACCAGAGCGAAAGTGGGTGAAAAATATCAATTATTATGCAATAGAGGGTTGTGTGATTGTTAAGCAAGATTCAGAAGAAGGATATTGCAAATATAACTGTAAATGTGAGGCTTGTGGTTATGTTCAAAAGAATATAACATGGAGTTTTTATGGTGGTGGTTCACTCAATACAGCCTGGCTTTGCATAAAATGTCAAAACAGACAGAATGTGGTACTAAAAAGTGATGATAATAGCGATTGGGCTATTGAGTAGTCTATTAACATTTTTTTTATTATAGGCCTAATCAACATTATCATCAAAAAACATTCGGCTTTATGGAGTGGTTGGACAGTATGGCTAATGGTTTCCTTGTATCTAAGATATGCAACTGGAATACGTATCTGGTGGATTTTCTCAAAATGGGCATATAGTCCTGAATTATTATTACATGTTGCTATTGCTTGGGGTATGGCAATTCCACTTGGAATTTTGGTATTTTTGACTTATAGAACTATAAAAATTTATGTAGTCTCAAAGAATAGGAACTGAACTCAAGGGTTCTACTGCAACAAGGTACTTAATTTACTAGAGGCAATTGGAACTCTAGTTTTTTATTGGTAGATTAAAAGCAAACTTTGGTTCATAGCTACATTAGTAGGGTATAACATATTATGTATTTATAAATAACAAGTGATTGAAAGGGGGTATGGATATTCATGGATTACACTATATTAGTAGGTGGAGCAGCAGGCCAGGGAATGGACACCTTTGCAGAGATATTAGAAAAATCACTAAAAAGATGTGGATTTCATATATTTAGCCATAGTGACTATATGTCAAGGGTAAGAGGTGGTCATAATTTCATGCAAATTAGGTTTTCAGATAAACCCATATCAACTTATACAAAAAAAGTCGATATAATATTTGCCCTAAACGAAGAAACTGTGGACTTACATGAGGATAAGCTAAAGGAAGATGGAATTATAATTTTAGATGAAGAAATTTCTAAAGAAAAGAATCTTGTTCATTTGCCTTTAGAAAAAACAGCAAAAAAATTAGAAAATGTAAAAGTATCATCTACAATAGGGTTAGGCGCTATACTAAAGTATTTTGGCCTCCCAAAAGATGAAACCCAAAAGATAATTCGCAAGGAATTCAATGAAAAAATATCTGATGTAAACCTAAAGGCTCTAGACCAAGGCTACGATTTAATAGAGACCCGACACAAATTGCAAACAAAAGCGGATAACTCCATCTTAATAAATGGAAATAAAGCAGTGGCCTTAGGAGCGATTGCTGCTGGTTGTAGGTATTATTGTGGTTACCCTATGACACCTTCAACTGGAGTAATAAACTATATGTCACATAAATCAGAGGAAATGGGAATAGTTATTGATCAAGTAGAAGATGAGGTTGCGGCCTTAAATATGGCCCTTGGTGCGTCTTATGCTGGTGTTAGAGCTATGACAGGCTCCTCTGGTGGAGGAATAGCTTTAATGGGCGAAGCATTTAGCTTAGCAGGTATGTTAGAAACTCCTGTGGTAGTAATAAATGTACAAAGGCCGGGACCAGCAACAGGCCTTCCCACAAGAACTGAGCAGGGGGATTTAAGGTTTATGATTCATTCAGGACATGGAGAATTCCCTAAGATGGTAATCTCCTTGAGAAATGGAGAAGACGCTTTTTACCAGACAGCAAGAGCATTTAACTTAGCAGAAAAGTATCAAATACCAGTTGTACTATTAAGTGATCAGAACTTATCTGATTCTATGGTTACTTATGACCCCTTTGATTTTGAAAAAATAAGTATTGATAGATACATTTCTGGCCAAGAAGTTATAGCAAAAGGAGAAAGATATAAGAGGTACAAGTATACAGAAGATGGTGTTTCACCTAGGATAATCCCTGGAAAGATAAAAGACCAAGTTGTCTTGGTAGACAGCGATGAACATGATGAGTATGGGAATATAACAGAGTCTGCAGAAGTTAGAAGAAAAATGGTTGAGAAAAGGGCTAAAAAATTTGAAAATCTTAAAAAAGAAGTTCAAGAGCCTTGGTTAATAGGTGAAAAACAACCAGAACATCTAATAGTAGCTTGGGGATCTTCATATGGGGCAGTAAAAGAGGCGGTAGAAACACTTAATTCAGAAGGAGTATCAATTGGAGCCTTAGTTTTCGGTGATATATGGCCACTTCCTACAGAAAATTTAGGGTCAATGTATAAAACCGCTAAAAACCTAATAGCAGTTGAGCAAAACTCTACAGGGCAATTGGAGGGTTTGATAAGGCAAGAAATGCTAATAAAATGTAGTCATAAAATATTGAAATATGATGGTAGAGCCTTTTCTGGAGAAGAAATTTACGACAGATTAAAAGGGGAGGTAGTGTAATGCAAAACGAATATAAGCTTTATGAACCGGCTTGGTGTCCAGGTTGCGGTAATTACATGATAAGAACTGCATTAAAACAAGCTTTAGAAGAATTAGAAATACCTCCATATATGGCTGTGATTTCCTCGGGAATTGGACAGGCGGCAAAGATTCCCCACTATATAGGGATAAATGGTTTTAACGGATTACATGGCAGAGCCATACCACCAGCTATAGCGATAAAATTAGCCAACAAAGATTTAACTGTAATAGTTGAATCAGGGGATGGAGACATTTATGGTGAAGGAGGGAATCACTATATACATGGAGTTAGAAGAAATATAGATATAGCTCATTTTGTTCACAACAATCAAATATATGGGCTTACCAAGGGGCAAGCTTCTCCAACCACTGCAGAGGGCCAAATTACAACATTACAATATGATGGGGTAAAGAGTAGGCCTTTGGACCCTTTAGCTTTGTCATTGACATTGGGTGCGGGTTTTGTAGCAAGGGGATTTGCCGGAGACATCCCTCATCTGGTTGACTTAATGAAACAGGTCATTATATTTAAAGGCTATGCTCATTTGGATATTCTCCAACCCTGTGTGGTTTGGAACAAAATAAATACCTTTGCATGGTATAAGGATAGGGTATATAAGCTTCCTGAGAATTATGATAATACAAACTATGAAGAAGCTTACAAAAAATCACGAGAATTTGGAGACAAAATCCCCATAGGAGTATTATATAAGGTGGAAAAACCGACTTATGGCGACTCATTCAAATTTATCAAAGAAGGTAAATCACTAGTAGATATTAAGTTAGATCCTTTGGATGCAAAAAAATTGATGAACGATTTCATCTAAATATCCTAGAGAAATTTGACACTACATGTGGACTAATTAGCCTTAATTAAATTTGAGGTTCAACTTGCTATTGCAATTTACGATTAATAAAAAATAAGAAAGAGTTAAGGAAAAAGTAAGGAGGAAAAAGTGGAAAGAAAAATCGAAGAGCAGGTTACAGGCTTTAGAACCCAGGATGGGGCAGGAGTAAACCTGGTAAGAGTTTTAGGGAACAGGACGGTTAAGTCCTACGATCCTATTTTAATGCTAGATTCTTTTGACAGTACAAATCCAGATGATTATACTGCAGGATTCCCAATGCATCCTCACAGGGGAATCGAAACAATTAGTTATGTTTATCGCGGATTTATGACTCATAAAGATAGCTTGGGCAACGAAGATACCATCGGTGATGGGGAAGTCCAATGGATGACTGCTGGCTCTGGAATTATGCATGAAGAAAAACTGCCTGCAGCGGACAGAATGCTTGGGGTACAGCTTTGGTTAAATCTTCCAGCAAAAGATAAAATGGCACCTCCTGCATATCACAGCATTAAGAAGGCTGAAATTGTAGAGATTGAGTTGGAAAATGGCAAGTTGAGGCTTTTGGCTGGAGAATATAAGGGAAGAAAAGGTTATTTAAGCAAATACCTTCCCTTGGACTATTATGATGTACATCTCAACCCCGGTGCATCTATTGTCATTGATACAGAAAGGGACCCTTCTGTAATGGTCTTTACTCTTCTAGGGGATGCTTACATCGGAGGCGAGTTAGTAAAAGAAAAGACTGCGGTAAAACTTACCCAAGGCGACCATTTAGAAATAAAGGCTGCAGATAAAAATATCCAAGTATTATATATAAGCTCGAAAGCCTTGGATGAACCTGTAGTTTGGGGTGGGCCTATAGTTATGAATACAAAAGACGAACTGGATAAGGCCTTTGATGATTTGCAAAAAGGGACATTTATACAAGATAAAATTTCATACTAAACCTCAAAACCCTCACTTTACAAAAGTGCTTTTAATAGGGATTTTGCTAGAGACTTATCCTCTGTCATTGAAGAAGAAGTAGAAGATAGCAGTAAACTATAATCGTAATAACACAAGCAAATGAAGCGGGTTAGAAATTAAGAAGGAGGCAGAATGGACTACCAAAAATCAGTTGTTGACCTAATAAGGACAAGGACATCAAACAGGTCATTTGATGGTAAGAATATTGACAGTGTAACCCTAGAAAAATTAGAAGACTACCTTGTAAAAATCAACAATGAAGCAACAATCAAAGGGAGATTTATAATCACCAACAATAATAGTAGCGAGGATAATAAAACAAAAAAGCTAGGTACTTATGGAGTTATATCAGGGGCGAATTCATATATTATTGGGATCCTTGGCAGTAAGATGGAAGATGCCCTAGAATTTGGATACTTATTTGAGAAAATAATTCTTTTTGCAACAAGCTTGGGACTAGGAACATGCTGGCTTGGAGGTACATTTAAAAACTCTGATTTTAGAGAAAATATTGGCTTGATTAAAGATGAATATATTCCCATTGTTTCCCCTATAGGATTTTCAAAAGAAAAACCCAGAATTCTCGATTCAACCATGAGAGCTCTGGCGGGATCGGATAAACGAAAACCATGGAATGAAATATTTTTTCAAGGAGACTATTCCAGACCATTAAATGAGTCTGAGGCTGGTTCCTATAACCTTCCTTTGGAAATGGTTAGATTAGGCCCTTCAGCTTCGAACAAACAACCTTGGAGGATTATTAAGGCGGATAATAAATTCCACTTTTACCTTTGCAGAACGAAAGGTTATGGTGTTCCAAATTATGATTTGCAAAAAAATGATATTGGAATAGCCAAATGCCATTTCGAATTGACTGCCCATGAATTAGGATTAAAAGGTAAATGGGAAAATCAAAATAATATAGACCAGACTAATGGTTGGGAATATATGATTTCTTGGTTCCCAGAATCATAAATTTACTCCAGCCTCATAGGGGTGGAATTTACTTTTTTAATTATACGCATAAAGTGGAATCAAGCTAAATTATAAAATGAAGTTGAGGCAAACCATGAAATAGATTATACTGAAAATATTATTGAACCCAAAAAAGGGATTCTTTTATATCTGTCAGTATACAAGAAATGAAAGAAACAATTAAAGATATAAGCAAAAGATTGAAATTAGGAAAGGTGGATAGGTATGCTTAAGTTTAACTATAAAATTTGGATCACAGAGAATGTCGAAAAGAAAGTCAAAGAATATATGGAATGGTTAGATGTATCAAATTGTTGGGAGGACATCGAAATAGAATACACATCTGCAGAACATGAAGATTACATGAAGCTTTTCGCCAGCCATAAATGTAAGCATCCAAAAGAGCTGTATTCACCTGGGAAGACAGTAGTTACACACTTTACGCCTATTGCAAAAGACCTAGTAGACCAACATAATGAGGGCAAGATGTCCAAGGATGAATGGGACAAACTGTGCAGAGATACCAGACAAATTTCCAGAGGAATAACTGATGCTATTATTCTAACCTTCCAGGATTTTGGAAGAGAAGTGGCCTTACTATCAGAAAGAGAAGGCTGGTCTAATGCATGTGGTGCAGAATTGGCGGGTATTGGGAAATTTGAAAACAAGGAAGATATGTTTTATTCTGGAAAGCGAGTTGGTTCTTTGGGAAGTGTCGTTACCGAAGTAATAATAGACTGAGAGTTTACCAAAAAACAAGCCCACATATGAATCTATCGGGTTTAATTTACTTTGATGTCGATACTTTTTGACTAGGCAATAATAGTTGTTCAAGAACATCTTTACCAATGAAGAGACTTTTACCTATACTTGTTAATTTTGCAACCTTAGTTGATCTTTAGACATTGCTTTCTTAGAAAATTGTTTTGTGAAAAATGGAGTGACCATAATGGAAAAAAATATCTATAAGCTAGCCTTACAACACACTTCATGTGCCTTTGCCTATCATGAGGCAGTTTTTGATAAAAAGGATAAAATGATAGACTTTGTATTTCTCGATATCAATAATTCATTTGAAGAATTAGCAGGCTTGAGACGTGAAGATATTATAGGTAAAAGGTACTTACGCGATGTGGCCCAAATACCTGAGAATGCTAATAAATGGGTTAATATATATAGTCCAGTAATTACTGAAGGAAAAACCCTGGAATTTGAAGAGGATTACAATGAAAGAGACAGAGCTTACTCTATAAGGGCATTTCCAGTGGAAGTAAATCGATTTATAACTGTATTTACTGATAAAACATTTCAGAATAAAATGCAGAAGATTGGTCAATATTTCATTAATAATATGGGTAGTGAAATTGACTTTCATGGTATTACAGAATTCGCTCGAGATGTATCAGGAGCTGAATATGCAGTATTTAATCTGCTTAGTGAAAACGAGAAAGATTTTACAACGGTGGGGGTTGCAGGACTTTCCAAAACCGTCGAAAAAGGAGCCAAATTGTTAGGCTTTGACTTTATAGGTAAAAAATGGCCTTATGACCCACGTAAGGATGAACTGACAAAGGAAAATGTAATTACATTTTTTAAGGGCCTACATGATTTGTCTGGCAATACGATTTCCGCGTCTATTGTTAGCCATTTAGAAAAAACTTTCAATTTAGGAATTGTGGTGGTAGCCAAGATCATTAAAGAAGAAAAGGTTTTAGGTGACTTCACTCTTGTATATAAAAGAGGGCAATCTCTTAAAAATCGAGATTTATTGATGCTATATTTGCCTCAGCTGGGATTGTTTGTGGAAAAAAACAGATTAGATGTTGCCCTGAGGGCCAACCAGAGAATGTTTTACACCCTAGCTGAGTTTGCTCCCTTTGGTTTTTTATCATGTAACACTAAAGGAGAAATAGCTTATGCCAATGAACGACTTGTAGAAATCATGGGCTTGCCTTCCATTGAAGCTGGGAAAAAGATAAATTTAATTATGTATCCACGTTTGGTGGAGAGTGGATTTTCAAAAAAACTTTTGGAATGCGTAGAAGAAAATCGAATCATTGACTATGAAATGACCTATATCAGTCCTTGGGGAAGGCAAAGTTGGTTTAGAGTACATTTTACTCCTTATAAAGACAATGGTTTAGTAATAGGGGCTAACATTATCATTGAGGATATCACTGAAAAAAAGAAGAATGAAGCAGAACTCTTAGACAAGGCCAATAGGGATCCTCTTACTGGAACATACAATAGAAATGCATTGGAATCAATATTGGTAGAAAGACTAGATGTATCCAAGCAAGATAATCTCATAAGTTATATTGCCGCTGTAGATATTGATGATTTCAAGAATATTAACGATACATTTGGTCACGGTGTAGGTGATAGTGTGCTTATACATGTTGCCGACAGGATAAAACAACAATTAAAAGAAATGGACCTAGTCATAAGAACTGGTGGAGACGAATTTTTGGTATATTTGCATGACATTAAAAGCAAAGAGGATGCTTTAGATTATACCAAGAAAATATTTGAAGTCTTATCTTCCCCATATTATTTCGGTGATAGTGTCAACAAAAAGGACATAAACCTTGACCTCAGCTGTAGTATCGGAATTTCAATTTTTCCAAATGATGGTGAAACAGTTGAAGAACTAATGCTAATGGCAGATAATGCAATGTACGGAGTTAAGAAGAGTGGCAAGGGCACCTATGCTTTTGCGTAGACAATGAAAAGTAATGCGTTATTTAAATGGAGTAGGGTATATTAATAAAAGATAATATGTAGATAATTGAAAACATAGTAAGAGGGAGGTCAAGATGAGAAAAAATAGACTTTACATATTTGCTTTAGTATTGATTTTGGTAATTTCAGCTGTTTCAGCTTGTGGTTCGACGGGTGATGGGAATAATGGTGAAGATTCGATTAATCCTGATAGACCCCTGGTATTAGGATCATTTGTAGATACTGAAGGCGGAATTTTAGGTAATATGATACTATTAGCACTTGAAGCAAATGGATACACCGTCACAGATCGAGTCCAATTTGGAACTCCTGATGTGCATAGAAATGCACTTTTACAAGATGAATTAGATATTGGTATTGACTATACAGGGAATGGACAATACTACTCAGAGGGTTTTGATGAAGAAATATGGAGAGATGCAACAGAAGGATATTCTTTTATAAAAGAATATGATGAAATCAACAATGGACTAATTTGGTTGCAGCCTGCTGCAGCTAATAATACTGAAATGTTAGCTGTTAAAAAGGAATTTGCTGATGAGAATAATCTGGAATCACTAGAAGATTTTGCAGATTATGTAAATGGTGGAGGTTCGGTCAAATTCATAACTAGCCAGTTATTTGCAGAAAAAAACATGGGTCTACTAGGAATGGAAAAAGGTTATGGATTTAAATTAGAACCTGACCAACTTATAATGCTTCCTCATGGAAATACTGCAGAAACAATAAGTGCACTTGCCAATGGAACTGATGGAGTAAATGTTGCTCTTGTATATGGTACAGACGGCTCATTGCCTGACTTAGGTTTAGTTGTTCTTAAAGATCCCCTATCTATTCCGCCGGTCTTTGAACCATCCGTAATCGTAAGGGCGGAGATATTGGAAATGTATCCAGGAGTTAAGGATATTATTGAGAGAGTATTTAAAACATTAACTCTAGAAAATTTACAAATTATGAATAAAAATGTAATCGTAGATGGGCTATCACCAAAGGATGTTGCTAAAGAACACTTGCTAGAAGAAGGAATTATTGACTAAATCAACTTGATAGGTAATTTTATGGTTAGAATAAAAGACAAGACATTGCTGCTGTTATCCTTTATAGGAGCAGTAGCATTTCTTTTTTTAGCATTTGTTGAAAATAGACCAAACAGAATTTCCCACGGGACCAGCTATTCTAGTTTCGAATTTCTTGGAATGCATGGGATTATAATCTTATTGTTATGGGTAATCCTCATGGCTTTAGCTTTTCATGAAAGAGAACAGAAGAATATTGTAATTTTCGCACTATCATCTATCCTACTTATCTCAATATTTTGGAGTTTACAATTAAGTACAGGAAATTTTGTTGGCGACTCCCTTTCTGCAAGAATAAGCCTATCTTCTGGATTTTATGTCCAGATATTTTGCATTTATATGCTTTTTTCCACTTATACAAAGCGAATCGAAAAGTATAAATTTGTTAAATTCATTGGACTTATAGGAATATTTGGCGTTTTAACCTACTTTATGAAAACTGGCTCTTTTGATGATCTATCATTGATAAAAGAGTACTACATTAAAGAAACTCAATTTTATGACAACCTTAGAATACATGGAATTCTAACCTTAGCATCTGTAATGGCAGGATCAATAATTGCAATCCCTCTAGGTTTCCTAGCCTATTCTAAAAAGAGATTTGAAAGTAAAATTATGGTCCCTCTTAGTATTATTGAAACAATACCAAGTCTTTCATTGTTTGGAGTTCTATTGGTCCCATTATCAGGCCTTGGTAAATTACCTTTTTTTGATGCCATCGGGGTAAGTGGAATTGGATGGGCACCTGCATTTGTTGCACTCTCCCTATACACACTTCTTCCAATCGGAAGAAATACTCTTACAGGTTTTTATTCAGTAGATAAAAATGTAATAGAGGCGGCAGTGGGAATGGGCATGAGTCGAAGACAAGTATTAAAAAGAATTGAATTGCCATTGGCTTTTCCAGTAATATTTGCAGGAATAAAGATCGCATTCATACAAACTATTGGTGGCGCTGTTCTTGCAGGCCTTGTAGGTGGGGGAGGAATGGGGACTTTTGTGTTTTTAGGACTTGGTGAAGCTTCACCAGATTTGATTTTGTTAGGAGTACTACCCATCGTATTTTTTACGGTAATACTCAATTATGTTTTAAATGCTTTTGAAGAGTATATGAGAGGGTGTTGTATATGATTAAAATAAGTAATGTCACTAAAAAATATGGAGATTTTTTTGCAGTCAATAACCTTTCATTAACAGTAAATCAATCTGAATTCCTAGTAATACTAGGACCTTCTGGCTGTGGAAAGTCCACACTACTTAGACTTATAAATAAAATGATTAAGAGGGACAGTGGAGAAATAGAAGTTGAGGGAGATAATATTGATGACTTAAAGGGGGAGGAGCTTAGAAAGACAATAGGATATGTAATTCAAAGTATAGGATTATTTCCACATATGGATGTAAAAAAAAATATTGCAACTGTTCCTCATCTATTAAAATGGAAAGAAGACAAAATTGATAATAGAGTAGTTGAGATGTTAGAGCTAGTAGGGCTAGATCCTGACAAATATAAAGACAAGAAACCCGCTGAATTATCTGGAGGTGAAGCACAAAGAATTGGTGTTGCAAGAGCAATGGCTTCAGACCCAGACATCCTACTTATGGATGAGCCCTTTGGAGCAGTTGATCCTATAAATAGGCTTAGACTACAAAAAGAATTTAGAAAAATTCAAAGAAAACTGGAAAAGACAGTGGTATTTGTGACCCATGATATAGATGAAGCCCTCCTTCTAGCAGATAGAATATGTATAATGTTTCAAGGGGAAATAGTACAAGTGGATACACCAGAAAAAATAGTACTCCATCCAAAGAATGATTTCGTCAAAGATTTTTTCAAAGGAGAGGGTATTTTAACAATTCTTTCGAGGAAGCCTGCAGTAGATTATGCTGAACCTAGCTTCTTAGAAGAGGAACCACTAGATGAAAACGCTACTTTGAGAGAGGTCCTTGTAGCGATGTTGACTAGTGGAAAAGAAAGAATTTCTTTAATAAATGGAAGTATTTCTTGGGAAAATATTTTAAAAATTACTGGAAGTGATATTGATGAAATCAAATAAACGAGGATTAATTATTCCTGCTTTTTTGGCCTTAGTCCTTGCAGTCATGGTTATATACTCCAAAGGCTTCGAAGCTATTTTATATGAAACTTTTACTTCCAAAAGTACAGAGGGATCACGTACTCTATTAGTAGTTTATTTTATTGAGCATATTTGGATGGTGTTATTATCAAGCCTTATTGCTGTTTCTCTTGGAGCCCTTTTAGGAATATTTGTAACTACAAACCATGGTAGCGAATTCAAAGAACTGCTATTAAAGACAGTCAGCTTAGGGCAGGCTTTCCCATCCCCAGCTTTATTGGCTCTTGCAGTACCTCTTCTAGGCTATGGAATAGAAGGAGCGCTAATAGCCCTTGTAGTTTATGCCTTGATGCCAATAGTTTATAATGTGGTTATCGGAATTGACGAAGTGCCTAAGGACATAGTAGATGCGGCCAAGGGAATGGGTATGACAGAGCTTGAAATATATACTAAAGTTAAGATACCTCTTGCCATGAATGTAATCCTTGGGGGAATTAGGACTGCCCTTGTTATAAATATAAGTGCTGCAACTTTAGCGGCTGCAGTGGGAGCGGGAGGCCTTGGTGTATTAGTTGTAAATGGTGTTAGAACTTTTGATATGGTTTTAATATTGGAAGGAGCAATACCTGTTACCTTGCTTGCAATTATAGTAGAGTTATTGCTAAAACAATTACAGCAACGATTAATTTGGAACTCTTAATTTAAGAATTTATAGTAATAAAGGTATCCGAAAAAACACCGGCAGTTATTTAATAGTGGGTGTTTTTTTATTGGCCTTTACCAAATTTATAAATGTTTTGGTCAATTGAAAAAGTAAATTACTGTTTGAACAAGTAAAATCCATAAAGTTTGTAAGGCTGATGTGATCTAGGTTTTGAGGGCCAATTATAAATGTTTTTTTTGGTAAGCACTAAAAGCCCTATTGACTAATAGTTGAATTTGTTTTATATTGTCTGTGTTTGGTTGAGTTAGTTCGAGTAGTAAAGAGGTGTCGATACACCTATCAAAAACTCATTCCGATTAAACTAAAAATAAGAGAATAACAATATTGGTAATTTTGAACAAGGAGAATCTTAAAATGAAGAAAAGAATATTGACAGCTATGTTGCTAGGGATTTTAGCAGTGGGATTAATGGCATGTAGTGGTGGTAAGGTTGCTTCGGATCCTGGTGGTAATCTTGAATTTCAAGGTGAAAGCTTGTTGGTTTATAGCGGAGCAGGACTTAGCAAAGCTATGGATGAAATCGGCCTGGCTTTTGAAGAAAATTATGGAGCTACAATACAGCTTAATTACGGAGGTTGTGCTCAACTCTTAGGCCAAATGGAAATCAATAAAACGGGAGATGTTTTTGTTGGTGGCTCTATGAATGATGCAGACATAGCCTTGGGGAAAGCTTTTACAGAAGAATGCTTTGAACTTGTTTACCATATTCCTGCCATAGCAGTTCCAAAGGGGAATCCTGGAGGAATTACAAGTTTAGAAGATATGGCTAAGCCTGGGATGAAACTAATTTTAGGTGATACCCAGTCAAATGCAATTGGTAAAAAGGGTGAAAAAATCTTTGACAAAAACGGTTTATTAACACAAGTAAATGCAAATGTAGTTGCAAGAGCAGTGACAGTAAACGAAATTGTAACTCAAATTAGCCTAGGGCAGGGAGATGCTGGCTTGGTTTGGGCAGACAATGGGGTTGGAAATTCCGAGATTGAGGTAATAGAAATCCCTGCAGAACAAAACCTTATGGACAAAGTACCTGCATGTGTTTTGAACTTCACAGACAAAGAAGAACTCGCTCAATTATTCCTAGACTTCTTGAAATCAGAGGAAGGGAAAGCCATATTCATTAAACATGGTTTTCGAGACATTTAATTTATGAAAGCTAGTAATACCATATTCAAAATATCAATAGGCCTAATTACTTTCATCTTGTTTGCTTTTTTCCTCTCCACCCTAGGGAATATTGTGTGGAAAGGCCTGGGAAGCATACTGGATAGCTTAAACAATGAAGAAATCCTATTTGCAATAAGGTTAAGCTTGTTAACCTCTGTTACATCTACCCTGATTTGTTTGTTTTTTGCATTACCTGTGGCCTACGGCTTGGAGCGCTATAAATTTCCTGGCCGTAAACTTATTAGAGTTGTTTTGAATATCCCCCTTTCGTTGCCACCATTGGTATCTGGAGTAGCCCTATTACTTCTTTTTGCAACAACTTCCTTTGGTGCAGGGCTAGCTGCAATAGGACTTAATTTTATTTTTTCTGTTAATGGAATAATCCTGGCCCAGTTCTTTATTATAACTCCTTATATGATAAGGGTTTTAGAGTCAACTTTTAGAGATATAAATCCTCGACTAGAATTTGTTGCCAGAACTTTAGGCTGTTCCCAGTGGCAGGCATTTTCCAAGATAACTTTACCCCTAGCAAAAAACGGTATAATAGGAGGCCTGGTAATAAGTTGGTCTCGGGCAATTGGGGAATTTGGATGTGCCCTAATGGTAGCCGGGGCAACAAGAATGGTTACAGAGACATTGCCCGTTGCCCTATTCTTGAATATGTCTATAGGAAACTTAGAAACTGCCATGGCGGCAGCAACCTGTTTGATAATTATTTCTATATTCTCCCTCTTTATATTCGAAGTGCTTGGAGTAGAAAAAAAAGGTGTTTCTCGTCTATACTAATAGGAAGGTTATGAGATGATAAGCTTACAAAATATTTCGAAAAAAATGGGTGACTTTCACTTGGATAATATATCTCTTGAAATATTTGATGAGGAATATTTTGTTCTATTAGGCCCAACAGGAGCTGGTAAAACTGTAATTTTAGAGATAATATCTGGTATGTACAAAGCTGATTCTGGTAACCTATGGATTAACAATAAAAACCTTACAAAGGCAGTCCCAGAAGCAAGAAATATAGGGTTCGTATATCAAGACTACATGCTTTTTCCCAACCTAGATGTTAAAGGCAATATTATCTTTCCCTTAACCATCAAAAAAACTCCACCTAAAATTGTAGAAGCGAAGCTTGTGAGAATGACAGAACTCCTAAACATTTCAGGACTCCTAAAACGCCATCCTTCTACCTTAAGCGGAGGAGAGCAGCAAAGAGTAGCCCTAGCTAGAGCCTTGATAAATGAACCAGAGGTCTTGTTATTAGATGAGCCTCTAAGCGCCCTAGATCCTAGAAGTAAGGAAGTTTTCCAGCAGGAACTAAAAAGTATCCATGATGAAACAAAAACCACAACAATTCATATTACCCATGATTTTAACGAAGCTTATCTCTTGGCAGATCGGATTGGAATTATGGAGCGTGGGCAACTAATAGAAGTGGGTAGCTCTGAAGAACTCTTCAAAAGACCTAAATCGCCATTTGTAGCCGAGTTTTTGGGGATGGAGAACATTTACCAGGGTCAGGTCCTAGAGGATGGGAATGGGACAAATATCCTTATTGGTCCTGTGAAGATTAATGGATTAACTAATTTGAAGGGCCGAGTTAATGTGGCAATTCGCCCAGAAGACATCATTATTAGCAAAGAGAACTTTCCAAGTAGTGCAAGAAATACTTTGCAAGGAGTAATTAAGGCTATAGTTCCCCAGGGAATAATGGTAAAATTAAACTTAGACATAGGGATTCCCTTGTGTGCAGTTCTAACAAAAAAATCCCTAGATGAGTTAGGCCTTGGGGTTGGAGATCAAGCAACAGCTATTTTCAAATCCACAGCTGTTCATATATTCTAGGGAAGTATAATTTAGGTCGAAGAATTAAGGGCTAAGAATTAAGGGCGAAGAATGTAGGGCGAAGAATGTAGGGCGAAGAATTTAGGGCGAAGAATGTAGGGCGAAGAATGTAGGGCGAAGAATGTAGGACGAAGAATTTAGGGCGAAGAATTAAGAGCGAAGAATGTAGGACGAAGAATGTAGGTCGAAGAATTTAGGGCTAATAATCTAGTGAAAAGAAGCTTAATTGAAGGAAAGGAATTTAGGAAAAGGATTTAGGGGGGAGATTTTCTAAAGCAGGGAATTGTATTTACAGGAAAAGGAGTAATATGAAATTTATAAATGCCCAAGAAGCCTTAAAAAAGCTACTTGCAGAAAAGGATGAATTAGGTTCTTTGGAAATTAATATAACTAGTAGGGCCCTTAAAAATGAAGAGGCTATTGGTAACCCAGACCGCAAGGACTTTCCTCTATTAACAGGGAAAGAAGTCCTGCTCCAGGCAGAAATAGAGGGCTTTTTAGGACAAGCATTTACCAGCGATCCCATAGCATATAAAGGCAACATAAAAGCTATACCTGATCTCTCTGGGGAAAGGCCTGGCAATTATGCCCTAATGGTGGCTACTTTGAATGCCCTAACAAACAAGATGGGTAAGGCAAAGAATACTATCCATTGTTTAAATAATGAACCAGAAGATTGTGCCAAAAAGATTTGTCAAGATGTCATCAAAAACCATGGCCATTGTAAAGTAGGGATTATTGGCTACCAACCAGCTATTTTAGAACACTGTGTGGAGACCTTTGGTGCAGAGAATATTCTTATTACGGATCTTAATAGGGACAATGTAGGGGAGGAACGCTATGGGGTTAAGGTAATGGATGGGTTCACAGATACAGATAAGCTTGTTGATTTCGCCGACGTTCTCCTAGTAACTGGAACCATTCTAGCAAATGGTACTGATGAGATTGTGCTTGAGGCAATCAAAGATAAAGCATTTTACTTCTTTGGGACAACCTGCGCAGGCCTGGCCTACATCAACGATTATAAAAGACTTTGCCCACTTTCAAAATGAACAATTAATTGAAATACAATTCAGATGTTTGTAAATGGCCTAGATTAAGCTTGTGTCCAAAGAAAAAATCCATATAAGAAGGCCAGGATTAATGCTTGATAGATAATAGCTGAAAAATACGAGGGAATAAACAAATAAAAATAAAACGCATAATATTTGAAATTTTCTGATAAAAGTCTTGACAAAGAGAAATTCTTGCTGTAAGATAGTGATACTCAAAGAAAGGTTGTCACCAAGTATTTGAGTCGCTCCGTTAAACCCATGCCAAGTTAAACACATAAATCCGAATTTAGGATAGCTGTTGACAAAGGTAGGAGTACTGTAGAGAAAAGAATAATCAATTGATTATTGCGGATCTTACAGGAATAGTGGTTGGTCCGATGTAGGGGTTATAAATCCGGTGGTAGAACCGGAAAATCGGATTAGGAGTAGTAATGAAAGGAGGACGTATGCCATTGTGCTACACCTCAAAGAAAGAGTAAGCCGAATTCTTAAATAGAATTGTAGCTTACTCTTTCTCTTTGTGTTGGCTAGGAATTATTGTTCTATTTATTTGTTTTTTTGACAGAAAAAAGGCCATGTCAGCTTGCCATTTTCCGAGTTGACACCCTAACATTGATTATAAATTCTTTTTTTTAATCATAAAACAAATACTATATTTAGAGGTAATTTTAGGGCTGTCTGTGCTATAATTCTATTAATAAAGAAGGGGAAGGAGAAAATAATTTGGGACCAATTTATTCAAAACTCAAAGAAGTATTAGTATCAGTGCTCCCAGTTACCATTCTTGTTGTAATTTTGCATTTCACCCTTACTCCCTTAGGTAGTCCTGTATTACTGAGGTTCTTACTAGGTTCCTTATGGATAATTATTGGTTTGACTCTCTTCCTATTAGGCGTTGATATAAGCATTAGCCCAATTGGTAATGTAATGGGGTCAACAATAACTAGAAAGAACAAACTGTGGCTTGTAATTGCAGCTGGATTAATCTTGGGTTTTCTTATTTCTATTGCAGAACCTGATCTTCACATTTTGGCAGGACAGGTAGACGCAGTTTCTAATGGCATAGTTCCCAAAATGGGGGTTATTGTTGTTGTTTCAATTGGTGTTGCTGCAATGGTAGTTTTGGGTCTTGTTCGGATACTTTATAATATTCCACTTTATAAGATAATGACTATCTTATATGGAATAGTATTAATACTGGGGGTTTTTACAACATCGGAATTCTTGGCAATTTCCTTTGATGCCTCAGGAGCAACAACAGGAGCCCTAACAGTACCTTTTATACTTGCTCTTGCAGCAGGAATTTCGGGCCTCAAAAAAGATAGTAAAGCTTCTGAAAAAGATAGTTTTGGTTTGGTAGGAATAGCTTCAGTTGGGGCTATAATTGCTGTAATGATCATGAGTATACTTGCAGGTGTTGATGAAATTACAGGAGATTTAGATGTGAGTTCAACGGAATCTACATCTGTAATCCAACCATTCCTAGACAAACTTCCTCAAGTTGGTTTGGAGATATTCCTTGCCCTAGGGCCTATTGTATTTCTCTTCCTTGTTTTCCAACCAATTTCTTTTAAAATGTCTTTAAGACAAATTCGTAGAATAATGTTTGGAGTGCTTTTCACATATGTGGGCCTAGTCCTTTTTCTTACGGGAGTAAGTTCAGGATTTATGATAGTAGGCAGTAAGGTGGGGTATATACTGGCAGCACTTGACAATAAGGCTTATTTGGTTATAGTGGGCTTTATATTGGGATTATTAATAGTTTTGGCAGAACCTGCAGTTTCTGTACTAACACATCAAATCGCTGAAGTTACAAAAGGATATGTTCCCAGAAAACTTGTTATGTACACTCTTGCTATAGGTGTAGGTTTGGCAGTGGCCTTATCTATGATAAAGATTTTGCTCCCTGATTTACATCTTTGGCATTTTCTTCTTCCAGGCTATATTATAGCTATCCTATTGATGTATATTGTCCCTAAGATATTTGTAGGTATAGCCTTTGATGCAGGGGGGGTTGCATCTGGCCCAATGACAGCTACATTCATATTGGCCTTTGCCCAAGGTGCCGCAGAGGCTATTGAAGGATCAAATGTAATGATTGATGGTTTTGGAATAATTGCTATGGTAGCCATGACCCCATTAATAACATTACAGCTATTGGGGCTAGTCTTTAAGCTAAAATCAAGAAAAGAAGGGGTTTAATAAAATGGTTAATATAACTGAACCTTTAGATTTAGAATTAATCTGTTTTATTGCAAATAGAGGGATGGGTTCTAAAATTATTAAAACAGCTAAAAAAGAAGGCCTTAGTGGTGGTACTGTAATGTACGGCAAAGGAACTTCTCCAAACGCGGTCTCGAATTTCCTAGGTGGTCTTGAACTTGAAAAAGAAGTTGTCCTGATGGCAGGAGACCATGATATAGTTAGCAAAACATTGAAAAAATTAGAGGAGAGGTATTATCTAGCAGAGCCTAATACTGGCATAGCTTTTACCTTGGAATTGTGTGGAATAATTGGAACTAGTTCTTGTAATTGCCAAGAGATTAATGATAAAAAAGGAGTTGGGGAAACCATGTATAATCTAATAATGACCATAGTTGATAGAGGCAAAGCAGAAGAGGTGGTGGATGCAGCCATTGAAGCAGGAGCTCCTGGAGGAACTATAATAAATGGACGTGGTTCTGGAATCCATGAAACTCAAAAAGTGTTTTCTATGTTCATTGAGCCAGAGAAAGAAATTATTATGATTATTTCTCCTAAAAGCGATACCAAAAAGATTGTAGATTCTATTCGCATAAGCCTTAAGATGGATCAACCCGGAAATGGTATGGTATTCGTTCAAAGTGTCAACCAGGTTTATGGTTTGTATGATGAAGAAAAGGATGAAAGAAGCCTCCCAAATGAGTGATTTAATAGAAAAAAATTATGATAGAACTAAAAACTCTGTATGCTACATAGTAGGAGCCGGAGTTTTAGGTGAATCCAGTTTTGCTTTTTCATACAGAGGCCTTCTCATAGCTGCAGATGGTGGGTATAATAGGCTTAAAGATTTGGGAATAATTCCGGATTTTCTTGTTGGTGATTTTGATAGCCTAGAAAATGTTCCACAAGATGTTCCAACCGAAAAATTTAGCGAAGAAAAAGACCAGACGGATATGATGATAGCCATAGATAAAGGATTTGATTTAGGCTACACGACCTTTGCAATATATGGGGGACTTGGGGGAAGACTAGACCATTCCATAGCTAACATCCAGCTTCTTAGCTATATTTCAAAAAAGAGGGGCAGGGGATACTTGATCCAAGGAGATACGATTATAACCGTCATAAGGGATGAGCAATATAAGATTAAAGGCCAGGATCAGGGTTATCTTTCAGTGTTTTCATTGGATAAATCAGCCAAGGGTGTTACTTTAAGAGGGCTTAAGTATGGCATTAAGGATGCTGAATTAAATAACCACTATCCTATTGGAGTTAGCAATGAATTCATTGGAGAAGAAGTGTCAATACAAGTAAAAGAAGGTAGCCTTATGGTCCTATGGACATCCAAAAATCCTGAAGAGAGCCTCTTTCCATACTCCCTAGGTGCTTTGGATTTTGTCAGTGAACTAAAAGTACTAAGATAAAAAGAAGATTAAAAATAATTGGGCAACCAAATTGAAGTTTAAGTTTTTGGAAAAGTATGTGTATTAGATCTGCTTGTTATACTCTCCTTGCTTGCAAAAGGTGGAAGCCAAAGGGAAAATATGTTAAAATTATTAAAAATAAGAGTTTTGAATCCCGGGTTATTAGCTATTAATAGTAAAATAAGCTCGGCTGGAATGAGAGCTGGAGGAAATCTTGAAAAGGGATGGGGCCCGTAAAACACAAATTTTGATTAGTGGAGAAAGACTATGAAATCAAATCCTTTTATCAGATTTGTGACTAACAATCACAGATTTAAGCCAGAAGACCCTGATTATAGCAGAGTTTACTTTGTAAACGTAGTTTTGCTGGGAATATTACTAATCTGCGCTTCCTATTTAATCCCTAACCTACTAATATCTTATAATACACACATATTGATAATAAATATTATAGCCCTAATTCTAGTCTCAACTGGCATCCTGTATTTTCATAAAACAGACCAGATTGCTAAAATGAGTGGCTTTTTTGTAGCATTTCTATTTATCCTACTCTTTTATTACGCTATTATGGCGGAATCCTCCCATCATTTTCTCTATTGGCTTGTTATTTTCCCCCCCATTATATTTTTTGTTCTTGGACATAATAGGGCCAAAATAGTTTCCTTTTTATACCTGGGTGTATTGATGGTTGTTGTGGGTATTAAGTATAGTATTTTTGATAGTGAAACATCTGATTTCCAGTCCTTTATTAATATTATAGGTCCCACAATTATCTTAGTAGCTATGATTAACTTTTATGAGCGGAGCCGATCTCAGATGTCTGATGAATTGCAATCAAGAAATCACGACCTAGCAAAAATCAATGTTGACTTATCCCTTAACCAAGAAAAATTAGAGATACTCCTAGCATCCACAGAAGAAGGGATTTATGGGATCAACCTAAAAGGCGAATGTATATTCTGCAACAAAAGTGGCTTGGAGTTTTTAGGTTACAATTTTGAATCCGAATTGCTGGGACAAAATATGCATGACCAGATCCATAGTAAAAACAAAGAAGGTGGTTATATTGATATTAGGAACTGCAAGATTTTTAGGGTTTTTATGGATGGAAAAAGGGTCAGGGTTTCAGATGAAGTCTTTTGGAAAAAGGACGGAACATCCTTTGAAGTTGAATACTCAGCTTCACCCCAGCTTAAGGGAGATACCATTGTTGGAGTTGTAATTACCTTTAGAGATATCACCCAGGAAAAAGCTGCATTAGAACATATGCTCTATCTTAATACTCACGATTGGCTAACAGGGGTAAACAACCGCAGTTTCTTTGAAAAAGCCCTAGAGGAACTGGACAGACCAGACAACCTTCCTATATCCATAATTTTTCTGGATATCAATAGGTTGAAACTAACAAACGATATTTTTGGACATTTAGCTGGGGATGAGTTACTTATCAAAGGAGCAGAGATACTAGCCACCTATATAAAAGAAGGAGATATTTTAGCAAGGATAGGTGGAGATGAGTTTGTACTGGTCCTACCAAAAACTGATATCCTTGAAGCCACAGAGATACAAAGTGAAATACAAAAACAATTTGCCTCCCATTCTGTGAATTCTTTTCCTTGTAGCATGGCGGTGGGCTGTGCAGCTAAGACATCAGAGGATGAGGAGATATCCCAGACCATTATAAATGCTGAAGGTGAAATGTATAAAGAAAAAACTATAAGCCGCCAGTCTATTCATGAGGACATGGTCTTTTCCTTGATAAATTTGCTCCATAACAAAAGCCTACGAGAAAAAACTCATTCTGAGAATGTAATGAAATATTCGGAGATTATAGGTAAGGCTCTTAACCTGCCAATAACGGAATTGGTCCAGCTGAAAAAAATGGCATATTTCCATGATATAGGTAAGCTGGTTTTGGAAGATGAACTCCTCTTAAATGAAGGGGTATACTCAAAAGATGAGCTGGCTAGAATAAAACAACACCCTGCTATTGCCTATCGGATTTTGAACCTTTTTGATGAAACCCTAGACATTGCAGGGGGTGTATATGCTCATCACGAAAATTGGGATGGAACAGGATACCCAAAGGGCCTTAAAGGCGAAGAAATTCCTTATATGTCCCGGATAATTTCTATAGCAGAAATATACGATGCTCTAACAAATAGGATTGGTGGCAATAGCCTATCCAAAGAAGAAGCCCTAAAAGAAATTGGGGATATATCTGGAAGTAAACTTGACCCAAACTTAACCAGTGTTTTTCTAGACTCTATGATCAAAGAAGACCCTGATAAATCTTATAAACTACCTAGCCAAGAAGAGGAGGTCAACGAATGGGAAGATATGATGTAACGGTTATAGGGGGTGGAGCTGGTCTTATGGTAGTTGAAGCTGCCATCAAAGAAGGCTTGAAAACCTGTATAATTGAGGAAGCTAAGTTTGGAGGAACCTGTTTAACCAAGGGTTGCATTCCATCAAAAATCCTGGTAGCACCTGCTGATTTAATCAGAGAGGCCCAGAGAGCCAAAAAAATTGGATTAGAATTCCAAAAGCCAACCATTAAATGGGATATTACTGCAGAGAGAATGTGGGGGCAAATCAACCTAAGTAAGAGGGTAGAAGAAAAATTCAGGAAGGCCAAAAATGTCCAGGTTCTAAAGGGTCGGGGTGAATTCATAGACCCAAATACCATGAAAGTAACTGAGGCTGATGGTAATGAAGTAATCATAGAAAGCGATGTTTTTGTTGTGGCGTCAGGTGCTAGAACCTTTATTCCCCCTATCTCTGGATTTGAAGATTTAGACTATGTTACAGCAGAGAATTTTTTTGGAGATCGATTTCCTGAAAAACCATGGAAAAGTGTTTTACTCCTAGGTGGTGGAGCAATAGGTGCAGAGTTTGCACATATTTTTTCTGCCATGGGGGCAGAAGTAGATTTAATTGAAATGAAATCCCGTATTTTGCTAACGGAAGAAGAGAGTATTAGTGAATTCACCAAGTCTGTTTTCGAAGATAATGGTATAAGAGTTCATCTAGATTCTCAAGTTATAGGAGGAGAAAAAACCCCTAATGGTAAAAGCCTCCTTGTTAAAAACACTCTTACAGGGGAGGAGAAAACCCTCCAAGGAGATGAGATATTTGTAGCGGCAGGACTGGTTTCAAATGGAGATCGAATTAATCTAGAAAGGGCTGGAGTAGAGACAGATTCACGAGGCTATATTATTACAGATAAGTACATGAGAACCTCTCAAAGCCATATTTGGGCTCTTGGAGATATCAACGGGAAGTTCCAATTTAGGCATAAAGCAAACTATGAAGCAGATTTGGTTATTCACAATTTAATTAAAAAAGCCAGCCCTATGAAGGAAGCCGATTATGATACCGTTCCTTGGGCTATATTTACCTATCCTCAAATTGCCCACGTTGGCGCCACTGAAGAGCAAGTAAAGAAGATGGGCAAACCATATTACATGGGTATTAACAAGTACTCTCGGGTAGCTGGGGGTGTTGCCTTGGGCTATGACAGGGGGGATTCAGACGATGGCTTCATAAAGATCTTGGTAAACCAAGAAAAACAAATACAGGGAGTCCATGTAGTTGGCCCCCAGGCTAGTATATTGGTCCAACCCTTTGTCTATTTAATGAACAACAAAGAAAAATGCAGTTGGAGCAACTTAAAAGAAAAAGAACCGAAGAGTTCGGAATTTGATGAACTAAGGATAATGTGTCCAGAGCTTGGCAAATATACCCCTATCCACCATTCAATGGTTATCCATCCTTCACTTAACGAACTTACTGCTTGGGTTCTTAATCGTTTGGAGCTAAAAGAATAATGCTGAATTCTAATCCTAGTTTTCAAAAGTTAGCTGTTGGCAACTTACAATAGGAAAAGTATTTGAAGTCAGGCCAGTATTAAGCGTATTTGAATCAGCCTATAATAAAAAATCTTCAATTTCCATCCGGGTTTTTGGGAATTCTTCCTTCTTTAGATCTTCAGGAAGCAGGGAAGGATCTCCCATTTTACCTAGGGCTACAACTGCCATAATATCCACTTCATCAGGTATTTGAAAAACTTCTTTAGCCGCCTTTCTGCTAAATCCACCCATGGCATGGCTAATAAGTCCCAATCTTTGAGCTTCTAATGAAAGATAACCCCATGCAGTTCCTGCGTCAAACATATGCCAGTAGTTGTCCTTGCCATTCTGGGAAAATGTTTTAGTGGCACAAATCAAAATCAAGACAGGGGCCGCATTTGCCCAGACCTGATTAGATTCATATAATATTGATCTCATCTTGGCTAGAGTATCTTCCTTGTCTGCAATTAAAAACCGCCATGGTTGCTCGTTAAAGCATGAAGGTGCATATCTGGCCGCTTCTAGTACTGTATGAATGTCTGTGCGAGATATTTTATTTTTTGAAAAAGCCCTAGGGGACCACCTCTCTTTTATTTCTGGCATTATATCGTAACGAAAATTTCTATCCATTTTTACCTCCATCTAACTTGAGTTTCTTGAGTTAATTCTATAAGGCCTAGGGAAGGTTGTCAATAAGGTTGGCCTAATGTATAATAGTTTCGGTCTAGCTAGCTTATTCCGCTTTATTTAAGGAGAAAATTTTCTATGAAAAAGAGCTTTAACTCATCAGATCTAAAGAAACTTATAGATGAACGAATCAAATGGGACTATGGAAAAACATCTGACAAGGTTGCTCATAGACAAATATATAAGTCTACATGCCGTGTTGTGAGAGATATCATGGCAGACACATACGCAAGAAATTCTGAAAAAGAGAAGAATGGTGACAAGCAGGTTTACTATATGTCCATGGAATTTCTTCCAGGGGCATCCCTTCATAATAATGCTTTTAATTTGGGTTTAGAAAAATCTCTGAGAGAAGCTGTCTTTCAATTGGGCTTCGACTTAGAAGACCTATACTCTATGGAGCCAGATGCTGGCCTTGGCAATGGTGGCCTTGGTAGATTGGCATCCTGTTACCTTGATGCAGCCTCTACACTGGGAATAAAATGCCATGGCATGTCTATTTGTTATGACTATGGGATTTTCCGGCAAAATATAGAAAACAACCGACAAAAAGAAGCTCCCGACCTATGGATGGACCTAGGAGATTGTTGGCTCTTAAAAAATAAAGAGGAGGCAGAAACCGTAACTATTGGAGGCAAACAGGTAATAGCTGTTCCCCATGATATGTTCATTTCTGGTTATGATAGTTCTACCATAAATAGCCTTAGATTATGGGAAGCAACTTCCTCTTCAGTTATTGATATGGAACTTTTCGCTCAAGGAAAGTATTTGGAATCCATGGAAGAACGCCATCAGATAGAGGTTATCTCTAAAATTCTCTATCCAGAGGATGCCCATAAAGAAGGTAAAATACTGAGAATTAGCCAGCAGTACTTTTTTGTATCTGCCTCAATGCAATCTATGGTCAAAAAACACTTCGCTCAATTCGCAAGCCTACACAATCTGCCGGATAAAGTGGCGGTTCATATTAATGACACTCATCCTTCACTGGTGATACCTGAACTTATGCGAATTCTAATGGATGATTACGATATGGATTGGGATTATGCCTGGGAAATTGTAACTAGAACAGTATCATATACCAACCACACAGTTATGCCTGAAGCTTTGGAAAAATGGAATGTAAATCTGTTAGGGAGCATTCTTCCCCGGATTTCAGAAATAATACAGGGCATCAATGATCGGTTTTCCAGGACCATTCATAAGTTAGAAAAGATGGAAGAGGCATCATCAGAAGACTTATATATCATTAAAAATGATCAAATACACATGGCCAATATGTGTGTATTGGCTTCCCGCAAGGTAAATGGAGTTTCTTCCCTTCATAGTCAAATAATCAAAGGTGATTTGTTCCCTGGCTTTGCTAAGATCTACCCCAATAAGTTTACAAATGTCACAAACGGAATTGCCTACCGCCGTTGGCTTTGCCAAGCTAACCCAGCCCTCTGCGGAATGATAGAAGATCTAATAGGCCATGGATTCAAAAAAGATGCTCAAGAATTAGAAGGTCTCTTGAAATACAAGGGAGACTCAACAGTATTAACCACCTTAGCAGAGATTAAGAAGGGGAATAAGCTCAGACTTATTGAGTATATCAAGGACCATAATAATATTAATGTGGACCATAATACTATTTTTGACGTTCAGGCCAAAAGGCTTCACGAATATAAAAGGCAGCTTCTTAATGTTCTCCATATAATAGATCTCTATCTAAGAATAAAGGATAATCCTGGAGAAGATATCGAACCTCGAACATTCATTTTCGCTGCTAAAGCAGCCTCAGGCTATTACTTAGCCAAGGAAATAATCAGCCTAATTTGTAATCTCTCTGAATTTTTTGAGAAGGACCCACAAATTAGAGATCGTTTGAAGGTGGTATTCTTAGAAAACTATTCTGTTGCAATATCCGAAATTCTAATGCCAGCGGCAGAAGTCTCTGAGCAAATATCCCTGGCAGGTAAAGAGGCATCAGGCACAGGCAATATGAAGTTGATGATAAATGGTGCCCTTACTCTAGGTACTTTAGATGGTGCCAATGTTGAGATAAGAGATCAGGTGGGAGAAGATAATATCTTTCTTTTTGGAATGACAACAGAAGAGGTGGTGGAATTACGAAATTCAGGGACTTATAATCCTATTAGCAGTTTTATTGAACACCAGGACCTTGCAAGAGTCTTGGAAAGAATTTCTTCAGGGATCAACAAGGTTGCATTCCCTGACATAATTAACACCTTGACCACTGGATACAATGGCCCTCCAGATGAATACTTCCTTACAAAGGATTTTCATGACTACAAAAGAGCTCAGCAATACATACAAGAAGCCTATAGAAACACTAGGCTTTGGAATGAAATGTCCCTTATTAATATAGCAAAAGCTGGTCTCTTTTCAGCAGACCGGGCAGTTACAACTTATGCTGATGAAATTTGGCTTCGCTAAAAAGGCTACAACTTATGCTGATGAAATTTGGCTTCGCTAAAAAGGCTACAACTTATCCTGATAGAATTTGATTTCGCTAAAAAGGCTACAACCTATGCTGATGAAATTTGGCTTCGCTAAAAAGGCTACAACTTATCCTGATAGAATTTGATTTCACTAAAGTGTTTGGATGGGCAGTTGCAATGGTGACCTAGATTCAATATATTTCTTGAGTATTGAAAACTGCTTTTCGCAATCTTTTAAGTCAACTCCGTATGAAAGCATTTCTGTATTATTATTTCTTCTTTGATATTCAACCAAAGGTGAATCGTAAAAAGATCCCTTTGGTTTTTTATCGATATTTTCTAAAAAACTCTTAAGAAATCCACTTTCAGGGTCTTGATACCAGCCTTGGTTTATATCTTTTAAGCGAAAATCCATGTCATTTAAATTACAAATTACATCTAGATCATCATTTTCTTCAATTGGTTCAGGGTTGTAAAGGTGGAGAACTAGAAGGCTACAAGAAAACTTTGCGTTTGTAGTTGCAACCATATTAAGTGTTGAAAAAGCAAAGTCACTTTCACCACAAAATCCATTGAAGATAGTGTAAATAAAGCTTACTAGACGATCTGTATCTTCATTTGACAAGACAGAAGTAGGGGTTTCAATGGCAGCCATGGTAACAAAAATGTCGGGATGTTCTTCTTGATATGCTTTAATAAGCCGGCTTTCCATTTTTCCATAGTAATATTCCAAAGACTTCATATCGTTTTGATTGATAACCATAATGGCAGAACCTGAGATAGGAGAAAATTTTCTAATTCCACCTCCAGAAAAATCCACGATTTCAAAAAGCATTCCCTTGCTTTTGCAGGTTGCAAACAAGACTCCTAATTCTCTAATAGCATTGGGAGTATTGGAAAAATCAAGACCTGCCAATTCTTCGTTAAAGCCATCTATTGTAATCCTATAGGCTATTTTGTAGCTAGGGGTTTTCATTTTGACCTTACGCTCAATATAGGCGAATTTAGAAGAAGCCCCTTGATTCACAACTTCGTTGGGATACCTAGTATTTAAGTGAATCATCTCTACGTCTTTTAAATAAGATGCGGGAATTTTAGCTGCTCCAAAGTAATTTTCCTCTTCGTAGGGAGTGAAAATAATACGAAGGGGATGGGCACCGTCGATTTCTTTTATTATGACCAAGGATATAGCAACTGCCCGTAAATCTTCTGCCAGATTGTCTAGGGAAAAACCGCACTCTATAGTTAAAGGGGGGCCTTCTTCACTGTAATTAGTTCCAACAGTTTCTATTATAACGCTTTGGGACCTGTCTTTGTGTCCTTGAACTCCAAGGGTTTGTGCCCTAAATAAGAGATAATCTGAAACATCTGCAATGCTTTTAACCTCTACAAAAGCATCCATCATAGTCTCATACTCGTCATAGATATCATCCTTTATACTAGTTTCCCTTGGATTCAAGAAAAAACCACAAGATCCCAATAGGCCAACTACCACTATTATTATTCCGATTATTGTTATTATTTTTTTCATACAATCATTATAACCTATCTACTTGAGTAATTAAACGATAGATTGAACCCTGTGGAAAAAAATCAATCAAAGAAATTGTGAATTATTAGATGTATTATATTTTGGCATAGTACTTGCGTTATGTAGTGATGTGAGAATATTTCAAAGAATTAGAATGGAGGACAATATGCTAAGAGATGCCTTACCTAAAATCATTACTCCACTACCAGGGCCAAATGCCCAAAAGATTATTGCCAGAAGAGAAGCATGTATGCCAAATGCCATCAAATGTGCCTATCCTTGCGTTATTAAGCGCGGAGAAGGCGCTGTTTTTGAGGATGTAGATGGGAACATTTTTCTGGACTGGATCGGTGGTGTAGGCGTTCTGAACATCGGCTATTCCAACAAAGACCTAATTGAAGCCGTTAAGGAACAATCGGAAAAATATTTCCATGCCATGATGAACATCGTTACTCATGAACCTTATATTGAGCTTGCAGAAAAACTTAATGCAATTGCTCCAGTAAAGGGTGACAAAAAGAAAACCATGTTCGCTAATTCTGGTGCTGAAGCAGATGAGAATGCGGTTAAAATTGCAAAGAGCTATACTGGAAGACCCAACATTATTGTTTTTTCAGGAGCATTTCATGGAAGAACTATGTTAACCATGACTATGACTGCCAAAAAGGCTTACGCTATTGGAATGGGGCCATTCCCTGATGGAGTATATCGTGCTGAATTCCCCAATATGTATCGTAAACCCCTAGGATTAACCGATGAAGAAGCCATAAAGTACTTTGTAAGCAAAATCGAAGATTTGTTTATTGAAGCATCGCCTGCAAAAGATGTAGCCGCAATAGTCTTTGAACCTGTAGAAGGAGAAGGCGGATTTATTCCAGCTCCTATTGAATGGGTTAAAGCTATAAGAAAAATCTGCGATGACAATGGCATAATGATGGTGTGTGATGAAGTCCAGACTGGATTTGCTAGATCTGGAAAGATGTTTGTCTCAGATTATTACAAAGAAGCAGGATGTGAGCCGGATATTCTTACACTGGCTAAATCTATAGCAGGAGGATTACCTCTCTCTGCAGTAGTAACAAGACAAGAAGTTATGGACGGAGTAACGGGTGGAACTATTGGTGGTACCTTCTGTGGAAATGCTGTTTCTTGTGCTGCTGCAATCAAAGTACTAGAAGTAATGAAGAGAGATGACTATCCGGGTAAAGCCAAATCCATTTCTGAACGCTGTATGAAGAGGTTCAATGAATGGAAAGAAAAGTACGATGTAGTGGGAGATGTCAGAGGTATCGGATCTATGATGGGGGTTGAGTTCGTAAAGGATAAATCCACCAAAGAACCAAATGCTGATATCGTTACAGCTATCGTAAAAGAAGCAACAAACCACGGCCTTTTACTAGAAGCTGCAGGAACCTACAACAATGTTATTCGATTCTTATGTCCACTTTGTGTGACAGATGCTCAGTTGGAGGCAGGATTGGATATCTACGAAGATGTTTTGGATCAGTTAGCAAAGTAGCCTAGCTGAGCTAATCGGAAATAAGTTTCCTTGCGGAAATTTATTTCCGCCCTTAGGGGGCAAAAACCATTTGACTCTAAGATGGCCTTAATGACTTAAAGGAATAATAAAATATAAATACTAAAATTATTGTTGTCATTTGATTTTACTTTTAGGAAGGAGAAGTTCATATGGGTACTAAAAATATGAAACGTCAGGAGCTAGCCAAAGAATTAAACATGAAGGATGTTCTAGCTCTTGCCTTTGGAACTATGATTGGATGGGGCTGGATAATGCTTGCAGGAAAATGGGTCTCATTAGCTGGAGTATGGGGAGCTGTGCTTGCTTTTGCAATTGGTGCAGTTATGTGTATTTTTGTAGGTATGTGTTATGCAGAACTCACCCCAATGTTGCCCCTTGCTGGTGGAGAATTAGTATTCTCTTATCGAGGGCTTGGTTACAATGCCTCTTATGTAACAGGTTGGTTTATTTGTTTGGCATATTTAGGGGTTGCTTGTTGGGAAGGCCCAGCATTAGCTGCCGCCATTTCCTTTTTGATTCCCTTCCCTATGGTGGGATACATTTGGACCGTTGCGGGCTTTGATGTCTACCTTAGTTGGATTATGGTAGGGGTAATTGGTGGTGCCGCACTAACTATCCTTAATTATAGGGGAATTAAAAACTCTGCTATTTTTCAGACGGCTGCAACCATTGCAATGGGTATTGGTGGTATCAGCTTCTTGTTTGGATCTGTAGTAACAGGAAGTATAGAAAACCTAATTCCTACATTTACAGGTACTAGCGGCCTAGTAGCTGTTTTACTAATGGTTCCTGCAATGTTCGTTGGATTTGATGTTATACCACAAGCAGCAGAGGAAATGAATATTCCTCTTAATAAGATTGCAAAAGTTCTGATCTTCTCCATTTGTATGGCCGCTATTTGGTATATGCTTATGATTATAAGCATTTCCTTTGCAGCCCCCCAAGGAGTAAGAGAGAGTGCAGGAATCCCAGTAGCAGAATCCTTTGCTTATACAATGGGTAGCCCTTTCTTTGGTAAGTTTATGATAGTTGCAGCTCTATGCGGAATTCTTACAAGCTGGAATGGATTTATCATAGGGACAACCCGTGTACTTTTCGCTATGGGCAGAGCTAAAATGATCCCTGCTGCTTTCGGCATGGTACATCCAAAGTACAAGACCCCAACTGCTGCAATACTCTTGGTAGGTGCATTCACCATTTCTACACCTATCTTAGGAAGAGCTGCTTTAGTTTGGTTTGTAGACGCAGCAGCATTTGGTACAGTAGTTGCTTACTTCATGGTTTCCTTTTCATATATAGCTTTAAGAAAGAAAGAGCCGAATATAGCTAGGCCTTATCGTGCACCTGGCGGTTATGTTCTTGGCGCACTTGCAATATTTGTTTCAGGATTCTTCCTTTACCTCTACCTGCCAATTGGCCCAGGAGCTCTTACAACAGAAGAATGGATAATATGTGGAGTTTGGCTAGTGCTTGGTGTACTTTTCTACATAATTGCTCAACTTCGATATGGTAAAATGCCAAAAGAAGAGATGGACTTCTTAATGTTTGGAGAGAAATATACAAGATATGCAATTCCTCAAGTTGCAAAAAATAACAACGGGGATAACAATGGGGATGTAGTTAAAGAATAACTCACAACTTATCCTTAATTCTTAGGCAATAAAGTGGGTGGTAACACTCACTTTATTGCTTTTTGATTTAACAGAATTAACTGAATAGATTTACTTTTGTAAACCCAAAAATTTATAAAGCTAAATTTAATTAACCATGGTATGATATTGTTATTAAAATAACAATATCATAAATTTTAGTTAAATCGAGTTAATTCAAGGAGGAAATAAAATGTTAAGACAAGCATTACCTAAAGTCATTACCTCTTTACCTGGGCCGAATGCTCAAAAGATAATTGCTAGAAGAGAAGCTAATATGCCAAATGCCATCAGATGTGGCTACCCTTGCGTTATAGAACGGGGGGAAGGGGCTATGTTCCAAGACGTAGACGGAAATATTTTCTTAGACTGGATTGGTGGTGTTGGAGTTATGAATATTGGATATTCACACCCCGCATTAATAGAAGCCGTAAAAAACCAATCAGAAAAATATTTTCATGCCATGATGAACATGGTTACCCATGAACCATATATCGAATTTGCGGAAAAACTTAATGCAATAGTTCCTGTTAAGGGAGCTAAAAAGAAAACTATGCTTGCTAACTCAGGAGCAGAGGCTGATGAAAACGCAGTTAAGATTGCTAAGAGCTATACTGGAAGACCCAATATCATCGTTTTTTCTGGAGCCTTCCACGGAAGAACAATGTTAACTATGACCATGACTGCAAAAAAAGCATATTCCATAGGAATGGGCCCATTCCCAGATGGAATTTACCGTGCAGATTTTCCGAATATGTATCGAAAACCAGAGGGGATGACGGATGCCCAAGCCATTAAATACTTTGCTGATAAGATTGACCACCTCTTTATCGAAGCATCTCCAGCAAAGGATGTAGCTGCAATCATATTTGAACCTGTAGCAGGAGAAGGCGGATTTATTCCTGCACCTATCGAATGGGTAAAGGCTGTTCGTAAAATATGTGATGATAATGGAATACTTATGGTTTGTGACGAAGTGCAGACGGGATTTGCAAGATCAGGGAAAATGTTCGTTTCAGACTACTATAAGGAAGCAGGCTGCCCACCAGATATGATAACCCTAGCAAAATCTATTGCTGGAGGATTACCAATATCTGCAGTAGTAGCAAGTCAAGAAATAATGGATGGAGTAACCCCTGGAACAATTGGTGGAACTTACTCAGGAAATGCAGTTGCTTGTTCAGCTGGTATCGCCTTGTTAGATGTTATGCAAAAGGAAGATTACCCAGCAAAAGCACAATCCATTGCTGATCGTTGCAACAAGAGATTTAACCAATGGAAAGAAAAGTATCAAGTGATAGGAGATGTTAGGGGTATTGGAGCTATGATGGGAGTTGAGTATGTAAAGGATAAGGCAACAAAAGAGCCAAATCCTGACATTGTGGCAGCCATTATCAAGGAAGCTACAAGTCAAGGGCTCTTAATGAGCACAGCAGGGACCTACAATAATGTAATCAGGTTCTTGTGCCCTCTTTGCGTAACAGATGAACAACTTGAAGCAGGCTTTGATATTTATGAAAAGGCATTAGAGAAATTCGCTAAATAATTCATGGGGACTTACTTAGAATGGCTAATTTTGGAAAAAAACATAGAAAATTTGCGATTCCCCAACTAGCAACTCATAAGTTTGAGATTTAATCTAGAGAATAATCTTAAATAATGACTAAATACAAAAAAATATTCCGAAGTTTATTGTATAATGAGGTGAGTCTTAGCAACTCACCTCATTTTCTTTTTGCCTTGATATAATGGTGATTATTAGTCGTAAAGTGCTTTAGCATTATCACTTAAGTTTTTATAGGAGCCTAGCTTGAAAAATTCTCACCTGACCCTTATAAATAATTCAAGAATAATTAGTAGGAAAATCTGGGATAATTATGCATCCTAATGATAGAAATTTGGCTGAATTTAATATCAAGGAAAGAGACAGGCAAATTGAAACAAGATCAGATTGAGCCTTCCGAAATAAATAAAAGAAACACTTTTTCCAAAGCCTTGGGCCGTACGGATATTTTAGCCTTGGGTTTTGGAACCATGGTTGGTTGGAGTTGGGTAATGGTGACAACAACCTGGGTTAATGAAGCTGGTTTTTGGGGGGCTATTATTGCATTTCTAGCAGGAGCCAGCATAATTATATTGGTGGGGCTTTCATACGGGGAGCTTACCTCCGCCTTACCTTTAGCTGGTGGAGAAATAGTATATGTATATCGTGCCATGGGTAAGCAGGTTGCCTGGGTAGTTGGCTGGATTATGGCCTTTGCATATATTGCAGTCGCTGCTTGGGAAAGCATTGCTATTTCAACTGCTCTTGATTACTTGCTTCCAATTCCATCATTTATTCATCTTTGGGATGTAGGTGGAGCTCCGGTATATCTTTCTTGGGCCTTGGTTGGTATGTTCGGGGCTATTGCTATGACACTATTAAACCTTTTCGCCACAAGACCTGCAATTATTTTTCAGGTAATGGCCACTGCAGGTTTTATTTTTATTGGATTCATTCTACTATTTGGCGGAGTGACATTTGGTAGTACGGATAACATGGTCCCTCTTATTAGAGAAATAAATGGCTTAACATATGTTGTATTAATGGTACCATCCATGCTAGTTGGATTTGATGTAATTCCACAGTCTGCAGAAGAAATGAATATACCCCTAAGGGACGTTGGAAGGATGGTTGTTGTCTGTATCGTCTTTGCTTGTATATGGTATGTAATGATAATTGTTGGTGTTACATTAGCCGCACCCTTTGAAATTCGTAGTTCTGGGCTTATTCCAGCTGCAGATGTTATGACTTATGCCTACGGTGACCCGTTTTTTGGCAAAATTGTTATCATGGGCGGACTTCTTGGTATTTTAACATGTTGGAATGGGTTTTTTATGGGAGCATCTCGTCTCTTATTTGCAATGGGACGGGCCAAAATGTTACCCGCAGTTTTTGGTAAACTCCATAAAACCCACCAAACCCCTTGGGCTGCAACGTTGATGGTAGGAGTAATTTGCATTCTCTCCCCATTACTAGGGAAAAATGCTTTTGTATGGCTTGTGAATGCCAGTGCCTTTTGTGCTCTTTTTGGCTACTTTGTAGTATCTGGAAGCTTCGTTATTTTAAGGTGGAAAGAACCTGATTTATCAAGACCCTTTAAATTGCGAGGGGGAAAGCTTATTGGCTGGGGTGCACTTATATTTTCTGGGCTTTATTTCATTCTATTTGTTTCCACAACAGTGGTAAAATCCTGGTCAGAAGAATTGTTGTTTATTGTCCTATGGATTATTCTAGGCATAATTCTCCTCTTTATAAACCATATTCAGGTTGGTAGTGTAAGTAATATGGAGAGAGAGAGCTTGATTTTCGGAGAAGAATTTTCAAGAAAAAGCCATACCTATAAAAAGAGTTACAACAAGGAGGGAAAATGAAAAAAGAGTCAATTTTCTTGATCCTTATAATACTCTGCGTCACCATAATGGTTATATATAACCAGGTGGAAAGCTCTGTTAAAGTAGAAGGCAATAATAATTCCTCTATTAGGTGGAACAATCTACAGAAAAATTATCTGGCTGATACTGGAGAAATTACTGTGGGTATCTCAGAAGATTTACTCTATTTATTAATTAGAGAAGAGGATGGGTCTTATCAACAAGGCTTTTTATATGATTATCTGACAGAGATTTTTCACCCCACGGGGAAAACTATAAGGCTTGTCCCCATAGCCTCATCAACATTGGGTGTTAAAATTGAAGAATTAGAGAGTCTAGATTGCCTTATTAGTGAAGTTACAAACCCCATTCGCAACCAATCAGAGGCAATAGATTTTAGTGTTCCCATACTTAAAACCAAGGGTTCTCTCTTTGTTCGAGAGAATTTAAAAAAGACTCTATCAAACAAAGGACTAGCCCTAGAAAACGATTTACAAACAGAAAAACTCCTGGACCTTAAGTACCAGGGTGAGCCAGTGGACTTCACCTCTGAAAACTCCATTGACTCCATGATCCAAAGGGCTATATCAGAAGAATGGGATTTTGTTGCTGGCAACCAACAAGCAATAGCTCTTGCACTTCAAAAAAACCAAGCTACTAACTCATATTTAGACCAAGCTGTGAGTGTTTTTCAAAGAAATGTTTGCATAATTGTAGCAAAGGACAAGAAGGTATTATATTCTATTGTCAGCAATTTACTTAGCAATCAAGACCTAAAACCAATATTGGCCCAACTTCAGGGAAAATGGTATGGATTGCCAACGTCTTTTGTGGAAGAGAGTCCTTTTATGGACTTGTTCTTAGTCTTAATTATAATTTTTTGTGGAGTTCTTGCAGTTTTCTTTATCTACTATAATTCCAATAAGAATTTATATGAGGAATTAAGGACCAGGATGGAGGAACTAGTCAGCAGCCAAAATGAAATGCGGACTACCTTTAATGGAGTGTCCTACCTTATGGCAGAATTAGATAGACAGGGTAGGGTTTTGGATATCAATAAGGCCTTTTTGGAACTCTTAGATGAAAGAAGACAAGCTATTATTGGTCAATTATTCATGGATATTTGGAGCCTAACAAAGGATGTGAAACAGAAGATAACAGATGCAATAGAAGAAACCTCTATAAACAAAACTAGCATTAATTTAGAAATTAATGATAAAAACCAGATCTTTGAAGTGGGAGTTTTCCCTATTAATAATCCTAGAAATCAATTGGAAAAAATTCTTTTCATTGCAAATGATGTAACCAGTGTAAGGACGGCAAAACGGCAAATAATTCAAGACAACAAAATGATAGCCGTGGGTCAGCTGGCAGCAGGGGTGGCCCATGAAATTAGGAATCCCTTAGGAATAATCAGGAATTACTGTTATCTATTAAAAACCATGGACCCCAAAGACAGTGAAAAGAGGGCCCTGGCCCTACAGGTAATTGAAAAATCCGTTGAAACCTCAAGCAATATAATTAACAATCTCTTGAATTTTTCAAGAATATCAACAAGTGACAAAGAAGTGGTTTGGATAAAGCAGCATTTTGACTCCATATTATTTCTACATGAGCAAAAAACCCTAGACCAAGGAATAGAAATTGAGATTGACTGCGAAGAAGATTTTCAAGTCCAGATACTAAAAGAATCATTTAACATGATCTTGGTTAACCTTATAGCAAATGCCATTGACGCCAGCCCTGAGGGTGGGGAAATTAAAATTAAACTCAAAAAGAAAAAAGAGAGCTTCACAGTTTCTGTAAAAGATTATGGGACTGGAATACCCAAGAAATATTTAGACAGCATCTACAATCCTTTTTTTACCACTAAAACCCGAAAAAAGGGTAATGGTTTAGGCCTTTATATAGTATATAATGAAGTTCAAAAGATGAATGGTACAATTAATTTGGCAAGTGAAGAAGGCTATGGAACTGAGTTTTATCTTGAATTTCCACTGGAAAGCCAGGAAGGGAGCAGTAAAGTTGAATAGTATGATTTTGAAAATTCTTGTTGTAGACGACGAACCAGACTATTGTGAAGTATTAAAGATGATTTTACTGGAAGAGCATTATAGAGTTACAACCTGCAGTAATGGCAAGGAAGCACTTAAACTCCTCCAGAAGGAAGATTATGACCTAGTGGTTACAGATTTAATGATGCCAGAAATGAATGGAGATGAATTACTCCGTGAAATAAAATCCATAAAACCAAGCACAGAGGTTATTATCATGACAGCCTACGGAACAATAGAAAAAGCCGTTGCCACCATGAAAGAGGGAGCATATACCTACATTACAAAAGGCTCAGCCCCAGAAGAGCTCATATTTGAAATCAAGAGGCTAGCAAATAGCAAGCAACTGGAAATAGAAAACTCACTTTTGAGAAAACAAAACTATGGAAAAGGCTTTATGTTGGACTCTAAAGTACCATCCTTCCAAAAGATACTTGAGCTATCAGAAAGAGCAGCAGCTAGTGATTCTAACATATTGATTTTTGGAGAATCAGGTTCAGGAAAAGAAGTTTTGGCTACACATATTCACAACTATAGTAAAAGAAAGGCAAATAATTTTTTAGAACTGAACTGCCAAGCCCTGTCCGAATCAATTTTGGAGTCTGAACTCTTTGGCCATGAAAGAGGGTCATTTACTGGCGCCATGCAGAAAAGGATTGGCCTATTTGAAGGGGCCCAAAAGGGGACCCTATTCCTTGATGAAATAGGTGGGATTACTCCTAATTTGCAAGGAAAACTTTTGAAAACCATTGAGAGCAAAAAAATATACCGTTTAGGTAACAACACCCCCATTGATGTGGATTTTAGATTAATCTCAGCAACTAATAGAAATCTTTATGATGATATGAAAGACGGGACCTTTAGAAGTGACCTTTTTTATAGGATAAGTACCATCGTCCTGGAAATACCTCCACTCCGAGAGCGAAAAGAGGATATTCCATTGTTTATAGATTATTTCATGGAAAAATATCAACATGAATCCAACAAAACCATCACTAGTATGTCAGACCCTGTAAAAAACTTTCTTTTGAATTATACATATCCTGGCAATGTTAGGGAGTTGAAAAATATTATCGAAAGGTTGGTTGTTTTATCTGAGAATGGTTTTGTTGGGGAGGACTGCCTTCCTCCAGAATTCCAAGGGTCATATTCCTCTCAACCACCAGAAGAAAGTCCAAGCCCCCTTAAGGTAAAGGATGACAACAAAGAACCCTCACTTAGGGATCTTCGCAAAGAACTTGAAAAAGGCTACATTGAAAGCCTTCTAGCCAAATACCCACAAGATTTAGATAGGGTAGCTTTGATACTAGATATTACAAGAAGACAATTATTCAATAAACTGGTAGAATACAACTTAAAGTAGTTTGTGAGTAAGTGGTAAATGATAATTATCTTAAAGAACTCTAACAATATCCTTTATGACACAAGTAATGAGGGGTAATGGGTGGTAATGATGGATAATGAGGGATGAATGGGAATTATCATAAAAAACTCTTGTAAATAGGCTTTTGATTTGCTATAATAAATTTTGTTCGACATCTACATATCAATTAGTGTATGCTATGTTGAAAATTTAATAATAGAAATAAGGCGAAAGCTTAAGATATAAAAAGGAGGTGCGGGAAATGTCAAGGAAATGCGAAGTATGCGGGAAGAGTCAGGTTTCAGGGAACAATGTATCCCATTCAAACCGACATACTCGACGTAAATGGAATGCAAATATTCAATCTGTAAGAGTAAATGAAAACGGAACAGCCCGAAGAGCAAACGTTTGTACAAGATGCTTACGTTCTGGTAAAGTAAACCGCGCCGTATAAACCCACTAAAAAACCTGTTATGCAGGTTTTTTTAGATGTGCTATAATAACTCATAGTACATTTTTTTTTGCGAAAGGGCGGATATGCTATACAGATTTAACACTGAATATGGTGAAGTATCCATAACAAAAGCCGTAATTACCAAGATAATCATAGAAGCTGTGGATCGATTTGAAGGTAAGGTCTTTATATCAAATCCACGAGGCAGGGTTGTTACCGGTCTTTTTTCAAAGATTGGATATTTTGATGAGTCCAGCAACATTGAAATTAATATGGGTTCAAGAGGCCTAGATGTTAGGATCTTCATTGTTGTAAGGTTTGGTACAAGTATAGCAAAGGTAACCAATCAGCTTATAGATGAAATTCAAAACAATATCAAAAGCTTTACCACCGTTGAGCCAAATAGTGTAGCCGTTGTTGTGGCGGGAACCTTATCCCAACAGCTAACAAGAAGGTATATCGAAGTTAAAAGGGATCGGACATGATAACATACAAGGACCCTGTCAGCCGTTTAAAGGGAGTTGGTCCAAAAAAAGAACTAGCCCTTGAGAAACTAAAGATTTCCACCCTAGGAGATTTGCTTTACCATTTCCCAAGAACCTATCAAGATCGAAGGAATCCCACACAAGTTGCTGATTTAGGAGACGAAAAAGCCACATTGATAAGGGTCAAAATCCTGAGAATCAATGATGGAGGTAACAGATATGGGAGTAAAACCCCCTTGCGTCTTTTTTGTGAAGACCAGTCAAAGACCATAGAGGTTCTTTTTTTTAATGCTTACTTTTTTAGAAACACCTTCCAAGTGGGCAAAGAGTATGAATTCTACGGAAAGCCCAGATTTGAAGGCAGCAAGGTATCAATGGTTCACCCAGAGTTCAATCCCTATAAGGAGGGTCAAATGGAAGGCATTAGGCCTGTTTACCCCTTGACTGGAGGAATCAGCCAATTAGAAATGCTAAAATATCAGCGACAAGCTGTGTCAGCCCTAGCTTCAATAATAGATTATATGCCCCTTGATATCCGAGAGCGGAACCGACTTTGCGATTTATCCTTTGCCTTAAAGAATATACACTTCCCCGAAAATGAGTTAACCTTGAAACAAGGGAAGTTTCGACTTGTTTTCGACGAACTTTTCCTTCTTCAAACTGGACTACTTGCTCGCAATGCAGAATTAAGACAGGCTGAAAAGAGTCACGCCTACAAAGAACCTTTATTGTTAGAAAAATTTCAGAAGAGCCTAAGCTTTAGGCTTACTGGTGCCCAGGATAGGGTAATGAAGGAAGTCTTTGAATCCATGGACCAACCCCTAGCCATGGCTAGATTAATCCAAGGAGATGTTGGAAGTGGCAAAACAGTAATTGCAGCAGCAGCTCTTTATAAGGCAGCAAAAAACCACTTACAAGGGGTTATGATGGTACCCACAGAATTGTTGGCCAGACAGCATTACCAAAGCCTAAGAGAGTTTTTAGAGCCTCAAGGCCTATCTGTCCACTTACTTGTATCTTCCATGACCACAAAAGACAAAGAAGGGACCTTACAAGCAATAAAAGATGGTCAGGCCCAAGTTATTGTAGGCACCCATGCTATAATCCAACCTGGAGTGGAATTTCATAACTTAAGCCTTGTAATAACCGATGAACAGCATCGCTTCGGAGTAGACCAGAGAATCGCTTTGGGAGAAAAAGGCCAGTCCGTAGACACTTTGGTTATGTCAGCTACACCTATTCCAAGAACCTTGGCCGCCATACTTTATGGAGACCTGGATATTTCCCTACTGGATGAGATGCCTCCTGGTAGACAAAAGATCCTAACATATGGCGTAAGGAGTGAAAGTAAAAGAAGCAAGATGTACGACTTTGTTGAAAGCCAATTGGAAAAAGGCCACCAATGCTATGTTGTCACTCCTTTAATTGAAGAATCTGAAGTTTTGGAAGCGAAGTCTGCAGAAGAGGTCCACAAAGAGCTGGCAAAGCGATATCCCTCCTATAATGTTGCACTTCTTCATGGAAGTATGTCTAGCCAAGACAAAGAAAAGGTTATGATTGATTTTCAAAAAGGAGAGGTTGACCTTCTAGTTGCCACCGTTGTTATTGAGGTGGGAATAAATGTACCAAATGCCAGTGTTATGGTGGTTGAAAATGCAGAACGCTTTGGCCTTGCCCAGCTTCATCAATTAAGAGGCCGCGTTGGTAGAGGACTTGAACAAAGCTACTGTTTCCTAGTATCCTCTAAGGAAACGGAATATGCCCTGGCAAGAATGGAAATAATGACCCAGTCCACAGACGGTTTTTATATTGCAGAAAAAGATTTGGAACTAAGGGGCCCTGGAGAAGTCTTTGGAACCAAACAGCATGGACTTCCAGAACTAATAATGGCTGACTTAAGTAAGCACCTGCCAATTTTACAAGTGGTAAAAGAAGAGGCAAGAGATTTGTTGAATCAAGATCCAATTTTGGAAAACCACCCCTTGCTTAAAGAGAAAATAAACCGACTCCTAAAACAGTCCTCATCATAGTCCTAATTATCAATAACCAATAACCAATAACCACTAGACATTCTTTGTAATATTAAAGTTCACTTAGTCCTTCCTCCACCTAGCCCTAACTACCAGCGGACATTCTGCTTAATGCCTAATAACAAATCCCGTTCAAAAGGATCTGCAGTCTTAATCAGTCTTAAAAAGAAAGGAATTAAAGTATGAGAATAATAACAGGTAAATATAGAGGCAGAAGACTAGAAACTCCACGAGATTATTCAGTGCGCCCCACATCAGACAGGGTCAAGGAAGCAATATTTTCCATGATATCTCAAGATATAGATCAATCAATTGTATTGGACCTTTTTGCAGGAACTGGTAGCTTGGGCCTAGAAGCCTTGAGTAGAGGAGCAAAACACTGCTATTTTATTGATAATGAAAGAGAAAGCATAAGACTTTTAAAGTCAAATATCAGCTACTGTAAAGCAGACAATGAAGCTACAGTTTTTGTAGGAGACTTCAAATATGCCATGAGTAAAATCAAAGAAGCAATTGATATTGCCTTTTTAGATCCACCCTACGAAACAAAATTTTTAGATGAGGCATTAGAACAGGTGAGCCGCCAAGGTTTTATGGCTCCTGGGGGACTTGTTATTACAGAGCATGGCCCAAAGAAAATAATGCCGGATTCTATTGGTAGTTTAGAAAAAATAAAAGAGAAAAAATATGGCCAAGTCCACGTAACTATATATAGAGCTTTTTCTTAGCCCACAAGATTAAATGCGACTCAAGACATCCAAAATTGCTCTTGTCATTTAACCCAAGACATAATCAGAATATTTCAAAAGTTCTGTCTAACACTTGACAAAGCTGTGAATTTTAAATAACATGTTACATATCGATATTTAAATGATATCCGCATAAGAAAGAGGAATCATAAATACAGGGGGTATATGTTATGAAACCAAATTCTAAAATCAGAAATTTCAAAAGGTTAGTTTCCATATTCTTAATGGCAGCAATGATATTAACGACATTGCCGGTATTATCAGTTAGTGCAATTCCAAGACCACCACAATCAGGTTCCTATAATGTTGTTGGTCTTGAGAACTTTGATTACGACCTCGAAGTAGAGCTTGTTAAAAGAAATTCTGCATTTAAACTTAATCATGAAAAACTAAGTTTTTATATGCTAGGATGTGACCTAATATCAAGCTCTTCCAGTAGAGCTGAATTTGAAATACGTAATGATGATTATGGCGCAAAATTTGTTTTCATAGCTCCTGAAGCAGGTAGAAAATCAGGCAAGCTAGAAACCAGAGATTTTTATTCCGATGCCAATTCAATTTTACGTGTAAAAAATGTAGATTAAATAATTTATGAAAAACAAGGCGAGAATTGGAAAGTAACATTAGGTGAAAACGATATTGAACCGGATATGTGGCTTGAAGAGAAAAACGGTTCCAATGAAAAGTTAAAATACAAATATCATGATGGAGCTAATGGAGCAGAAAATCCATTTGTTATTGATTTGGAAAATTATACCCTCAAGAGAAATGAGGGTTTTTTTGAATATTCTCATGTTTTTTCTCCAAAAGCCCTTATATATGAGTGTATGAATGATCCAACTATTACATTTAAATCTGATGAAATAATGCTTAGAACCTTTGAAACTCGCCTAAGTAGAGACAATGAAAATAAGACATTTATATATGTTGATAGAAAACCATCTTCTGCAATAATAGGAAATATTATTAGATTTGGATCAAATTCCGATGATGGGGCTAATTTGGCAACTATTACAGGATTTGATGCTAATGATAACAAGATATATATTAAAAGACATAACAAAGTTAATTATAACAAGCCAGATAAAGGACAATGGTTAAGGTGTTTTTCAGACTATTCTAAAGGATTCGTTATTGATAATGAGTATCCCAAGGTTTATCTAGAGCCAACTGTATGGACCATAAACGAAAATGAGATGGGAAACATGTTGAATAGACTAATTGATCTAGACCCAACGGGCTTAATGGGAGACTTGACAATAGAACTTGATGATGAGGATAATTTTGGATACGGCTTAAGAAATGTCACTTATTCCTATGATGGGCTAAACTTTACTGGAGGTATGACAGGGGCCTTTGATTTGGAACAAGAAATAAATTTCTTTGGCCGGTCTGCATCTGTAGGACCTCTTCATATAGACTATTCTACTATAGCCAACTCTATAATGGATGAAATCCTTAGAATTAATACCTACAAAAGGGAAGCCTTTAGATTCTATTTTAACCCTAGGTTTTTACAAAACAATACCAATTGGGCTTCAACTGAATTTGCTTCACCTGCTAAGTTTCCATTAACCTTTAGACTTTATTTTGATAAAGATCTTGAATTAATAGGTGGTAATATGAGAATTAACCTGCCTGGAAAAGGTATGCCAATGCCAGGTGGAATAGTTTTTATTGACAATATAGGTGGGGGCTTTACATACCCACAAACTTTTAATGTGGCAGCAGATTTTGAAACCTACCTTCCACTTTGGTGGGCAGATGCAGACTTAACCTTGTCCCTAGACCAAAAATATCTTTTCTTAGATGGAAGAAGCCAAATCTTTAGTAAAAGACTTAGTAAATTTAACTTTGATGCTACAGTTGCATGGAGTTATTACAGTGGTAAACGCTTTAAAGGAGCAGAAATAAGGGGAGAAACAGGAATTGGTAGTAAAAGTATTAGTTTAATAGCTGAGCTTACTTTTAAGTATAAAAAATATAAATCTGAAGGTAAAACAAAAACCTATATAGGAGGAGGGGGAGACGCTCGGGTAGAAGTCTTTGGAATTACTAGGAATAAAATTGGCGTCTATTTCAATAAGAGAAGAGTGAAGGGCACTGTAGATGTTCCTGTTATTGGTGAAAAATCATTCTATCTTCAATTTTCAAATATAACAGGAAGTGGAAATTTGTCTGGAAATAGAAGTTTACATGGAGATATTTATTTATACAATGAATTTTCAAATTACGGTGTTGCCAACTTTTATGATGAAAATGGAAATCAAATTATTTTGATTCCAGAAGCAAAAAGAATTCCTCAGAATCTATACTTTGCTAGTTTAGATTTAGATGCTAATTCCCAACTATTTGGTGATATTTCATCAGGCACCACTCTTAATTTACCAAACAACCTATCAGAAGCGGCTATAACTATTGACTACGAAGGTGCTCTCGAAAATGTTAGTGTAACCCTACCTGACAATACTACTAAAGATGTTATAGTTCCAGATGACACTACAGTTGAAAATTCTGATTACTTATATGCCATGGACTATGATATAGATAACAGTATAGAAAATGGTCCCAGACAAATGTATATACAGATAAATGATGCCCAAGCAGGAGATTATGTGCTTTCATATACAGCTACTAGTGTTTTAGGAACAGATATATATGAGATTATTCCTGTACCAGAAATTGTTGAGGATAGCCTCGAGGCAAGCTTAAATGCTAATAATACTGTTACACTAGACTGGGATTTAGAAGAAAACATTTCGGGAGATGTCAGATATCATTTAACAATGCTAGAAATGGATAATGGTGAAGTCATTGATGAGCTTCCTATTTATGAAGACTTAATTGGAGAAGATGAAGAAACTGTAAATGAAAACTATATCACTAGCTCAGCTTTAACTATAAGTGGAAACAATGTTTCTACAACAATCAAGCTTAATGATAATTTATCATCTGGATATTATGCCTTTAGAGTAGAACCTGTTTTATACCTAGAAGGAGAAGAGAATTTATCTGGAAAAGTATCCTATTCTGATGAAATAGTGTATATTCAAAATCATTCCAACTTCCCTACTAGCCCTGAAAATTTAACAGTAGATGCAATAGGTAATGGAGTTACAAGAGTAATGTGGAAAGAAAACTCAAATGTAGATGGATGGGAAATAGAAGTTATAGATGCAACAGGATCTGCTATTAGTACCACTACCTTATTAAACAGTGAAATTGACCCACTAAAGAATCTTTATAATGGAAATGTCTATCAAAACATAGGTCTTGAATCTAATGTCTTTGCAGATGTATTATTGCAAAATATTGAATATGGTGAGGACTATGAATTTAAGGTAAGGGCCATCAAGCAAACTACCCAGTCTTCTATAGTTGGACATTACGACACTTTAAACAACTACATCGATTTAAATAGCTTAGAAGCAGAGCTTAATGAAGGAAATTTAATTTATATGAGTCAGCCCGATAGTAAAACTGGAAGCTTTGTTGAAGCAGAAAAAATTAACTTTACTGTAGAAATATATGAGGAGGGAAAAGCTGAGCCAGTCTTTTCTGGCAATGTCTTTGAGGGAGACACTGGGGAAATAGGTTATGAATATAACTTAGATCTTGATACTGACATAGAGAGCTTAAGGCAGATTAGTCCTGGAGCTTTAGTCTTAAGAACTAATGCTATGGATGCTGTAAGGCTTATTCCAGACAATGATATAGAAAAAGTTGGAATAACCATTCTCTCCCCAAGTGGAGAAGAACTTCTTAATATACCGGCTTTATCCTTAACAGGCCTGACTAATTCTCCAACTAACCCCTTAAATATTTCAGCATTAGCAAACGAGTTGTCGGCTAATTACCCTGACCTTACTATCGAGACAATTAATCAAATCAAAGCTCTTTACCAAAGTGGGGCCTTTACATTAGTTGAAGGCCATCTAAATATAGACTTTGACGCCATGGCTACAGCAGGTATCGAAGCTTTTGAACCAGGCCGTTATACCTTCAATATCGAAGCCTATAGAGCCAACGGCGACTTAACCCAATCTCGGTTTGAAGTTGTAATTAGAGATATTGTTCCATCAGTCTTTATTGAAAATGTTACACCTAATGGGAGTGGGACTTTTAACCTAGTTGGTTATGCAACAGGAGCACAAGATGTAACCCTTAATGGAGTATTAGCCAGTGTAAATGATGGAGCTTTTAGCGTAGATACTGCCATAGACAATAGTGTAGTCGCCTATTCCCTAACAGACTTGTTTGGCAATACATATATTGGAAGTCTTGACTATGAGGAATTTGATCAACCTATAACCTATACAGTAAGATTTGAAGAAAATGGTGGAAGCTCTGTAGACAGTGTTATAGGAGTGGCAAAAAATGATCCTATAGAAAAACCATCTAATCCATTTAGAAATGGTTATAGCTTCCTTGCTTGGTATAAAAATAAAGAGCTAACTGAAGAATGGGATTTTGATGAGGATTTAGTTACAGAAAATATTATTCTCTTTGCCAAGTGGAAGGTTGACCCTAGTTCAACTGGAGCTGGAGGGGATGTTGATAAGGATGACAAACTACTAGAAGTGAATAATGAAGATCCAATTCCAGAGGATGCAAAGACAAGCAATACAACTATTACAATAAAAGGTGACGACCTAGATGTAGTATTTAAGGGTGAATCATTTGAAAATCTAAAAGACAAAGATGTTAAGGTAACAATAAAAAAATTAAATAAGGAAGATTTAAATCTTTCTCAAGAAGCTCTTGACGAAATTGGTGACATGCCAATATATGATATAAGTGTATTTGCAGATGGAGAAAAAGTAGATTTCAAAAGCGATCATCCTATTGAAATTAAAGTTAAGTTTAAAGGTGAATCAGAAAACCATAAATACATCGCTGTCTATATTGACGATGCGGGCAATATAGAAATAATGAAAGACAGTTTTTCAGATGGTGAGACCCTTATATTTACAACCAATCATTTAAGCCACTACAGTGTAATGTATATAGATAAAAGCTTTGATGATATTAAGAATCATTGGGCCAAGGTCCCAATTGAAGCATTAGCTGCAAGAGGAGTAGTTCGTGGTACAAGTGATGTCACTTTCAATCCGCAAGGCAATATAACTAGAGCAGACTTCATCACTCTGATAGTAAGATATTTTGATTTTAGAAGTGCTAATAAGGATAATTTTTCAGATGTAAACTCTGATAAATACTATGCCCAACCAATAGCCATCGCCAAAGGCCTAGGTATAGTAACAGGTACAGGAGATAATAAATATAATCCTCTAAACTACATTAGCAGGCAAGATATGATGGTTATCTATAATAGAGCACTCAAAGAATCTGGCCAATATCAAAAGCTGGAAAAAATAGAGAAATCACTAAAGGATTTACCGATAAAAACAATGTATCTATGTATGCAGTAGATAGCGTAGACTATATGATATCTACTGGAATAATAAAAGGAGCTAACAACTTAATAAATCCAAAAGCCTCTACAACTAGAGCAGAAGTAAGCCAAGTGCTATATAACCTTTTACAAAAATAATAATTAGAACATAAATCAAAGGCTAATGAGTCCCCAGAAAATCAAAGTTTAAAGGGACTCCTTTGTCTTGATTATACCAAAGAGCCTATGATATAATGAGCAAGTTAAAAGGGAGGGCACTTATGTGAGTACCAAGGCTTTGTACGCAGGATCATTTGATCCATTGACTAATGGACATTTAGACTTAATTGAAAGAGCTGCTAAGATTCATGATGAATTGGTAATAGGGGTAATTGATAACCCCACAAAACACCCATACTTTTCAGCAGCTGAAAGGGTGGAGATGATAGAAGCAGTCACAAAACATCTAGACAATGTAAGTGTAGACTCTTTTTCTGGCCTATTAGCTGATTATGTTAATGCTAATGGTTTTAATTTAGTAGTCCGTGGCTTAAGAGCAACCATGGATTTTGAATATGAAATACAGATGGCGCAAATGAATGCTAGACTTTATAAGGGCTGTGTTGAGACCATATTCTTAATGACAAAACCCAGCTTAAGTTTTTTAAGTTCTAGTGTAGTAAAAGAGGTGCATCGCCTAAACGGTGACCTAGACGGTTTGATTCCTGATGAAGTTAAAAAAGCCCTTGATGACAAGAAGAAATAGAGTGGAGGCTAGCAGATGAAGGTTTTAGAACTATTAGAAGAAATTGAAGATGTAGTCGATACAGCCGCCTCTGTTCCCCTAACAGGAAAAATCATGATTGATGCCAACGAGCTTCTTGAAATTGTAAAAGAGATTCGTATTGAACTTCCTGACGAAATTCAACAAGCCCAATGGATAAAAGGAGAACGAGAAAGAATTCTTAACGAGGCCAAACAAGAATACGAAGCTGTTTTAAGAGATGCTATGAAGCAGGCTGAATCACTAATTGAAAATGACGACATTACCATGAAAGCCAAACAACGAGCTGAAGAAATTATGACCATTACAACAGAAAATTGCAGGAACCTGAAGTTGGAATCCTACAATTATATCGATAAAATCCTATTCAACTTCCAGCAAAAAATGGATCAAATGAATGGAGAATACTTCCTTAAGATGTTTGAAAACATGGAGAATACATTTAACAAGGTAAACGAAACATTAGTTGCAAATAGAGAAGAAATTGAAGAGCTAGCACACAAAGCTCAGATGGAAAACAAATAATGAAGGTACTTGGTATTATTTCAGAATATAACCCCTTTCATAAAGGGCACTTGTATCACTTGGAGGAATCCAAAAATCGTACAGGTGCCGATTTTGTGGTAGCTGTAATGAGCGGACATTTTGTTCAGCGTGGGGAACCTGCTATTGCAGACAAATGGACCAGGGCAAAATCTGCTATTGAATGTGGAGTTGACCTGGTATTAGAGCTTCCCTTTGTCTATGCTTGTAACAGCGCAGAATACTTTGCCTATGGGGGCATTTCTATCTTAGAAGGTTTAGGATGCGTTGACTATATAAGCTTTGGTAGTGAAAGCGGAGATATAGACGAACTAAAAGAAATAGCGGAAGTTTTGGTTAGAGAACCAGAAGAACTAAAAGATATCCTAAAAAATAATCTGGCTGAAGGTATGTCCTATGCCAAAGCTTGGGGAATGGCAATAGAAAGCTATGCAGGCAAAAGGTCTGCTCAGATAGTAAGAGAACCAAACAATATACTGGCTTTGGAATACCTAAAGAGAATGGTTAAAACCAACTCAACAATTACACCTATAACCATTCCCAGAACTGGTCTTCCCCATAACTCTGAGGAGCCAAGCTGTGACTATGCCTCAGCAACAGCCCTAAGAAAAAAGTTTTTCGAGCAAGGGTCACTAGATGGTTTTATAGATTATTTACCTATTGGTAGCTATAAAAATTTCCTTCAATCTGAAAGCCGTTGTAATATTCAGATGGAGGACCTATTCACCGTAGTTGTTTCGGAAATCCTCAGAACACCTCCAGAAGAATTAGCCCAAATTTTTTCTGTTACTGAAGGCCTTGAAAATAAGCTTAAGTCTCAAGTCCGAAATTCCAATAGCATGTGCGAACTAATTGATAATATTAACAGTAAAAGATATGTCAGGACTAAGATTCAAAGGATGCTGATGCACATACTGGTCCATCTTGACCAAGATTCACTAAATCAAATCATAGCCAAAAGGATCGTATATGGACGTATTTTAGCCATGAACGATAATGGGGCAAAACTTCTAAAAACCATAAAAAAAACCAAGTCAGCAAAAATACCTATTATCACAAATATCAACAAAGATGTTAGGGACGATTCCTTGCTTTGGACTTCACTGAATTACGATGTATTGGCAACTGACCTTTATAATCTTTCTTCAGGGAACAGTCTTTATGCGGGAGCTGACTATATAGTTAAGCCGGTAAAAATTTAGTAAGTCGATAATGCCTTACGAGGCGATAATAATATTATACGAGGAGGAAGATATATGAAGGTATTGGTAATTAACTGCGGAAGCTCCTCATTGAAATATCAGGTACTTGATATGGAAAATGAGAATCTTTTAGCAAAAGGCTTGGTAGAAAGAATCGGGATTAGAGGGTCTTTACTAACCCACGAAAAAACAGGCCAGGACAAGTTCAAATTAGAAGTCCCTATGAAGGATCACAAAGAAGCTATAGGCCACGTACTAGACGTATTAGTTGCTGTAGGCCATGGTGTACTCGACTCTATGGATGATATCGCTGCTGTTGGCCACAGGGTTGTCCATGCAGGTGAAAAGTATGCTTCTTCTGTACTAATAACAGAGGATGTAATAGCTGCCCTAGAAGAATGCGTTGAACTTGCTCCTTTGCACAATCCTCCAAACCTTTTAGGTATAGCTGCTTGCAAAGATTTGATGCCAAATATCCCCATGGTTGGTGTTTTTGATACAGCCTTCCATCAGACCATGGAGCCATCTGCATATATCTATGCTATTCCTTATGAATACTATGAAAAGTATGGAGTTCGCCGTTATGGTTTCCACGGAACTTCCCACAAATACGTTTCTCAAAGAGCAGCAGAGATGATGGGAAGAGACCCCAATAACTTTAAGTCTATATCTTGCCATTTAGGAAATGGAGCCTCAATAAGCGCCATTAAAAATGGAGTTTGTATTAATACATCTATGGGGTTCACTCCCCTTGAAGGCCTGGTTATGGGAACTAGATCTGGGGATATTGATCCTGCTATCATTTCTTTTTTAGCAGAAAAAGAAAAAGTTTCAGTAGATGCCATTAACACAGTTCTTAATAAGCAGTCTGGAGTACTGGGAATATCAGGAGTTTCATCAGATTTTAGAGATATTGAAACTGCAGCAGCTGAAGGTAACTACCGGGCAAATCTTGCAATAGAAGTCTTCGCCCATCGGGTAAAGCACTATATTGGTTCCTACTTTGCAGAATTAAATGGTGCAGATGCCATAATATTTACAGCAGGTGTTGGTGAAAACGATATAGACATGCGGGCATTAATCTGCAAAGACCTTGAAAACTTGGGAATTGAGCTTTCACCAGAAGCAAATAATGTAAGAGGTAAGGAGACTGATTTATCCACACCTAATTCAAAGGTAAGGATTCTTCTTGTTCCAACAAATGAAGAGCTTGTTATTGCAAGAGACACACATGAAATTGTTTCCAAAAAATAGGTTTTGAAATTGTTTCTAAAAAATAACGGTTGACATTGGACGGTGCTTTATATATAATTTAGAAGTTCGAAAGTTGGTATTTGAACAATATCTTGTAAGGAGGTGTAAATATGGCAGTTCCAAAAAATAGGACTTCCAGTGCTAGAAGAGACAAAAGAAGAGCCCCTAATATGAAGATGAAAGCCCCTGGATTATCCATTTGTCCACAGTGCCACGAGCCAAAGCTTCCTCATCGAGTATGCCCAAATTGCAACTATTATAACGGGAAAGAAATTGTATCTGAGCAATAACGGAATTCAATGACAGCGCAGTTTATCTGCGCTGTTTTATTAAGACAATCATAATTCATTAAATATATTTTTAGAAACGGCTTAAATTCATTCTATGAATAGAAGCCGTTTTTTATTCAGTTAGACCCAAGAGACCAAAAAAAAGAGGGGCTAACTATCCAATATAATTAGTCCCTCTACTTAAGTTCTTATGATTATATCAGGCTTTTTATAGGGCATCAATGAATGTACTAGGAACCATGGTTATTCCACTTTCAAGCATAACTATAAGATCAAGTTTGCTCATTCGGTCTAGTGGCTTAATGTCTTTTGTCATATGGGTAAAGACGAAACTTGTTTCTCCAATAAGGAGCTCTATCTCGATATCATCTTTTGATAAGAGAATTGGTTTAGCATGAGAAACCCATCTCACTTCATATCCTTTTGCCTCAGCAAGCGCTCTAAGTGGAAGGTAAGTTGCCTTTGCTGCATCATCTGTAATTTCGATATTTATGTAATCTTCAACTCCATCATCAGACCCAGCTAAAATTACGACAAATTCAGGAGTAGTTTGAGAGGGGATACTGAATGTGGCGAAGCTATATAATACTAAACATTCTTTTCCTTTTAAGTCCTCAGCTCCAAAGATCATTTTCAAACCTTTTTCGTGGGCAATTTGGGTGGTTGAGTGGATGTTTAATGCCAAAGTATTTTCCAAGTTAACTAGGGCATCATCATATACAGAAAGGTCAATAGAACCCAGATCACTTGTTATTACAACTCCAAGAGCTCCGCTGGTTTGGCCAGGAAGACTCATAGTCATAGGTGCCATCTTATCCACAACAACAGTAATTTTCATTCCCTTTTTGACAGCATCTAGGGACAAAAGCTTGTTTGTAGCTTGGTCTACCACAAAAACTGTCTTCTTCATGTGGAAAACCATACCTCCACTATCGTTTGTTATCTCTATAGTGTTGTATTCAGCCCCAACTACCACAGACTCAACCTTTCCAGAAACCAACATGTTGGATGTTTCTTCAGGTGCAGCTTTTAGATTTTCTGCTGTTGCGGTGGCTGCAAAAACACTTGTTGCCATAAGTGTCACCAACAATAAGGCACTTGCCATTCTTTTAAAAGTAGTCTTCTTTTTCATTTCTAATACTCCAGTCTATTTTGAAACTATATCTCTCATAACTTAAGACGGAGTTTTTGGGAATAAGTTCCACATCAAAGCAAAATAGATCAATCAACTTATAAATACAGTGAAACCTGCTTTTATTAAAATTCGAATAAATCCACATTTAATAAATCCATTTTTTGTAAAGCCAGCGAAATTCACTTAGCTTAACATATAGCTAAATTCACTCTTTATAAAGCCAGAGAAATTCACTTAACTTAACAATTTCCGGGAAACACACTTCAAAAAATCTCCCTTTCCTTAAAAACTAGAGTTTTAAGACTTCTTCCGCAATTTGCACAGCATTAGTGGCAGCGCCTTTTCTAATATTATCTGCAACAACCCATATGTTTAAGCCGTTAGCCACAGAAAAATCTCGCCTAACTCTTCCTACAAATACCTCATCTCGCCCTGCAACATCTTTGGCCATAGGGTAAAGGTTTTCAAAAGGCTTATCTTGTAGAACAAGACCAGGAGACTTAGCTAAAAGGTCTTTTACTTCATCTAAGTTGAAAGGTTTATCTAATTCTATATTAATCGCTTCGCTGTGACAGTCAAAAACAGGTACCCTTACAGTGGTAGCAGTAATTTTAATATTATCATCTCCCAGTATCTTGTGGGTTTCATTGATCATTTTCATTTCTTCTTTTGTATATCCATTTTCAAGAAAAACATCAATATGAGGGATACAGTTGTTTGCTATTTGGTGGGGATAAGCTATAGGCTCTCCAATTCCAGCCAAACCATTTTCTAGGTCCTGAATTCCCTTAAGGCCAGACCCAGAAACCGCCTGATAGGTAGAGTAGATGATCCTTTTAATACCATACTTATCATAAAGGGGTTTTAAGGGAACCACAGCTTGTATTGTAGAACAGTTGGGATTAGCTATAATACCCTTGTTCCAGGAAATATCCCCAGAGTTAACCTCGGGGACCACTAAAGGAACTGTCTTGTCCATCCTCCATGCACTGCTATTATCAATAACTATACAGCCCTTTGAGGCAGCTACAGGGGCAAATTTTTCTGATGTACTTCCACCTGCAGAAAAAATAGCAATATCTATATCCTTATCAAAACTCTTTTCCGTCAACTCCTCAACAAGGTAATCCTTACCTTTAAAATTAACACTTCCTCCTGCTGTTCGAGAAGATGCCATCATGTAACAATTATTAAAGGGAAAGTTTCGTTCTTCTAAAACCTTTAGGACTGTGCCGCCTACTAATCCTGTAGCACCTACAATAGCTATGTTTGGCTTTTTATTCATTTTCATTATCCTCCTAAAATCAATTAATCTTATTATACACATTTTATCCTTGTAAGTAAGGGGGAATAGGAAATATCCATATTTATTTGCCCCGGCCTATGGTATAATGAGTATCGAAAATTGCCTTTGAAAGGGGACTAGAATTGACATACCTTGAAGCATTAATACTGGGATTGGTACAAGGGTTAGCAGAGTTCTTACCAATATCCAGTTCTGGACATTTAGCTATACTACAGAACTTCTTTGAAATCGATGGAGATAAAGTACTTTCCTTTGCGGTACTCTTACATCTAGGAACTCTCTTCTCTGTATTTTTCGTATATTGGTCAGATATTGTAGACCTGATCCTAGAGCTAGGAAGAACCATAAAAGATGTATTTACTGGTAAAGGCCTTAGACTAGACTCTAGCCCCATGAGACGTATGGGAGCCATGATAGTAGTAGCCACAATTCCCACGGGAATCATCGGAATACTATTTAACGAAACATTTTCTGCCATGTACTTAAGCCTAGGATGGGTAGCCTTGGGTCTCTTTATAACTGGCTTTTTACTCTTTGGAGCTGAAAAGCGTAATGCCTCCATAAAAACAACCCACAAAGAAGATGGCATTAAAACCACTCATGCTTTACTGGTTGGGGTGTTTCAAGGTATCGCCATATGGCCCGGAATATCAAGGTCAGGCTCAACCCTGGTTGGTGGCCTCTTAACTGGCCTTGACCGAAACGTGGCTATTAAATTTGCCTTCCTGATTTCCATACCCTCTATTTTAGGATCTGTGGTTTTGGAAGCACCTGCTGCTTTTCAAGAAGGAATGAGCATAACTTTACTTGGGCCCGTTATTGTTGGAGTTTTAGTAGCTGCCCTATCTGGGATATTAGCCATTAAAACCATGTTAAGGGTTGTGGCAGGTAAAAACCTTCATATATTTAGCTATTATGTATGGGCTCTAGCCCTTACCCTACTTATTTATATCCTAGTAATCTAAGCCTAGGTAAAAATATAGGAATATACAAAATCTAAGCCTAGGTAAAAATATAGGAATATACAAAATCTAAGCCTAGGTAAAAATATAGGAATATACAAAATCAAAACCTTAAAACTATAGGGTAAAAAGAATTAATATGGACATAGTTGTAACTACCACGGTATTTATCGGACAAATTTGGAGAAAATAATGGTTGAACAAAAGAGGGGCCCTGGGCGACCTCCCGGATCTAAAAACAAAAAAAAACCAACCACCAGCAAGGCAAAATCTGCAAGTGGCCAGGATTCATACACAAAAAAACAGAGAAAAGCTCAAGAGGCTCAAGTTAGAAGCAAAACTGGGTCTCGAGTTAGGGATGAAATTTGGGCGCTAGTTATATTAGCCCTAGGAGTATTCCTCCTAATCGCCCTTCAAACTGCAACAGCAGGAGAGTTTGGAATAATCCTATCTAAGTTCTTCAAAGGCTGTTTTGGAATAATAGCCTATGTCTTGCCATATTATATTATTCTCTATGGGATCCTCTTGTTTGCTAAGCAGACGGTGCATATCACAGCCAGGTCAGTATTTTTCTTAATGATTATATTCTTGATGTTAGCCATAATAAATGCATCTCGTTTTATAGATCCCACAAGTTTAGAGCTATGGCCCATGACTTTTGGCCTCTTTTTTGATAATGGGGTTGCCCTAAAAGGTGGTGGCCTTATTGGAACAGTATTTGCGGAACTACTAATAAAAGCCTTTGGTAAGGTTGGCCTTTGGATATTTGCCCTTGTGGTAATTTGTATTTGCCTCCTCCTAGTCATCAACACTCCTGTCTCCCAATTCATAGAAGAGGTAAGAGAGAAGAGGGCCAGAAGAAAGGCAGGCATAATAGAAGAGGCAGAATATGTTGATAGTCAAGAAGACCTTGTTCCTGTGAAAGCGGATACGGACAAAACACAAAGCTTAAAAGCAAGAACCCAAGAAGAAATAGAAAAAGAACGCTTAGACAAACAGGCAGAAGAAAAAGAAAAAGAGCACTTACAACAAGAGATTGTCCAAGCTCAAGACTTTCATGAAATGATAATAAACACCCAAGAAAATGAAAGCTCATATATCCCAGGTAAAATGTCGGAAAACCAGTTAAAAATCCTTAGAATGATGAATGATGATAGCTTGTTTGAACAAGAAGAAAAATCAGGGTCTGGAAAGGGCCTAGAGGGGACCTCAGCATTTTCTCAAGGTTTTGGACTTGGAGAAGACCTAGGTAAAGAAGGAGAAAACCAAGATCAAGTTATTGAGGATAAAAGCCAAGAAAAGGATAGCACTGAAAAATCAACAAGGGCAGTGGTTAAGGGCAAGTACGAATTTCCACCCCTAAGCCTCTTAAGTGAAAGTGTTGCCAAGAAGCCTTCTTCTGACGGCCAAGACCTAAGAGAAAAGGCCAAAAAGCTTGAAGATACATTAAGGAACTTTAATGTGGGGGCCAAGGTTGTACAGGTTACCCAAGGGCCAACTGTAACCCGATATGAGATTCAGCCTGACGTTGGAGTTAAAGTAAGTAGTATTACCCGTTTGGCAGATGATATTGCCTTGAACCTAGAAGCAAAGAGCATACGTTTAGAAGCTCCCATTCCTGGCAAAGCAGCAGTAGGTATTGAAGTTGAAAATGAAAGCCTCAACCTTGTTTCCATTAGAGATATGATTGGGAGCAAAGAATTTAAGGCAGCCAAGTCTAAGATTGCTTTTCCCATAGGTAAAGACTTATCTGGAACCCCAATAATAGCAGACTTAAAGGAAATGCCCCACCTACTTATAGCAGGTTCCACTGGCAGTGGTAAAAGTGTATGCATAAATGCCATCTTAACCAGCATCCTATACAAGGCAAGTCCTGAAGATGTGAGACTTGTTCTTATTGACCCCAAGGTTGTTGAACTTGGAGGCTACAACGGTATACCCCATCTTTTGATACCAGTTGTAACTGACCCCAACAAGGCAGCGGCAGCCCTTAACTGGGCAGTAACAGAAATGACAGACCGCTACAAAGGCTTTGCCGAGGTTTCTGTAAGGGACTTAGCCCATTTCAATGAAAAGATGAGGAAGAACAAAGAAGAGGACAAGTGCCTACCACAAATCGTTATTATAATCGACGAACTGGCTGACCTAATGATGGCAGCACCAAATAAGGTGGAAGAATCTATTTGCCGCCTAGCACAAATGGCAAGGGCAGCAGGAATGCACCTAATTGTTGCAACCCAAAGGCCATCTGTAGACATAATTACAGGAGTAATTAAAGCCAACATACCTTCAAGAATAGCCTTTTCTGTGTCCAGCCAATTTGACTCAAGAACCATACTTGATATGGCAGGAGCAGAAAAACTGGTAGGAAAAGGAGATATGCTCTTTAGTCCTCAAAGCTTGAATAAACCCATAAGAGTTCAAGGGTCCTTTATCTCAGATGGTGATGTAGCAAAGGTTATTGAATTTGTAAAATCCCAAGGTTCAGAAATAGGCTATAAGGATAGTATTCTCTCAAAGATAGAAAAATCTGAAGAAAAGGATACTCTAGAGGATTATGACGATCTAATTGACGAAGCCATTGAGGCTGTTATTCATGCCAAACAAGCCTCTGTATCTATGTTACAAAGAAGGTTTAGAATAGGATACAATCGAGCTGCTAGAATGATAGATCAAATGGAAGCAAGAGATATTATAGGCCCAGCAGATGGATCTCGCCCAAGACAAGTTATTTGGACAGAGGTTGACTATTATGCAATGAAGGGCATACAAGAGGAAGAAGACGAAGAACAGTAATTATGAAAATATATTTTGATACCCTAGGATGTCCCAAGAATATGAACGACACAGAACATGCCTGCGGCCTTTTAGAGGCAGCGGGCAATCTTTTGGTTGAAAGTCCTCAAGAGGCTGACGTAGTAATAGTCAACACTTGTGGCTTTATTAATGATGCAAAAAGAGAATCCATAGACCGAATATTTGAACTAACTGCCATGAAGAAACCCAATAGTATTATGGTTGTAACAGGGTGCCTTTCCATGCGCTACGGTGAATCCCTCTATGAAACCATGGAAGAGGTGGATATACTCCTTGGAGTCAACGATTACCAACACCTAGCTCAAATTCTGGCTGACTATAAAAAGGGCCATCGCAAGAAATATCTCAACCCTAAGCCTGATGATTTTTTGTGCTACAATAGCAGAAAACTCAAGCCTAATTTTTATAGTGCAACCCTTAGAATTGCAGAAGGCTGCGACAACCATTGCACCTACTGCGTAATTCCTGAAATAAGAGGCCACTTTAGAAGTCGCCCAAGGTCAGAAATCATAGAGGAAGCCCAGTGGCTTTCTAAAAAAGGCTGCAAGGAGCTAATCCTTATTGCCCAAGATGTAACCCTTTATGGTCAAGATATCTATGGAACAATTAAACTTCCAGACTTGTTAAGGGAACTTTGCAAAATTGATGGCATTGAGTGGATTAGGCTTATGTATTGCTATGAAGACAGAATAAGTCGAGAACTTATTGCAGTTATGGCTGAAGAGAAAAAAATCTGTAAGTACATTGACTTACCTATTCAGCATCTATCTGACCCAGTCCTCAAAGCCATGAAAAGGCGTTCAACAGAAAAGTCCATTATCCAAACAATAAAAAATCTAAGAGAAAAAGTGCCCAATATACATATCCGCACAACCCTGATTACTGGTTTTCCTGGGGAGACCCAAGAGGACCATGACATCCTCCTAGAAGGTGTAAGAAGACTAAAATTTGAAAGACTAGGAGTCTTTGCCTACTCTCAAGAAGAAAACACTCCAGCAGGAGAACGACAAGACCAAATACCAGAACAAGAAAAGAATGACCGTTTGGATCAAATAATGCGAGCCCAGCTTGAAGTATCACTAGAATCCAATAAAAAGAAAATAGGAACAAGTCTAAAGGTCCTAGTAGAAGTCCAAGAAGAGGATGGATCTTATTATGGCAGGACTGAATACGATGCTCCCGAAATAGACAATGGAGTTTTATTCACATCCAATGTAAAACTAGAGCCAGGAGATTTTGCCCAAGTGACTATTACCGATGCTTTTGATTATGATTTAGTGGGAACTTACCAGATATAAAAAACAGGAGGATAAGAGGATGAATCTACCAAATAAGTTAACCATAGCAAGGATTATAATGGTGCCATTTTTTATAGTTCTCTATATGATGGGCTATACCTTGCCTGCCTTTATAATATTTGTCCTAGCAGCCCTAACAGACATGGTTGACGGACAAATAGCCCGTAAATACAAGATGATAACCAACTTTGGAAAGATAATGGACCCTCTAGCCGACAAAATTTTAGTCTATTCAGCCTTTTGCTGTATGGTTGAAAACGGTCTAATACCTGCTTGGATGTTAATAGTTATCCTATCAAGAGAGTTTATAGTTGGTGGAATGAGAACAGTGGCAGCATCAGAAGGAATAGTAGTGGCTGCAGGAATGAGTGGCAAAATAAAGACAGTGCTACAAATGATAGCAGTTCCCATGCTCCTACTTATAGGGCTAATTCCATGGGCATTTTGGACTACTGCCTCATACTTATTCCTTTGGGCTTCACTAGTAATGACGGTTTACTCAGGAGTAGAATATATCCTGCAAAATAAGGGTGTCTTCAGTCAGTAACATTTAGGCTGCACTAGTAATGACTGTTTACTCAGGACTAGCATATATCCTGCAAAATAAGAAGATCTCCCAAGAACATTTTTATAGATCAGTTTGAGAAAACATATATATATCTTTCAAGCACTATCCTAAAAGAAAGAGAGTAAGGGGACAAATGAAATCAGCAATAATCAGCGTAGGTACCGAGCTTTTATTCGGACAAATCGTTAATACCAATACAGTATACCTATCAGACCAATTAAACCTTCTAGGGGTGGATGTTTTATTTCATCATTCCGTGGGAGATAATCCCCAACGACTAAAAGAAGTCTTGGAAATCGCCTTAAAAGAATCCTCCCTAATTATAACTACAGGGGGCCTTGGACCTACCCAAGACGACCTAACCAAAGAAGTAGTAGCAGAAGTCATGCATGACACCCTGGTTCTTCATCAACCCTCCATGGATAGAATTGAAGAAGCCTTTAATAGGATGGGGAGGAACATGACTGAAAACAATAAAAAACAAGCCTGGCTCCCATCTAGGGCTACAATTTTTGAAAACCTTGAAGGAACTGCCCCAGGCTTTGCCTTAGAAGAAAATGGGCGAACAATTATTTGCTTGCCTGGCCCTCCAAGAGAAATGAAATCCATGTTCCAAAAACAGGCTTTTCCTTTTTTAAGGATAAAATCCCCAGGAATTATTTACCACCGCATGATAAGAACATTTGGAATAGGTGAATCCCAAGCAGAGACATCTCTTTTGTCAATAATTAATGGACAAAATGATCCCACCGTGGCCACCTATGCCAAGGAAGGGGAAACTGCCATCAGAATTGCTTCAAAAAGAGACACTATGGAGGAAGCTAAAGCTGCAACTGAAGAAATGATCTTGAAAATGAAGGCCCTTATAGGGGAATATATATATAGCACAGAAAACGAAGAACTGGTAGAAGTAGTTGGGAAAAAATTATTAAAAAATAAGATAACTATTTCTTGCGCAGAGTCTTGTACAGGAGGCCTCTTTGCAGGCAAAATCACTGAAATCCCGGGCATATCCGCTGTTTTTGACCGTGGTATAGTCACCTACAGTAACAGGGCTAAAATCGAAGAATTAGGGGTCAAAGAGGCAACCATAAATACATACGGAGCTGTAAGCAAAGAGACTGCCATAGAAATGGCCCAAGGCCTAAGGAATGTTAGTGGGTCCCAACTATGTATATCAGTAACTGGTGTGGCAGGTCCAGATGGGGGCAGCGAAGAAAAACCTGTGGGCCTAGTTCATTTTGCTCTTACATATAAGGGAGAAACTCTCCACAAAGAAATACGGACAAGGAACGTTAATCGCACATGGAATAGGAATTATACAGTTCTTGCAATGTTAGACTTCATAAACAAAATCATAGATTCCAATTGACATAAGAATATTCATGGTATATTATGACATATATTACCAATTAAATTATACTTGACCTTGGGTTTTACTTGGAGTATGATTACTGTGAACGTATGTTCTTATTAGAGGAGGGGAATCAATTGGCAATTAACAAAGATGATAAAGAAAAAGCCTTAACATCTGCTATGCAACAAATACAAAAGCAATACGGCCAAGGGTCTATAATGTTATTGGGGGATGAGGGTGCAAAACTTAATATTGATTTTATACCTACAGGATCTATAAGCTTGGATATAGCTACAGGAATAGGTGGAATACCCAGAGGCAGAATCATTGAAGTCTTTGGCCCTGAATCATCAGGAAAAACCACCCTATCCCTGCACATGATTGCTGAAGCTCAAAAAACCGGAGGAAAGGCTGCCTTTATTGATGCAGAACATGCCCTAGATCCAGAATATGCCAGAAATCTTGGAGTTAATATCGATAAGCTAGTTGTTTCTCAACCAGACACAGGAGAGCAGGCCCTAGAAATCTGCGAGATGCTTGTTAGAAGTGAAGCCCTTGACATAGTTGTAATAGACTCAGTTGCTGCCTTAGTACCAAGGGCTGAGATCCAAGGAGAAATGGGAGATTCCCACGTAGGCCTTCAGGCAAGGCTAATGTCCCAAGCCTTGAGAAAACTGGCAGGAGCAATAAATAAATCAAATACTTCTGTGGTATTCATCAACCAGTTAAGAGAAAAGGTTGGTGTTATGTTCGGAAGCCCAGAGGTAACATCAGGAGGAAGAGCCCTAAAATTCTACTCATCTATGAGACTTGACGTTAGAAGAATCGAAAGCATCAAACAAGGAGAAGCTGTGGTTGGTAATAGAACCCGGGTTAAGGTAGTTAAAAACAAGGTTGCCCCTCCCTTCAAGATGGCTGAGTTTGACATAATGTACGGAATGGGGATTTCAAGAGAAGGGGACCTACTAGACACTGCCGTAGATGAAAAGATTGTTGAAAAATCAGGGTCTTGGTATAGCTTTGAAGGCAATAAAATTGGTCAAGGTCGTGAGAACGTAAAGATCTACCTTATGGATAACCCAGATATACTATCCAGAATCGAAGAACTGATGCTGGCAAAAATAGCTAAGCCTGATGCAAAAGAGGGTGAAGCAAAAGAAAAAGCAAAAAAAGACACCGTTGAGGATATCATCCATGAACTAATGGTTGACGAGGACGGAGTAATCCAGGAATAACGCAAGTTGGATATCCAAAGCAGCTGGTAATTTTTCAAAGATAATCTCGATAATAATCAAGAATCTTTCAATATAAGTCTTTGCTAGCTAATAGGGAATAATTGCAATAGATTGATTGACTTATAGTATATCCGCGGATATACTATAAGTATCTTAACAAACAAGAAGAATATGTTTTTTCATTGAGATTGGAGATGACAATCATGACAGTTATGCAATTAGCCAAATGGGGTAATAGCCATGGAATAAGAATAAATAAAGAGATATTAAAATCTTTGGATTTCACGTCCTTAGAGATTGAAAATCAAGAAATCAAATTTGAACTGAAGATCGAAAATGGTCAAATCATCCTAAGGCCTATAAAAGAAATGACTAAGTTAGATAAGTTGTTTGAAAATTTCAATGGAGATCCCAAAGATTATAAAGTTTCAATTGATTGGGGAAAACCAAGAGGAAAAGAAGTCTGGTAATAAAACCCTATTTCTATCATTAATACCATCTTTAGAGAGGAAGAGCTTTCATGAAAAAAGAAGCACTGGATGAACTGGAGTGTGGAGATATTATCAAATTAAACTTTTCCCCGACTCTAGGACATGAACAAGATGGTTATAGGCCAGCCTTGATATTGAGTAACCCCAAAGACCAAAACAAGTTCTTAAATGGCATGGTTTCAGTAGCGCCTATAACCAATAACAAAAAAGGATTCCCATTACACCTGGCCTTAGATGAAAGAACAGAAACTCAAGGATCTGTATTAATGGATCAGCATAAAATGGTTGACCTAGGGGCCAGAGAATTCAAGTATATTGAAAAAATCCCTAGTGATAAACTAGAAGCTTGTAAACATATTTTTGCGGCATTATATGAAACACTGCTAAAATAAATCTTCCTCTTTGTACTACATTGTGTTACAATCACCCTGAGAGGTGATTATATTTGAGTACAATTACAATAAGACTAAATAGTGATGAAGAAAAAGCTTTTAATGAATATGCCAAACTATATGGAATGCCTTTATCCACTTTGTTTAAGCAAACATTAGAAGAAAAAATTGAAGATGAAATTGATATGAAGATGATAAAAGAGTATGAAGAAGGGGTTAAAAATGGGGATGTTGAATTATATACCCATAGTGAAGTAAAAAAGATCCTAGGTTTATAGTATGAAATATAGGGTTTTCTATGAAAAAAGGGCTATAAAGAGTTTATCTAAAATAGACAAAGGCCAACAAGCTATTATTTTAGCTTGGATAGAAAAGAATTTAGTCGATACTGATAATCCACAGAAATATGGAAAGGCTTTAAAAACTACTTTCAAAGAATATTGGTCCTATAGAATTGGTAATTACAGATTACTGGCTCATATTAATAATGATCAAATACAAATTATTATATTTAATATTGGTCATAAAAAAGAAATATACAAATGAGGTGTATCAAGCTATTAACAATGAATAATCCATTGACACCACTTACCTCCTGTGATATTATATCTGATTGTAAGCCGCACAGATATAGGTCTATTCTAAAGCCTTAGGGCTACCTATAATGGCGAGACTGGTATGAGGAGGAAATAGATATATGTATGCAGTAATTGAGACCGGTGGTAAACAATACCGGGTAAAAGAAGGCGACGTTATTGTCGTTGAAAAGCTAAAAGCTGAAGTTGGAGAAAAGGTGGAATTTGACAGGGTTTTATGCCTTGGAGAAGGAGACAAAGTAGCCATAGGACAACCCTATTTAGACTCAGCAGTAACAGGACAGATCCTTGAGAACGGCAAAGGCGAAAAGGTTATAATCTTTAAGTACAAATCAAAAAAAGATTACAGAAAGAAACAGGGACATCGTCAACCATTTTCAAAGGTTGAGATTTTGACTCTTGATGGAAAACCCACGCAAAAGAGAGAAGCTCCTAAAGCAAGTGCTCCAGCAAAGGTTGAGGCCCCTGCTAAGAAGGAAACTCCAGCAAAGGAAGCCCCTAAAGCTAGTGAGCCAGCAAAGAAAGTTGCACCAGCAAAGAAAGCTGCACCAGCAAAAGAAGCCCCTGCAAAAGCTGCCCCTGCTAAGAAAGAAGTTGCTAAAGAAGTAGAAGCTCCTAATTTCAAGGGAATGCGCAAAGCAGAGATCATCGAATTTGCAGCAAAGAACAAAATTGAAATCAATGAAAAAGCTACTATTGCTGAAATAACAGAAGTTATTACAAAGGCAATGGGTAAATAATAATACAATAAAGAAGGAGGTGTTCATCCATGGCAAGTAAAAAAGGAGTAGGTAGTTCCAAGAATGGTCGAGATAGTGCGGCGCAACGATTGGGAGTTAAAACAGGAAACGGAGAGTTTGTATCAGCCGGCAGCATATTGGTAAGACAGAGAGGGACTAAGTTCCACCCTGGAAACAATGTTGGCATCGGTAGTGATGATACCTTATTTGCAAAGATTGACGGAGCTGTAAAGTTTGAGCGTTATGATAAGAAGAGAAAGCAAGTAAGCGTATACGAAAACGAAGCGTAAATTTGTTGCTAACTGAAGGCCCCTATCATATAGGGGCTTTTTATATCAGATAAAAGAGGTTAAGTATGTTTGTAGATCAGGCTAAAATTACAATACGCTCAGGAAAAGGTGGCAATGGCTGCGTATCTTTTCGTAGAGAGCCCTATGTTCCTGAGGGCGGCCCTGATGGTGGCAATGGGGGTAAAGGTGGCAATGTTGTATTTGTAGTGGATCACAACATGAAAACCCTAATGGACTTTAAGTACCGAAGAAAATACGAAGCCGAAGATGGCCAAAATGGAATGAAAAAAAAGTGCTTTGGTAAAGATGGAGAAGACCTAATAATAAGGGTACCTCCAGGCACTTTAATCATAGACAATGAAACTGGAAGGGTGATGAAGGACCTAAAAGACCCTGAAGACATATTAATTGCCGCAAAAGGTGGTAGAGGTGGCAGAGGCAACGATAAGTTTAAGACTGCAACAAGGCAAGCACCTAACTTTGGGGAAGCAGGTGGACCGGCAAAAGAACGAAGCATTACCCTTGAACTAAAATTAATTGCTGATGTAGGCCTAGTAGGATTTCCCAACGTTGGGAAATCAACTCTTTTAAGCATGAGCACCAAAGCCCAACCTAAAATTGCAAACTATCATTTTACAACTATTGCCCCTAATCTAGGGGTAGTCCAAAGGTATGATGATAGCTTTGTAATGGCTGATATTGCAGGAATAATTGAAGGAGCCCACCAAGGTGCAGGAATTGGCCACGAGTTCTTAAAACATATCGAAAGAACCAAGCTCCTAATACACATTGTGGATATAGCAGGAAGCGAAGGAAGAGACCCCATAGAAGATTTTGAAAAAATCAACAATGAACTCTCCCTATATAGTCACCAACTAGCCCTCAAACCACAAATAGTTGCAGCAAATAAGATGGATTTACTTCCTGAAGATAGCCCAGAATACACAAGGTTCAAAAACCATGTAGAAGGGAAGGGCTTACTATGTTTTCCCATGTCTGCACCTCTTGGTGAAGGGGTAAAAGAACTTATTACTGCAGTTGTAGAAGCTCTTAAAGAAATAGAAGCCCAAGCAGAACCAGAAGATGAAATAATTGAATTTGATGTGGACCTAGAAGACATCGACCCTGATTACAAGAAAATTTATGCAGCAAAAGATGGGGATACATATATTCTAAAGGGTTCACAGTTAAAGAAAATCTTCGACTCCACCAACTTTAGCGATATAGGTTCCCTAAGATACCTCTATCAATACGTTGCCAAACGTGGTGGCATAGATGACTTAAAAGCCCTTGGCCTAGAAGAAGGGGACACTATTCGAATAGAAGACTTTGAGTTTGAATATATTGATGAAGAATAGGATAAAGTAGATGAATAACCTAGAATTAAAAGAGGCCCTAAAGCCCCTATTAGGACAAGTTACAAAACCTGCAAAATATATAGGTGGAGAACTTCACTCCCAAGTTAAAGAGGAGTGGAAATGCCATTTTGGCTTTGCCTTCCCAGATACCTATGAAATAGGTATGAGTTTTATGGGCTTGCAAATACTATATTCCATCCTAAACGGCCAAGATGACATCTACTGCGAAAGGGTATTTGCCCCTTCAGAAGATATGGAAGCTTTGATGCGTGAAAACAAGGTTCCTCTTTTCACCCTAGAAACAAAAACACCCTTAAGAAGCCTAGATATCCTAGGATTCACCCTCCAGTACGAAATGACCTACACAAATATATTGAATATGCTGGATTTATCAAGCATACCATTTTTAGCAAAGGACAGAGGCAATGAACATCCCATACTCTTAGCCGGAGGCCCTTGTGCCTTTAACCCAGAACCCCTAGCTGACATCTTTGATATCATTCTTGTTGGAGATGGGGAAGAAGCAATTATAGACCTATGCCAGATATACATTGATTGCGACAAAGGTGATTTTGACTTCAAAAAAGAAGAATTCCTCCAAAGAGCCTCCAAAATCCAAGGAATATATGTACCATCTTTTTATGAACCCCAATACAATGAGGACCAAACAATTAAAACCATAAAAAAAACCTGGGAAGGTGCTCCAGATAGGATTGTAAAGGCTATTGTTGAAGATTTGGATAAGGCAGCCTTTCCTCAAAACCCTATAGTTCCCCTAACTGAAACCATCCATGACAGGGTTGTTATAGAGACCTTTAGAGGATGTAGCCGTGGATGTCGTTTTTGTCAGGCTGGTATGGTCTATAGACCTGTAAGGGAGCGTGCCCCCAAAACCATAAAAGAACTTGCAAGCAAGCAACTAGCAGCCACAGGCCATGAAGAGCTTTCCTTACTCTCTCTTTCAACCAGCGACTACTCGCAGTTTGAGCCTATGGTTATGGATGTTTTGCAGGTATGTAATGACCAAGACGTATCCCTATCATTACCATCCTTAAGACTAGATACATTCTCCTTTGAGGTCTTACAAGAGATACAAAAATATAAAAAATCAGGACTGACATTTGCCCCAGAGGCTGGAACTCAAAGGCTAAGGGACGTGGTAAATAAGGGAATCACAGAAGAAGACATCTTATCTGCCATAACCCAAGCTCTAGCTCTAGGCTGGACAAATATAAAGCTCTACTTTATGATTGGCCTACCCACAGAAACCATGGAAGACCTGGATGGAATAATAGACTTGGCCAATAAGATTACTCAAATAAACAGGGATGTAAGAGGCCGTAATTCAGGCCGTTTTAACCTCTCTATTAGTGTTGCCAACTTTGTTCCCAAGCCCTTTACTCCCTTCCAATGGTTCCCTCAAGATAGTAAAGAAAGGCTAATAGAAAAGCACGATTACCTAAAATCAGGACTTAAGATAAAAAACGTAAGCTTTAGCTACCATTCCACAGAAACCAGTGCTGTTGAAGCGGTTTTTGCAAGAGGGGATAGGAGACTTGCCTCCACCTTAATAGCAGCCCACAAAGAAGGAGCTAAAATGGATGGCTGGTCTGAGCACTTCAAATATGACCTCTGGGAAAAGGCATTCCAAGAGACGGATATAGACCCGGATTTTTATGCAAATAGGGACAGGCCTCTAGATGAAGTCTTTCCTTGGGATATGCTCCACTGTGGGGTAGACAAAGAATACCTACTATTAGAGTGGGAAAGAGCCCTCCAAGGCAAGGTTACAGCTGATTGCAGGGTTACCTGTGAAGGCTGCGGGATCAAGGCCTTCACTAGTTGTGAAATGGAGGGAATTAATGGCTAAGTATTATCTTGTATTTGCAAAACTAGGAGACATGAAATACATATCTCATCTGGATCTTTTGAGGCTATTTAAGCGTGCCTTCAAAAGTGCTGACATCCGGCTTGTTCACTCTGAAGGCTTTAACCCCCATCCTCGCTTAGCCTTCGGCCAGCCCTTGAGCCTTGGTTACGAAAGCCTAGAAGAATGGTTGGAATTTGAAACAAAGGTAGACTATGACTCCAAGAAATTGGGAGAATCACTGGCAAAGCAACTACCCCAGGGTATTAATATTGGCCAAGTAACACAAGCACCAGCAAAGGCAAAGCCCCTAGCGGCAACATGTTACCAAGCCGACTACACTATAACAATACACCTAGTTAATTGCGATTTAGATGTAGCTAGACTAGAAGACCTCTTCATGAAAAGGAGTGAAATCGTGGTAAATAAGGAATCTAAAAAAAGCAAGGAAGTAAAATCCATAGACATAAGACATATGATATATTCCCTCAAATTGAACTTGGTAGACAATAACTTAATTATGGAAACAACTTTAGCTGCTGGTAGTGAAAGTAATCTTTCACCAGAACTCCTTATACAAGGGTTTTTAGGTTTTTCACAGATCAGTGTTCCACGCCACCAAATAGATGTAAAGCGAACAAAGTTAAGATTTAATAATTAATTGACATAAATTACCATATGTGCTAAAATCTATGTAAACCCTGTAAGAAAAGGAGGTTTTAGATGGAAGCGAATATAGCTAGGATCCTAGAAATATTAAAAAAGAATCCCCAGTGGATAAAAGCAGCGGTTATTGCCTTGGTAATTATTGTTGCTTTTTTATTTACCCTATCTGGTGGGGATGATGAGGATGGCATCTCAATAGAAACCCATGGGTCAAAAGGTGATATATCCCAAAGCATGGAAGACCTTGAAAGGGTAGCTCAAGAAAAGCACACCATTATAGTTGATGTGGGAGGGGCTGTAAATAAGCCCGGGGTAGTAGAACTTCCTGAAGGTTCACGGGTCTATCAAGCCATTGAAAAGGCCGGAGGAGTCTCAAGAGATGGAGACTTGGCTCAAGTAAACCAAGCCATAATTCTAAATGACTGCGACAAGCTTTATATACCCACTTTCCAAGAGATGGACCAAGCAACAATATCCTCCAATAAGCCTTCAGGGCTAGGCCTAGTAAGCTCTGAGTCTACTAGTAATGGGAAAATTAACATTAACACTGCAAGTAAGGAAGAACTAGAAACTCTTAATGGAATTGGCCCAGTAACAGCCAATAAAATAATCGATTATAGGACCAGCAATGGCCCTTTCCATGCCATAGAGAACATAATGGAAGTTCCAGGTATTGGGGAAAAGACATTTGCAGGAATGAAAGACTGTCTTTGTATTTAATCTAGAAGAAGGGGAACATTGCCATGGAAAACGAGACAATCAGTGACAACCATCTTCAAATCCTTATTCAAAAAATTGTGGACGAAGAAGGAATTCGACCTGATTACAAAGGCTTTAGGTATATTAGCGAAGCTGTATATATGATTGTCCAAGATGAGGAACTCCTAGATGCCCTAACTAAAGAAGTCTACGGTGAAATTGCAAGAGCCCACCATACCAGCATTCCTTCAGTAGAAAGGTCCATTAGGTTTGCCATAAACAAATTAACAAAAACACCTAGATATTCTGGATATTCTCATCCAAGGTTAGAAGTCAAGACCAATAAATCCTTTATTGCTAACATGGCCAATAGGGTCAGATATCTTGACCCCAAAATAACCACAAGTAAAGCCACAAGAATTCAAGAAAAGATTTAATGATTTGTTGAAGATTGTAATCCTCCTATGGTATACTTTTAATCGTGTTTAAGACATCAACAAAAGGAGGACAGGAAAATGCTTCCCAAAGATAAAATGGATCGGATCAATGAACTGGCACTTAAGTCCAAAGTGTGTGCACTAGATGAGGAAGAAAAAGCGGAACAAGACCTTTTAAGAAAAGAGTATATAGCTGCCTTTAGAGAATCATTTATTCAACAATTAGAAAACATAGAAATCATTGACGGTGACCCAGAAGATTGCAAACCCACGTTTAAGAACTAAGATGTCAGTGTATATATGTTATTGTTCCCAAATAATTGTTGAAGGAGATGAAAAAGCATGACAGAAAAGAGAACTGTCTATTTGGATTATTCAGCCACTACTCCTGTAAAGGATGAAGTGCTTAAGGAGATGATTCCCTGGTTTTCTGAAAACTATGGTAATCCATCCAGTATATATTCAATGGGTGAAAGATCAAAAGCAGCCCTAGGCCAGGCAAGAAGTAGGCTTGCCGACCTAATTGGAGCTGATGAAAAAGAAATATTTTTTACATCCACAGGCACAGAAGCAGATAACTGGGCCTTAGTTGGGGTTTTTGAAGCCCTAAAAGATAAGGGCAACCATATAATAACCACTAATTTTGAGCATCATGCGGTCCTTCATGGTTGCCAGTACCTTGAAAAACGTGGAGCAAAAGTCACATACCTTCCAGTAGATTCCCAAGGACTAGTAGACCCTAGGGATGTGGAAGCAGCTATAACCGATAAAACTATCCTAATCTCCATTATGATGATTAATAATGAGATTGGTACACTTCAGCCTATAGAGGAAATCGCCAAGATTGGGAAAAAACATGGAGTATTAATACATAGTGATGCCATCCAGGCCCTAGGCAATATCCCCATAGATGTAAAAGACATAGGCTTAGATTTAATGTCCATGTCTGCACACAAAATATATGGACCCAAAGGGGTAGGCGCCCTATATATTAGAAAAGGCCTTCGTATCTCCAACTTTATGCATGGAGGTGGCCAGGAAGGTGGCAAAAGGTCAGGAACAGAAAACCTTGCCGGAATAGTGGGTTTTGGAAAGGCTGCAGAGTTATCAAAAATCAACTTCAAAAGCCATATAGATCATCTATCAAAGCTTAGAGACTATTTTCTAGAAGAAGTTATGAAGAGAATTCCCAAAGTCGATATTAACGGGTCTATGGAATTCCGTCATCCAGGCAATATTAGTTTGGCCTTTGACTTTATTGAAGGGGAAGGGATTTTGATACTTCTAGATCAAAAGGGCATCTCTGTTTCAACAGGTTCTGCATGTAACTCAGCTTCACTTAACCCAAGCCATGTTCTAACTGCAATAGGACTTCCAGTAGAGCGGGTTCATGGAACCATAAGGTTTACAATGGGGGATTTTACCACACAAGAAGATGTGGATTACGTATTAGAGGCACTGGTAGAGGTAATTGAAAAGCTAAGAAACATATCTTCTGTCAGTGAAAAGAAAGGTTGGTCGTAATGGGCATATATAACGATACTGTAATGGATCATTTTATGAATCCAAGGAATGTAGGAGATCTAGAAAACCCAGATGGGGTAGGAACTTATGGCAGTCCTGTTTGTGGTGATATGATGCAGGTGGGAATTCAGGTAGAAAACGATATTATAATAGACGCTAAATTCAAAACCTTTGGATGTGGTTCAGCCATAGCATCTTCCAGTGTGGCAACGGAAATGATTATTGGTAAATCCATAGATGATGCCTTAGCCTTAACCAACGACCAGATAGTAGAAAACCTAGGTGGTCTTCCTCCTGTTAAAATTCACTGTTCTGTTTTGGCAGATCATGCAATCAAAAGTGCTATCTATGATTATGCTGCAAAAAACCACAAAAGCTATAAGGGCCTAGAGGGCTTTGACCCAAACGCAGAAGAAGATCATCATGACCCAGAGCCATTGGATGAAGTGGGCTGTGTGGGTTGTATAGACGATACTTGCCCAAACAAATTGAATGAAAAATAGAGCTATGAATTCACTAGATTCCAACAAGGTAATATTAGGCTTAAGCGGCGGTGTAGACAGTACTGCCGCTGCTTTGTTATTAAAGGAAAAAGGGCTTGAAGTAATAGGCCTCTTCCTAGATATGACAGGCAAGAGCAATGTAGAAATGAAAAGTGCCCAGCAAGCTGCAAAAGAGCTCCAGATTCCCTTTGTCTATAGGGATGCATCAAAGGAGTTTTCAGACAAGGTAGTGGAGAATTTTACTCAAGAATACTCCTGTGGAAGAACTCCAAATCCATGTGTGATTTGCAATCCTCTAGTTAAGTTCCAACTTCTATTAGATGTAGCAGACCAAATGAATGCCGCCTTTATAGCAACAGGCCACTATGCCAGAACATACTTTGATGAAGATTTATCCGCTTGGTTCATAAGACGAGGGGCAAACAAGAAGAAAGACCAGTCCTATACCCTATACAGGCTGCCACAAAAGGTTATTAGCCGCCTAATTATGCCCTTAGGCGACATTTCCCACAAAGATGATGTAAGGGCCCTGGTAAGGGAAAAAGATCTTTCAAACGCCGGATTAAGGGATAGTCAAGAGATTTGTTTTATAGGAAAAGGGGACAACTATATAAGCTTCCTTGAATCAAAGGGAATCAAATCCCAACCAGGCAACTTTATTGATGAAGAGGGTAATATATTAGGTCCCCACAAGGGTATTATTTACTACACAATTGGCCAGAAAAAAGGTTTAGGGGGAAGCTTTGGCCGGCCAATGTATGTAAACAGGATAAACACAGAAGACAATACAATAGTTCTCTCAAAAGACGAACAAGATTTATTTAAATATCGGGTTGTATCAAAAGACAATATCTTTAATATTCCCTTTGAGGGATTAAGAGTTGATGCCAAACTAAGATACGCAGCAAAGCCAGCTCCAGCTTTTATAAGGCCAATAGAAGACAATAAAATAGAGGCCATCTTCGATGAGCCTCAAAGAGCACCAACTCCAGGACAATCCATAGTATTTTATCTAGGAGACTTTGTCCTAGGTGGTGGGATTATAGAAGGCTAAAACACTACCACATTATTATAGCCCTTGCAGGACAAACAGGGGCACAGTAGCCACAAGTAAGACACTTATCCTCATCAATCTCAGCCAAACCTCTCTCATTTATAAATATTGCATGGTTGGGACAACGAGTGACGCAGTTACCACAGCTTTCACAATCTCCCTGATCTATATGAATCACCTTAAAGGATACATCAGGAGAATAATCTTTGGGCATCCTGCCTTCCAAGTAATCAAAGATATCATCAACCTCACGGGTTTTCCCAAAGCCAATCATTACAGAAGCAACATCAGGAATACCATACACATAATCTAAGGCCTCTTGATAGGAACCTGTTAGATTGCCGCCACCAAAAGCCTTCATCAAAAAGACTCCATGATCCCCCTCAATATTCTTGGCTATTGCCATTTCCATTTCTTCTTTAGTCCCCAAACCTCCGCCTTTACGAATACCCAAACTCTGAAAATTAATAAGAGGGAAGAGGACATCACACTCAGGAACATCAGCCATATCCATAGCAACGTCTACATGATGAGTAGATACTCCAATAGCACGGACTATTCCCTTAGCCTTAGCATCGTTTAAACACTCCCAAGCACCAGAACGGTCAAGAAAATCTCTATCATGTCTAACTTCATGAAGAAGAAAGATATCTATTACATCTCTATCCATTTCTCTCTGAGCTTCAACAATAGCATCACTCATAGCCTTATAGGAATAATCCAAACACTTGCTAGCGATAACTGGTTCAAAGTTACTGCCTTTAAGAGCTTTTTTTATGTAAGGATAAGTCTCATAATACTGTGCGGTATCAAGAAAGTTAATCCCACGCTCTAAACCATAGCGTAAAACTGCAGCACCTTCATCAATAGAAAGGTTCATTTGTGTATTTCCAACAGTCAAAACCCCAAATCCAACTGGGGTAACCATTAAGTCTGTATTACCTAATCGATTCTTTTCCATAAATACCCTCCAAGTATATATTTAGGACCAAAACCAAGAACAATTTCAATTAATTCTACTTTAAGTAGAGAACTTTCGCAAGAAAATCAATCCTTGTACCGAAATAGGGACCGGGTATAGTGTATATGTATAGTAAAAGCAAAAACTTAGTGGCAAATGATGTAAGTTAGTGTAATATAGATGGGGAAATAACAATTCTACAATAACACTATTGCGGAATTGAAATAATTCAACGATATTAAAAGAGGAGACTGTGTTTAATATGAACTCTCACCATTATTCGGATCCAATACTTGTTCTAAACTTATCTACAAGACCATATAATGTTTTGAAAAAGGAGGGGGTAAAAACAATTAACGACCTTTTAAGTTATCCAATCGAAAATATTCCTAAATTAAGAAATTTGGGCGCTAAAAGTATTGATGAAATTACAAATATAATAAATGAACTTAATTTGTATAGGCTAGAAATCTATTCGGAGGTCAAAGAAGAAAAAGAATCAAAGACCTTTATCGCTAGTGACGGATTGAAATATCTAGATATAAGGATAGAAGACCTTAGTTTAAGTGTTAGAGCATATAATTGTTTAAAATCAGAAGGTATTTTCTACTATTCCCAGCTCGCGGATAAATTATTAGAAGAATTAATAAATACTCCTAATATGGGCAGAAAAACTTTAATAGAGATTGATACTTTAAGAAATAGCATTAATCTTTTACCATATATTGTTGAATCAGAACCCGAAAATCCCGAAATTGAAGAAGCAAAAATACGATTACTTTCGGCTATTAATGAAAAAATGAGCATTAAACCAAAGGATTTTTTCGATAGTTTTGAAAGAACTCATTCGAGTTATATTGCCAATAATGATTTGGTTAACTCTTTAGATATATTACTAGACATGCTAATGCTAATCTAAATATGTACCAGTAAACCAAGCCTGCTAATCTAAAAGTGTACCACCTTTATCAACTATTCCCGTATACTATATTTGAAAGAATATAAAAGTATGGGAGGTACATGAGGTGA